>NZ_BAKF01000004.1 GCF_000614025.1 Prevotella aurantiaca JCM 15754
GGTTCTTCAGGAATTTGGAGTGATAAAACAGATAAAATAAAAAAGAAACCGCTGTAAATATTGTATATTTGAAATAATAAAGCAAAATTCAATCAACAAAAGAATTTTTGATAATAAAAGAAGGAAATATCAGAGTAAATAACTACATTTGCAGTTGTGCACTTTTGTTTAACAACGTACATGAGAAATAAAATACTAGAGAAATACTATGATTATATTACAAAATAAGATTATAATCACATTATTAGTCCTTTTGGGGATTTCGGGTGTGTGTTGTGCTCAATCCACTTTTTCATTATCTGGAAAAGTCATTGATGATAAAGGAAATACTTTATCTGGAGCATATATTGATATGTTTTTATCATCCGAGACATCAGAACCTATTGCGACTGTCATATCTGATAGTCTTGGAGAGTTTCATTTATTTACAGAAAAGAACATTAAACTTATTAGAGCTCAGTATATTGGCTATGACAAGGTGCTACTGAAAGCTCCTTTTGCAGATTCATTAATTATTAAAATGGAATCTATGCCTTTGGAACTAAAGGAAGTAGCGATTACAGGAAAAATTCCGACTAAAATAACACCTAACGGAATTAAGTTTACTCCCACTCAATTGCAAAGACAATTGCCAAATATTAGTCATTATATTTCACAATTGCCTTTTGTTGAAAAATCTGGTGATAGTTTTGTTGTCGTTGGTAAAGGAAGAGCTGTCTTCTACATTGATAATCGACGAATAGAAGATTTGAAAGAGCTGAAGGAACTAAAAATGAATGAACTTCAATCGGTAGAAGTAATTCCTAATCCAGGAATAATGTACGATTCTGATATTAAAGCTGTAATAAAAATCAAAACAAAAAAGAAGCAGACTGGAATGGGCTTTGAACTAACCAGTGGTATTATTCATAGTGAACGTACTGAATTATGGAATCAAGGAAATTTCTCGTACAATACTCCTACTCTTTGTTTACATACTTCATTAGTTTATGATTACGATCCAACATTTGCACACCTTGAGATTGAACAACTAATGAGAAAAGAGCATACTTCATCAGTTTATTACAATAGTACGGAAAAACAAATATTTAGAAATCTACGGTTTCGTAACAGCTTAATTTATACGCCTAATAAGAATAATAGCTTTGGAGTCTCTATGAGTTATGGACATTCCAATTGGACTACAGATGTAGATAATGGATTACATTACACTGATGATATAAATAATGTGGAATATGGACAAAAATCACATTCAACAAGTCCAAATCATAAGTGGGTAGGGAACTTGTTTTACAATTATTCTAATAAAAAAATAGAGTTCTTTTTCAATACAGATATTTACAGAGGAATTGGTTCAAGGAATATGACTTCAATTAGTTCCAATCATACAGTAGAACCAGATGTTGATACACGTTCGGAAGATAGTAACTTCCTTTGTTATTTCCAAGCATTAGGGAGCTATAATATTTCTGAATTTATTAAATTTCAAATAGGTGCAGACTATGCTCATACATCTGTTTTACAAGCATATAATGTTAATAGTGCTCATGCTGTTTTAAAACCATTTGACATTAAAACTTACCAACATCGTTATGCTGAGTATGCTTCTTTGAATTATGCTATTACTAACTTTGCCTTTTCTTTGGGACTTCGACACGAAACATTGTCTATAAATAGAGAAGATGATGTAAAGAAAGGACGTAACAAACTCTTTTCAATTTCAAAACTATATCCGTCAGCATCTGTAACTATGACAAAGGGAGCTTTTCAATCTCAACTATCTTATTCTTTGAAAACAGAATATCCCACGTATAACCAGTTACGTGCAGGGTTGAGTTATAGTTCTCCTTATCTGTATGAAAGTGGTAATCCTGATTTGTGTCCAGAAACACGACATGAATTATCCTTTCTTGGGAAGTTTTTGAATAGCTCACTGATGCTCAATTATACGGCGATTCGTGATGAAATTATTCAGGTTCCTACGCTTTATTCTGATAATATAATGTTATATAGACCAGAAAACACAGGAATAAACAAATATCTTTCATTGTCGGTTGGGCAGCAAATAAATTGGGGAGATATTATAGAAAGTTCATTAAAAGTGAGCTATCATTCTCAATGGTTGAATGTTGCAGGTTTTACAAAAAAGAGAGGTGACGGTTATATTTTTAGTGCAAACAATGCAATCAACATAAATAAAAATATTCAATGTTTTGTAAATGGTTCCTATCAAAGTGCAAGCGAAAATGGATTATTCAAAATCCCACAGGCATGGAATGTGGATTTGGCATTAAATTTATCTTTTCTATCAGATCGTCTCAACATCTATCTTGAATGTACAGATATTTTTTCAACTCTACATGCAAAACGAGGTTGTTACGGAAACAATATCTCTATGGATTATAATAGAAACTATCAAACTCGTACATTCACAATACAGGTTTCATATAACTTACCTAACATTATCAATGGTAAGAGATATAAAGGTAATACAACTAATAGTGAAATTCAGCGTCTTTAAAAACTTATTGCAGATACGAATGAAGATAATCAGACAACGTAATGCAATGAATTGTGGTCCATCTTATTTAGCAATGATTGGAGAATATTATGGAAGAACAGTACAACAAGAGCTGTTACATCATTATTGTTCGCTTGGTAAAAATGGTGTTCTCTTCTTGGTATTAGTAAAGCAGTAGAGAACATTGGTTTGAAAACAATTGGAGGTCGATAGAGTTCTTATTTTTTTCATAATTCTAAACCTACTAAATTTTAGATTTAGTTGCAAATGTTTTCCGTTATACTTGCTTTATTAAGATATTATTTCTATTTTTGCATACCAATAGTTGTACTATCGTATATCTTTGGTAGCTAAACCATTATGAAACGTTTAATCTTTTATATTCGATATTCTAACTTTAACCTTTAAAAAGTATGACGTTTAGAAGAAAAGCTTATGTACCCCAGTTGGTATTTTTATTGAGATGTATTGGAATTTTAATTTTGTTTGTAGCAATAGTGTTTTACTTCGCATCTTGTAACCGCGCACAAGCCTCTCATGTATCAAAACAAAAGGAGGTAAAGAAAAATGTACATGTAGATGCAAATCATCCTTTATGTAAGTTCTTTGCGTATGGTCTACCAAAAGATGCTTATCCAGTGGCATTTTATGGCGAAGATAGCATTCCGTATAACGAATTGGACGATGCTCGAAAACGCGTATTTCTTAACAAAAGTTGTCTTGTTAATGGCATTCAAGACTTCGGCTCTTTTTACTTCTTCATTCAACCTATTGCAGGTTCAGAAGACGAGTATACTTCTTTTTATAACCTTTGGATGTATAACGAAGCTACAAAGAAAATCAGCAAGATATTCTCACACCATATAGGGAAATACTCTGAAATGCAGATAGATGCAGTATATTGGAATTACGATATACAAAGCAAAGATGAAACATACAAAACATCATCGGGTAGCAATGGAGTAATGCATAAGAAAACCGCAACGCCTGTAGTTGTTATATCCGCGAGAAATATACCGATGACCCCACACCCCATTTTTCTTACAGTTATTCTGAACCCTTTAACCAATAACGTAAAGGTGATAGAAGAGAAGTTTATCAGCTTTATGAGCGTAAACGATAGTGGTCTGCCTGTTGCAGAGCAAGAGCTTACGAGGAAAGTTATACTTACTACAACAACAAAGTCATCTTCTACGGATATCCCTGCACCTAATGATGCAGACTTTGCTGTTAGAAATATTCTTTATCCTTCTTTAAATGCTTATTCAACGACAGGGAATCTCATCGGAACAATAAGTCTTCCACATGAGGAGATTGATGTAATACGATGAAAGCAGATATAATAGGCATCTTTAAAATCTGTAATATGTGATAAGTTTAGTTTAATGCACAATTATAAAGATAAAAAAGGTGAGCAAAACGTATGCTTTGCTCACCTTTTTCTTTTTCATAAGTTTTGCTACGGAAGCCGATTAGTCTTCCATCAACTTACGATAACGACCTTTCTTAATATCTTCGTTGCCAAGGCGGCGTGCCTTGTTTATTTCGTATTCAGAGTAAGTTCCTTCAAAGAAGAATACTTCGCCGTTGCCTTCGAAAGCAAGGATGTGCGTACAGATACGGTCTAAGAACCAACGGTCGTGGCTAATAACAACAGCGCAACCTGCAAAAGCTTCCAAACCTTCTTCCAATGCACGCAATGTATTTACGTCAATATCGTTGGTAGGTTCGTCGAGTAAAAGTACGTTTCCTTCTTGTTTCAATGCCAAAGCCAGCTGCAAACGGTTGCGCTCACCACCCGAAAGAACTCCACAAAGTTTGCTTTGGTCGGTTCCAGAGAAGTTGAAACGAGAGATATAGGCACGTGCATTGACATCGCGTCCACCCATTCTTATGTTTTCGTTGCCTTGTGCAATAACGTCGTAAACCGATTTATTAGGATCTATATCCTTATGTTGCTGGTCTACGTAAGCAAGTTTTACGGTTTCGCCCACTTCGAAATTGCCATTGTCTGCTGTCTCCAAGCCCATGATAAGGCGGAAAAGTGTAGTTTTACCTGCACCATTTGGACCAATCACGCCCACAATGCCGTTAGGAGGAAGCATGAAGTTGAGGTCGTTGAAAAGAACTTTCTCGCCGAAAGCCTTCTGCACGTGTTGAGCTTCGATAACCTTATTACCCAATCTTGGACCATTAGGAATAAAGATTTCGAGCTTCTCTTCACGTTCTTTCTGCTCTTGGTTCAGCATTTGTTCGTATGAATTCAAACGAGCCTTACCTTTTGCTTGGCGAGCTTTTGGTGCAAGGCGAACCCATTCCAATTCGCGTTCGAGTGTCTTTCTACGCTTAGAAGCTGTCTTTTCTTCTTGCTCCATACGCTTTGTTTTTTGGTCGAGCCAAGAAGAGTAGTTACCCTTCCATGGAATACCTTCTCCACGATCAAGCTCAAGAATCCATTCGCTTACATCGTCGAGGAAGTAACGGTCGTGAGTAACGGCAATAACTGTTCCTTCGTATTGTTGCAAATGTTGCTCCAGCCAGTCGATGCTTTCAGCGTCCAAGTGGTTGGTAGGTTCGTCGAGCAATAATACGTCAGGCTTTTGAAGCAATAAGCGGCAAAGTGCTACACGGCGGCGTTCACCACCAGAAAGATGAGTAACAGGAAGGTCGCCAGCAGGGCAACGCAAGGCTGCCATAGCACGTTCGAGCTTTGAATCCATGTTCCAAGCATCGGTAGAATCTATAATATCCTGCACTTCGGCTTGGCGTTTCATCAGTTTATCCATCTTGTCTGGGTCGCCATAATATTCTTCCAAACCGAATTTTACATTGATTTCGTCGTATTCGCGGAGTGCATCGTAAACATGCTGCACACCTTCTTGTACGTTTTCCTTAACAGTTTTCTCTTCGTTGAGTGGTGGATCCTGTGGAAGGTAGCCAACAGAATAGCCTGGGCTGAATACAACTTCGCCAGATGTTGGTTGCTCAATGCCCGCAATAATCTTCATTAATGTGGACTTACCAGCACCATTCAAACCGATGATACCTATCTTGGCACCATAGAAGAACGAGAGGTAAATGTTCTTCAGAATTTGTTTTTGGTTTTGTGGGATAATCTTTGAAACTCCCACCATTGAGAAGATAATCTTCTTGTCGTCTACTGTTGCCATGTATTTTTTATTGTTGTTGATTTGTTATCTTTAGGGTGTTTAAGGTTGAATAAGATGTTTTTATTCCCTTAATATAAAAAAGGTGTAACACCTTCATCTTTATTTTTATTGCACTATATAGAAAGGTTTACACTTTCATTATTGTTGTGTTCTTCTTCTGCTTCTTCTTTTGCTCGCTTACGTTCGTCCAAAACTTGGAAGTCTTTCTTTTGTAGAACGAAGTCTGTTCCGAGATACTTTTCTTTCACGATTTTGTTAGCAGCTAATTCTTCGGGCGTACCTTTAAATAGTATTTGTCCTTCGAAGAGTAAGTAAGCGCGGTCGGTAATGTTTAGTGTTTCGTGCACGTTGTGGTCGGTAATGAGAATGCCGATGTTGCGGAATTTCAATCGCCAAACAATGTGTTGAATGTCTTCTACCGCAATTGGGTCGACTCCTGCAAATGGTTCGTCGAGCATAATAAACTTTGGGTCTATTGCTAAGCAACGTGCTATTTCGCATCTGCGTCGTTCTCCTCCTGAAAGACGGTCGCCAAGATTTTTGCGTACCTTTTCGAGTCGGAACTCTCTGATAAGGCTTTCCATCTTTTCTATGCGTTGTTCTTTGCTGAGCTTTGTCATTTCTAAGACGCTCATTATATTGTCTTCGACGCTCATTTTGCGGAATACACTTGCTTCCTGTGGTAGGTAGCCAATGCCTGTTTTGGCACGTTTGTAGACAGGAAAGTTTGTTATTTCCAGGTCGTCGATGTAAACGTGTCCTTCGTTTGGAACCACCAAACCAGTTGTCATGTAGAACGATGTTGTTTTGCCAGCACCATTTGGTCCTAACAATCCTACAATCTCTCCTTGTCGCACGTTTATGCTTACTCCATTTGCTACGGTACGTTTTCCGTATCGTTTCACGAGTCCTTCTGTGCGAAGAAGGCTGCTTTTATCGCTTTCGGGTTCGATGATTTTGTTTTCTGTGTCGAGCATTTGATATTTTGTTTCTGTGTTGCAAAAGTAGTAAAATAAATGCTAATATCAGTGATATTGATTAAAACAATGGCTTATATTGCAGTTTTTTAGCGGATTTTGGTTACTTTTGCATTCGCATTTAATAAACAAACAACCATGCTTATATTTAACTGGCTTACAATTTTTGGTAGATACTTGCTCTTGATGGGGCGTACATTCAGTCGTCCTGAACGTTTTCGTATGTTTTTTAAACGGTATGTAAAGGAGATGTCGCAGCTTGGTGTCGATTCTATTGGCATTGTTTTGCTTATTTCTTTCTTTATTGGAGCTGTTATTTGCATACAGATAAAGTTGAACGTTCAGAGTCCGTGGATGCCTCTTTGGGTTTCGGGATACGTTACGCGTGAAATTATGTTGCTCGAGTTTTCTTCGAGTATTATGTGTCTTATACTTGCTGGAAAGGTTGGTTCGAACATTGCTTCGGAGTTGGGAACAATGCGTGTTACGCAGCAGATTGATGCCTTAGAGATTATGGGTATTAATTCTGCAAGTTACTTGATTTTGCCGAAGATTGTGGGACTCATTACTATTATGCCTTTCTTGGTTATCTTTTCTGCTGCGATGGGTATTGTGGGCGCTTATGCGACTGCTTTTTTTGCTCATATTATTACGCCTGTTGATTTGACTTCGGGTTTGCAGCACGATTTTAACCCTTGGTTTATGTACATGAGTATTATGAAGAGTCTTTTCTTTGCCTTTATTATTGCGAGTGTATCGTCGTTTTTTGGCTACACTGTGAAAGGCGGCTCGGTGGAGGTGGGTACATCGTCTACGAATGCTGTGGTAAGTTCGAGCGTGCTGATTTTGTTCAGCGACGTGTTCCTAACTCAGCTTTTAAGCTAACTCAACACTTTTTCTAAACAGGCTTAAAACAAAATGATAGAAGTTAAAAACTTATATAAATCGTTTGGAGACAAGGAAGTTCTTCGCGATATTAACACGAAGTTTGAAGGTGGTAAGATAAATCTTATTATCGGTCAGAGTGGTGCTGGAAAGACGGTTCTGCTGCAATGTTTGGTTGGACTGATGAATCCTACGAAGGGCGAAGTGCTGTACGACGACCGAGACTTTGTTGCGATGGGTAAGAAGGAGAAGATAATGATGCGCAGGGAGATGGGAATGATTTTCCAAGGTTCTGCGTTGTTCGACTCGCTCACTGTGTTTGAAAATGTTCGTTTTCCGCTTGATATGTTTTCGGATATGACGCTGAAAGAGCGTGATGCACAGGCTCAAAAGTGTATTGATCGTGTGAATTTGACGGGTGCTGAGGGTAAGTTTCCTGGTGAAATATCGGGAGGTATGCAGAAGCGTGTGGCGATTGCGCGGGCGATTGTGATGAATCCGAAGTATTTGTTTTGCGACGAACCTAACTCGGGGTTGGACCCTAAGACGTCGTTGCTTATTGACGAGCTTTTGGCGGATATTACGAAGGAGTTTGATATTACGACTATTATCAATACTCACGACATGAATTCTGTGATGGGTATTGGCGACAACATTGTGTTTATTGCTGACGGAAGAGCGGAATGGAAGGGTAATAAGGAAACGGTGATGTCGTCTAACAATAAGAAACTGAACGACCTTGTGTTTGCTTCTGAATTGTTCAAGAAGGTGAAGAAGGTTGAAAACGATATGATAAAATAGTTGCAATCGATAGCTACCTTGTGGTATGCTTCGAAAAAGCTCCTAAGCTTAATGCGATAAGCTTAGGAGCTTTTTTCGGTTTGCTCGGTGCCTTCTTTTGGATTACTCAACAGCTTTTTATCGATTGCTCAATTACTTTCTTCAAAAAGCTCGCCAGCTTTCTTTAAAAAGCTCGCGAGCTTTTTAAAGAAAGCTGGCGAGCTTTTTTCTGTTTACTCGGTAGGTTTCTGTTGCTTGTTCGGTTTCTATTGTTCAAATGGTTTTTATAAACAATAATGCCGTTTATCCATTTCGAGGATAAACGGCATCGTTGTTTTGTTGCTGTTTATGTGGGTTGCCTTAGCGCATATACCATAAACCGTGTTTTTTTAGCATCGGAACAACCACTTGCTCGGTGGTGCTGTCGCCGTAATGCAATAAGAGGAAAGCACTGGCTGAGCTGTCTTTTGCAAGGAATCTGCCACTATGCACGCTTACTTTCTTTATTCCTTTGTGCTTTTTATCTTGCTGCTCCATGAAAACTTTGAAGTTAGCAAGCATTTGGCGCTTATAGCTTTGGGGCAGCGAGTCGGGCAGATACAAGCCTTTCAAAAACAGCTCGTATTCGCCCGAAATAAGGTTGTCGTAGTAGTGCTTTGCAGCTTGTGCCGCAATTGCGCCATGGTCTACGTCCTTCTCCTTGCTACAAGAAGGAAGAAGAACTGCTGCGAAGAGCAAAACATAAAGTAGTTGTTTCATACCTTTATTATTGTTTACTTCTGACGTATAAACACATTGATAGGGCAGCCGTTGAGGTCCCAACGCTCGCGTATCTTGTTTTCTAAGAAACGGCGGTAAGATTCTTTCACGTACTGAGGTAGGTTTGCGTAGAATACAAACGACGGAATCTGCGTGTTCGGCAGCTGCGAACAATATTTTATCTTGATGTACTTGCCCTTTACCGATGGTGGGGGAGTTTCTTCGATGATAGGTAGCAACACTTCGTTGAGCTTGGTTGTACCAATGTGCATGTTTCTGTTCAAATAAACTTGCTTAGCTACATCAAGAATCTTGAAGATGCGTTGCTTTGTAAGTGCCGATGCAAAGATGATAGGAAAATCAACAAACGGAGCCATGCGCTCACGAATGGCATTCTCGAACGTCTTTATTACCTTCTGATCTTTGTTCTCAACAAGGTCCCACTTGTTTACAACCACCACCAAACTCTTATTGTTTCGCTGAATCAGCTGGAAGATATTCATGTCCTGCGCCTCAATTCCACGAGTAGCATCAATCATCAAAATACACACATCTGAGTTCTCAATACTGCGGATTGAACGCATAACAGAATAGAACTCAAGGTCTTCAGTAACCTTATTCTTACGGCGGATTCCCGCTGTATCAACAAGATAGAAATCGAAACCAAACTTGTTGTAGCGTGTGTAAATACTGTCGCGCGTTGTACCAGCAATTTCTGTAACAATGTTGCGTCTTCGCCAATGAAAGCATTGATGAGGCTCGACTTTCCAGCATTAGGACGACCAACAACCGCAAAACGAGGAATCTCCTCTTCAAGCTCTTCGTCAGGAACATCTTTCATGCGTTCGAGAAGTAAATCGAGCAAATCGCCCGTTCCGCCACCCGTCTGTGCACTGATGCAAATAGGGTCGCCAAGACCTAAACGATAAAAGTCTGCCGACATATAGTATTCGCCACTGTTGTCAACCTTATTGGCAACAAGAATAACAGGAAGCTTAGTGCGGCGAAGAATCTGCGCTACATCCTCGTCCCAATCAGTAACTCCTGTTTCGTTATCAACAACGAAAAGCACAAAATCAGCCTCTTCCGTAGCCACTAATACTTGCTTGCGGATAGCATCTTCGAAAATATCGTCTGATTTTACAACCCAACCGCCAGTGTCGACAACTGAGAATTCGCGTCCGTTCCATTGACATTTTCCGTACTGACGGTCGCGTGTTGTACCTGCCGTATCGCTTACAATGGCACGACGGCTTTGCGTTAATCTGTTGAAAAGTGTAGACTTACCCACGTTCGGGCGGCCTACGATTGCTACTAAATTTGCCATTTATTGATGGTCTTTCCCACGCTGAGAAACATCTCAAGGGGGCAAGGTGAGGTCTGCACCTTATGAATATTTGCCGAAGATGACCACGTCTCCAGCCCTCGCACTGTGCGAGAGTTCGCCCTACATACAGTCAGGGCGTTGTTTGTTGCTTTGTTTAGCTTTTCTTCCTTCTACAGGATTTTCTCAACACGATGTTGAAGTAGTAACGAAACAACTACGTACTTAATTTGAGGATATAACTCAAATAATACAACTTTGTGTTGGTAAAATAATGAAACAACTTGGCTTTTTATTCGGGATTGTAGCCGAAATTGCCCAACTCTTTCTGCGAATTACGCCAGTCCTTATCCACCTTAACAAAGGTCTCCAAGTATATTTTCTTATCAAAGAACCTCTCAAGACTCTTGCGCGCCTCCGTAGAAACCTTCTTTAATGCCTGTCCTTGGTGCCCAATAATAATACCTTTTTGGCTGTCGCGTTCTACATAAATGACAGCATTGATGTGTATTTTCTTATCATCTTCCTTAAAACGCTCTACAACAACCTCAACAGAGTAGGGCACTTCCTTGTCGTAATAACGAAGAATCTTCTCTCGAATAATCTCAGTTACAAAGAACTTTGCAGGCTTATCAGTAAGCTGGTCTTTATCAAAATAAGCAGGACTCTCTGGCAGCAACTCTTTAATGCGCTTCATCAGTGCATCAGTGCCAAACTTATTCGTTGCCGAAATAGGCAAAATTTCAGCCTTAGGCAGAAGTCCGTGCCACTTTTCAACAAGACCAACAAGCGTCTTTTGGTCGCTTTCGTCAATCTTATTGATGAGCAATATAACTGGAATTTGCATTTTTGCCACCTTCTCCAAGAAGTCTGAATTCTTCTCAGGTTTCTCAATAACATCTGTAACGTAGAGTAAGATGTCGGCATCGGCAAGGGCTGACTCCGAAAAATGCAGCATCATCTCCTGCATTTTATAGCTTGGTTTCAGTACACCAGGAGTATCGGAGAACACAATTTGCATGTCTTCCGTATTCACAATGCCCATGATACGATGGCGAGTAGTTTGTGCTTTGAACGTTGCAATACTAATCTTTTCGCCAACGAGTTGATTCATCAGCGTACTTTTACCCACATTGGGGTTACCTACTATATTTACAAATCCAGCTTTATGCATATCTTTAATAAAAAACGCATCTATCTTTATTGCAAAGAAAGATGCGTTAATCTTTATTTATACGAATTCAAACTTATTTCTTTGCCACTGCAGAAGCTCCGTCGTAAGCCCACTTATAATAAGATGCGCCATGAACAAAGCCTGCACCAAAGGCAGTGAATATAAAGTTGTCGCCTTTCTTAAATTTAGCTTCCTCGTCCCAAAGTGCAAGTGGAATAGTTGCAGCACTGGTATTTCCATAGCGCTGAATGTTTATTACCACTTTCTCTATTGGGAGGTTAGCACGTTTTGCTACAGCCTCAATGATTCTTAGGTTAGCCTCATGTGGGACTACCCATTTAACATCGTCTCCAGTAAGATTATTGCGCTTCAGTATTTCCTTAACATCGTTACTCATACTTGTTACAGCATATTTGAATACCGTTCGTCCTTCTTGATAAAGGTAGTGTAAACGACGGTCTACTGTAAATTGTGATGGAGGACAAACTGAGCCGCCACCTTTCATGTGAAGGAATGGCAAGCCTTTGCCATCAGTGCGCAGGAACGAATCCTGTACACCAATACCCTCTTCAGTGGTAGCTTCGACAAGAACTGCACCCGCGCCATCGCCGAATAACACGCATGTTTGGCGGTCAGTGTAGTCTACAATTGATGACATCTTGTCGGCTGCTATAACAATAATGCGTTTATAGCGTCCACTTTGTATCATTGTTGAGGCTACATCGAGCGAATAAAGAAATCCGCAGCAAGCAGCAGAGAAGTCAAAGCCAAAGGCATTCTTCAAGCCTAACTTGCCTATAACGATAGAAGCAGTTGATGGGAATTTGTAGTCTGGAGTGGTTGTAGTAAGGATAAGAGCATCAATACTATCTGGGTCAGCTCCTGTTTTCTCCAAGAGTTGCTTTGCAGCCTTGCGAGCCAAATAGCTTGTACCAAGCCCCTCTTCTGTTAAGATTCGGCGTTCCTTGATGCCCACGCGTTCCATAATCCATTCATCAGTGGTATCGACCATGCGTGATAATTCCTCGTTAGTGAGGACATAATCAGGCACATAGCCACCTATACCAGTGATAATGGCATTTAATTTCTCCATTTGCGTATTACTCCACAGTTTCTTTTACGATAGCAATTTTACCACGATAGTAGCCACAAGTTGGGCAAACTGTGTGATAAATGTAGTAAGCGCTGCAATTAGGGCATACTGCCAATGTTGGAGCTACTGCTTTATCGTGAGTTCTTCTCTTGAGTGTACGAGTCTTTGACTGTCTTCTTTTAGGATGTGCCATAATTCTTTAAACGTTTAATATTTTTTTATTTTTTCAATTTTAATAGGGCTTCCCAGCGCGAATCCATAGGTTTCTCGTCTTCCGAACCGCTTCGGGCGGCAGAGTGTTCCTCAAGAGCTCTTATCATAGCGGGGTTGCATTTTCCAGGTGCATGCACATGCTTGATAGGCAGAGCAAGAACTATAAATTCGTAGACAAACCATGAAATGTCGAGTATTCCTTCGTTCTCGGCTACTACAACAAGGTCGTCTTCTTCTGAGTATGCGTTACCAAACTTAGCTTCCAAACGCTGTTGCGTCTCAATAGGCTGCTCCATATCATCCAAACAAAGGTCGCACGGCAGTATAACCATTCCTTTTTCGTGGAAATCAAGTGTGAAGTAATCGTTTTGGGTGCGTACTATTTCTAATGAAACATGTACATTTCCGCGACTTACTTCGGGAGCATCAACTGCCTTAAAGTAAGTATCGTCAAGGTCGAACTCGAAGCTATTTAAGCCGTCGGCAAGACCCTTCAAATCTATTTTAAGGATATCCAAGTCCATAATCGGTGTGCAAAGTTACGAATATTTTTCTGATATTAAGCAAATTAAAAGCAAAAATTATATATTTGGCTATTCACAAGAAGTTTTATAGCGGCAACTTCACATATTTTATTTTATAGGTGGAAAGAAGGCAATAAAGGTGTAAATATTTTTCAAAGAAATATCTTTTACTTAAATCCCTTGTTATCAGTGTGTTGCAAAACCTATTGTTTTGCACGGTAAAAGCGGCTGTTTTGCATTGCAAAACCTACGCTTTTGCAATGTCAAAGCGCAGTTGTCATTTTTTAACAGAATTATCTTTACAAAGCGGAAGCGGAAATTCGGTGTTTCCTTTCGATAGTAAAGAGGAAATGAACCTACTGTCGATAAGGATTATTGGCTTGATATAGGGTTGATTGTACGTCAAATTTCTACATATTGGAAAGTATTTCAACAAAAGGTGTAAGTTTCTTGGATTTTATTTGTATTTTTGTATACTTGTTGTACAAACTCTTTACTTAGACTTGCAACACCAAGGTAATGAATTTTATGGCATGACAAAGCTCTGAACAATGTATTGTTGCTCAAGAAATTTATAAAAAAACTAAATCAACGTGTTGCTAAATTAAGATAGTGATATAATACCAATAAACTAAAAGAATAAATAAATGGAAATTATTAAGAAAAGTATTTTACTGCAGTTATTATTTTGTGTAAGTGTCCCTGCTTTTTGTCAATTTACCTCTTATAGTAAGTATCATCGAGAGTATTCATATGTCTCTGACGTTGAGGATATGAGTTCATATGAAATTAAGATGTATAATCGTTGGACTTCAAATGAAGCTGATGATAAAGCTTATAGTTTGCTTTTATTAAATGCTGCTCGTGCGCAAGATAATTTAATAGATGCTCCTGCGCTAATTGTTGCATTTAATTTGTATAATGCTTCTGATGATAATATCGATGAGGGGTTAAATCAGATATTGCTAGAGATAATTAACACTAGCCCCAAAAAAATTAAAAGCATTACTTTTAAGTTTAGCTTTGAGAGAAATGGCGAGCCTGTATATGATGTAAAAACGGGAGACAGGTACTGTGTACTGACATTTGGTAATCTTGTAGGACGAACATCTTCTGAACGATATAACGATATTAAGTCGTCCGTGTTAAAAACGTATCATTTTCTTGACTATAGAAATGCGTTATTTTTTAAGCCATTCTATAATAAGAAGGTTACTTCTACAAAACTGGAGAGTGTGAAAGTTGTTTATACTGATGGAACTACTACAAAGAATATTGCCATCTGGGATGAGGGTTATAATAATGAGGACCGTCTGCTCACAGAAGGTCCTTTACAACCTATTATCAAGTTCTTGGATGAAACAAAAGATTAAAGAAGTTTTTTGGAGAGGGCAAGTTTGCTTATTACGTAGACAACAAGTCTAAAAAACAAGCGAATAACAGAGAGCTATTTGCTTGCTTTCAGTTCTATTCTGAATGTGGTTCCCTTGCCCAATTCGGAACTTTTCACAAATATTTTACCATTGTGGTATTCTTCCACAATGCGTTTAGCAAGACTTAAACCTAAGCCCCAGCCACGGCTTTTTGTTGTGAAACCAGGACGGAAGATATTGCGAAGGTCCTTCTTCTTAATGCCTTTTCCTGTATCGCTTATCTCTACTATTACTCGTTCGCCAATAGTTTCTACGTGTAATGTAATTGTCCCCGATACACCTCCCATGGCATCCACAGCATTCTTACAAAGGTTTTCTATCACCCATTCGAATAGCGATGCATTAAGACGGATAATGATATCTTCTGTAGGAAAATCTTTTTTAAGTTGGATTGTCTTTGAGGTGCGGCGGTCCATGTAGTCAATAACATGGTCGAGTACTTCGCTCAGACTTACTGGAATTGGTTCGGGCAGTGAACCTATCTTTGAGAAACGGTCGGCTATAAGTTGCAATCGTTTTACATCTTGGTCCATCTCTGGAAGCAATTCATCGTCAGGATAGTTTTCTTTTAGTATGGTAGTCCACGCCATAAGAGAAGAAATGGGAGTGCCTAACTGATGGGCCGTTTCTTTGCTAAGACCTACCCAAACTTTATTTTGCTCTGCTCTTTTCGAGGTGAGGAGTGCAAAAATGGCCACAACCACAAATAGCATAACTACGCCTAATTGTACGTACGGATAGAAAGCGAGCCGTTTCAGCATCAGAGAATCGTCATAACAGACATCAATATAATCGTTTGAGGTTCCTGATAGGCTTATTTTTATATTTTGCTTGTTAGCTTTTAGAAGTTTTGCCATGGTTGATACATATTGCAAGCTATCCTTATAGTTCTTTGCATTGATGGTAACATTGCGGAAGTCCGTAACGTTTTCATCGCTGTCAAGTACTACAACGGGGATGGTATTGTTTTCGTTGAGCACCTTTAAAACCAATGCAAGGTCGGTGTTTTCATCGGCTTGACTTAGTGCGCGCATAGCTTCTGCCCACACTTCCATCTTGGTGCGTTCCTGCCGAGCCAAATCTTTCGTAAGTATATTCGATGCTACCAGCGACATGACTGCTATTGCTATTGCCGCTACAACAAGGATTATCTTTACTTGCCTTATTCTATCTGTCCATTGCATAACACATATATAAACGACTGGTAACCGATTTTATTGTATGTAGTTGTGCCCTCTTTGATGCGTATGAAAACAATAAGGGCGTGCCTGAATTTCAGGTACGCCCTTGTAGTGTAAGTTTAATGATAACTGTATTAGAAGTAAGTTATCACTTTACGAAAACCTTCTTGGTAGTTCCATTAGAAGACTTAACGATGTTCAGACCTTTCTGTAAGTGCTGGAGTCTGTAACCATCGACAGAGTAATACTTCTCAGTGGCGTTGTCGTTAATGGTGGCATTCTCAATACCAGCATAAACAACTTCGGTGGTCATAGGGGCGCTTTCATACTTCTTACCATCTTCCTCATATACCATTACAATTGAAATCTTCTTTATAGAAGAGTCGTAGAAGTGTAAAATACGTTGATCGTCAGCCATCTTAATGTCTTCATTCTTCTTGTCTTGATAGTTGAAAGGAATATTAATCATATTTTTATCAATGTAAAAGTATTGTGCCTTTTTAAATTCAAAAGGTTCTGTACTATTGTCAATGTAGACATTATAGTACATCTTATCAGGATTGAGGTAGTTGCCGTCAACGTCTGTGTTCTTCACATAGAAAGCCAATGTTATGGTAGTCAAAGAGTAATCGTAGCTTTCAGAAGCAGAGCAATAGTGTAACTTTGGAGTTTCTGGCTTAGCAGCTTTCTGTTGGTATGGAGTCATGACCAAGTTTTCTAGATTTTCAAGA
Organism: Prevotella aurantiaca JCM 15754; assembly: GCF_000614025.1. Classification (GTDB taxonomy): domain Bacteria; phylum Bacteroidota; class Bacteroidia; order Bacteroidales; family Bacteroidaceae; genus Prevotella; species Prevotella aurantiaca. Next base: position 16,766 of record NZ_BAKF01000004.1, read on the forward strand.
TCTTCCGATGGAATATTCTTTGCGCTACTCTTACCCATTATAACCTTGAATATTTTGTCGTTGGTAAGTGCGCCTGTTGTACCATTGATGTCAAATTCGAGTTTTTCAGAAATGGTTGTTGCATCACTGTAGGTTGCTGCGAAAGCGTGATATTCTGAAGGGTCGCTTGAATACTTCAAGAAGTCTTCTTTAACAGCTTTACCAAGATATTGGTTTGTTAGCATTATTGCTTTATTGCCGTTTTTGGTAACCTTAATCCAAATGTCGGCAAGTTTCTTACTTTTTGAAATACCTTTGAAGTATATGTCGTTGCCATCTACTGCAGCTTCAATGATTCGAGGAGATGTTTCATCTTTGCAGGTAAGCATGTACTGTTTCTTGGTAGCTGAAGATGGAGGTGTAACAAGCTTATCGCTGAGAGGCTGGATTGTAACAGCCCAATCACCATAACGACTTTCCCACATATTTTTATTATCTACCATTCCTAATATTTCATCCTTAGAACCAGAAACTAACATTGTAAGTGTAGAACCATCCCAAGTGTACTCCATATAGTTCTTGCTTGTTGCAACAACTTCGTACTTGTTGTTGTCTTTGATAGACATACGGTTAAGCGTGAATATGCGCTCTGAACTGCCTGAATCTTCATCATCGTCTCCGTTGTTATCTTTATAAATTACCTGAGGTAGGCTTGCTTTATATTTTCCATTGCTAACCTTGTCTAATTTCAGCCAAGATTTACTGTTAAGTCCTGAAAGAGGATTGTAAACGTAAAGGCATCCATCTTCACCTTCCACAATTTTAGAAACCAAACCTTCGTATCTACCGAGATCTGTGCCAGTCCACCCTTTCTTTACCCAGGAGTCGCTGCTGCGGTACATATTATCAATTAACTTTCCTTTTGGTGTTTCTAATATCTGTGCTGAAGCTGTTAGACTCAGTGCTAATGCGCAGATTGATAATAAAGTTTTTTCATAATTCAATATTTTAGATTAGATAATTAATTATTTATTCACATGTCTTTTAGAAATCATATCCGATTCCAATAGTAAAATAGCTACTTCCCGCATCAGAAGTTTTTAGCATATAGCCTCCGTTAAGACGTAGTCCTTGGTATTTAACGCCTGCACCTATAGTAAAGTGGCTGAGGTTGTGATCACCATATTCGTAGCCAACTCTTACTGCCACCATATTATTATAGGTGTATTCAAGACCGCTGCCAACCATAAACACTTTAGATTCTGACGGCTGAAAGAAATAGCGTGTAGATAATGCAGCACTAACTTGGTGTTTATCTGCCATATCAACTAATAATACTCCACCTATAGCAACATGTGTTGGCATTGGAACCTTATAACCATTGCCATAATCAAGGTTAGGTCCTAATGCCTCTACTTTAGCATCTGCTATGAATTTTGCTTGTTTGTTTGCTATTGATATATCGTTTTTCTGATAAGAAGCTCCTATAGTAAATGCACCACCATTGGCATTTTTAGAGAGGTGGCTAAAAACGACACTTCCTGTAGCGTAGGCAGAAAAGCTTTTATTTATCATATAAGCATAGCCAAAGTCTATGGTCCAGTCATAGGGCTTGTACTCTTTTGTGGGTTCACCAAGCATATTAGCTCCTTTAAACTTGAGTCCACCTGCATAACGAAAACCTGCAAATACTGCGTGTCGCTTAGCAAACTTATATCCTATTGTAGCAGTGTATAGCCCGAATGTCCCTTCAATATTTTCTTCCTTTTCATATATGGAAGCAGAAACATCTGCTGTAAACTTCTTATCCATACCGAAGAATGCAGAAGGATTATTGTATATGTACATTCCCTCGGCAGCAACCGAAGAATTTCCCATACTAGCTGCTCGCGCGTCTGTATTTGCACTTAATATTGGGAGGGTCTGCCCTTGGGCATTAGCTTGCGTAACACCAAAAAGTGCTACGCAAGCGATTATAATGATGTGTTTTAACTTCATACTCGTTGTAATTATCGTTTAATAAACATTTGAGTGTAATTACCCTTATTTGTGTGTATGGTAAGTTTGTAAGTTCCAGAATGCAGTTTGGCGAGATCAAGCGTAGCTACATTGTTTTTATTTGGGGTTACAGTAACCTTCATTACTTGCTCTCCTACAGTAGAACTGATTACAAACTCTGCCTGTTTTATTTCTGGGTTGAGCAAAGTATTGATATCTTTCTTTACAGGAATTGGATAAACTGCATAAACAGGAGCAGACTTTTTCTCAACGACACGAATTTGGAAAGAACCTTCAGAAGAGGTTTGGTGTCCATCTGAAGCAAGAATGTTAATGCGGGTTATACCCTTTGCCAAGGGCTTTAGCTGAAGAATATCGTTGCTGACTTCCGCTGTGGCAATGCTGCCATTTGAAACATTTGCTTTGTAAGAAAGTTGATTGCTACCACTGTTGGTGTAATGTCCCTTCAAAGGAATATTTACAGAACCTTCATCTAATCCTATGATATAGTTGTCGAATTGATTTTCCAACTTTGGAGGCATGTACTTGAAAATTTTAAATGTAAAGCTCTTCTCTGATTTAGCTCCTAAGTCATCTGAGAAAACAAATGTACATGTGTGACTGCCTGCTTCAAGAACTGGGACAATGGTAACGGTTACAGTAGATTTATTAACAGTGTACGATACGCCTTTGGTTTCGCCAGTAGTCCTTAAATCCCATTCGTGGCCATCGGGATCAGAAACTTTGAAACTGAAAACCTTTCGATCATTGTTGTTTAACTCAATAACAGCTTCTGGGAAATCAGTAGTTTCTGGAGCATGGTTAAGTTTAGTAGTACATTTCTGAATAGCAGGTTCTGATAAGTTGCCCCAACGGTCTACTGCTACTACAGCAACGCTATACATCTTGTTGTCTTTAAGATTGTCGAAAGTAAATTTAAGCGTTTCGCCTAAATTGTGTCCAACTCCATTTATCTCCTGATAGTTCATGTCTTTGAGATTATCGGCAGTGATTTCATTAGGACTGATATATAATCTGTAGAATGCTGCAGTCTTATCCTCGTCTTTTGCAATACTCCATTCAGCAGTAATATCTATAAAGTCTGGTTTAAGAGTTAATGTACCAACTTTATCTGGAGCAATCTTTGAGTCAGATTCGAAAGCGGCTTCTGCATCAATATATCCTTTACCTAATTTACCTTTATATATAGGGTTTATTTCGTCAATGTTGAAAGGTCTATATGCAGTAATTAAACGTGCCTTTAGTTCTTCATTTGTAAAACCTTGCTTTCCAAAGTACGAAGCAATAAGTCCTGCAATACCTGAAACGTGTGGACAAGCCATTGATGTTCCTTGAAGATATCCATATCCAGAAGCTGCTTTAACTTTTGGTAAAGTACTTAATACTCCTCCTTCATTACCAAAAGTTTCTTGGTCTCCACCTGGTGCCGTTATGGTAACCCAATTAGCATAATTACTATAACTTGCCTTAGTGAGGTCCCAAGCCATTGCAGATACAGAAATTGTTGGTGCGTAAGAAGCTGGATAAGCAGTAAACTCTTTATTCTCGTTGCCCGCAGCAAATATTACAACACCACCCTTCATAGGCGAGTCAGCCCGTTGTTGACCTGTAGCATCGCAACCTGCCATCTTAATAAAATAATCGATAGATTCTTTTAGTAATCTTGGCATTACAGTAACATTGGCGGCTGATGTATATCCCCATGAATTCTGACAGATGATAGCTCCATTATCTGCTGCATATTTAATGGCTGCTGCTGCTTCACCTTGTTCATTCTTCTTTCTGAAGATTTGGCAACTCATCAGACGCACACCAGTGCCTTCAGTACCATCACCACCAGCTACACCAGCTACACCTTTTCCATTATTATTGCGTGCAGCAACAGTACCAGCAACGTGCGTGCCGTGACCATCGTCATCAGGTTCTATTTTGCTCCCAATAACATCATCTGCAGTTACGAAGTTGTAACCATAAATGTCGTCAACAAATCCATTGCCATCATCATCAACATTTGGTTGACCATTCTTTTCCTTTTCATTGATATAAAGGTTATCCACTAAATCTTCATGGGTAATATCAATTCCGCCATCTACAACGGCGATAATAACATTGCTTTTGCCAGTTGTATATTTTTCCCATACAGGTTTAACATTACAGTCTGCTCCTTTTTTTGCGTGTGCACTTACCGAGCCATCATTATAATAATGCCATTGCTTAGATAGATATGGGTCGTTAAATATGCCTGAAGCAGTTTGCATACCTGTATTCGCATTAGAACTTGAATAGGGCTTTGCAGTAACTTCTGGACGTTTCATAGGTAGAACACGTTCTGCATATTCTATTCCATTTACTTTGTTAAACTGCTGTAATACGGCAGCCACATCCTTGCTATCATCAAAATAGATGGTATACCAGCGGTCAAGACCTTCTGCAATTGTTCGTGCTTCATAAATTCCAGCAGGTTTGAACACTCTTTCCATTTTATAGGCTCCAGAGAATTTCATTGCTGAAGCCATAGCTGAAGGTACATTTTGCATTTCAACGTTTCCGTTAGGAGTACTAGGTATAACTCGGTTAGTACCTTTCTCTAACTTTACATTAATGCAACCCTTTACTGCAAAAATATTCTTATCTATGTTAACATAGCGTGTATCAGAATTGGCTGTATCCAAATCCAAGTTATCTTGACATGATGTTGTGAGCATCATACCTGAGATAGCACACGCACATAAATATATGATAGATTTTTTCATTACTATTCCTTTCAATATTATTTCCTTGGATTATTCTTCTTAAGTATATTTGCAACCTTTGTCATCATCTCTCGCTTACTTCCACTTGTGAAAACAGTTGGTTTATAAAGTATGCTGATTTGCATTACAGGTTGTCCATCATTAACATCGGCATACTTTTCACCAGAAATAGCCAATGTTAGATAATCAGAGCGGCGTGCATAGACATGGAATTTGCCAGTATAGCCAACAAACTCAAAGTTATTTGAAGTAAGCAACTTATCAAATTCACGAGTTACAAACCATTCTCTTCCATGTTGCCATAAACCCAAGTTAGGTTGACTGAAACTCAAGCTATACTGCTCAACACTTCCTACCATTTCTTGTGGAGCAGGATAATCTCCTCCACGAGTATAGAAGAAGTAAGTACGAGCAACTAAAGTTGGATCAGTTGTCTTATAGGCAATAGCTTCAATTTCTCTATTCTTAGAAACTTGTCGATTTACCTCACTACTATTCTGACTATTTTCATATTCCTCAACTTCACTGATTTTTTTATCAGCTTTATTTAATAGATGAAGTGGTCCTAACTGAAGTTCTTTGAATGTTTCGTATTCTTTGTCTTGAATGTGCATCTGATAGAAGAACAATACAACACTATTATTCTCTTCCAAAATATCTACGTCCATTGTTATAAGTTCTTTTTCATTGACGTAGTGGTTAGGATCTTTTGTATCTCTAACATAACCATTAGCTTTGACAAAATCTTGGAAAGCTTCAGTTTTTACAGCTTCAACACCTTCTCTGGTCAATGAACGTGTGAAAATACGGGTAGGCATAAAGTATTGTGTGTCGTGAACATAGAATATTTCTTTGAATAAGGGAGATGATGTCTTGAAAATATAACTTTCTTCATATACTCCCATCGCCATGTCTGGAGCACCATATTCTGAAAGTAAACTTCCACGTCGATATTCAAAGTCCATCATTTTATGAAGACTGAAAGGCGCGCCTGGGTTACATGCCAAAATAAATGTAGAGACACCTGGTTGCTTTACGACAACATCTCTGCTCTTTCCAGCACTTGAAATAGTGATCTTTATACTTCTTTCTGTTGTGCTGTAATTTGTCTTAGAAATGAACTTCAAAGCATTTTTCTTTTTGATAATTTGTAACCAATCAGGTTTTTCGCTCTGAACCATTTCATACATACTACTTTCTAGATTGACATCTACCATTGTTGTCCCTCCTGCTTGTGGCAGGATAATTTCACCTTTGGCAATTTCCAACGAAAGGTCAGCAGCACTTTGGTTTACCATTATCTTTTCAACAGCTAAGCCACCATCTACAAGAATGTAACTGCTTCTTTCTGATCCGGTAGTATTGGCGTCAACTTTAACTACGAACTTGTTTCCGTTCTGTGTGATATGTATCCAATTTTTAGGAGTTGTCGCCACCCATTCTTTACAGTTCGTATTAACTGTAATGGATTTCTCACCAATTTGATTGGTAAACTTTATTTCCTTCTCAGAAACGGTCAGCTGCGGTTGTTCGAAATCAATACTCTCAGTGCAACCTGCTACCATTGCTAATAGCAGACATATAGATGAGAGTCGCAGCAGTTTATATAAATTCATTATACGCATATCGAATAAAATTTAAATAAGGTATAACAGTTATTTAAAACTTCAACACTTTCTTTACTTTCATAAAGTTTTTGACCATATTCTCTTGAGCCTTTAACCCCTTGCTACCTGCACTGAATACAGTTTCGTCGTAGTTGTAAAGTAATGCGAGAACAGGAACATTATTATCTATTACGCATGTAACAGCAATGAGAAGATGATCGCGTTCACGAGCAAAGAAATGGGAGTTTTCTACAGAACGTAAGAAAGAGAATCCTTCTTCTCCAAGTTTCTTTTGGAGCTCTTTAGTAACAATCCATTTGTTTCCATATTTCCATAATCCAAGATTAGTATTTTTGAAGATAAGAGCGCCAATTTGTACGCTTCCAAGTTTTTCAGGAGTCTTTCCGTCCTTGTCAGTTGTATAGAACATATGGAGACGACTATAAGCCGAACTTGGATCTGTATTTTCTTTCAGCGTATATTGAAGCTGTGAAACCTCAGTTTTCTTATATTGGTTAAAAGAACGATCTTCTTCTTTGCTTCCTGCATGTTTTTCATATTGCTCAATTTCAGGTACCTTTACTGTTGCTATCTGCAAGAGTTCGAGTGGGTAATAAGGCATTTTATCGAAGGTTTTGAACTCTCCAATTTGCTTGGTAATTGGCTTGAATGTAAGGTTTACACCTTGATTTCCTGGCTTCTCTGATATATAACTTTTAAAGAAAGTAGTTCTTTTTCGTTTGTATATTCTCTTGCTGATTCAGAATTACTACGTACATAACCATTATCTGTGAGGAACTTTTCAAAAGCTTTATTCTTAACAGCTTCTACGGCATCAAGTCCATCACCAACAGCAACAATTTGAGATGGTGTAACACCATCAGGGCTACAATATTGTATTAATGTAAATACTGGTGAAGGAGTAATGAATGTGTACATTTCTTCAAGTCCAAAACCAGGCATCGCTGATTGATAATCGCGTAAGTAGCTGCCACGTCCAAATTCATATTCCATAATCTTGTGAACATCTTGTGGAATTCCTGGGTTGATAGGGACGATATAACGTTGTATACCCGACTGTGACACAATAATTTCACGAGTTTCATTGCCACTTTTTGCGTATAGTTTTACTTCACGCTTCTGATAGGTGTCGTTACGATCAGCAACCAATTTTATATCTTCATCATGTTTGTAAATTTTAAGCCAATCTACTTCTTCGCTGGTTGTAATTTCGTATACAGATGAATTGGTTGTTACATCAACGATCTTTTCTCCACCAATTTGAGGAAGATAAATAGCTGTTGGTGTGATGTCAAATACTACGTCAGCAGCACTTTGTCTAACTTCTATTTTTCCAGTAGCTCCATTAGCATTTACCAAAACGTATGTTGTACGTTCTGTACCTATTTTATTTTCAGTAACTTTTACTTTTAGAACGTTACCATCTTGAACCAAAGAAATCCAATCGCCTTCTTGAGGAGAAGAAGCAACCCAATTACTTTGGTTTGTTGTGATACTAATGTTTCTTTCTCCAATTCCTTTGTCGAAAGTTACATTGTTTTCAGAAAGAACTAATGTTGGCAACTCAAATTCATCTTCTTTTGCACATGAAAATAAGCAAAGAAGAACTCCAACTAAAAATAGTGGTAAGATTGTTTTTTTAAAATCCATACTCTTCAAGGTTTTTATTTGATTAAAACTAAAATTATACTCTAAAAGGAAGTACTTTTTGCTTCAATATATAATATGAAGCTGGAAATTAAATAACTATGTTTATTTTAAAATTAGTTTAGAGTTTGATCTCAAATATACTAATAAATGAGGGTAAAAATAAGTCTATTTGTCAAAATAAGACAATTGCTTAACCTTTGTTGTTTATTTTCTTTCCCGCCTTCTCTTATTTAACAGTATTTTGTTTGTATTACTGATTATTTGTTATATCTACTTCGTTTTATCTTTGTTTTTTGTTTGTTTATTTACATAAAATATACACAAAATTGTCTTCAGAATAGCTTTTGCGGGCAGAAAGATAATATCTATAGATGCGATTGTGAGGTGTAAAGCAAGATTAAATATTATTTTAATTTTCTTTTCCTACGCACTCAAATTTATAGTGAATAACAATAAAGCTGAATTAGCCTTTTCTGATTGTTAGTATAATGATTGTGTAATTGTCGTATTTGGCCACAAACTTATTCATTTTTAAGGAAAAAAGCAAGTTTTTATGAATATATTTAGTGTTAAAAAATAAAAGTCTGATTCCACCTATGGAATCAGACTTTGTGATATGTAATATTATTCAAAAACATTCAATACAATATTCTTAGAAAATTATAATTACATTTTAAAAATTTGTTATTATAATTTTGAAATTTGTTATTATAAATTTTGAATTTTATTATTATAAATTTTTAGTCTTCTTTTTAATATTAAACTCATATAGCGTAATACGTTGTAACTAAAGACCTTCTGGCAATTCTTTCTTTGGTGTTATGCCCAATGTTTTCATATTCTCGAGACGGCGAACAATATTTCCCTTTCCTTCGCTAAGTTGTGAATGAGCCTTTTCGTAATTGGCTTGAAGACGTTGAATATCTGTTCCAACTTTCAAGAATGTCTCACCGAACGAAACAAACTTATCGTAGAGGTCGTTAGATATACGTAGGATTTCTTCAACATTATTGTTCATACGGTAGTTTTGCCACATCGTATGAGTAAGTTGTAAAGCCATCAAGAGGTTGCTCGGACTTAACAAAATAATATGTTTACGATAAGCGTACTGTAAAATAGATGGATCAGTTTTAATTGCCGCAGCATATCCGCTTTCATAAGGAATAAACATAAGCACATAACCAATGCAATTTGGCACAATCTTCTCGTAACTTTTATCAGAGAGCTCATCTACATGCTTCTTGATAGACTTAATATGTTCTTTTAATAATTGTTCCTGCTCTACGGTATCATTAGCATTTATAGCAGCTTGATAAGCTGTTAGTGAAACCTTCGCATCTATAACGGCATGTTCACCACCAGGTAAATCGATGACAGCATCAGGACGGAAAGTGTTTCCTTTTGCATCTTGGTAGCTACGTTGCAAAAAGAATTGCTCATTCTTCGTTAATCCGCAACTTTCCAAAGTAGTTTCTAATATCATTTCGCCCCAATCGCCTTGCATCTTTGTATCTCCTTTTAGCGCTTGAGTAAGCGATGCTGCATCGTTGCCAATTCGTTCAGTTTGTTGGCGTAACTCTCTTACAGCACGTTCGTTATCTTCACGAATGCTTTTTATAGTTGAGGTTTGAACCTCTTGCAATAGCTTTATAGTTTCTTCAAATGTTGTTTTAATCTCTGTTTTGTTGGTTGCTCCTTCTTTTGTTGCAGCCGTTATATTCTGATTGAATGCTTCTATGCGTTCGTGTAGCGGCTTCAGAAGTGTTTCTAACCGTTCTTTGTCTGTAGTATTTAAATGTTCCCTGCTCTCCGATAGCATTTGTGCTGCCATCGTACGCATTTCTTCCTGCATCAGTTTTTTATTGGTTTCAATTTGTTTCTGCATTTCGTTGAGCAGCTTTTGACTGTGTTCACGTTCTGCATTTATACTGTCGGTAGCATTCTTTTGTGCTACTTCCAACTGACTTTTCGCAACGGCAAGGTCGGCAGATAGCTTCTGTGCGGTGGTAGCAACTTGGCTTCGTGTCCATAAATAAACAAGAAGTGCGCCTAGAAGTAAACCTAAGAAAAAATAAAGAAACTCCATTTTATATGTATTTAATCTTGAAAATAAACTCTTTTTACACGATTGCTAATCACCGTTAAGACCTCGTAAGGAATAGTTTCCAACGCATCGCTTAATACTGTAACAGGCAAATTATCGCCAAAAATTTCAACACTGTCGCCCTCTTCGCAGTCTATTCCTGTTACATCAATCAATGCTACATCCATACAAATGTTGCCAATGTAGTATGCTCGTTTGCCATTTACAAGGCAATAACAGTTGTGATTGCCCAGTTTGCGATTTAATCCGTCGGCATATCCAATCGGAATAGCTGCTATAACACTGTCTTTATCAATTGCTCCACGGCGAGAATAACCTACTGTTTCACCTGCAGGCACATTCCGAAGCTGCAATATAGTCGTTTTAAGTGTCGAAACATTGTTCATAATAGCATTGGTGCGAGGATTGATTCCATAAAGGCCAAGACCTAAACGGCACATGTCCATTTGGCGTTCTGGGAAGTGTTCAATACCAGCAGAGTTGTCAATATGACGTAGAATGTGGTGTCCAAATGCTGTTTGCAACTTTTTGCTGCCTTCATCGAATAATGTAAACTGCTCAGCAGAGAAACTATCGAAGTCATTACTATCTGAACCAACAAAGTGAGAGAATACAGAACGTGGTATTAAAGCGTGCTGATGGTGCAGCTTTTCTATGAGTTTGTCTATATCGTTACGAGGATTAAAGCCTAAACGATGCATTCCCGTATCGAGTTTAATATGGACAGGATACCCAGTGATGCCTTCTTTCTCAGCAGCTTTAATTAGTGCATCCAACAAGCGGAAACTATAAACCTCTGGTTCTAATTCGTAATCGAATAGGGTTTTAAACGAACTCATCTCTGGGTTCATTATCATTATGTTGCTTGTAATGCCGTTTCTACGTAATATTGCTCCCTCATCAGCTACTGCAACAGCAAGATAATCGACGCGATGGTCCTCCAGAGTTTTGGCTATCTCTACTGCTCCAGCTCCATAGGCATCAGCTTTTATCATACAAATAAGCTTTGTTTCGGGTTTTAAGAAAGAGCGATACCAGTTCAGATTATCAACTACGGCATTCAAATTCACCTCCAATACGGTTTCGTGCACCTTCTTTACTAATAATTCAGTGAGCTTATCGAAGCTAAAAGAGCGTGCTCCTTTGAGCAAGATAACTTCGTCGTGCAAGGATTCAAACACTTTGCTGCCGATGAAATCTGATATATTATCAAAGAAAAACTTTGTTTCCAATCCTTCGAAAGAATGTTGTTGTCGTCCAAGTGCAGTACCGATTCCAATGAATTTCTTAACACCACGTTTTTTTATCAGCGCTGCTACAACGGCATAAAGTTGCTGTTCGGTTTCGCCACTTTGATAAATGTCACTTAAAATAAGTGTACGCTCACGTCGTTTCTGGTCGGGACGGCGGTTCATAAAGTCAAGTGCAATATCAAGAGAATTGATATCAGAGTTGTATGAATCGTTAATAAGCGTGCAACCATGTTGCCCCTCTTTTACTTCAAGGCGCATAGCAACAGGTTCAAGTGTTGCCATACGTTGCTCTAATACTTCGGGAAGAATATCTAAATATAAGGCTAAAACAGCACAAGTAATGCAGTTGCTGACACTCGCCTCATCGATGAAAGGTAATGTAAAGCTGCCGCGTATTTTATTTTGCCATGTATAAACAACAGTTGATGTTGTATCGTTCTTTTCAATGCGGTTTACAAAAAAGGCTGCGGTAGTATCATTTTTTGACCATGCCAACAATTTTCCATCATAATGAGATTCTTGAATGCACTTAGCAGCAACGTTATCATCAAGCTGATAAACTAATGCTTGTGTGCCTTTGAAAAGCAATAGCTTTTCGTTACACTTCTCTTCCAATGACGAAAAATTCTCTTGATGGGCAGCGCCTAAACTCGTCAGCACACCAATTGTGGGCTGAATAATATCGTGTAGCGCCTGCATTTCTCCAACTTTACTAATACCTGCCTCGATTAAACCTATTTGAGAATTTTCGTTTAGCAGCCAAACAGACAACGGAACTCCTATTTGAGAGTTGTAACTCTTGGGCGAACGTGTTACATTCATGTCAAAAGAAAGTAGCTGAGACAGCCATTCTTTCACCATAGTTTTACCGTTAGAGCCTGTAATACCTACGATAGGAATATTGAATTCCTTGCGATGGCATGTTGTAAGACGTTGAAGAGCAGTAAGCGTATTACTTACTTGCAAGAAATTTGCGTGTGAATAAAGTGTAGAAAAATCCTTTGGAACGCTCTCAACTACAAAGTTTCGTACGCCGCGACGATATAATTCGGGAATGTAATGATGCCCATTATTACGATCAGAACGCAGTGCAAAGAATAGAGCTTCCTCTGGAAAGCAGAGTGAACGGCTGTCTGTTAGTAAGAAACTAATTTTAGCAGAAGTATCACCATATCGTTCTGCATTTATGAATTGTGTTATTTTTTCTATCGTATAGCTCATTGTTGAAATATTAAAAAGAAGTTGGCAGATAGTTATAATATTACAAAGCCTTCTGCTTTCTACCATTTATAGACTGCAAAGATACTGCAAAAACAAAATTGTTGTATATCTCTGCCTTTCTTTTTTTCTTTTTTTATCCTTATCGTTTCTGCTTAGCTGCACATTCTGGACATATTCCTTTCAACATAAAATTGACATTAGAAAGCTTGTAACCTTCTGGTAAATGTATCTCAGGAATATCTACTTCATGCAGACAAGTTGTATGTTGGCATTGCTCACAGTAGAAGTGGGCATGCATATCGCTGTCAGTTTCTTCATCATCGCTCATGCATAATTCATAGCGCACGATATCATTACCATCTTCCACTTGATGTACTACATGCTGATTACTGAAGACTATGAGTGTACGAAAGATACTTGATTTATCTATTGTTTGCAATTTTGTTTCCAATTCCTTCATCGAAACAGGTCCATTATATCGCGAAATAGCCTCTGCTATCAGTATTCTGTTGGCAGTAGGCTTTACGTTGTGTTTGATAAGGTGTTCTAAAATCTGTTCTGAGTTCATTGGTCTTCTACTATTAAATTATCATATTTTTGCTCCAATAATTTTGCTCGTTCTATCGTTCGCTCCATAAATTCTTTGTATTCGTTGCCATCTGGATTGAAAGGATGGTGGGAGAGAGCTTCTTTCACAGGCTTCCAATCGCGCAGAAATTCTTTGGCAGAGGCAGAGAAATAAACATCGACAAGGCGTTCCCAAATATATTCCACAGCCTGCTCGTTGGGGTGCAACATATCGGATTTATAAAAGCGATAGTCACGAAGTTCGTCGTTTACAATTTCATAGGCAGGGAAATAAGCCACGTTGCTGTCTGTATATTCAGTCATTACTTCCTGTACGGCTAAGAGTAGTGTAGCTTTAGAAAGTTGGCTCTCATGAAAGCCATACTTAGCATAGCGTATTGGGCTGACTGTAAATATTACTTTCACATTGTGGTTGCGTCCTCGTAACAAGTCTATAGCACGACTTAGATAGTTTTTACAATCAGCAATACTGAGTTCTTGCTCATCGAACAGTCGTTGTGGACGCTTGTTACAATTGTCTACAATGTTTCTTGTTGCTTTCTCAATATAGACGTGATTGGTACCCAAAGTAATGAAAGCGGTGTCGAAAATCTCACTTCTTCGTTCTATTGTGTGTAGGATTGAAGCAGGATTATACATTACCCCGAACGGATTTACAAGGGTACGGAATTTCCAATCAACGAACTTTGTGCCAATATTGTTAGCAAAACATGAACCAACAAACAGCACTCGTTCGCATGGCGCTATCTCGAAGGGCGGCTTAGGCACATTGACTATTGTTCTGAATTCCATATTTACAAAGGTACTGCTTTTTGTTCGGAAGCACAAAAAGTTTATAAATGTTTTTCGGAATCTTATATACGAAAAGTTAATTTAAAATGTAATGGTTCGAGTTATTACATTTCTTATACTCATGAAAAAGTATTGTGTGGAGATGAAGTTTAACGGATGAAAGCTTTATGATAAGTCCTTATTTTTGTAAAGATAATACAAACGGAAAATAATATAATCGGTTTTACGATGCGAAAGTGCCTCTTTTGCAATACAAAACAATCTCTTTTATCGTGCAAAATAGGCTCTTTTGTATAGCAAAACAATGGGTGTTGTAAAGCATTGTTAGCAAGTTTATTATAGGATATATTAATTGCTGAAAAACATTTACATCTTTATAAAGCTTTTCGTTTAGAATATTAAAGGGGTATTTGAAAGGTGAGTTGTATCTAAAAAGGAGTTCCTTATCAGAATAGATGAGGCCTTATGATTGGCATACTTATTTAAAAAGCTTCACGATACTTGTTTTCGTCCTTGTCTTCAAGCATGGAAAGGTAGCTGTTATAGCGACTTTCAGCTATGTAGTGTTCTTCTACTGCTTTGAGAACAGCACACCCAGGTTCATGCGTATGGGTACAATTACTGAACCGACATTCTTCAGAGAACTTGAAAATCTCACGGAAGTAGCTTGTAAGTTCTTCTTTGTCAATATTGAAAGTACCAAAACCCTTAATTCCTGGCGTATCTATGATATAGCCTCCGTAAGGCAACTCCAGCATTTCACTGAATGTTGTGGTGTGCATTCCAGTGTTGTGCGAGTCAGAAATTTCAGCAGTACGAAGATTGGCATTTGGCAGTAAACCATTGATAATGGTAGATTTTCCGACTCCACTATTGCCGCTCAATAGTGTAACCTTGTCTTTTAGGAGCGGACGCAGCTGCTCTATACTCTTGTCTGTAGGCGCATCGTTGGTAGCTTGTAGCACTACACACTGGTATCCTATACCTTCATACAAGTGAATAACAGCTTCTTGGTATTGTCGTTCGTCGTCGTTTAGCAAGTCATATTTATTGAAAAGCAAAACAACGGGTACACGATAGGCTTCAGCACTAGCAAGAAAGCGATCTATAAAGGTTGTTGATGTTTCTGGATAGTTTATTGTTACAACGAGAAAAGCCTGGTCAAGGTTGGCTGCTATGATATGGCTTTGTTTGGAAAGGTTGGGTGACTTACGGATAATGTAGTTCTTTCTGTCTTCAATCTCGGAAATAAAGGCTGTTCCTTCTTGGTTAATGATGAGGTGCACGTAGTCGCCCACTGCCACAGGATTGGTAGAGCGGATTCCTTTTAGGCGGAAATTGCCTTTTATTTTGCTTTCGATAGTTCGTCCATCTTCGGTCTTTACGGTGTACCAACTACCGGTGTTCTTTATTACTAAGCCACGCATCATTATACAACAAACCCTTTATTTGCCTATGATGGGGCAAATAAAGGGTAATGTTTTTATACTGTCATAATTTCTTTTTCTTTGTCAGCGAGAAGTGCATCAATTCTTTTTATGAACTTGTCGTGTATCTTCTGCAAGTCTTCTTCTGCATCCTTTTCCAAATCTTCAGACAATCCGTCTTTGATAGCCTTCTTCAGTTTGTCTTTAATATCAGAGCGGGCATTTCGCACTTCCACCTTTGTGCGTTCGCCAATTTTGTTGCTTTGCTTTACAAGGTCGCGACGGCGCTCTTCTGTTGGTTGTGGAAGATTGAGGCGAATGAGTTCTCCATTATTCTCAGGAGTAATGCCTACATCAGAGTCCATGATTGCTTTTTCGATATCTCGGATAGCCTTCTTGTCCCATGGCTTGATAGCAATGGTGCGAGGATCGGGTACTGATACGGTTGCAACTTGGTTAAGTGGCACCATCGACCCGTATGAACTAACTCGTATTCCATCGAGAATTGCTACGTTGGCACGTCCTGCGCGAATGCGTTGCAACTGCTCGTCGAGATACATAGCAGCCATTTCCATACGCTCTTCGGCTTCGTTTAATGTTTCTTTAACATCTATCATAAGTATGCGTATTAATTGTTTCTAAATACAAATTTAGGGATTTATTCGTAATTGCGCAAAGTTTATAGGCTTTTTTCTATTGGTTTGTATAGATTTTTGCAGCCATAATGCGCATAGCTTGTTCCAAGTATTGAGCGTCAATCTCGTCGAAAGCATTTAGCTGTGTACTGTCGATGTCGAGCACGCCAATCGCTTTGCCCTCCTTATTATATATAGGTACAACGATTTCAGAACGAGAAAGTGAGCTGCAAGCGATGTGTCCAGGAAACTTTTCTACGTCAGGTACAACGAGAGTACGGCGCTCTAAGAATGCGGTTCCACAAACTCCCTTTCCCACAGATATATTAAAACAGGCAGGAGTGCCTTGGAAAGGCCCCAATTGTAGGGTGTTTTCTTTATTAAGAAGATAAAAACCTGTCCAAAAGAAGGTTTCAAAAGTGTGATGAATGGCAGCTGAAACATTTGCTAAAACACCCACCTTATTGTCGGCTTCTCCTTCAATGAGGGAAGCAATCTGCTTCATCAAGAGTTCGTATGTTTCTTTTTTGTTCATTGATTCTTTACTTATTTAAGTGTTAACTGCTGCCATTTCGGCTTCCACTATATTGGTAAGTTCTACAAATTGTGGAATCGTTAGCTGCTCTGGGCGTTTTGTCATCACTTCCTGTTCGTAGAATCCTTCGCGCGGTTTCGCTTGGAACATTTGACGTAAGCTTACGCGCAACATCTTGCGACGTTGGTTAAATACAGTTTTAACCAATCGTTTGAAAAGTTTTTCGTCGCAGTTGAGTTTGCTGACGTTATTGCGTGTCATTCTGATAACAGCACTCTTTACCTTTGGAGGTGGATTGAATACGTCCTCATTGACCGTAAACAAATATTCAACATCGTACCATGCTTGGATTAACACAGACAGAATTCCATATGTTTTATTACCAGGTTGTGCTGCTATACGCAGGGCAACTTCGCGCTGTATCATACCTGTACAACATGGAATGAGGTCTTTATAATCAAGCATTTTGAAGAATATCTGTGACGAAATATCGTAAGGATAGTTGCCTGTGAGCACAAACTGTTTACCATCGAAAATTTCTTCGAGACGCATACGTAGGAAATCTTCGCCCAAGATATTCTCTTGTAGGGTAGGAAACTTTTCGTACAAGTATGCAACACTTTCGCTATCAATTTCCACAGCCTTTACCTCTCGAGGCTTTTCCACAAGGTATTGCGTAAGCACTCCCATGCCCGGACCTATTTCTAAAACAGGTATATCTGGACAAGCATCCACTGTGTCGGCAATGCGTTTCGCTATATTCAGGTCGGTTAAAAAGTGCTGTCCAAGGTTCTTTTTGGGCTTTACTAATTTCATAAATTATCTTTATTTGGCTACAAAGATAGAAAAATTATTTTGTATTTAAAAGCATTTATGTATCTTTGCTTTCAGAATGGGAACGAAGAAGTTGCTCTATAATATCATTAAAATTGTGCTACCTCTTATTTTGGGCGGTGGCATACTTTATTGGATGTATCGTGGCTTCGACTTCGTACAGATGCGCAAGGTAGTGATGAATGAGATGGATTGGACGTGGATGTTGCTTTCTATGCCGTTCGGAATACTTGCACAAACCTTTCGCGGTTGGCGTTGGAAACAGGTTTTAGAGCCAATGGGAGAGCAAACACGCAGTTCTGTTTGCGTCAATTCCATCTTTCTTTCCTATGCTGTTAGTCTTGTGATACCGCGTATAGGCGAGTTCGCACGTTGTGGTGTGCTGAATCGTTACGATAAAGTGTCGTTTCCAAAAGCTTTAGGAACAGTAGTTACTGAACGTGCAGTAGACTCTTTTATCGTGTTATTGATAACTGTGCTAGCTATATTGTCTCAAATAAAAGTTTTTTCAAACTTCTTTTTTAAGACAGGAACCAGTGTAGACAATGTCTTTAATAAGTTTTCTGCAACAGGTTGGCTCGTTACAGGAATTTGCGCATTAGCTGTTATTATCTTGCTATACATTATTCGTCGTCAAATACCTATATATAAAAAGGTGAAAGGGGCTCTTACTGGAATCTGGCAAGGAGTTATCTCTGTGAAAAGTGTAAAGAATATGCCACTATTCATTTTTTATAGTATGGCTATTTGGGGAAGCTACTTTCTGCACTTCTATCTAACGTTCTACTGTTTTAATGAAACAAGTTCGTTGGGTGTAACTTGTGCTTTAGTATGCTTCGTTGTAGGTTCGATTGCAGTGATAGTTCCAACACCTAATGGAGCAGGACCATGGCACTTTGCAGTGAAAACAATGCTCATTCTCTATGGTGTGGTCGATGTAAGAGCACTCTACTTTGTGCTAATCGTGCATACAATGCAAACGCTATTAGTTATTTTACTTGGCATTTATGCTTGGATAGCCTTAGCATTTACACAGAAGGCTGAGCTTAAACCAATAAATAGAATGATTAAGCAGAGCTAAAAAGAATAGATTTAAAGCAAATATATACTAACCCTTTAAAATAAACAAAACTATGAGTGAAATTAGAAATCTCAATCCAGAACTACTTTGGCGTAACTTTGATGATTTGACACAGATACCACGTCCAACAGGACATATGGAAAAGGTGCAAGCATTTTTACTTGAATTCGCAAAGAAAGTAGGGGTTGAAGCATTTGTAGACCCCGCTGGTAATATCTTAATGCGTAAGCCTGCTACACCAGGATACGAGAATCGAAAAGGAGTTATCCTACAAGCCCACATGGATATGGTACCACAGAAGAGTCCTGATAGCAACCATAACTTTGAAACTGACCCTATTGTAACTCATATTACAGATGGTTGGGTTTATGCAAATAATACAACGCTCGGTGCTGATAATGGTGCTGGTGTTGCTGCAATCATGGGTGTTATGGAAGATAAGACCTTGAAGCATGGACCTATTGAAGGTCTTATAACAAGGGACGAAGAGACTGGAATGTTTGGTGCTAATGACCTTCCTGAAGACGAATTGCAGGGCGATATATTGATGAACTTGGACTCTGAAACATGGGGTAAGTTTGTTATCGGTTCTGCTGGAGGCGTTGATATTGACTCAGTATTAGAATATAAAGAGGTTGCAAACGACCAGGAAGCTGCTGTTAAAGTTACATTAAAAGGCTTCCGTGGTGGACACTCTGGTCTTGAAATTCACGAAGGACGCGCTAATGCTAATAAGGAAATGGTACGTTTTGTACGTGATGCAATGGCTGAACTTGGTGCACGATTGGCCGTATGGCAAGGTGGAAACATGCGTAATGCTATTCCTTTCAAGGCAGAAGTGGTACTTGCACTTGCTAAAGACAAAGTAGCTACGCTTAAAGAAATGGTAGAGGCACAGCGACAATTACTCGAAAGCGAGTTTAAAACAATTGAAAGCAATATAGAATTCTATGTTGAAGACGTTGAAAAACCAGCTGCGCTTGTTCCGGAAGAAATCCAAGACAACATTATCAATGCTATTTATGCTGTTCATAATGGCGTTTTGCGTATGATTCCGGCTTACCCTGACGTTGTTGAAACTTCTTCTAACCTTGCTATTGTTACCATTGATGCAAACAAAACCTATTTTAAAGTGCTAGTTCGTTCTGCTCGTGAAGATATGAGAGAATATCTTGCAACCCAGATAAAGAGTTGCTTTGATTTGGCAGGTATGAAGACAGAACTCAGTGCAAGATATAATGGTTGGGATCCAAATCCTAATAGTGAGATTTTGAATCTATTAGAAAAAGTGTACAAAGATCAAATAGGTGAAGACGTAATCGTACAGGCTGACCATGCAGGACTTGAATGTTCAATTATTCTTGGCAAGTATCCACACCTTGACGTTGTTAGTCTTGGTCCAACTATTCGTAGCCCGCATACAGCAACAGAGCGCTTTAGGATTGACACTGCTCAGCCTTTCTGGGACTTATTGGTTAAAGTCTTGGAAGAGATTCCTGTTAAATAAAGAAAGACTTTATCAGACTAATAAAGCTGAAAAATAATTAAATAAGGCAGTGAATAAACTGCTTCAAATAATATAATAAATCCGTTAGGCAAACCAAAAACTTTGTGTTTTACTTGTGCTAACGGATTTTTTTGTCTATTTTTGCAGCCGTAAAACCAATATTATAATTTATAATGGACGATTATCTTTCGAATATTTTAATCAAATAACGTGAGGATAGCACCCTGATAGTTGCTAATCCCACCAAAACTAAACTAATTGGAGATTAGCAAAATGAAGACATATTGGAACATTAGCGGAAAGCTTAATACTATAAAAGAATGGCAGCCTAACTGCTGGATACAGGTTACTTGCCCTACAGAGCAAGAACAACAAGAATTAGAAGAAACTTATAATATCCCCGATTACTTTATTTCGGACATTAGCGATACCGACGAGCGTGCGCGTTATGAGTACGATGATGGTTGGATGCTTATCATTTTGCGTATTCCTTATGTTAAGGAAATACGTTCTCGCACACCTTATACAACAGTACCTTTGGGTATTATCCACAAACGCGACGTAACTATTACAGTGTGCAACTTTGAAACTAATATGATGCTTGACTTTGTTTCGTTCCAGCAAAAGCGTGGAGAGGGGTTTACTGACTATGTCGATATGATATTTAGACTTTTCCTTTGTTCTGCTGTTTGGTATTTGAAGCGATTGAAACAGATAAGCACACTTATAGATAAAGCTAAACACAACCTTGATCAGGAAGTGAACAACGAAAGCCTTATTGGTTGAGTCGTTTGCAAGATTCGCTCACTTACTTTGTTACATCTATTCGTGGAAATGAAAATTTGCTGGCTAAACTGAAGTTTAAGTTGCAAGTTGATGAGTTAGACGCAGACCTAATTGAGGACGTAAATATTGAGATGAGCCAGGCACGTGAAACTGCTAGCATCTATACTGATATTCTTGAATCAACAATGGACACTTACTCAAGCATCATTAACAACAATATGAACACAGTGATGCGTACGCTTACGTCAGTTTCTATTATTATGATGTTCCCTACACTCATCGCTTCGCTTTTCGGAATGAACTTGATAAATGGTATGGAAGGTTCACAATGGGGATTTGTAATAGCACTCATTATTTCTGTGTTCGTATCTGGACTGACGTGGTGGATACTGCGCCATAAGCGCTTGATATAGCCTTAATAACATCAATATAGAAAGAAAATAGGTAAAGCAAATACGTTTTTTAAACTCAATAATAAAAAAAGCAAGTATAAATTTAGGTGGTTTAAAACTTTTTATCTAAGTTTGCACTTTGTTAGATAATATAGTGTTTGCATATCTTATAGTAGTAAGATGGTGTGGCACAAAGCAATGAAAAAACTCGAATCATAAACTAATAGTGAAATGATGGACTCTCAAGAGAATGCCCTTAATCAGGGAACAGAAGAAGTAAAGCAGTCTGAAACGACTGTCGAACAGATCGTAAATAATGCCGAAATAGCAGTAGAAGTAGCAGAAGATACGGTAATAGCGGCAACTGACAACCAACAATTAAGGGAAGAAGATACCCTCGCAAACACAGTCTATGACTCAAAGAAGGAGATAGTAGAGCGCGTTAAGGCTATTGCTGATAGCGAGGAAACTCCAGAGAAAGCAGAAGTTGACCATCTAAAGACATCGTTTTATCGACTTCATCTTGCTGAACGCGAAGCGCAACAAAAGGCTTTCCTTGAAGCAGGTGGCGATCCTGAGAAATACCAAGTTCTGCCTGATGAGGAAGAAGAGGCATTTAAAATAGCAATGAGTGTTATTAAAGAGAAACGCCAGAGAGCATTCTTGGAACAGGAAGAGCTAAAACAGCAAAATCTTAAGAAGAAAGAAGCCATAATAGAGAAGGTTAAAACGATGGCAACAACGCCTGAAGAAGCAAACAATAACTTTCAAGAATTTAAGGCGTTGCAACAAGAATGGAAAGCAATCAAGTCTGTTCCTGCTGAAAAGGTGAATGAATTATGGCGTAGCTATCAGCTTTATGTTGAGCAATATTATGATTTGCTGAACCTTAACCGAGAAGCGCGTGAATACGATTTCAAGAAGAATCTTGAAAAGAAAACGCAACTTTGTGAAGCTGCAGAGAAGCTTGCAGACGAATCAGATGTTATCAGTGCTTTCCATCAACTTCAAGATTTGCATCAAGAATATCGCGAAACTGGTCCTGTAGAAAAGGAACTTCGTGAGCAAGTTTGGCAACGTTTCAAGGCTGCCAGCACGATTATTAATAAACGTCATCAGCAACATTTCGAAGAAATTCGTGCTGAAGAAGAAGATAATCTTGTTAAGAAGACTGCACTTTGCGAGAAGATTGAGGGCATCGTAAAGCAGGAACGTAAGAACTCAGGAGATTGGGACAACCACTCAAAAGAGATTATTGCTTTGCAGCAAGAATGGAAAACCATTGGATTTACGCCTCAGAAGATGAATACTAAAATCTTTGAACGTTTCCGTGCAGCCTGTGATGAGTTCTTTACAAAGAAGGGAGAATACTTTAAAGAACTAAAAGATAAGTACGCTGAAAATGCAAAACGCAAGCAAGAACTCGTTGCTAAGGCACAGGAATTAAAAGATTCTACTGATTGGAAGAAGACTTCTGATAAGCTTATAGCACTGCAAAAGGAATGGAAAACCATTGGAATGGTACCTAAACGGTTGGGTGATCAGCTCTGGGAAGACTTCCTTACAGCATGTAATCATTTCTTTGAGGCTCGCAATGCTGTTCATGCAGATGAACGTAACGAGGAACGTGAGAACCTTGCAAAGAAGAATGAGATTATAGAAAAACTTAAACAGCTTGCTGAAGGTGTGGTTGAGAACTTGCAAGAAGAGATGCGTAAGCTCACAGATGAGTTCAATAAGATAGGTCATGTACCATTCAAAGAAAAGGATAAGATGTTTAAGGAGTATCACGACATTCTTGATAAACTCCACAAAACATTGAATGTGAAGGCTTCTCGTCATCGTATGGATAACTTCCGTAATAATTTAAAGAAGGTGGCACAGCGTGGAGAAAACGCTATTGATAACGAACGCGGACGTCTTATGCGTCATTTCGAGCAATTGAAACAAGAGATAAATACTTACGAAAATAATATTGGCTTCCTTAATATCAGCAGTAAAAAGGGCAATAGTCTTATTGATGATATGAATCGTCGTGTGCAAAAGCTGAAGGATGAGTTAGCAGAAACAAAGCAAAAAATAAAGACAATAGATGACGAAAAGAAAGCTTAGTTCTTTCGCTCGTATATAAAATAAGAAGGCACTTCGGTAATCGGAGTGCCTTCTTGTGTTTGTAAAAATATTCTGATGTAGAACGATGAAGTGGTTTAAATGTAGCTATTATTCTTCCTCATCTTCTGGATCAGCCCAAACTATTTGTACACCTGATGCAAAGTCTTGTGTACTTTTTCGTGTCCTAGGGTCGCGTCGGCTTGCTGGAAGGAACTTGCACTTTACGCCCTTTACATTCTTTTTAATATCAAAATCTTCTTTATTTACTACAGGATCGCTTTCTACTGTAAGGTGAAATCGGCCTAATCCGTCAAGGATAACTGTGTTTCCAAGACTAAGATTATAACTAATTTCATCTACCAGCGCCATGATGATGCCTGTAACTTCACCTCGTGTAAACGATGTACTTGATTGAATAGCTGCTGCAAGGTCGGCTGTTGAAGTTTCCCCACTGCTCACTACTCTTGCATGCCACTTACCACCACGATTGGCTTCTTTAAACTTACTTTGTTGTAGTCTGATACTTATTGCCATATAGTTATGTCTTATTAATTATCTTTTAATTAATCTGCAAACTTACATAAAATTCTCAAATTATACCCTATCGAATGAAGAAAACCACTTCTTATTAAGGCTAAATATGCTTATTTGTCTTATAAATGTTCAAAGATGAAGCACAATTTTATACACGAAGAAATAACTATAATTGTTTGAAAAATTGTTGTTTAACATACAGAAGTCTACTTCGAAGACTCTATTTTATCAATGAATAGAAGATAATAAAGTTGTAAAGAATTTACAAGATATATTCTTTGTTGTAACTATCAGATTTTCAATATGTTGTAATAGTGCCTGTTTTGCGATGTAAAACAAGCACTATTACATTGCAAAATAGCCGATATTGCAATGTAAAACAAGTACTTTTGGAATATCAAACAACTATCAATGCTTTTCGATCACGTTTTTCTTTACAAAACGAGGAGCTTTTATGCAGTTGTATAAAGGCTGTAAGAAGAATTTCTTACAGCCATAATAGTTAAGCTATACTTAAAATTTAATGATGAGAAAGTATGGATATGAGTAGCTACTACTTATTAAACATGGTAGACAGACTTGCGCTCTTAGTAAAGCAATAGCGGACGTTAATCAGAAGAAAGAAGACAGAAAGCTGTAGTATTTAGAAAGAAAGGATGAAATGTTTCGTTTGTTATTTAAACAAGTCATCATAGGTGTGCAGCTGTTTTGCTATGATATTATGCTTGAATTAACGCAAAGCATTATATCAAAGAGATATAAACCCTGTTTCCTTTGTGTTCTAATACATTGCAAATATCCAACTATGGAAACAAAAAACAACATTTTGTAATAAATGTTTGGTATTTGTTTTCGTTTGTAAAAAATATTAATTATATTTGCAACACTATTATATATCAGTGTTGATAAACACATAAAAGCATATACAAAAGAAGGCAAAAGGGAATCAGCTGCCTTAGTTGAGAGGTAAATACGGTATATTATAATTTGTCAATACAGCCACATCGCCCTAAACTGCCCACTCTTATGCATTCATTCAAACAATAAATAAGAACGCCGACAAACGGCATAAACAACAACAACTATGAAAAGAACTTTACCTATTATCGCACTTTTGATGCTGTCTGCCTTACAGATCTGTGCGCAACAAAAGAACTATGACTTCCAAGAAGGAAAGCTCTATTACAAAATTACAGATGTTACAAAGCAGCTTGTAGAGGTTACTACAGAACTCAGCGATCTCTTGGAAGCTACTGGAACATTATATACGAAGCCTCTCGAAGGCGATATCGTAATACCCAATAATGTAAAACACCAAAACAAAGAGTATGTTGTAACTGGTATTGCTGACAATTCTTTTGGCGGTTGCATTAAGGTTACATCGGTATCCATACCTGCCAGCATTACAACTTTAGGCGAACAAGTCTTTCTTTCTTGTGCAGGCTTGAAGCGTATTACGGTAGATAAGGATAATAACACCCTTAAAGATATTGATGGAGTACTCTTCAATAAAAGTGGAAATAAGCTAATTTCTTATCCTAACAAGCACTCTGTTAATTACGAAATCCCTGAAGGAACCGAAGAACTCAGCCCTGCTTCATTCTTCCTTTGCAACGAAATAGAGGCAATAAAGTTTCCTTCTACGCTGAAAAAGATAGGTATGCTTGCTTTCGGTCATTGTGTAAAATTAAGAGAAGTAACCATTCCAAATAATATTGTAGACCTTGGCGACTTTGCTTTCTATAACTGTACTGGTTTGGAGAAGGCTGTTATCAACGCTGATATCGACGAATTGAAACGATACATGTTTAGCAGATGCACAGCATTAAAAGAAGTTACACTCCCTTCCACAATAGAACATATTCGCACTTGGGCCTTTGGCAGCTGTGCCTCAATGAAGAATATTACATTGCCAGAAAGATTGAAAGACATAGAAGCTGAAGCTTTTAACGGTTGCGAAGCACTTGTTGAAATCACACTTCCAGCTGACTTGGAGAAAATCGGAATGTATGTTTTCGATGGTTGTAAGCAGCTAAAAAATGTTACTTGTCTCCGAAATACACCACTAAAAGGGGAAGCTATGGGTGATGGAGTGTTTGAAAATGTAGACAAAAATATCTGCGAACTAAGAGTACCTAAAGGCCATAAGGCTGAATATGAGGCTGCTGAACAATGGAAAGAGTTTGCTAAAATTATAGAACACGACCTAACGGGTATTTCTTTACCAGTCAGCCAAGATAATGATGGTGAAACAACAATCTTTAGTATTGATGGTCAACGTCTGCCCAAAAATGTACAACCATCACACGGAATCTATATTGTTAATGGTAAAAAGGTGAGCGTCAAGTAGTAAAAATAGCATAATACATTCATAATTCTAATGAACGGCTGATTGCAAACTAAGTGTTTGTGACCAGTCGTTTTAGTTTGATTGATACTCACTGTCACCACGATATAACTCAAAAAAAAGGACAATAAGTCAACCTGCTCAATCAGTTTTTTACTTTCAAAAGTTAGTATAATATTCTTAAAGCAAAGTTATGCTTACTTCGTATCATTACTTATATGTTGTTGACGAATTAATAATTTAACATACTTCTTTGTTGATTTGCTATACAGAGAATTCAACAGAAAAAACTTTAACGATAAAAGTAGTACTCTAAACACATATTAGATAATATCAAAGGAGGGGGTAGATTGATTCTACACCCCTCCTTTAATATTGTATTTATCAACATTGGACGTATTCAGATACGAAAATCATCTATTATTCTGTGTTTTCAGGCATTTCAACACCCAGTTCTTTAAGAAGCAAAGGTGCATCTTCGTCGCCATATTCAGCAGCTTTTTTGTACCAACGTATAGCTTCATCAATGTTCTTTTCAACGCCATCGCCACGTTTATAACAGTTTCCGATATAGAACATTGCCCATGGTTCACATCCATTTGCAGCTTTAAAGAGCCACTCTAAACCCTTTTTCTTATCGGGTTTTTCACCGTTCCAACCTTCAAAATAAAGAATGCCAAGATAGTATTGCCCTAAAGCTGAACCTGCATAAGCAGCTTTCTGATACCAATGTAATGCATTTTGAGCATTAAATACTACGCCCAAACCATAGGCATAGCATCTTCCAAGACCAGTATAAGCATCTATATTGCCAGTTTCGGCAGCCTTTTGATAATACTTAAAGGCTGTATCATAATCCTCATTATCGAACGCTTCGTCGGCTTTTCCAAGCAATTTATCTGCTTCGGTTGCAAGCTTTCCTACATAATTAGTCGATATTCTGTGAGGCACTTCCTCTTGTGCAACTCCCATCAAGGGTATAAATAGGGTGCAAAAGACTAAAGCTAACGTCTTCATTTTTAGATTATAATATTACACCAAGCGAATGGCAAGCGGTTCAACTGTGATGAGATGTCGCTTATAAAGGTCGCCGACGGCTTTCTTGTAGACTTTCTTTGACACATGAAAGAGATGTTTAATATCTTCTGCATCGCTTTTGTCGCCAAGGTTGCACACGCCGCCGTTGTCCTTCAAGTATTGCAGAAGCACTTCGGCAAAGTCTTTTGCATATTGCTGCCCTGTTGGTTGCAGCGTGCAGTCAATCTTTCCGTCTGGTCGGACTGTGGCAATATAACCCTTCAGATGGTCGCCCGTGTGGACGTATTGGAATACTTGGTCGCCATAAACAAGAGCAGGATACTTATTGTCGATGATGACTTTGAAACCGAGTTCGGTCTTTTGCCAAATCATCAAATCAACCTCCTCACCTTGCTTATATGTTGGTTTCTCTTCTTCAAAATAATGCTCTACCTTCGCCGATGCCACCAAACGGTAGGTTTCTTCGTCAAGATGTACATGCACAACATACGATTCGCCTATCTGCATACGCTTCTTCTGCTCGCGGAACGGACAGAAGAGGTCTTTCGTTACGCCCCAATGAAGGAATGCACCATACTCGTTTACCCACGAACACTCCAAGTATGCAAACTCGCCCACTACGGCAAGAGGTAGTTCGGTGGTAGCAATAGGACGTTCTTCCTGGTCGAGATACACGAAAACACGTAGGTCGTCGCCTACCGAAACACCTTCGGGAACATATTTTTGAGCATCAATATTTCGCCAGCAGGACCACCGTCAAGATACAATCCGAATGGGTCGCCATTGCCTTCACGCAATGCTACCTTCAATACAGTCAGCGTATTGTAATCGCCTATCTTTAGTTTTGCCATTTGTCATTTCCTTTCTTACTTTATTATACTGCGCTGGATTCGTTGCCCTCTCCCACTATGCGTCCGTCTTTCAGGTGTATGGTTCGGTCGGTAAGTGTAGCCAACGTTTCATCGTGTGTTACAATAACAAAAGTCTGACCAAACTTATCGCGCAAATCGAAGAAGAGTTTGTGTAGTTCTTCCTTATTCTTTGAGTCCAAACTACCTGACGGTTCATCGGCAAGAATTACGGCAGGATTGTTCATCAATGCCCTTGCTACTGCCACACGTTGCTTCTCTCCACCAGAAAGTTCGTTGGGTTTATGGTTTGCGCGGTTGCTCAGTCCCATAAACTCCAATAGATCTTCAGCACGATTGTGTGCTTCTTTGGGTTTCATTCCTGCAATATAAGCGGGAATCATAATATTCTCGATTGCCGTAAACTCTGGTAAAAGTTGGTGAAACTGGAACACGAAACCAAGATGTTTGTTGCGAAACTCGCTTAGTTTATTGGTTGATAATGTGCTGGTTTCAATGCCGTCTACTACGACGGAGCCGCTATCGGGTTTATCTAACGTACCAAGAATTTGCAGCAACGTGGTTTTGCCTGCTCCAGAAGGACCAACAATGCTCACTATTTCGCCTTTTTCAATGCACAAGTCAATACCTTTTAAAACTTGCAACGAACCAAAATTCTTAGTAACACCTTTTATTTCTATCATAATTATTATCTTATTTTCTTTTGCATGAAATCACGAACAACATCGTAAGCACTGCGTTCTTCGGTGTGTTGCGACTGTGCAAATGTCATTCCGTCCATTCGATTACCATACTGATCGGGGAATATTATCATAAGCGTCTTGCTCTTGAAGAAGCGGTTTACCTCCTCTGGTATACGCTCCATCGCATTCTTATAAGATATTGTACCCTTTCGTGCTGTAATAATCACAAATAAATGGTCGTCGTTTACTTCGTTTGCTAAATGCGGTAACTCGTTCCAATGTTCCATTTCAGAATACTCTGCACGCACATTGGGGTGACGGTTACGAATATATCCCATAATGAGTCCAAGAGATTCTTGACGTGCATGGAAAACTATACGGCAATCTGTATTAGCTGCTAGACGTGCCAAACGCTCCAACCAACGATAGAAACCAGGTTCAAACTCAGCTCGTGAAGGCACGGCTACTTGTATTCTGCGAATCGTATTCAGTGGTTGCACAATGCGGGCAATCGTTATTTGTCGGCTCAAACCATTGTACAAGCTCTGCGTGAATTGCCCCCAAAAGCCCTTCGATATAGCTTGTCGGGCGTGCAAACCCATTACTATTTCCGATGCTTGAAACTCTTTGAAGGCGTGTTTTATACCGTTGGCTATATTGGCTGCTATGCGCACCTGTGTTACCATCGGCACATTGGCAGACGTTGCCTGCTTTTGTAAGTGCTCTAAAAGTTGTTTTCCTTCTTCTTGATTAGCTGCTGCATTCACGTCATCGTAGACAACGTTAAGGCCAACAATTTCGCTTTTCAACTTAGAGTTGCGCATCATCATTGCCAATGAGAGCAGATTGTCTGCATAATCAGGATATTTTACAGGAATAAGAATGCGTTCGTCTCCATCAGCTTTCACCATTTCGGGTTCTTCCTTCTTTGTTAAGCGAATCTTTTGAGCTGCTCTCTCCGTTACAAGTGAAGATATGATGCAGGTAAAGAGTATCATAACAACGATTCCGTTAAGCACTTCGTCGTTGAAAAGGAACTCTCCTGGAGCGACTTCGAGTTTTAATCCAACCATAACAATGGCTATTGCGCCAGCTGCATGGGCACTTGTAAGACCGAAAAGCATATCAGACATTTCTCGTTTCAAGCGGAATAAGAAGCCAGCTAAGTAAGCAGCAATAGCCTTTCCTACTGTTCCGAAGAATACAATGCACAACACAACCCAAATGATATGTGTGCCTTCGAATAGTGAACGAACGTTGATGAGCATGCCTACACCTATCAAGAAGTAAGGAATAAAGAGCGCATTACCCGTAAACTCGATATGGTTCATCAATGGTGAAAGGCGTGGAATAAAACGATTGAGTATAAGTCCTGAGAAGAAAGCACCGAAGATACCTTCCAATCCAATGGCATCGGATAAGGCAGCAGAGAAGAACAGCACACATAAAACGAAGAGAAATTGCATCACAGCATCTGAATAACGGCGCAAGAACCAACGTGAAAGGCGTGGAAGAAAGTAGATAAGACCTGACAAATAGAGTGCTAATTTTAGCATAAACGTGAGCCAGAATATGCCTCCACTACCGCCTTGGTAAGAGTTTACTATCATTGCCATAATGATAAGTGCCAAGAACAGCGCTATCATTGTTGCACCAACACTTAAAGTGGATGCTGGGTGCTGTGAAAGGCCGTAGCGTCCTACTATAGGATAAGATATGAGCGTGCTTGACGACATAATACAACCCAACAATAAAGACGACATGACAGAGTAGTTCAATAAGTGGATACCCATCAGGAAAGTTAGTATGTAGGGTGTAACGAAGGTAAGCAACCCGAATACCATGACACGCCATTTATTCTTCTTCAGTCCCTCCATATCCATTTCAAGACCTGCAAGGAACATTATATAATATAAACCGACGCTGCCAAACAATTCAAACGACGCATCTCGTTTAAGTATATTCAATCCATATTCGCCTACCAATACACCTGCCAAGACCATTCCGATGATGTGCGGAATGCGTAGTCGGCCCATGATAACGGGCGACAATAAGATTAACATCAAGACAACAAAGAAAATCAATGTTGGGTCGGTGATTGGAAAATATTGGGATATACTGAACATATCTGCTATTATTAAATATCTGCAAAGATAGCAAAAAGTTATCGGTTGAGTAGGGATAGTAGAGAGTTTTTTGTATTTTTGCAATTTGAAAACGATAGGGGATTGCACTTCGCGATAGAATATTGTAACTATTGATGATTAGCGTAGCCCCATTAAAACTATAAATACAAGGATAATGAAAGTAGCAATAGTAGGTGCCAGCGGGGCTGTAGGACAGGAATTCCTCCGCATATTGGCAGAAAGAAATTTCCCATTAGACGACCTTGTTCTTTTTGGTTCAAGCCGTTCAGTGGGTAACAAGTACACATTTAAAGGAAAGGAATACGAAGTAAAACTTCTTCAACATAACGACGACTTTAAGGATATTGATATTGCCTTCACTAGTGCAGGTGGCAGTATATCGGCTGAATTTGCTGATACTATCACTAAGTATGGTGCTGTTATGATTGATAATTCGAGCCAATTCCGTATGGATAAGGATGTTCCGTTGGTAGTTCCTGAAATCAATGCAGAAGATGCGCTTACTCGCCCACGTGGCATTATTGCCAACCCGAACTGTACTACCATTATGATGGTTGTGGTTTTGAATCCTATTGAGAAGCTCAGCCACATTAAGCGTGTGCGTATCAGCAGTTATCAGAGTGCTTCGGGTGCTGGTGCAGCTGCTATGCAGGAACTACAGCAGCAATATAAGGAGATTATTGAGACGGGCGAAGCTGAGACTATTAGTAAGTTTCCGCACCAATTAGCGTATAACGTGATTCCTCAAATAGATAAGATGACGGAAACTGACTATACGAAAGAGGAAATGAAGATGTTCTACGAAACGCAGAAGATTATGCATTCGGATATTCGTACCAGTGCTACTTGTGTGCGTGTTTCGTCGCTTCGCAGTCATTCGGAATCGGTTTGGATAGAAACTGAAAAGCCTTTAGAGATTGCCGAAATACGCAAGGCGCTCGAAGCTGCACCCGGTGTTACGCTTGTAGACGACCCACAGAACTACGTTTACCCTATGCCATTGGAGAGTGCAGGCAAAGACGACATCTACGTTGGACGTGTTCGTAAAGACCTTGCTGACGAGAACGGAACGACTCTTTGGCTTACGGGCGACCAAATTCGTAAGGGTGCTGCACTGAACGCTGTGCAGATTGCTGAATATCTGATTAAGGTGGGCAACGTGAAGTAAGTCTCCTCGAAGATTATATTTAAACAAGTAGCATTACTGTACTGAAGGAACGGTAATGCTGCTTTTATTTATTGTGTATGTTGTGTTGTTCTACTTGTGCGCCTTGTAATATTTAACGGCTGCTTCTACGTTGGCTTTTACTGCTCTTGACGAGAAGGTGGCTCCTGTTACGCCATCTACTGAACCTACTTTTGATATGTTTTTATCGTTGTATTTTGGCAACATATTTGAGGTAACCTGTGCAAAATATTGTGGTGTTTCGTTGTTTTTAAGTGCTACTACTTTCACTACTTTATCCTTCTTGATGTGTACTTCTAATGGTGTTGCACCTTTATAGCCGCGCACGTTGGTTACCAATGTGGTTGTGTTTACTACATACGTGCCGTCTTCTTGTTTACGCATTACGTTGTCGTCGTTTGCTGCTGCAAATGCAAAGCCTGCTGTAGTTAGGGTTGCTATGGCTATGGCTAAAGCTTGTTTTTTCATATTTCTTTTTATTGTTACTGATTATTATTTATTGTTGTTACTTTTCTATTTGTGTGCAAACTTACATAAAATTATCGAACTACATGGCAGTTGCTTTGAAAAAGTTGTGGCATATTATGAATATATAAAAGCCGCTTCTGCTTTATTCAGAGGCGGCTTGTTGTTGATTACTCGAAAGTAGTGGGGGAGTGTTTAAGGGTGTGGTTGTCCTCCTTCTTTGCCTCCCTCTGGCTTACTTTCGTGCTTCTTTTTGCGTTTAGGGTTGTCCACGCTCAGCTCCACGTTCTTGGCAGCATCGCGCATCTGTACTTTAGGTGTGAACACGATTTTGGGCGACTTGAGCGTATCGACACACACGTCGATTTCGTTGTCCATCATCTTCGCAGGAACGAGGACACGGAACGAACCGAGGTCAGCCAAGTCTACGTTTACGCCCATAAGCAGCGCATCGCGTACGACGGCACCGAGCGAGATAAGAGCATTGCTTACATCGCCTGCAGATA
Source organism: Prevotella aurantiaca JCM 15754 (assembly GCF_000614025.1). Taxonomy (GTDB): domain Bacteria; phylum Bacteroidota; class Bacteroidia; order Bacteroidales; family Bacteroidaceae; genus Prevotella; species Prevotella aurantiaca. The sequence continues at coordinate 49,837 of NZ_BAKF01000004.1, forward strand.
ACGATGTCTCACGCACAATGCGGTCTACTACCATTTTGTTTGTCAGGCGTTGTTTTGTCTTTGGCGAAGCGTAGTAAACGGTTTGTCCCTTGCGCTTGCCGATGTTGAGCTTTCTCGATTTGATTTCAAACTCGATCATAATTGTTTTTTGTTTAATAGATTTATAAAATTGTTATATAATAGTACCTTTTATATACCACTCGTGGTATACAATCGCATATCACTCGTGATGTATTTCTGCTACTTCTTCACAACCTTTCGTCCATTCACGATATACACACCTTTCGGCAGGTTGTTCAGTTCGCCTTGCAGGCGCACACCGCTAAGGCTGTAGATGCCTTGCTTTGCGATAGTGTCGGCATTTGGTGTATCGATGGCATTAGGGGAGGGTGCGATGGTTACCCAGTCGGTAACTATCTTATTGTCAGCACCGCAAACATAGTAGTAGCTCTTATTGTCGCTTTGGAACTCTTTCCAGTATGCGCCCGCAGGAGCTACTATTTCGCACCCGTTTAGTTCTGGTTTAGAATCCCACAGCCAGCTAATGCTACCTGCATATTCTTCTTCGCTGCTACCGCCACCCTTGGCACGCACAGTGCAGTGGTCGAAAGTCCAAAAGCCAGAAAGCAGTCCGTGAACTCCACCAATGGCTTCTAAGGTGCAACCACTTACGGTGATGGAACCATAGTTGAAGATGCCTCTTTGAAAAGCCTTTTCGTTCGATGTTGTAGAACCAGTTACGGTGAGTTTGCCTTCGCCCGTAAAGGTTAGGTCCTTGAAGTTCCACACGCCCATACCATTCTTTGCCGTAATGGTGTTGTTGCCGATGAGGTTGATAACCAATCCTTCGATTTGATTGAATATGCCCGAGCCTCTGCCGTATCTATCATCTTCAATTGTAGTGCTGATAGAGGCATTGTTAAGGGTGAGCGTCTTTGTGTTGTCGTCGTACATCACTTTACCAGATACACCCTCTATAACAGAAAGGTCGTTGCAGTTGGCAAAGTTCACTTTCTTACCAGCAATCCAAAGATTGTAGTCGTCGATAGGCTCGATGGTTACCCAGTCGGTAATGGGCTTTTTGTCTTCGCCAAACAAGAAGTAGTAGCCCGACCATTCATCGTTCTTCATGTATTCCCAATAAGTTCCTTTCGGAGCAGTAATAGCGCAGCCATCGAACTGATAAGAAGAGACAATGCTAAGGCTACCAGCATACTTGTCGTCGCCACTGCCACCACCTTTTGCACGCACCGTGCAATGGTCGAATTTCCATCCGCCACAAGCCAGTCCGTAAACACCTCCGCTGGCCTCCAACGTGCAATTGCTAACCACAACATCGCCTTGATTTAAAATACCAGCCTTATAAGCCTTGTTGCCCGATGTAGTTGTGCCCTTCACCGTAAGCTTACCATCGCCAGTGAAAGTAATAGAGGCATAATAGTTCCACACGCCAACAAACTTTTCTGAAGTAATGGTGTTGTTGCCAACGAGTTGAATGTTAAGGCCACGAAGCTTGTTAAAGATGCCCGCACCACTACCATTTCTATCGCCCTCTGCTGCACTGCTGATAGTAGCATTGTCGAGGGTCAAGGTCTTCGTGTTATTGTCGTACACAACAGTGCCCGATACACCTTCGATAACAGATAGGTCGTTACAATTTTCAGAGGTTACTTGTGTCCCAGCAACCCAAAGCTCGTACTGTGTTTGTGCCCTCACAGTAGTAGCCCAAATCGTTGCCACCAAGGCAAAGATGAGCGAAAATAATACTTGTTTCTTCATGTTTCTTATGTTATTATAGTTAACAAAGCACGCCTACTTCTCTAAGAACTTAGAGCTAATGTACCTTGTGAATTCTTCTCGATACATGTCGCCGATAGGAACATATACGCCATCGTTCATAAGAATACGACTTTTGTTTACTTCGCTAATGTCTATCAGATTGATAATCCACGAACGATGAATACGCATAAAGCTGTGATCAGGAAGATACTTCTCCATCTTCTTCATACTCGAAAGTATCATTAACGGCTTCCGTCCACTTATAAAATGAATCTTTAAATATTCGCCCATTCCTTCAACATAGCGAATATCGCTCATGTTCACACGAATAGCTTTATACTCGTTCTTTAAGAATAGCGTGTCATCGTCGGGCAAAGCAGTCTTAGTTTCAGCTTGGCGCAACAGCGTGTACTGTCGTCTAACACTCTCGGCAGCCGCATTTAGCTCTGTCTGATCGAAAGGCTTCAAAAGGTAATCAATGGCTTCCACCTTATAACCTTCAACAGCATAGTCGCTATAAGCAGTCGTAAAAACAACCAATGGCTTCGCATCTAACGAGCGCACAAATTCTAATCCGCTCATATCAGGCATGTTAATATCGATAAATATAGCATCAATGGTTTGCTCTTCCATCTCCCTCTTTGCCTCAATAGCATTCTGACATTCACCTACAAGCTCTAAAAAAGGCACCTTCTTAATATAAGCTGCTAATTGTTTTAATGCCAAAGGTTCGTCGTCTATTGCCAATGTCTTTATTCTGTTTTCCATATATAGTAGGCTTGTTTTAGTTATTCTTTATTTGTTAATGATAGTTCTAACCAAACACTATAAGTATTTTCTTTGTCTTCTATTATAAGTGTATGGCGGTTAGGATAGATAAGCCTCAGTCGCTGGCGAACACTTTCCAGTCCCATTCCACCATTTTCTGCTTCCGATTCTGCAAGTTTGCTGTTGATACAACTAAACTTTATCTTGTTGTCTTCCACGCAAAGGGAGATGTCTATCGTACTCTCTTGTTGATAGCTAATGCCATGTTTGAAAGCATTTCCTACGAAACATATAAGTAGTAATGGAGGAATTTCGCCCACAGGAATCTGTTTCGGAACATCAAGGTTTATCTTTACCTTGTCCGTATAACGCATACGCATCAGCGAAATATAGCTATGAATAAAGTCGCTTTCTTTCTGTAAAGGTATAAAAGTATTATTGCCCTCGTATAGAATATACCGCATCATCTTCGACATTACTATGATTGCCCACTTTGCTTTCTCAGGGTCGATATCCACTAACGCATGTATATTGTTAAGAGTGTTCATGAAGAAGTGCGGGTTTATCTGGTATTTCAAAGAAATTAGTTGCTGTTCTAAGTTCTTCTCCTGTAAATCGTGCAACTTCTGTTGGTCTTCATTTGATTTGAAAAACAGTTTTACGCCAAAGTTCATTCCAAACATTAGCACTAAGATAATCATATTTACAGCAAGCACCTGCGTTATGAGCGTAGCATGATTATGTGTAATTGTGTTTTGAATACTCTCATTCTGAACGATAACCTTTGAGGCTTTTTGTCCCATTGTAACATGAAACGCATACTGTAAAAAGGTAAAAAAAAGTATCAAAGAGATGGTTCCACAAATATAAATAGCTCGCTGTTTGTGATAAATAATTTGTGGTAGCAATAAGAAATTATGTATTAAGAAAGCAACAAAGAATACAAACACGATTATCCATACACTGAAAACACGTTCCCAATTATACTCTTCAGAAACGCTGTTAGTATGGAAAAACATCGTAATTACAGGGATAATAAAGACGAGAAGCCATAAAAGAAAATGCGCTACATTCTCTTTATATTCCTGTGTTGCCTTTTTCCGTAATAGATTCATTATGTGTTGAACTTAAAAGATAGACGCTCATATCTAAAGATAAGACATCTGCGCAAAGATACAAAAATATTCTTTCTTCACGCAAATCTCTGCATAGAATAATCGTTTTGGGCGGTATAATACTATAAAAACAAATGTTTGGATAGGCTATTGCAACTAAACAAAACCAATAATACCGCCAGTAACGCTGAGGAGAATAGCTTCAATAAGGAATTTAGACCTTTCTTATACAGGGTTGTATAACGATTGAAATTAGCTCGTTGATAACCGATGTTAGCTTCAGCACTACGTAGGTCGGCCTGCGCTTTAAGTACGTTATCCTGTGCACTTGCTACGTTAGCTTTTGCACTCGCAAGGGCTGCTTTAGTCGAATTGAGTTGGTTAAGAAGGTTGGTTTTATCCAATTCAGCAATCACTTGCCCCTTCTTTACGACAGAGTTGTAATCAACATAGAGATGATTAACGATACCGGAAACCTGAGTACCAACCGTTACTGTGGTTACAGCCTCTATAGTTCCAGTTGCAGTAACGCTATTTTGAATATTTGCCTTATCTACTACAGCAGTATCAAACGATATCTTTTTAGTTTCATCACCCCTTGTAAGGAAGAATGCGGCAATGGCAACGATTACTATTGCGCCTACTATAAACCATACTTTACTGATTTTCTTTTTCATATTTCTTATTATTGGGAGTTAAAGGACAATGTGTTTACAATTATTATTTGACCTGTCCATTCTCATAAAAGTTTAACATTTGAAGATTGTATAGCGTCATATACTTGCTCTGCAGCTCATTTTGTTGAGCTGTAATCAAGTTGTTCATACCTTCGCGAAGTTCCACGATGTTCTTCAATCCGAGGCGGAACTGTTCAGAAAGCATCTCATAACTGGTTTGCTGACTCTCTGTATTTATAACAGCAGACTTATACTTTGCTTGGTTCGTACTTGCCTGAATCAAATAGTTTTCTTTTGTTGAATAAAGCTGAGTACGTTGGTTTTGTAAAGCGAGTTGATTGCTTTCTAAACTTATACGAGCTTTGTTTACAGCTGTCCGCGTCTGTCGTTGGTCCCAAATAGGTATGTTAATTGTTATTCCAACGCCTCCAGCAAGATTGTTTTTTAGCTGTGTTCCATACGCATTACTATTCATTGTTGTAACGTTTGATGATATTCCGCCACTCAATCCAATAGTTGGAAGGTATTGCGCTTTGGCTTGTTTGATACTTAATTCTCCTACTTCTACTGCCAATTGCTTGCCCTTTATCTCTGGACGAGAGGTTAAAGCACGCTCATAAACAGTCTGTAATCCAGGAATCTCAGCTAACGCATCGCCGTTCAAGCTGTCTGGAATAGCAATCTCAAAGTCCTCATCTGTAATTTCCAATAGCTGTTTTAGCTGGCGAGTATAGTTGAGAAGGTTGCCTTGTTGTGCCACTACATTATACTCATCGTTAGCACGTTGAGCTGTCAATTGCGAAAGGTCAGCCTTGCTAAAAGTACCCACTTCCACCATAGTTTTACCACGTTCTTCGTTTTCCTTGCTCCATTCCAAACTCTTCTCATTAACCTTTATGGCTTCAGCAGTGTACAGAATTTGAATGTAAATCTGTGTTATCTGCTCCTGAATAGAGTTGGCTGTGATGGCAGAATCGACAGTAGCTTGCTGTTCGGTAAGCTTGTTCTGTCTAATCTTCATTCGGTTTTGGTTTCCATTCCAAATAGTCCAATTGAAGTTAATAGCATACATACCATTGTAAGACAATTTGTCTACGCTGCTTGTTACATAGCCATTGGTAACCGTTGCACGTCCCGTTTGTGGGAAAGGAGTATACGACAGGTTTTGTGAAGTAGAAGCGTTAACCAAAGGAAACAACTCCGCCTGCGACTGAAGTACACTTTCGTGCGCTGATGCCTTTGTAAGAACATTTTGTCGAAGAGTAACATTATGCTTTAAAGCATAGTCGAGACACTCTTGAAGTGTCCATTTGCGAGCCTCTGCTTGTGTCGCTAATAGCAGACAAAAGCTCATGATCAAAACAAATAAAATCTTTACTTTGCTCATCTTAAATCTTTTTACCGATACAACGGTAATAAAACAAAAGCAAACTAACGCTTTTATAAATAATTTTTAAAAATAAAACGATTAAATTATTCTTTTTGTTAAAGTTATGCCCTTTAAATATCTATTTGTCTATTGGGATATTAGTAGTTGTTATGCAATTGCGTTTTTATATGTATCAATAGAAAAGGTAAACATCAACGAATAGTAATATTATCATTACTTGGGAAGCATATAAAGAGGTGATATTTTTTGCCAGTTGATTTTACCTTCGAATGGCTTTCGTTTTGTAAATATTTTATCAGTAAAAAGCGAAAGAAATTGTTTTGCGTTGTAATAGTGCCTGTTTTGCAATGCAAAAGAGGCCCTTTTGCCGTGCAAAACAGGCTCTTTTGCGAGGTAAAAGAGCCTATATTGTAAAGCTTTGATAATAAGAAAGTTGTGTGATAGATATTCTTATGAAAAATAATTACAATATAAACGCATTGCTTTTATTCTTAAATGGCGAGTTTAGACATATTGTGTTAGATAGTGTTTTTGTTGCTTTCATGTGGCGGTAGTACAACTTTCAAGTTTTAATAATTTAATAGGATAAATTATAAAAACATGATGCTGTAAAGTCATAATAATGGGGGTGAAAATAAAAAAGATGAGTAGTTTAGAAGAAAAAGAGTATAAATAATTTGGTCTTTAGCGAAAGTTAGCGTATCTTTGCAACCGCTTATGCGCTTGTGGCGGAATTGGTAGACGCGCCAGACTTAGGATCTGGTGATTTCCATCGTGCAGGTTCGATTCCTGTCAAGCGCACTTTCCTTTTGTTAAAGGCGTTGTTTTACTATTAAGAGGATAACTCCACTAATCACACTTGCTTTATAAGGATTATGACTTACTTGAACAAAAGCTTACTGACATTGGCAGTATTGCTATTTAGCAGTCCAATGCTTGTGTCGTCCTATGCACAGCATTCTGCACTTTATTATAACAAAGTAGACAGCTTAAAGTTTGGTGACCGCATCAATTTGCGTACAAATGCCATTGATTGGGTAACGTTAACTCCTAATTTCGGCATAGAATATACGTTGGGAAACAAAAGCTGGAACAAATGGACTCTCGGTATTTCAGGAAAGATTAACTGGAGTACACAAACTAAAGACCTTACTTATAATGTATACGATATTTACGCTGGTAAAGTAGAATTGCGTAAATATTGGCACGGAAAGAACCCACGTCGTGTGTTCTATTGGGGCGTATATGGTGGCGCAAATAACTTCAATATAAAGTTTTCTGAGATTGGAAAGAAGGGTAATGCCTTTTCTGGAGGACTCATGGTAGGCACTATTGCACAGCTATATGGCTACCAAAATGGTGCAAGTCTTGACCTTGATCTCGGTATTAATGCTGGTGTGGTATTAGCAAAGTACGATGAATATCGCCGTGATGTTGTTAACAATCAGCACGTTTACACTACTGTGATGCCGCAAAGTGGTTACAAGCTAACATTCGACCCATTGGTCTATGCTACTTCAACTGATATTATAAAGGTGGGACTGACCTATCATTTTGGTACAAGAGTGGCAAATCGATACAAGAAACGCGAAGTGGTGGACGAGAAATATCGTATAGAATTAGCGAACAAAGCTTATGCGAAAGATACATTACGCATAACAAAAGAAGAAAAGAAGAAGGCTAAACATATAGAAAAGGCACGCAATAAGCGACTGAAAGAATACGAAAAAGCCAAGAAATATGCAGCTAAAGCTGAAGAAAAGGTAGCAAGAGAAGCTGATAAAAAGAAGAAAGGAACAGGAAAATGAAAAGGTTATTCATAGCTTTCTTAAGTGTATTGGCTGTAATAACAGCACATAGTCAGGCCATATCTGTTAATACTGACGTGGCAATGTTGGCGCTACAGACATATAATATAGGTGCAGAAATGACAATAGGTAATCGTTCTACATTGGGATTGAGCGTGTTTACCAACAATAAACCCTATTGGCACACGGATATGAAGATGATTGGTGTGCAACCAGAATATCGCTACTACTTCGGTGGACGCCCCATGTACCATCATTTTATAGGTGTGAATGCATTGGCTGTCGACTACGATGTGAAATGGAAAGACACACGCTACGATGGTTTTGCAGTAGGTGCTGGTCTTACATTTGGTTATGTTGTGTCGCTTTCCGGCCATTGGACGATTGATGCGCATGCAGGTGTTGGAATGGTAGTCTTCCATCAAACGAAGACAACCGACGGACTCCCTAATTTGCAAACAACCTCAGGAGGAAAGACGCAAGATGGATATACAGGTTACGAAATATTGCCAACTAAGGTTGGAATCACGCTTTCCTACATATTAAGATAAAGAAATAAGATAAAAGAAATAAGATGAAGTTGAGCAGAAATCGTTACCTTGTTATTCTGTTTCTACTACTCACTTATGTGAGTATAGGCCGCGCACAGGTGTTGCACATAACTGGTAACGTTTATAAAAACATGAAATCGTTCGACGGAGGGAAGGCGAATAAAGTGCCACTCTCCGTTCCTGTCTATATTTTTGATAATCGAGATGAGGCCAATAGGCAAGCTGCTACATATAGAAGCAAGAGTAAAGGATTCAGTCAAGAGGTTACAATAAAGAGCAATGCAACCGTGACACCAGACTATGATGGACACTTCGAGCTGATATCTCGGCCAAAGGAGCACTCATGGTAATAAATGAAGGGGAGGTAAAGGTCGTTAATATAGGCTCAAATCTTCAATATGACATTGTTTTTACAGATGGATCTAAGACTCTTTTACTTGCAAATACAACTGTACTTGGTAAGCGTTTAGGAGCCAACGTCGTGGAAATGAAACCTATAGACGATGGTCCGAACTTGCATTGGGACGTAACTGTGAAGTTACCAGAGTGGTACACAAAGGACCATTCACGTCTTATTTTCCAGCCAATGGTTATAAATTGTGAAGAGGAAGATACCATTCAGTATCTTGAACCATTGGTGTTTGAGGGGAAAAAGTATCATAAGAATCAAATCAGAAGAAAGAGTTTTGACTATAAACGAAACGATTCGTTGAGCAATTACTTTATCAAAGACCAACCAACAACGAAAGATGAGTTTACCTTTCGTTGGGAAGTAACGTATCCAAAGCCTAATCCTAACAAAAGCTACAAATGGGGTTCGGTGTTAAGATTAGAGGATTATACACACGTTTACTTTGAAGATAGGTCGAAAAACGGAACTTGTAACACACGCAAACCTTGGAAACTGCTCGATGTTTCAATGGCAATGAAGCAGATAAAACTAACGCCTCAATATTACGAACAGGCCCGAGCACAGTTGCGAGAAGTGCCCCGCGATCTTCAACTTACATTTGTTGTGGGCAAAGACGAACTTACTTCTGATGAATCAAACCAGCAACATCTTGAACAACTTGTGAAGGAACTACGTTCTTATGGCCGTGCTTTGATGAACTTTACTGTACAGGGAACAGCATCGCCAGAAGGTAATGTTGCGACTAATACAAAGCTTGCTAACATGCGTGCAAGGAAAGCTTTGTCGATAATTGGAGGACAAATATCGAGTGCTGGACTCGAAGTGAAAGAACCATTGGTTTACACTTGGTTCGATGTAGCGGACTCTTTGAAGGCTCGCAACTTAGAAACAGAGTCTAATACATTGCGTAACTACGCCTTTAACAATAATGCAAGTGGGTTGAGAGAAATGCAAACCTTGCCTGTTATACAGGAAATTCTACAGAATCAGCGCTTGATGCGTTGTACCTATACGTTAAGACAGAATAAAGTTCTTGATGCTCAAGAAGTGTTGTGGACCTATTATAATGATGCAGATTATCAAAAAGGAGGAAAGAATATTTTCTCAAATGGAGACTACTACAATCTTTTCACGCAAATAAAAGATTCAGTAGAATTACGGAAGCTGACCTATCGTGCGTGGAATGAGATTAAGTTACGTAAGACAATGCAGTTTAGTCCGTTTGCTGCTTATGTGGCAAATCGTGTTGCTTGTTATGCTATAGAGAGCGACTCTATCGACTTAAATATTCTCTCACCTTTTGTAGATATGAAGGCCGGACTAGAAGTTTCGCGTCCTATTTCTTTCGATAATGAATATCGTTACACTGTGAATAGAAGAGAGATAGTAGCTAATCAAGCTATCATGTACTTCAAGTCAATGAAGCTTGGAGAGGCTTATCACCTTGCAAGTAAGTTGCCTGATACAGACGAATATAAGGACATAAAGATGTTCACAGACTTGGAAACGCTATTCTTTAAGCAAGGAAAAACACCTGATGAAGACCGCCGTGCGAAGGAAGCATTAAGCTATGTGATGAGATCTAACGCTGAAAACTATGCTATATTGAGCTTTGAATTGGCTTCAGAATTAGGCAAAACATACGAAGAACTTGAACCGCTTATCGACTCTTTGCCCGACAATAGTGCAAAGAAGTGGTATATGAAAGGTGTAATAGCAGCAGGAAAACCTGATATGAGTGACGATGATTTTATGGAATTAACGGCAAAGTATGGTCCTGATGTTGCGTTAAGAATGACAGACAACACTACTCCTGCTTTTTTAGCGTACTTCCAACACAGCTTTGATATGAAGCCACAGTACAAAGGTTTCTATAATTCTGACGCTAATATTCCTGACGATGTAAGAAAGAGAAACCCTTATGAAGAAAAGAATATAGAGCAATACAGACAGAAATTCATAGATTTGATGATTGCCGCAGGTAAGATGAAAGCGCCTGAAAGCGCTGAGGAAGCTATTGAAAATAGTAACGAAGTGGACAGCAAAAGCAACGTTGAAACAACCAATTTACCAACAGAGGAGGTTAAGGAATGAAGAAGATAACGTCCCTAATCGTAGCTTTTTTTACGATAATAGCCCTACAAGCACAAACTCCAATAGGTCAACCCACTGATACTTTAGCAAGAGATTTGAGTGATTTGGAGAATAAAATGGCATCTGAAGGTATCACTATGAAAACTGATACAGCTTATTATGGTGTCCGAAAACAGTATAATTTCAATGCTTTAGACTATAGTCTTGATGGACGACACCGCTATCAAGGCGACCGATGGGTTAAGGGAAACTTTGGTAAACATACATTTTTGGATTTCGGAGCAGGGGCTGTTTTCTATCAACACAACAACGATTACCAGCTGACAACCCAAGCTGGCGTTCATATTAGATTAGGTAAAGAGCTAAGTCCAATGAGTACTTTCAGAGTTGGAGTGGGGGGAGAACTAGGTTATATAAATAGTCAACCCAACGCAAACTGGACAATTCGCACAGATGTAGACTACCTTTTCAACTTCTCTAACTATCTTTTAGGTTATCGTCCTGACCGTCCTTTAAGTGTTTCTGGTATTCTTGGAGTAGGTATTCAACATTCGAGTTTAACCAAATATGATGGCTCTGTTGTTTCAAATAAGATGAAAGAAAAGGCTACTGCCTATAATGTTCATACAGGATTACAGTTCAAATTCTTTGCAGGAACACAAGCAGCGCTTTCTATTGAACCTTATATAATGGCAGGAACAGAGGGTATGGATTTAGACAAAGCGGCTAAATTTAATCACTTTAGCATAGGTTATGGAGTGAATTTGTCCTATATCTGGTACTTCAATAATAATATGTCGTCGCAAAATAATGCGGGTGACTTCAAGAAACGCTTTGCCGATGGTAAACGTTTGTTCCTTGAAGACCCTGCAAGACTGCGGTGGCGACGTCCTTGGTTCTTCGAATACATCTTAGGACCGACCTTATATCACAAAACAGATTTGAAGACAAGCGAAACTCTTGGCTATAGTATTAGCGCCAGTCTTGGTCAGTGGATGTCATCTGCCATCGGTGTAAGAGGAGGTGTAAATTTAACTAATGCACCATGGGTAAAGGGTAATCATACTACATCGTTGCTTGGAAAGGCTGGTCTTTTCTTTGATGCGATACTCAATCCTTTTGGATTTACACGCCATTACAATTGGGATAGTGCTGTAGGGTTAAATCTTTTTGGTGGTTACGAGATGGGTTTGCTGCAGTTAGTGCATGCTGATATTAGTGATAAAACAAGCGGAAAGTATGCTGGATATCGCTTGGGAGCACAGATTTGGGCAAAACTTACAAACGATTTGCGCCTTACTTTCGAACCAAGTTACATCTTATTAGAACACTACGACCGCTTTGACGGACGTATGAGATACGACCAAACCGACTTTAAGTTGGGTTTATCGGTGCTATTTAGAAATAAAATGCATCGAAATTATGACCAAAATCCTGCGAAAGACGACCTACCCGAAAGAGGTATCTTTATTGGAGGAGGCCTTGGATGGAACACTACTATCAATAAATGGCGTTACACTGACAAGTCGCGTGGACTGCTTTTGAACTTCAATGGCTTTGCTGGCTACAACTTTAACATGTACCACGGGGTGAAAATCATGGCAGATCACGTTTCAAATCCTATCTGGCAGACAAGCAGCAGTAGCGGTTTTGGTAAGTTTACCTATGAGAATACGTTTGTTTCTGTCGACTATCAGCTTAACGCTCTCAATGCTATGACAGGCTATCGCCCCGGTAGACGTTGGAGTGTGAACCTTTATGGTGGTCCTTCGATGGTACTAAGCAAATACGGAAAGAAGGTAGATGTAGGCGCAAACATTGGTGGAATGCTTTTATATCGTGTGCTTCCTTATCTCTCTTTGTTTTATTCTCACACTATTTATTGGATGCCTAGCAGCCATTATGACTCTAATCAGATTTACACAACCCCTGGTGCGGTGTCTAATGTTCTAACACTTGGTGCGCAATACCACATAAATGGTTTCGTTAAAACCATCAAAAACCTTCCTTGGAAGAATGCTCCTTCACCAGGACAACATCGTTTCTTCCTTGATTATGGATATGGATATGCCAATTATCCTATGCTTCCAAGCAAGGGAAAAGATTCATGGGGCACTTCTATGCAACTCTCGTTGGGTTGGTGGGCTAACTCTTTCCTCGGTGCGCGCATAGGGTTGAATATGGCAAAAGGTGTAGATATGACAACTACACATACCGTAAATAGACAAACAGAAGATATTCACCATGCCATAGGTATGGGCTCAATAGCTGGAGATATACTCATTAACCCGTTAGGATTGAGTAAGAATTATAACTGGAGGTCGCTCGTTGGTGCTAACATTCTTGCGGGATATCAGAATGGTTGGCTCATTATGAACGATGCAGAACATACCATTAAGGGCTCAAGAATCACTGTTAGTGGCTTCCGTGTAGGTTTACAGCTATGGACACGCCTTAGTCGCGACCTTCGTTTGAATATTGAACCCATGTATTCCGCACTTGATATACACGATAATATCTATATAAACGGAGCAGGAAATGCTCTATATAGAACGAAAGAAGCAGGTACTTCTCCTTTAAAATTAGGCAATTCATTCTCTCTTCGTGTAGGTTTGACTGTTCCGTTAAATCGTATTGCACGCTATGAAGATGCCGATATGACCTCTTATGTATCTAAAGAACCAATGCGATTCTTTGGTGCAGTAGGCGGCGGTTGGAATATTTTGCTTACCAAACATCGCTTTAGGGGTGATGGAGCAAAGGTTAATTTTACAGCCTTTGGAGGCTATAGACTAAACGAAGTATCGGCAGTTCGTCTTGGATTAGAGTATGTTATGGACGATGTTAAGTATGCTAGCATCGAAAATAGTAACGCTAAATTCTTTGAAGAGAAGCATAATATACTTTTCATTGCGGCCAATTATCAGGTTGACTTCCTATCTTACTTCCGTGGATACAACCCTAATCGCCCTTGGAACGTGGCTCTATATGCTGGTCCTGCGATCGGTATTCAAACGGGAAAAGAGCACAATAAAGATGGAGCTGTTAACTTAGGTATGACCGTTAGTCGCCAGATTTCGAAGAATTTCTCGGCATTCTACAATCACAACATCTATCTGATGGGCTTCTTAGGAAAGGAAAGTCTACTTCCAGGTACCAATCTTATGGGTAAAATTACAGCCTTAAACTGTATCAACTTTGGTTTGATGTATGATTTATAAGGTTGTTGAGACAATATAAGCAAGAGCGAATGTCTTAATGATGTTCGCTCTTTTTGTTTTAAGTGTTGGTATTTTTAAGGAGGCATACTCCTGTATCTGAAAATACAAATAGATACAGCAAATAGTTTAAATAGTTGTAAAGAATTTTGAAGAGTATTTGTTATGTATAATTATCTTAATATCAATACTTTATAATACCCATTGTTTTGCATTCCAAAACAGGCACTTTTGCACGATAAAACAGGTACTTTTGCTTTGCAAAACAACCGCTTTTGCAACATGAAACCGATATTATAGTTTTTGAATGATATTATTTTTACATAATATGAACAATTTTATAGCTTTGGATAAAAGCCTTTTGTAGGTGATTTTATACACTCTATGGAATAATGAGAAAAGCCAAATAGTTTAGGAACTATTTGGCTTTTTCAATGTTGGGATACTCGGACTCGAACCAAGAATAACAGGACCAGAATCTGTTGTGTTACCATTACACTATATCCCAATATATGTTTGCATCTCTTTTTTAAATGCGAGTGCAAAGATACTACTTTTTTAATGAAGAACAAAAATTATCCAAACTTTTTTTTCAAAATCTTGCTTTCTGTGAGTACGGAATAAGTTTTACAATTACATTACATTTCTTATGCTGATTTTGTCTTACCATTCTGTCTGTCTCAGTGTCAGGTAGTGAATGTCTATAAAGCATTCTTTATCTTTGCATTAAATTCGCAAAATAAAACGAATTTATTTTGTCCTTCAAGGCATTTGCTGTACCTTTGTACTTTAATAGAATAATGTATTTTTAATGAACACAGAAAAGAAATTTATTGAATCCATAGTAGAAGGAATACAGGAAAAGAAAGGACATGGCATAGTTATTGCAGATTTATCAGAGATTGATGGTGCTATCTGCAAGTATTTCGTGATATGCCATGGCAATTCTCCACAGCAAGTAGAAGCCATTGCAGGGTCAGTAAGCGACTATATTCGCGAACACCACGGAGTAAAACCAATTAGTTGTGTTGGACTCGGCACCAATCAATGGGTGGCAATAGACTATGCTGATGTGCTTGTACATATCTTTATTCCAGAAACAAGAGAGTATTACGATCTTGAACATCTATGGGAAGATGCAGTATTAACGCAAATCGAAGACATAGACTAAGACTGTTGCTAGCGTAAAAACAGTTTTAATTATCTTATTTAAATGAATTAAATGGACAATCAAAATCCAAACGACAAGCCAAAAATGCCTAAGTTCAATATGAACTGGCTGTATGTTATGGTACTTATTATTGTTGTGCTGTTCTTCTCAACAAAGGGTATGGACAGTATCTTCCCTGCGGGTGAAGGAGCAACAAAGGATTATACCACATTTGTAAACTACATAAACCAAGGCTATGCCACACGTGTTGTCATCAACAAAAAGGAAAGTACACTTCGTATGTATGTAAGTCCTGATCACGTGAGAGATATATTTAAGAAAGGTGTAGATCAGGTTGGTAAATCGCCATATATTACTGTAGAGATTGGTTCTATAGATAATCTTGAAACCTTTTTAAATGCTGCTATTAAGCAAAAGAAGATTTCTGGTTATAGTTATGAGAACAAGGATGAACATGGTTTTATCGATTTTATTATTGGATTGATGCCTTGGATTCTTGTAATAGGCTTCTGGTTTTTCATCATGAAACGTATGAATGGTGGTGCTGGAAACGGAGGTGGTGTATTTAGTGTAGGCAAATCGAAAGCTAAAATATACGAGAAAGGTGGCGAAATAGGCGTTACCTTTAAGGATGTAGCCGGCCAAGAAGGTGCAAAACAGGAGGTACAAGAAATTGTAGACTTCTTGAAAAACCCACAGAAGTATACCGAATTGGGTGGTAAAATACCAAAGGGAGCATTGCTTGTAGGCCCTCCTGGAACAGGTAAAACCTTGTTGGCAAAGGCAGTAGCAGGCGAAGCAGGCGCTCCTTTCTTCTCTATGAGTGGTTCTGATTTTGTTGAAATGTTCGTGGGCGTGGGTGCAAGTCGTGTTCGCGATGCGTTCCGACAAGCTAAAGAGAAGGCTCCTTCTATTATATTTATTGATGAAATAGATGCTGTTGGCCGTGCTCGTTCGAAGAATCCATCTATGGGTGGCAATGACGAACGGGAGAATACATTGAATGCATTGCTCACAGAAATGGACGGATTCGGTACAAATAGTGGCGTTATCGTATTGGCAGCTACCAACCGTGTAGACATGTTGGATAAAGCATTGCTCCGTGCAGGACGCTTTGATCGACAAATTCACGTTGATTTACCGGACTTACCAGAGCGCAAAGCAATCTTCCAAGTACATTTACGACCATTGAAATTGGAGAAGAACCTCGATATTGACCTTCTTGCAAGGCAGACTCCAGGCTTCTCAGGCGCTGATATTGCTAATGTATGTAACGAAGCTGCGTTGATAGCTGCACGCCATAATAAAGTAGCAGTAGACAGACAGGACTTCTTAGATGCGGTAGACCGAATCATTGGAGGCTTGGAGAAGAAAACAAAGATACTCACAACAAGTGAAAAACGTACCATAGCGCTTCACGAAGCTGGGCATGCTACCATCAGTTGGTTCTGTGAACATGCTAATCCACTCATTAAAGTGAGCATTGTACCTCGTGGTCAAGCACTTGGTGCAGCATGGTATTTACCAGAAGAAAGACCAATTACAACTAAAGAACAAATGCTTGACGAAATGTGTTCGCTTCTTGGTGGACGTGCAGCAGAGGAACTCTTTACAGGTCATATCTCAACGGGAGCAATGAATGACCTTGAGCGTGCTACAAAAAGTGCATTTGGAATGATAGCCTATGCTGGTATGAGTGATAAGCTACCTAATATCTGCTACTATAATAATGATCCTGGTTTCCAAAAGCCATACTCAGAAACAACAGGCAAAGTAATTGATGAAGAAGTTCTGAAAATGGTGAACGAGCAATACGATCGTGCGAAAGCAATATTAACTGAGCATAGTGAAGGTCATGCCAAATTGGCACAGCTGCTTATAGAACGAGAAGTTATTATGGCAGAGGATGTAGAAGAAATATTTGGAAAACGTCCTTGGGTGAGTCGCACAATAGAATTGATGGAAGCAGAAGAGAATGCAAAGTTATCGCTTGATGCAATGCCTGATAGCGTGAAACAGGCACAGGCAGAACACGAAGCAGCCATTAAACAAGCGGAAGCTGGTAATGATGCAAAGACCGAATCTGCAGAGGAGAATATTGAAACTAAAGAATAAACGAAAGAACGCAATGACAGATAAACAGAAGAACCTAATTACGCGCGCCCTTACAGGCGTTGTCTTTGTGGCTGTTATGGTTGCAGGATTTACAGCACCGCAATATATGATAGTGCTTTTTGCTATCATTACTGGTTTAACTTTATGGGAATACACAGGACTGGTATCGCAGATTGAAGGTGTCAGCGTAAATCGTTTTATATCTGTTGTGGCTGGTGTTTATTTCTTCATAGCAATGGCTGGATTGCGAGTAGGATATGTAAAGGACTTCAGTGTATTTGTTCCTTACATCTTTACAATCGTTATTCTTATTATTGCTGAGCTGTATTTAAAGAACGAGAATCCAATTAACAACTGGGCGTATACCATGTTGGGGCAGATGTATATAGCATTGCCTTTCTCTATGATAAATGTATTGGCATTTCAACATGATAATAATGGCAATGTAATGGCTGATATGCTTTTGCCTTTAAGCATCTTTATCTTTTTGTGGACAAATGATACAGGCGCTTATTGCTCGGGTTCACTTTTTGGTAAACACAAGCTTTTTCCACGTATTAGTCCAGCAAAGAGTTGGGAAGGAAGTATTGGTGGCGGTGTTTTTGTTATTGCAGTTGCAGTGTTGATAGGTTATCTTACAGAAAATCCAGAAGCACCAAATTCGTTAACTATTCCTCAATGGGCAGGACTTGGCATTGTTGTGGCTGTATTTGGTACATGGGGCGACCTTGTAGAAAGTTTGTTTAAGCGTACAATAGGTATAAAAGATAGTGGAAACATACTTCCTGGACATGGTGGAATGCTCGACCGTTTCGATTCTGCGCTTATGGCTATTCCTGCAGCAGTAATCTATCTTTATGTGCTTACAATGCTTTAAAGATAATTCGTAAGTATAGAAATTACAAAAAATAGGAGAGGCAAATCAACAATTATAAGTTGATTTGCCTCTCTTCAATTATTATGTTATTAAAAAATATAGAGAAGTTTTTAATAATTAAAAAGAAATCAATAATTTTGCATCATCGATGCATGAAAGCATTAACCTAAAGCATATTACTAAGATTTAAATGTTATTATATTTTTGATAAATAATAAATGCTTATGAAAAAACTTATCTTAATGTCGGTAATGACACTAATTAGCCATTGTATTTTGGCCCAAACACCATCTTATGTTCTTTTAAATGGCAATGTTTTACTTTTGGAGAAAGCAAAAGTAAAGCAATCTAAGAGTTTAACTACGGTACTACCAGTAAAAGACGAAGAAATTATAAAAGACAAGCCTGCTGGTGAAGAGACAGACGAATTGCAACGTATTTCTATTTGTGCAGTACCTGAGAATGGAAGTGCAAGTTTTTCTCGTCAAACTTGTGCTTTAGCTAGTTATATTGTAGGCAAAGATAACAATCTTTATCTATTCAATGCACTTGGAAAATGCTATACTTTTTCTTATACGAAGTTAGAATCTAACGGAGAAGGCAAATATACGCTGCACACTCCGCAAGCTATTGATGTTGGTTATAATGACAATAATGAGAAGATAAAGCTATATGCAACTCGTTTAGTACTTACCAAAGACGGGGAAGACTGGATATATGTTCCCGAATATGATAGCAATAAGCAGTTCAAGGGAGACGTCCATTTCACATTTACCGATGGAGTATTGGCGCAAGAAGATGAAGGAATGAATAACGAAGTAGAGCTTCCAAATGTTATCATCGGACTAACTGACAACGAAGGACAATGGCAAGGATTTGCCACTTCCAATATTCTTATAAAGCCATTTAAGGAAGAGAAAACAGAGTTGCCCGACGAATTGGAAGCTCAAAACTTCACTATTACTTACACAGATGTAAGAGGAAATATAAAAGAAGAAAATATAAAGGTTGCTTTATCAGAAACAGAAGCCTATATTCAATGTTTATATATGTTTAGTGGTGAAGACAACGATGCTTTATGGATAAAGGGAGAAATAAAAGGAAACACTATTGTTTTTAAGTCGCAATACATCGGAATTGCTGAAGACGAACACGCCTACGTCTTCATGTTCCCAGCAACTTGTTCGTTCAGAATAGACGATGAAGGCAAGAAACATATGCAAGCTGAAAAGGCCGATGAAGTAGTATTCAGTTACGATAAAAATACGAAAAAGCTTGTGAGTGCGCCAAATAGTTTAATGATTATAAACGAAGGAAGCGAAACCATTGCTGCATGGGCTGCTTACGGAGAACCTACTATTAAAATGTATGATATGACTTTGCGTAAGCCTGCAGCACCGATAATTAAGGAAATATCGCCTTACGACGAGACGGATGGCATGAGTGTAAAGTTCGTTATGGAAACTAAAGACGTAAATGGAAAATACATAATGCCCGACTACTTATATTATAATGTGTACTTTGACACAGATGATAAACCGATGACATTTACCGAAGAGGATTATTCGGGATTGGAAGAAGACATGATAGATATCCCATACTTATTTCAGGACAAGCAATTTTTCTATCATCAAGGCGATATGCACTTATTCTTTGCATTGGTTGAAAACTACGATAGAGTAGGCGTGCAAGTTCTTCATAAGATAGGTGAGGAGGTAAGTCGTTCAGAAATTGTATGGGCAAAGAATCCTTCAACAAACATAAACGACATAGATTCTGACGCAAAGATTGTGAATACAACCTACTTCGATTTGTCTGGTCGCAGAATACCTAAGTGTGAAAAGGGAATCTATATTAAGACTATCACATACAGCAATAGTAAGAAATCGATAACAAAGGTTATTAGATAATCCTTAGCTGAAAGAATTAAATAAGTTTTTACTTTGTTTTTAGAAAAGGTGTATCAAAGCAAATGTTTTGATACACCTTTTTTAGAATGTTGATAAAGATAAATAGTCATTATCATGCTTATGATAATCCGTTATCATATATCTGATAATCCGTTATCATATGTCTGATAATTCATTATCATACCGAGGATAATTACTTTTTATCATTATCAACCTGTTGAAAATGGTATAAGATTTATCAGCCTAACTTACTAACTTTTGGGGAATACCATATTCTAAAAAATCCTAAGTTATAGGTATTGTGAAGAAAAACAAATAGCAGTAACTTTGCATTATACGAATAAACACCGATGAAAAGCTGAACAATGAAGAATGTTCACAACACTTTGGTAAATTAATTAGCAAATTAAGAAACGAAATGAAACAAAAGTACACGACAGCCTTAAATGGGTTTAAACTTATAATGCTCATCGTATTGGTAATAGTGCCGATGACAGTGAGTGCAAATGGAGACTTAAAAACAAATGCAAATATTGTTGGGCACGTAACTGATAAAACCACTGGAGAACCAATACCACATGTGGCTGTGCAAGTAGAAGGAACAATGATAGTAAGCGTTACCAATGCAGAAGGCTATTATCATTTGGAAGATTTACCACTCGGTAAACAGACAGTTGGAGCGCGTGCAACAGGATATCATTCTGCAAAACAAACGCTCGAAGTGGAAAAGAATACAAACCAAACAATCGACTTTGTATTAACAACTGATGAGGTAGCATTAGACGAAGTAGTGGTATCATCAAATCGAAGTGTTTCTTTACGACGCAATGCACCAACATTGGTGAATGTAATAGATACACGTATGTTCAACATTACCAATTCAATGTGTTTGGCACAAGGATTAAACTTTCAGCCAGGTGTTCGCACAGAAGATAATTGTGCTAACTGCGGGTTCTCGCAAGTTCGCATCAATGGATTAGATGGACATTATTCGCAAATACTCATAGATTCGCGCCCCGTATTCTCTGCTTTGCAAGGAGTTTATGGCTTAGAGCAAATTCCTGCCAACATGATAGAACGAGTAGAAGTTGTAAGAGGTGGCGGTTCTGCATTATATGGTTCGTCAGCAATTGGCGGAACAATCAATATTATTACGAAAGAACCCTTGAACAATTACGCTGAATTGGCGCATACTTTCACAGCTTACGAAGGAGGAAAAACATTTGATAACAACACAACTGTTAATACTTCCATCGTGTCAAGTAATAATAAAGCTGGATTTTCAGTTTATGGACAGAGCAGAAATCGTGGTGGTTACGACAGAGATCAAGATGGATTTACCGACCTTCCAAAGCTTATCAATAAAACGATAGGCATGGGCGCCTTCCTACGATTAAATAACTATTCTAAACTGAAATTGCAATATCATGCTTTGAATGAATATCGTCGTGGCGGAAACAATTTGTATCTTCCTGTGCACGAATCAAATATTGCAGAGAAACTCGACCATAATATCAATGGTGGCTCGCTGAGTTACGATCTATTCACTCCAAACGGGTTGAATCATCTCACAGCTTATGCTTCTTTTCAAATCGTATCACGCGATAGTTATTATGGAGGCACAGGCGATGGTTCTGACGAAAGTAAAGCCGAGGCTTTAAAAGCTTATAGCAAAACACACGATACAAATTTAATGGGAGGAATGCAGTTCGTTCACAATTTTGGAAATCTGCTTTTTATGCCTGCCCAACTTACTTTAGGCACAGAATATACCTACGATGCATTAAAAGACCACGCACTTGGATATGATGTCATAACCCGACAAACTGTACGTACAGGTAGTTTGTTTTTGCAAAACGAATGGAAGAATGAACATTGGGGTATTCTCTTAGGTGGACGTTTCGATAAGCACAATCTTATCAACCATCTTATTTTTAGTCCACGATTAAATTTGCGCCTCAATGCAACACCTAATATTCATTTGCGTTTAACCTATGCCGGTGGTTTCCGTGCGCCTCAAACTTTCGATGAAGATTTACATACGAGCATGGCAGGCGGTGAACGAATAAAAACCTATTTAGCAAAAGATTTGAAAGAAGAACGTTCCAATAGTCTGAGCTTTTCTGCCGATATGTATTTAAACATTGGTAATGTGCAGACAAATTTCTTGATAGAAGGCTTCTTTACACACTTAAATAATGTGTTTGCGCAGCGTGTTTTAAACGACCACGATGAGAATGGTATTCGTATTCTCGAACGTTTCAATGCAAATCAAGCAACAGTTTGGGGAGTGAATGCAGAAGGAAAAGCAGTATTTTCAAAATGGATCTCTTTGCAAAGTGGACTAACAATACAACGCAGCGAATATAAAGATGCTGTGGAATGGGACGAAGATGCACCAGCAGAAAAGAAATTTTTACGTACACCTAACGTATATGGCTATTTTACATTACAATCATCTCCTATAAAGCGCATGTCAGTTTCTGTATCTGGTAATTACAATGGCTCAATGCTTGTAGGTCATGCTGCAGGTTCTGGTGTAGATAACCCTGTTGTAGTACATACACCTTCTTTCTTTACACTGAGTGTAAAAGCAAGTTATGACTTCAATATTTTCAAACAAATAAAAGCTCAAATCAATGCAGGAATACAAAATATAGGAAATGTTTATCAGCGTGACTTAGACAAAGGGTGGAATCGAGATGCTTCCTATATATATGGTCCGTCGCTTCCACGTTGTTTCTATGTAGGAATGAAACTCATTTATTAAGACGTTAATTCTATCTCGGGTAGGTTTACAATTGTTAGCAATTTTTTGCAATATCTCTTGCAATTCTCAAAAAAATGATTTACATTTGCAAGCGTTAGTCTAACAAACAACAACCTTTAAGAGCCCGAATACAATGAAACTATTAACGGAAAATATTTCGAAAAGCTGTAATGCAGCATATCGAAACAATAATACCAAATTTCCATAAAAGTCCCATTTGCATCTCCGTAACAAGGAGTTGTGAGTGGGACTTTCTGTATTCTCCTTTACCATTTTTTGAAAAGCTGAACCAAATAAAATATTTATCTAATTATAAAACTTTAAAAACAAAAAATTATGAAGAAAAAAGCACTACTTTCATTTGTGCTTGTAGCAATGGCTACATTGTGGACAAGTACAACACAAGCCCAAGAGTATTACGATCTCACCATTGCGCTTACACAAGTAACTTCTAGAAACTGCAAAGACCTATCTTTCATACCAGGTGTGAGTGGCATAGTAAAGTACGATGATGCAACAAAGACACTTACATTGGAAAATGCATCTATAATTGGAGATAAGTATAAAACTGCCATTTCTTCTAAAATTGATGGCTTGATTATTAAAGTATCTGGTTATAATAGACTTCAAACAGAAACCGCCTCTGGTATTTTGTATGAAAACTCAATTACCATTACAGGTGAAGGAACACTTGACATAACCTGTCAGAAGAATTGTGCCATCTATGCAAACAAGGGTAATCTTACAATAGAAAATTGTACTATAAATGCTAAAAGTAATGAATATGGTATTGCGGGATTTAATGGTGAAACCGAAAATCTTACAATTAAAAATGCCACAATAACTGCAGAAGGTACAGAAAAAGGTTCAATTTGTGATTTTGCCACCCTTACTATGATAGGAAGTAAAATATCAGAACCTTCAGGCGCAGCATTTGACCCATCTATGCACTGTGTTGCTTTGAATGGAGAAAAAGTAACTGATAAGGTTATGATAGTTAAAGATGCAACAGCTATCGAAACTCCAAACATTAATATAGCTGTTAAAACTGCACAAGGAATTTATACTCTTAGCGGTGTTCGCGTATCTAACGACTTAAATAAATTACCCAAAGGCGTATATATTGTAAATGGTAAGAAAGTTGTGAAACAATAAAAATAATTCTGCACCTCTATCAATAAATAGAGGTGCGAAGTATTTGCATCATTATCAACTTACTACTTCTTTTCAAGTAGCAAAGAATCGTTTATTTTAGGAATAAACGACACAGCAAGAGTATTTGTCCAATTATCAACCATTAAAAACAAAAGAATCATGAAGAAACAAGTTTTATTTTCGTTCATCCTTGCCATAGTGGCGACGATGTGGACAATTAAGGTACAAGCACAAGCAGAAGAAAATGAAATTTCAATAGCTGGTGCACCAATAACCCATGACAATTGTGATGATCTTTCTGTTATAGATGGTGTATCAGGTATTGTAAAGTACGATGAAGCAACCAAAACCCTCACGCTTGAAAATGCAACTATTCATAATTCAGCAGAAACAATAAATGGTCCAGGTATCTATAATATTATAGGAGACTTAACCATTCGAATCATTGGAAACAATACTATTGTTTCTGAAAAGAGTGTGGGACTTTGGAATGGTCCAGATAATACTTTAACATTCATAGGTGATGGTAAGCTAACTATAATAGGCTCTTCTACTGCAAGCGATAAGAACTTCCAAAAGGGTATTTTTAACCGAGGCTCTATTATTGTAAGTAACTGTACTATTGAAGTAAGTGGAGGAGAATATGGCTTGTGTGATGGGTATTGGAAATTTGAACGTTGTAATTTACGTGCTAAAGGTGGTGGCATAAATACAGATAATTACGCAGGTAGTATCAGTTGGATATGGGATAATAAGCCCGAACTCATCGAATGTATTGTTAATTTACCTGAAGGAGCATATTGGCAAGAGTTTCAACAAGGTGAATATGCCTATTATTCTCTTTTTGGAAAAGATGATAAAGTAGTAACGGATTGGGTTTCTATTACAAAAGATGCTACATCTATTGAATTTCCTGCTAATAAAGCTAAAGACACACAAAAAAACTTTAGTCTTAGTGGTATTAGCATATCTAATGACTTAAATAAATTACCCAAAGGTGTATATATTGTAAATGGTAAGAAAGTTGTGAAACAATAAAAATAATTCTGCACCTCTATCAATAAATAGAGGTGCAGAAAATTCTATACCTTACAAACTTATTACCAACTTTGTTTATTGTTTAAAATTTTGCCATCCTTATTTGGTGAATCATTTTTTTGCAAAGCTGTTAGATTTATATTGATTCAAGACGACGTTATCTATTGAAATAATAGTGTGATTTTAGAAAGTTCACTAAAATGTTTGCTAATGATAAAAAGTACTTGAAAAATTATAATAACGAATTTGAAATTTGTAATTATAATTTTTAAAAACGTAATTACGTTTTTGATTATTTGTAATTACATTTTTCTAATTACTAGATTACTTACACTTCAATAAGTCATAATTGATTCATTTATAAGAAGATACAATTTTGAACTTATTTATTTGTTACTATGCTCATTTCTTAGTGAGTGAAACAAAGAATAAGCAATAAAAATAAAAAAGGAGTTACGCCATGTAACTCCTTTTATTTATGTAGCGGGACGGGGCTACGATCCCCGGACCTCCGGATTATGAATCCGACGCTCTAACCAACTGAGCTATCCCGCCAAAAACCCTTAAACAAACTGCTTTTGAAAAGCGGTTGCAAAGGTATATAAAAAAAGTGAACCGACAAAATTTATTTGAAAATTTATTGATGATATTTCAAAAATATATGCTTTTGATAGTTGTATATATACCTTATGATTTGTGTTTGTACATAAAAAATGAAAAATCGGTGGTTACTCTGATTATTTTATGTACTTTTGCAAAACAATTGTGCAGAGTTAGTACATTGTACAACGGAAAATGTTTCGTATCAGAAAGTTAGACATATTTATTATAAAGCAGTTTGGAACGCTTTTCGTAGGAACTTTCATCGTTAGCTTATTTGTGCTGATGATGCAATTTCTGTGGCAATATGTTGATGAACTGATAGGTAAAGGTCTTTCTCTTGATGTTCTTGGAGAATTCTTTTGGTATATGAGCTTGATGATGGTTCCAGAAGCATTGCCACTTGCTGTTTTATTATCATCGCTTATTACTTTTGGAAATCTTGGTGAGAGTTCAGAACTTACAGCTATAAAGGCTGCAGGTATTTCGCTTATTAAAGCTTTCAGAGGAGTAATAATTTTTACATTTTTTATAGCACTTGTTTCGTTTTATTTCCAAGATACCATTGGTCCTAATGCTAAAAAACATTTTAATCAGTTGTTGAATTCGATGAAGCAGAAGAATCCTGAATTGGAAATTCCTGAGGGAGTCTTCTATGATGGTATACCAGATACCAATCTTTATGTTGAAAAGCGTGATTTAAAAACAGGACACCTTTATAACATAATGATTTACCGCATGACCGATTCGTACGAAGATCAAGCCATCATACTTGCCGATTCGGGTTTATTGCAGTCAACAGCAGAGAAGAAACATCTTGTTTTAAATTTATGGAATGGCGAATGGTTTGAAAACATGCGTTCGCAGGAATTTGGTAGTAGTGCCAGTGTGCCTTATCGTCGCGAATCATTTGTTCACAAAAAGTTAGTTATAGACTTCAGTGACGAATTCAATCGTATTGATATGTCGAGAATTTCTGATGATGCCCGTACGAAGAGTATTGCTAAAATCCGCCACGATAAAGATTCGCTTGTTCAAGTTTTTGATAGTGTTGGTAACGCATATTATCAAGATGCGCGACAAGTTCTTTATCCTGTTTTGCAACTAAAGAAGAGTGATTTGGTAAAAGCTAAGACACTTGCTTCAACCAAAAACTTTGATTTAGACACGCTTTACAATAAAATGACACCTGAAGAGCGTAGGCAAACCATTGAACGTGCTTTGATAAATTCTCAACAAACTGTATCAGATCTTGATTTTAAGAGTATGATAACCAGTGATGGAGATAAAATGATACGAATGCACGATATCGCAGAAATAAATAAGTATTTATTATCGCTAACGTGTCTAATCTTCTTCTTTATTGGTGCGCCTTTAGGTGCAATTATTCGTAAGGGAGGATTGGGAGTCCCCATCATAATAAGTGTGTTCGTCTTTATTATTTATTACATATTAAATAATACAGGTTATCGAATGTCAAGACAAGGCGATTGGGCTGTATGGTTTGGAAGAGGACTTTCTCCTGCTATTCTTATACCAACAGCAATCTTTATTACTTACAAGGCTAATAAAGATTCGGCAGTCTTCAATATTGACATGTATCGTAATCTTGCTATGCGCATATTAGGTTTGCGTATAAAACGAAGTATTAGCAGTAAGGAAGTGATTATTAATGCACCAAAGTATGCTGTTGATGCTACTATGCTGAAAGAAATGAATGCAGATATTGTAGCTTATGTGCAAAAAAGTAATTTAAAATCACCTCCTAATTTTATTAGGACATTCTTTAAATATCAGCCAGATCATGAGATAGAACAATTAAGCAATAATCTTGAAACGATTATTGATGATTTATCCAATACACGCAATAAGTTAATTCTTTCAGAACTTAACAAGTATCCTGTATTGATAACTAAAGCACATACACGTCCTTTTGAATATAAGTGGCTGAATATAACTGCAGCTATTATTTTACCTGTAGGCTTATTCCTTTATTTCAGAATGTGGGGCTTCCGGTTACGCTTGTATCGTGATTTGAAAATTATTAAGCAGACCAACGATAATATTATTGAAGAAAGCGAAAAGATAATAGCTAAACAGAAACAGTAACAATAAAATAATTATAAATCAAACCGAAGGTCGTATTTTATTTAAAATCGACCTTAAACTTAGAATACAATTATGGAGAACTTCAAACTCAGTAGCATTGAAGATGCTGTAAAGGATTTTAAAGAAGGTAAATTCGTTATCGTAGTAGATGATGAAGACCGAGAGAATGAGGGCGACCTCATTATGGCTGCTGAAATGATTACGCCTGAAAAGGTGAACTTTATGTTGAAAAATGCTCGTGGTGTTCTTTGTGTCCCAATAACACTTTCACGCGCAAAAGAATTAGATTTACCACATCAGGTATCTGATAATACATCGGTGCTTGGTACACCATTTACCGTAACTGTAGATAAATTGGAAGGTTGTTCAACGGGAGTTTCTGCTCACGACCGTTCGGAAACTATAAAGGCTTTGGCTGATCCAAAGTCAACACCACAAACGTTTGGTCGACCTGGACATATCAATCCATTATATGCACAAGACAATGGTGTTTTGCGTCGTTCTGGGCATACTGAAGCTGCAATAGACCTTTGTAAAATGGCTGGTTGTTTCCCTGCAGGTGTGTTAATGGAAATCATGAATGATGACGGAACAATGGCAAGAATGCCCCAACTCATTGAAAAAGCTAAAGAGTGGGACATGAAAATTATCAGTATAAAAGATATCATTGCTTATCGTTTAAAACGCGAAACAAGTATTGAAGTTGGTGTAGAAGTTGATATGCCTACAAAATATGGACACTTCCGCTTAATTCCTTTCCGTCAAACATCTACAGGCGTTGAACATATGGCGTTGATAAAAGGTGAGTGGAGCGAAGATGAATCGGTATTAGTACGTGTACATTCTTCTTGTGCTACTGGCGACGTTCTTGGTAGCGAACGCTGTGATTGTGGTGAACAATTGCATAAAGCAATGGAGATGATAGAGGCCGAGGGGAAAGGAGTCTTGATCTATATGGAACAAGAAGGAAGAGGTATAGGCTTGATGAACAAAATAGCTGCTTATAAGTTACAAGAACAGGGATTAGATACTGTAGATGCTAACTTACATCTTGGTTTTAAATCTGATGAACGTAATTATGGATGTGGTGCTCAAATGTTGCGTCATCTTGGTGTTCATAAGATGCGTTTAATGACAAATAACCCGACAAAACGTGTAGGTTTAGAGGCTTATGGCTTAGAAATAGAAGAAAATATTCCAATAGAAATACGGCCTAACCAATACGATTATCGTTATTTGAAAACAAAGAAGGATAGAATGGGACACGATTTACACTTATAGGTATAAATAAAGAAGAATACTTCATATATATAATAAGGTGTCTTATAAATATGTTAAAGAGATTATTTCATAAGGGTAAAAATGAAATAATCTCTTTGTTTTTTCGTTTTAACTTTATATAATAAAAAAATAGTATTGTGTAAGAAACAAACTATTAAGGTGAAATTAGTTTTACAACTATAAACGAAAGAAAGTTTTTATTTCATAATAAAGGTTTAATAATTGATGCCTATAATATGAATAAACGAAATGAGACAGAAGGAGAAACTTAGACTTCCACAATGATGCAAAAACATAATAAAAGTAGTCAAAAAACAACAGTTAAAAGATGTTAATTATGAACGTAGTTCTCTATAATTTGCTATCTTTGCCGAAAATGTGCGGAGAAAGTTGGTCAGTTTTTGACAACTCAATATCCAATCAGTTTAAAATCAAATAGATAATAATAATTCAATTCATTTATAACTAAAAAATTAAAATTTTATCATTTATGGCAACTACACAACAAAAAGCAGCCCCACAAAAGAAATCAGAGGGCTTCACAGGAGTTAGAGGCGCATTTTGGATTATCGCAGTTTGCGGTGTCGTAGCGTTTGTATTGTTCTTTACATGGTTTGGACATGATATGCATTTCCAAGATCCTGGAACTAAAGAGCATCCTGCTGACGTATGGGGTACTATCTTTAAGGGTGGTATCGTGGTACCTGTTATTCACACATTGTTGCTCACTGTGCTCGCTATGTCTATCGAGCGTTGGTTGGCTTTAAAGACCGCTTTTGGTAATGGAACACTTCCTAAGTTCGTTGCAAACATTAAGTCTGCATTGAAAGATAACGATATGAACAAGGCTACTCAGCTTTGCGATAAGCAAAAAGGTTCTGTTGCAAATGTTGTACTTGCTTCTTTGAACGCATATAAGTCAATGGAAAGTGGTGCTAATGCAGGTATGAAGAAAGCACAGAAAGTTGCTAAGATTCAACAGGCTCACGAAGAAGCAACTCAGCTTGAGATGCCAACTCTTACAATGAACCTCCCAATCATTGCAACACTCGTTACACTTGGTACCCTTACAGGTCTTCTCGGTACTGTAATTGGTATGATCAAGTCATTCTCTGCTTTGGCTACTGGTGGTGGTGGTGACTCTGTTGCGCTTTCTGCTGGTATTTCTGAGGCGTTGATTAATACTGCATTCGGTATTGCTACTTCTTGGTTTGCTGTAGTTTCTTACAACTACTTCTCAAACAAGGTTGACAAGTTGACTTACGCACTCGACGAGGTTGGTTACTCAATTGCTCAGACATACGAAGTAAACCATACAGAAGAAGCTTAATTTTTGCTAACCCTTTAAATACATTATCGCTATGGGTAAAGTAAAAGTTAAGAAAGAAGAAGTTTGGATTGACATGACGCCGATGTCAGACGTTATGACCTTGCTGCTTACTTTCTTCATGCTCACCTCTACATTCGTAAAGAATGAGCCTGTGAAAGTAAATACACCAGGTTCTGTGTCTGAAATGAAGGTGCCTGAAAATGGTGTTCTTACAGTACTTATTAGTCCTGAGAAGAATGCTGCTGGTCAACCAACTGGCGAAGGTCAGGTATTTTTGAGCTACGATAATATTAATGAGTTGGGGCAAATTGTAGATATGGTTGCAAAACTTTCACCAGAACAGAAGAAAACTTTTTTGGGTGAATCTACAATAGGAGCACCATTAGACAAACTCCCAGCTTTTTTAAGTAAATCAGCAAAAGCTCGAAGTGAAGAACTTCCCAAAATGGGTATTCCTCTCGATAGTATAGAAGGACAGGATATGACAGAATTTCAACAATGGGTTAATGCTGCTCGCACAGTAAATTCTAAAGTTAAAATTGCTTTGAAATCTGACGCAAATACTCCTTATGGTACAGTTAAGAAGGTGATGAGCGAACTCCAGGATATGGATGAAAGTCAGTACTATATGATTACACAGTTGGACGCTAAAAAGGCTGCAACAGCAGCTTCTAAGGAGAACTAATATGGCAAATAAAAAAGAAAGCAAGCAGAAAAAGATGACTGTTCGCGTAGACTTTACGCCAATGGTTGATATGCTTATGTTGCTTATTACATTCTTCATGCTTTGTACATCACTTAGCAAGCCTTCAACTATGGAGCTTACAATGCCAAGTAATGACAAGAATTTAAATGACGCAAAGAAGAATGAAGCTAAGGAGTCTCACTCTATAACCATCTTTATAGGTGAAGATGACAAGATGTTCTATGGTGAGGGTAAACCTCAACTTGATAATCCTAATTGGTTGAAAAAGGCTGATTGGAGCACAGGAAAGACTGGTATTCGTTACGTTCTTCAGCACAAGGAAGTAGACAATGGCGCAAGCGTTCCTTATAACGATATGCGTATTGCTGTACAAGACTTGCAAAAGAAGAAAGCTGCTAACGAAAAGGCTTATCCAGATAGCATTTATCAAGCTGAGCTTACAAATATCAAGTTAGGTAATGTAAATGGCAAGAAAGTACCAACTTTGACAGTCATTATCAAGCCTACTGATAAATCTTCTTATAAGCATCTTGTTGATATTCTTGATGAAATGCAGATTTCATATATTGCAACTTATGTCATTGATAAGATTACACCTGAAGAAAAAGCTTTGCTTTTGAAAAAGGGTGTTAAAGCTTAATTTTAATGATGTATAACAATTAAAGAAAAGAAACATGGCAAAGATAGATTTATACGATCCTAAATGGGTCGATATGGTTTTCGCTGATAAGAACAAGTCATACGGAGCATATCAACTTCGTAAGTCTGTTTCACAGCGAAATATCAAATCATTAATTATTTTGCTTGTTGCTGCATTCATTGGTGGTGGCTATTTAGCTTATCAAGTTAAGAAACACAATGATGAGCTTGCAGCACAAGAAGCATATGCTGCTAAGATGGAGTTGCAAGCAATAGAAGCAGCTAAGAAAGAGCAGGAAGAGCGTAAGAAACAACAAAAGAAAGAAGAGCCCAAGAAGATTGAGCCTGAAAAAGTTGTTCCAGAAACTCGTGCTACAGTGAAATTTACAGCACCTGTCATTAAAGATGACAAAGAAGTTAAGGAAGAAATGCCCCCAATGGTTAAAATGAATAAAGAAACCAAGGCAGTCGGAGCTGAAACAAAAGAAGGTGTTGAAGATCGTAATATTGTAGCTGATAAAAGTACTGTGGCAACGCCAGAGCAGATTATTCCTAAGATTGAGAAGCCAGTAGAGGCTCCTAAGGTAGAAGCTCCTAAAGAAGATATTGAAAAGAAGATCTTTACTTTTGCTGAGCAACCACCAACATTCAAAGGAAATGTTCAAGCATGGCTTGTATCTCACTTGCAGTATCCTGCTTCGGCAGCAGAAAATAACATTCAGGGAAAAGTAATTGTGAAGTTTGTTGTTGGACGTGATGGTTCTGTTAGCCAAGCACAAGTTATGCGTGGTGTAGACCCTGCACTTGACCGCGAAGCACTTCGCGTTGTAAACAGCATGCCAAAGTGGAATCCAGGTATGAACAACGGACAACCTGCTAACGTTTGGTTCCAACTTCCAATCACATTTAAGCTGAACTAATTAAAAAATGAATCGAACTTAGTGTTACATTTTGTAGGAATTATACAAACCATAGTCTTTCTCTCCTCGTATTTGGAGAGAAAGACTTAGGTTCATCAAGTGTAAAACCAAATGTAGTTACTAGAGAAAGTTTTGTTAATGAATGGCTTATTTCTCATTTACAGAGTTCTCAGAAAGTTGCGGACTCATCTGTAAGGTCATGTAATTGTGAAATTTGTTTTTTAAGTTATGGTTCTATCAGTTAATCGCAAAATGTGTATAGAATGTTAAACCAAACAAAACGCTCAAGCACTTCATAATAAAAAATAGTATGCGAAAATAAAATTCTGGTTTAATTAATGGTAATCCTGAGATGTCGCGCACTATCTAAATTACTTTTAAATCAAATTAATTCGTATTTTATGAAACGAACAGCATTTTACATATTCTTAGTATTTATTGCATCTGTAGTTTTTCTTTCATCATGTGGTGAGAAAAAAGCTAAGGATGGTAGAACAGATACACCAATATCAGGAACAATTAAATTTGCCGCTGATGAAAGTTTTAGTCAGTTTATTGACGAAGAATTGCATGTATATCAGTATCGTTTCCCTCAAACTCATCTTTTACCTGTATATACAGATGATAACACAGGAATGAAGATGCTCCTTGACCTTAAGGTGAATCTTTTATTTTCATCTCACGGATTGCAAAAAGGTGAAGATGCAATATTAAGAGGTAAAGGTCCTATTCCGTCAGTATTTCCTATAGGGTATGATGGAATAGCATTTATCATCAATAAAAGTAACTTAGATTCATGTATCACAGTTACTGATGTTAAGCGTCTACTTAAAGGCGAAGTAACAAAGTGGAAACAACTTTATCCTAATTCAGATAAAGGAGACATAGAAGTTGTATTCGATAACAAAGCATCAGCAACACTACATTTTGTTGTTGATTCAATATTAGATGGAAAAAACATTAAGAGTCAGAATATCGTAGCAGCAAAGAATAGTAAGTCTGTAATCGAATATGTAAAGAAGACTCCAAACGCAATAGGTGTAATTGGCTCAAATTGGTTGAATGACCGAAAAGATTCCACAAACACCACATTTAGAAATGATATTCGCGTCATGGCAATATCTAAAACAAGTAGAGCAGAAGATTATAATAGCTGGCAACCCTATCAAGCTTATTTCCTTGATGGTCGTTATCCATTTGTAAGAACTATCTACGCAATTGTTGCAGACCCTCATAAAGCTCTGCCCTGGGCATTTGCAAACTTTATTGCTGGTCCTATAGGACAAAAGATAATGTTAAAAACGGGTATGCTTCCTTATAGAGCTGAAATTACAATTCGTGAAGTAAAAATAAAAACTGATTAAATCATCAAACTTTCTATTGTATATTAAGTCATAGTTACTAATCCAGTATAAAGTTTATCTAATTTATAAATGATTATGAAGACAAAGAAATATTTATTAGCTGGAGCTTTGATACTAAGTTTATCAACTCCTGTATTAGCACAAAACGATGGTTATAAGGTAGCTCTTAATCCTATTATCAGCGCTATCGAAGCTGCACCAACAGATTTAAATGCTGGTAAGGACCTTATAAAAGAATATATTAAAACCTATAAGAAAGATGAGCAAGCTCTTACAGCTCTTGGTAACGTTTTTTTGGCACAGCGTAACTTTACTGAAGCGATGAAGATTGCAAATTCTATCGTTTCTAACAAGAAGATGAATGGAACATTAGGATATCTTCTTCTTGGTGATATTGTTGCTTTGCAAGATAGTGTTGGTAATGCTGGTTCTGCAGCTCAACATTACGCAACTGCTATAAGCCTCGATCCTCATAATGTTGCAGCCTACGAGCGTTATGCAAAAGTATATCGTCACGTAAATTCTCAAGTTTCAATACAGAAATTAGAAGAACTTCGTCAGGTTGAGCCTAATTATCCCGTAGAAGCTACAGCTGCTGAAATTATGCTTGGTGATGGTAAATTTGCTGAAGCTCTTTCTTGGTTCGATAAAGCTAATCGTGCAAATTTAACAGAGGACAACTTCTATAAATATAGCTATACTGCTTATGTTCTGAGAAAGTATGATAAAGCTATGGAAATAGTAGAAGCAGGTTTGCAACGTTTCCCAAGTAGTGAATATCTTTCACGTGTTGGTATGATGTCTTCGGTTGAGAAGGGCGACTTTACTGCTGCTTTAAATTTTGCAAACAAGATGTTTAGCGGTTCTGGTAAGAAAGTAGCTAATGACTATGCTATTTATGGAAAAGCGTTAGCAGGTAATAAAGAATATGATAAGGCAATTGAGAATCTTAACAAGGCTCTTGATATGGACAAGAAAAATCTTGAGCCAATGAAGACAATAGCTGAAGTTTATATTGCTCAAGGTGATGTTGAAAATGCATTAAAAGTTCAAATGGATTATCTTTCAAAGAACCAAAATGCTAACTCTAATGATTGGGCAAAACTTGCTCAAGCATGGATAGAAAAAGCTGAAACAGAAACTGATAGAGCAGTAAAGAATACCTATTTGGATAAAGCCATTGCAATTTACGATCAAATGGTAGTTAAGTTCCCATCTATTTCTGATTGGATTTGGTCTAATCAGGCTAATGCAGCACAGATGAAGAATGATGCTGACAAGGTTGCTGATATCTATAAGAAGATTGCAGCATATGAGGAAGCAAAACCACAGCTTGATGATGAAGCAAAAGCATATTTGGAGCAGGTTTACTATGGTCTTGGATATTATTATTCAAAGCTTAACAATCAAGAAATGGCTAAACAATACTTTAACAAAGTATTGACAGTAAATCCTAATAACGAAAATGCGAAAAAAGCTTTAGGTCTTTAAAAGCCAAAATGATATTTTAATGATAAGGCGACAGCGGAAGCTGTCGCCTTTTTTATTTTATTCTTCTTTATACTTATCATTTTCATTCTATAACGATACTTCATTTTTTTATAAATGGTATACATGATTCATTTCTTTTAGATAGAAATATATTTCTTTATCTCTTTGGTGCTAATTCAATTATTTTATGTAAGTTTGTGTTAGAAATTCCATATCGATGACCATTATTTTTAATTATAAATGGTCTGATAAGAATAGGTTTAATACTTACTTATATTCATAATGCATAATATAAATTTTATAGCTATCGACTTCGAAACAGCAACGGCTAAAAGAAATTCAATTTGTGAAGCTGGTATATGTATTGTAAATGGAGGTCAAGTGGTACAATCTAAATCGTGGTTAGTACGTCCTGAAGGCAATCGTTATGATTATTGGAACACCCAAATACATGGTATACAGCCTGCTGATACAGCTGATGCTCCATTATTTCCTGAAGTTTGGGCTGAAATTTCAGAATATTTACGCCAATGTCCTGTATTAGTAGCTCATAATGCTTCCTTTGATATAAGTTGTATTCGTCATTCTTTAAAGTCCTATGGTATTCCTGTTCCCGAAGTAGATTATTATTGTTCTCTGCGTGCAGCTCGTCATATTTATGATTTCGATTGCAACAAACTCGATTATCTGTGTGATCAATTTGATATATCTTATGGACATCACCATCGTGCAGGTGATGATGCGGAAATGTGTGCCCGTCTTTTTTTACGTGAAATAAAAGATGCAGGTTGGGTGGAATTAGAAGAAATGAGTTTTTGTAATGGCAAACTATAAATACTTGGTAAATAGCACGCATTTTTTTTGCTAATCAGCAACTTATGATTTATAAGCTTTAACGTACTCGTAGTTTTTTTCAAGATTCTATTTTATTTTATATAGAAATTGTTCCAACTTTTCAGTAGTTCGTAAATGTCTTTTGAATTTATATATAATTCGCTCGAATTT
The DNA here is from genome assembly GCF_000614025.1 of Prevotella aurantiaca JCM 15754. Lineage (GTDB taxonomy): Bacteria > Bacteroidota > Bacteroidia > Bacteroidales > Bacteroidaceae > Prevotella > Prevotella aurantiaca. The sequence goes on from NZ_BAKF01000004.1 coordinate 86,130, forward strand.
ATAATTATAAAATAGGAAAAACATAATTACGTTTTTTTATTTTGTAATTATAATTTTTCCGATTCATTCTTTTTCTGTCTTTTCACGAATATTGTAAAAAATGTATGAGTATATTGAAGTAAATTTAAATTTAAACAAAACAGCCTCTGTACTATGTGTACAGAGGCTGTTTTATTATTTTATTTTTCTTATTTTTTATTGGCAAAGAATACACCAATTAGGATTAACACACTACCAATAGCAGCTTCGACTGTCATTTTTTCACCTAAGAAAATGGCGCTAATAATGACAGTACAGATAGGGCTAAGATAGTTGTAGTTAGCTATTTTTACAGCACCCACTTTTTCGGTAACAAAACTCCATGCACCAAAACAGAAAAACGATGCTACTAAACCAAGGAAAAGAAGGTTAAAAGTAACAGGAAGATCTGTAAGGAAATGATCTAATGGGAATTGCCATGGTGTAATAATAAATAATGGCAAACTTGTTAGTGAACCATAAAAGAACATTTTTCTAGTAAGAAATGCTGCACCATATTTTTGACTTAATGGACGTAGCAATAAGCAATATGCACCAAAACATGCAGTTGATAACAAAGCTAAAGCATCTCCCAAAATGCGATCTTCTACTACTGAGGATTCACTGTTTCCACCAAATATTATGAACGATACACCTACCAAAGCAATAAGAGAACCAATTGCAAGCGGTTTTGTTAGCTTTTCTTTGCAGAAAAGTATAGCAAAAAACATGGTAAATAATGGTGATGTGCAGAGAATAAAACTAATATCGTTTACACTACCTACTTGAACAGCAAAATTTTCGGGTATGAAATAGAGCGAACCTCCTAACAGACCACAAGCCACCATCAATAGTTCGTCCTTAAGATTGTCGGACCATAACTTCTTATATGATAGTGTCCACATAGCAAGATATGCTATGATGTAGCGAGATAGAAATACTTCGTCAGGGCGCATACCACCTTGTATCACTACTTTTGTGTTCACAAGCGTCGCACCCCAAATGCTTACAACTAAAATTGCAATAAGATGATAGAGTAATACTCTATTCTTCCCCTCTGTAATGGTGTTAGTCATATAAATATCTATGTATGATTTAGAGTAGCGCAAAGTTAAGAATTTTTAGACTATAAACAAAATTCTTGCTTTCAAATATTGTAGAAACCTGAAATTTATACGTTTTTTATGTGATATTTAACACTTGAAACTAAATTTAAGCCAGTAGTTTTCTTCCTTTTATTCTCTATAGTGTTTAATCTTTCACATTCACTTTCCGCAGAGTTTCAGCAGCTCTACACAAGTCTTTAACCACTTCGCCACCTATTATTAATCCAGCTGCTGCAGGTACCCATGCGTTCGAAGCAGGCGTTGTTCGTTTCTTATGTGCAATAGTTTCAGATTTTTCAATTTCACAGTTTGATTCTTGGTTTTCTTCTATTGATAAAGATGATAATGGTTCTTCTGGACTATAAACAACCTTTATATTGCGTACGTTTGTTTTGCGCAGTTTCTTTCTTAGTACTTTTGCCAAAGGGTCGTTTATAGTTTTAAATAAATCAGTAACCATAAGTTGTGTAGGTTCCATTTTAAAAGCTGCCCCCATACTACAAATGATAGGTGTTTTAAGATTATGACAACGTGTTATAATATCAATTTTTGCTACTACAGTGTCAATGCAATCTACGACATAATTATATGCTGAAAAGTCAAATTGGTCTGCCACTTCAGGAAGGTAGAATGTTTGAAACTTCCTTACTTCACACGAAGGATTAATGTCTTTTATTCGTTCTTCCATAACATCAACCTTTGCTCGTCCGAGTGTAGAATGAGTAGCAATGATCTGACGGTTCATATTCGATAATCCGATGTGGTCGTCATCAACAATGGCTATTGTGCCCACGCCACTGCGTGCCAATACTTCTACAACATATCCACCAACGCCGCCAACACCAAAAACCAGCACTTTGCTATTCTTTAAGGTGTCCATAGCATCGCTACCCAAAAGTAGTTCTGTTCTTGAAAATTGATTATCCATATTGTCTAAATTCGTTTGTGGCTGCAAAGTTAAGATAACATTCCCATAAAATAGCAGTAGTTTCTATTTTTATGTTAGCTTTTTTCTTTACCTTTGCAACCAATGTAAGAAATTACACATTAATAAAATGCTTATAAATAATGCAAAAACAGACTATTAAAAAGAAAATATCGCCTTGGGCGTGGGTTTCTACACTCTATTTTGCAGAGGGATTACCCAATGCGGCAGTAGTCTTGGTATCGTTGGTGTTTTATCAAGAAATGGGCTTAAGCGATACTGAAGCTACTTTCTACACATCGTGGTTCTATCTTCCATGGGTGATAAAACCATTGTGGAGTCCATTTCTTGACCTTATTAGAACAAAAAGATGGTGGGTGTTAACCATGCAAATGTTACTTGGTGCCGCTTTTGCAGGTGTTGCTTTTACTATAAATACATCGTTCTGGTTACAAGGTACCATTTGTTTTTTTTGGCTGTTAGCTTTTTCGAGTGCTACACACGATGTTGGGGCAGATGGTTTTTATATGTTAGGTCTTGAACAGCACGAGCAAGCTTTCTTTGTAGGTATTCGTTCAACATTTTATCGCATTTCAATGGTTGTTGGAAAAGGAGGTTTAGTTGCTCTTGCAGGATTGTTACACGAATATATGAAAGTACAACTTTCGTGGTCGTTAGTTTTTTATAGTTTGGCAGCATTGTTTATAGGATTAAGTCTATACCACAGATATGTATTGCCAAAACCTGATACAGATATAGAGCATAACCAACTTTCGGCTTCAGAACTATTCAACGAATTTATTGGTACATTCGCAAGCTTTTTCCGTAAAAAAGAGGTTTTGATAGCAATTGCATTTATGCTTTTATTCCGTTTACCCGAAGCTTTGTTGAATACTGTTGGGCCATTGTTCCTAAGGGCCACAGCCGATAAGGGTGGATTAAACCTTTCCTTAGAAACTTTTGGTGTTATAAATGGAATTGTTGGAGTTGTAGGATTACTTCTTGGAGGTATATTGGGAGGAATGGTAGCCAGTAAAGATGGATTAAAAAAGTGGCTTTGGCCCATGACTTTTGCCATTACCCTGCCTAATATAGCTTATGTTTATTTAGGTTTTGTAATGCCATCTTCACCTTTTTCTATTGGTGCTGCTATTTTTGTAGAAAACTTTGGATATGGTTTTGGCTTTAGTGCTATATGCTATTTATGCTATATTTCAGTCAAGGAGAACATAAAACTAGTCATTATGCCCTTTGTACTGGCTTTATGGCACTTTCGATGATGTTACCAGGTTTATTTGCAGGAGCTCTAGCAGATGCTGTAGGCTATAGCACGTTTTTTGTTTTGGTAATGGTGTCATGCATTTTCCCTTTCATTGTTGCTTCCTTGTTGAAGGTTGATCCAAAGTTTGGTAAGAAAGATGCATAGAGCATATTAATAATATCAAAGACTTTTAACGAGTAAATCTATAAGACGAGGTAGGGCATAATGCTCTATCTCGTTTTCCTTTATCCATATGAAATCAGTAGGAAGAGTTGGAGATACATCTGTTTCTAATAGATAGAAATCAGCAAAAATAATTTGATGAGTAAGGATATGCTTTACATTCTTTTTTATTAAAGTCGCTTTCTCAATAACATTACTAACCAATTCTGTTGTGGGTAGTTCCCAAAGACCCTGCCAAATATCACCTGCGCCACGGCGACGGATAACAGTCTTACCATTACACCTTATATATATAAAGGAGAAATGGCGTTCGCGTTGTTTTATTTTCTTTGATTTTATAGGTAGTTCAGCCACTTTGTTGTTATTTGCTGCAAAGCATGTTTCTATTAATGGACATATTTTACAGTTAGGAGACGTTGGAGTACATTGTATAGCACCAAAGTCCATTATTCCTTGATTATATGCTGCAGGATTTTCTTTTGCAAGATATTCTTGTGCCATAGTTTTGAATACTTTTTTTCCTTGAGTAGAATCTATTGGAGTTTCAATTCCAAAATAGCGAGAAAGAACTCGATAAACATTACCATCAACTACTGCAATAGGAGTTGCGAACGACATGGATAAAATAGCTGATGCAGTGTATTCGCCAACCCCTTTTATTTCTATTAACTCATTGAAAGTCTGTGGGAAATATCCTTTTTCTACAATTTGTTGTGCAGCTTTGCGTAAATTTCTAGCTCGAGAGTAATAGCCAAGTCCCTGCCACTCTCTTAAAACCTCGTCTTCAGTTGCTTCTGCCAATGCATAAACATTAGGCCAACGTTTCATAAAACGTTCCCAATAAGCAGTACCCTGAGCTATTCTCGTTTGCTGCATAATGACCTCGCTTAGCCAAATAGCGTATGGATTGGTGGTTTGCCGCCACGGAAGTTCCCGTCCGTTTAAGGCATACCAATTTAGTATCGTCTTGCTAAAATTCATGATGCAAAGATACTTAAAATATTGAAACAAACTTCTTTTTCAAATTTCTAGTTCTTTTTAGACGTTATTTTTTATGCGAACACATACTAAACATAACGCATATATCGTCATTCGCAAATCGTTGAAAATGCTCAAAAGCTGTTTGTTACATTGATTTTGAATAATAATTATATGAATTATTGTTTTTTTATCTATTTTTCTTGTTTACTTACTGTAGTATTTTGTATCTTTGCAAAGCAAAACGAAATCTTATGAAATTATGGCTGGTATAAGAGAAATAAAGACGGCATTAATCTCTGTTTTCCATAAAGATGGATTAGAGGATATTTTAAAGAAACTGAATGAAGAGGGTGTTAAATTCCTCAGTACTGGAGGTACGCAAGAATTTATTGAATCTTTAGGTTATGAATGTCAAAAAGTAGAAGACGTAACAACATACCCTTCTATTTTAGGAGGACGAGTAAAAACTTTGCACCCCAAAGTTTTTGGAGGCATATTAGCGCGTCGTAATTTTGGTGGAGATCAAAAGGAAATGGTTGAATATGACATTCCTGCAATCGATTTGGTTATTGTTGATTTGTATCCGTTTGAACAAACTGTAGCTAGTGGTGCGTGTGATGCCGATATTATTGAAAAAATAGATATCGGAGGTATTTCTTTGATTAGAGCAGGTGCTAAGAATTTCAATGATGTTGTTATTATACCAAGTAAAGCTGAATACCCTGTTCTTTTGCAGTTACTGAATAAGCAAGGTGCAAAGACAGGACTTGAAGATCGAAAGATGTTTGCTGAACGCGCATTTGGTATTAGCAGTCATTACGATACCGCTATTCATAATTGGTTTGCCAAATAAAAATGGAGTTTGCATTAAGTAAGCACTTGAAAGATATAAACTGAGAGAAAAGATAAATAATATAACGAAGGATAAATTCCTCGTTTTTACCACATATCAAATATTTAAGATGGGATTTTTTTCATTTATCCAGGAAATAGCAATGGACCTGGGAACCGCAAATACGATCATTATCAGTGATGATAAGATAGTTGTTGATGAACCTTCTGTAGTGGCACGTGACCGACGTACAGAAAAAATGATTGCTGTAGGTAATGATGCCAAGTTAATGTATGAGAAGGAACATCCCGATATTCGTACTATTCGTCCACTTCGCGATGGTGTGATTGCAGACTTTTCATCGTGCGAACAAATGATGAGGGGACTTATCAAGATGGTGCATAGCAGATATCGCTTATTTTCTACATCTTTGCGTATGGTAATCGGTGTACCTTCTGGTTCAACAGAAGTAGAACTACGTGCGGTTCGCGATTCTGCTGAACATGCAGGGGGACGCGATGTTTATCTTATTTTTGAACCGATGGCAGCTGCTCTTGGTATGGGTCTTGATGTAGAAGCACCAGAAGGCAATATGATTGTTGATATTGGTGGCGGTAGTACTGAAATTGCCGTTATTTCTTTGGGTGGAATTGTTTGCAATAACTCTATACGTGTTGCAGGTGATGATTTAACAGCTGATATTCAAGAATATATGAGTCGCCAACATAATGTTCGTGTCAGCGAACGTATGGCAGAACGAATAAAAGTTCACGTTGGTTCAGCTTTGACTGACTTAGGAGACGAGGCTCCAGAAGATTATATTGTTCATGGTCCAAATCGTATAACAGCATTACCAATGGAGGTTCCAGTTTGTTATCAAGAAATAGCGCATTGTTTGGATAAAACCGTTGCTAAAATTGAAAATGCGGTTCTTTCAGCTTTAGAGAATACACCACCTGAATTGTATGCCGATATTGTAAAGAATGGTATTTATTTAAGTGGAGGTGGTGCATTATTGCGTGGAATTGATAAACGTTTAACAGATAAGATAAATATTCCATTCCATGTAGCTGAAGATCCATTACATAGTGTTGCTAAGGGAGCAGGAATCGCATTGAAAAATGTAGATCATTTCTCATTCTTATCGAGATAAAGGATTAGGATAGGGCTGACTGTTGAAGAAATGTTATGATAATTTCTTCAATAGTCGGTTTCATTTTGTTGATAAATTGTTAGAATGAATAACCTCACTGAATTTCTTGCCAAATATAAACATTGGTTTCTTTTTGTTTTGCTGGAAATAACCAGTTTGGTACTTTTGTTCCGTTTCAACAATTACCAAGGTAGCGTTTGGTTTACCTCTGCCAATATTGTGGCAGGAAAGGTTTACGAGCTAAGTTCTACGATTACTTCTTACTTCTCAATGGGTAAGTTGAATCGTGAATTGACGGACCGAAATGTACAGTTGGAACGTCAAGTGAAGGAGCTATCCGAGCAACTTTATGAAAAGACTCGCGATCCAAAGTACGTCCAAAAGGGACAATATAGATTTCTTTCAGAATTTAATCTCATTAAGGCGAAGGTTGTATCCAACTCTCTTGATAAGGAAGAGAATTTTATAACAATCGATAAAGGTTCATGGGACGGAGTGAGGAAAGATATGGGTGTAGCTTGTGGAAATGGTGTTGTCGGAGTAGTTTATCTTGTTGGCACCCATTATTCTATAGTTTTACCTGTATTAAATTCTAAATCGAATATCAGTTGTTCTATACAAGGTCGAGGTTATTTTGGATATCTGCGATGGACTGGAGGAGCAAAGAATATAGCTTATTTGGACGATGTTCCCCGTCATGCAAAATTCAAATTAGGTGATAGAATTGTAACAAGTGGCTATTCAGCAATCTTCCCTGCAGGAATTTTAGTTGGTAAGATAAAGCACGTTTATAATTCTGAAGATGGTCTTTCGTTCCGTTTAGCAGTGGAATTAACTACAGATTTTGGCAATTTGCGCGATGTTTGTGTCATTGATGATGCTGCAGTAAGAGAAAAGAAGAAAGTTATGGATGCAGCAAAAGATTCAATTAAGCACTTGAATACAGATTTTAGTGAGAAAAATTAGGTGCAATACGCATATTGCGTTTGCATAAGAATAGTTGGGTAGTAGTCAAACAATAAGTTCTTAGTAAGAAATTTAAGGAAATGAATATAGACTTTATAAAAACTTTGGGTTGGTTTTTGATTTTAGTACTAGCACAAGTGTTTGTACTAAACCATATTCATTTGTTTGGTTTTGCAACTCCATTACCTTATATTTATTTTATCTTCCTTTTCAGAAGAAACTATTCACAGTGGGCTATTATTTTGTGGGGATTCCTCATGGGGCTGATTATTGACACATTTTCAAATACTCCTGGAGTTTCAGCAGCTTCACTTACTTTAATTGCAGCTATACAGCCATATTTGTTGCGACCATTTACTTCACGTGAAAGTGCTGAAGATTTACAGCCCGGAATTGGGACACTTGGGTTTGGACAATATGTTTGGTATAGCATCGTTTTGACGCTTATTTATTGTCTTGTATTCTTTAGCTTGGAAATGTTTAGTTTCTTCAATATTTTTATTTGGCTACAATGTGTTGGTGGTAGTGCTTTGCTTTCCTTATTTTTTATATTGGTAATTGAGCATGTAAGGAGTCGCGCATGAAGAATTATGACTTTGAGAAACGTCGTTTTGTGCTTAGCGGTGTTGCACTTGCTATCATTACAATTTATTTGATACGCTTGTTTGCGCTTCAAATAGCAAGTGATGATTATCGAAAACGTGCTGATTCCAATGCTTTTTTAAAAAAAATAGAGTTTCCCTCACGAGGTATTATTACTGACAGAAAGGGGAAACTGCTCGTTTATAACCAGCCTGCTTATGATATTATGGTGGTAATGAACGAAGAAAAAGGTCATCTTGACACTTTAGAATTTTGTAAGGCTTTAAACATTACAAAGGAATTCTTTGTTCAACGTATGAATGATATTAAGGATAGAACAAAGAATCCAGGTTATTCACGATTTACTCAGCAACTCTTTATAAGTCAGTTGAGCGATAAAGAGTTTAGTTCTTTCCAAGAAAAACTATATCGTTTCCCAGGTTTTTATATTCAGAAACGCAGCATTCGTCAATATAATGCTACTATTGCTGCACATGTTCTTGGCGATGTTGCGGAAGTCAGTCAAAGTGATGTAGAGGCAGATGATTATTATCTTCCTGGCGATTATATAGGTAAACAGGGTATTGAGCGTGAATACGAAAAAGCATTGCGTGGTCAAAAAGGAGTTCAAATTTTACTTCGTGATGCTCATGGACGAATAAAAGGAAGATATAAAGACGGACAATACGACCAGAAACCTAAAGCAGGAAAAGATTTGCAGTTAGGTATTGATGCCGATTTGCAAGCACTCGGAGAGCGTTTAATGGAAGGTAAGTTAGGTGCCATTGTTGCTATTGAACCAAAAACAGGACAAATATTAGCAATGGTTTCTTCTCCTACTTTTGACCCTCGTGATATGATTGGTAAGATGAGAGGAAAGAATCAACAAAGAATGACACTTGATCCATCAAAGCCATTGCTTAATAGAGCTATTATGGGACAATATCCTCCCGGTTCTACTTTTAAAACAAGTCAAGCTATTACTTATTATAGTGAAGGAATTATAAACGATTCGACTCGTTATCCTTGTCCGCATGGATTTTCTTTCCGTGGTCTTCATGTAGGTTGTCACGGACATGCATCTCCAATTTCTATTGTGCCAGCATTGAGTACTTCTTGTAATTCATTTTTTTGTTGGGGACTATATTATATGTTGTCAAATAGACAAAAATATAAAGACCTTGATGCTGCAATGGATCGTTGGCGCGATTATATGGTATCAATGGGATTTGGATATAAGTTAGGAATTGACTTACCAGGTGAAAAGCGAGGACTAATTCCGAATGCCGAATTCTATGACAATGCATTTGGGAAATGGAATCCATTGTCGGTTATATCTATATCGATAGGGCAGGGAGAAATAAATTTAACTCCTTTACAGATAGCTAATCTCGGAGCTCTTATTGCCAATCGAGGTTATTTCTACACACCACATGTTGTACGAAAGATTCAGGGACAACGTTTAGACGAGAAATATTTAAAGAAGCATAAGGTGATGGGAACACCACGTGCATTTGACGAAGTTGTAGCTGGAATGGTTTCTTCTGCACGTGGAGGTACTTGTGCTCATGCTGTACATCCTGGTTATTCTATTGCAGGTAAGACAGGAACAGCACAAAATCGTGGCAAAGACCACTCTGTTTTTATGGGATTTGCTCCCGTAGAGTCTCCTAAAATTGCTATTGCTGTGTATGTAGAGAATGGTGGTTTTGGTGCTGTCTATGGAGTTCCAATTGGTTCTTTAATGATGGAACAATATATAAATGGTAAGTTAACACCTCACGATGAAGCTCAGGCAACATCAATTCAGAAGCGTCATATCAGTTATCCTTTTAATCAAAAGCTTAGTGCTTCAGATTCTTTGCGTTTAGATTCAATAAAGCGTGTAAACCATATAAAGGATTCTTTGAGGCTTGTTCGCGAGAAACAAAATATGGAAGCTAAACAAAGAGAACGGGAACTAAAGGCAGAACGAGAAGCAAAGGAGAAGGAAAAGCGTCAGCAACCATTAAATGACCCTATTATTAAAGCGGATGAAGAAGTAAGAATAAGAACGGAGAAGGAAGACAAAGACAAAGATAAGAAAGATAAAGAAAAGAACAAAGAAAAAGCAAATAGCAAGAAGAAGGATAATGAAAGTCGTAAAACAAACGACAAGCAAAAGGCAGTAAAAACGAATAAAAAGCAAGAAAGTGGCAGGTAATTATAAATCTAACAAACAAACCGGTGTACTTCGTTCATTAGATTGGTGGACGATAGGCATTTATTTAGCTTTGCTTTCTTTTGGCTGGGTAAGTGTCTGCGGTGCAAGTTATACTTATGGCGATACTGATATATTGTCGTTATCATCTCGTTCTGGTATGCAAATCGTTTGGATAGGAACATCTATCTGCCTTGGATTTGTGTTGTTAATGATGGACGATCGCATTTATGACACTTTTGCTTATGTGATTTATGCCCTTCTATTATTGTTGTTATTTGCTACGATTTTCAATCCTCACTCCATAAAAGGGTCACGTTCCTGGATAGTATTAGGTCCATTACGCTTGCAACCAGCAGAATTTGCAAAGTTTGCTACAGCTTTAGCAATCGCTAAATTTATGTCGGCCTATGGCTTTACTATATCTAATTGGAAACATTTTGCGGCTGCAGTTGGTATTGTATTTTTGCCAATGTTATGTATTGTAGGCCAGCGGGAGACAGGTTCTGCACTTGTTTACTTATCATTTTTCTTAATGTTCTATCGCGAAGGTATGCCAGGCTCATTCCTTTTTACAGGAGTTGCTATGGTAATATATTTTGTTGTAGGTGTTAAATATGATGATGTAATGCTTTGGAATACGCCAACATCTGTCGGAAAATTTAGCGTTCTTTTACTTGTACAGCTATTTAGCGCAGGAATGGTATGGACCTATTTACAAGATAAGGTAAAGGCGCAGAGAATCTTGTTGTTTTCTCTTAGTATTACTATACTTTGCCTTCTATTCTCCGAGTTTGTTATTCGTTTCGACATAGTTTGGGTACAACTTGTAATTTCAGCAGCCCTTATAGGTTATTTAGTTTATAATGCTATGAGTGCTCGAATTATTCAATATCTTTTTATAGCTACGTTTGCGATAGGGTCAATAACATTTTTCTATTCAGCAAATTATGTATTGAATGATGTTATGCAACCCCATCAACGTGTACGTATTAATGTGTTATTAGGATTAGAAGAAGATCTTGCTGGTGCCGGTTATAATGTACATCAAAGTGAAATTGCAATTGGTTCTGGTGGATTACAGGGAAAAGGTTTTTTGAATGGGACACAAACAAAACTCAACTTTGTGCCAGAGCAAGATACCGACTTTATTTTTTGTACGGTTGGCGAGGAAGAAGGTTTCCTCGGTTCGGCAGCTGTGCTGTTACTATTCTTAGCTTTAATACTTCGATTGATGTATGTTGCAGAGCGACAAACTTTTAAATTTGGGCGAGTCTATGGTTATTGTGTTGCAAGCATTTTCCTTTTTCACGTCTTTATCAATGTTGGAATGGTACTTGGCTTGACTCCCGTTATTGGTATCCCTCTGCCATTCTTTAGTTATGGTGGTTCTTCGTTATGGGGTTTCACACTATTATTATTTATCTTCCTACGTATAGATGCGGGAAGAAACCTGATTAGACAATAATTTTGAAACAAACAATCTTTTTGCAATTGTGTACGATAATGTACAATCTGCTAAAAAACCAATAGCTCGTTTGCTATAAGAAAGAACTGAAATAGCAATATAAAATATTGCTTCAATGAAAGTATAAATTACTTTTGCAAATAGATATCATTAGAAAAATAAAATTTATAATTAAAATTTTTTATTTTGTAATTACGTTTTTGGTGGAATGTAATTACGTTTTTCTTAATGTATTTATCTTTTTATTGGAACGTTAGGGAATTAAATCTATTCTGCCAAACTTATTTTTTATCTTTATTATTTTTATCCTTCCAGTTATTATATCTAATCATCATACTTTCTCTCCATTCTTCACTTGGACATTGACCAATTAAGTGCAGATAATCAACTTCGCTTTCATAATTAACCATTGATTCCACCAACCTTAAAAGACTCCATTGAAGGTCGTAGAAAGCTGTGTCAGGGAAGATACGAACTAAAACCAAAGCTTCTTCATACGAAAGAGGCAATGTTATACTTTCAAGATACTTATCGTAGCAATTTATTAAACGATCAATAGCCTCATCATCAGAGAGAGACTCATTAGGCATTCTTCCAAGTTCTTGTAAGTGAACGAATTCTTGTCTCATATCGCAATTCTTTCTAATTATAATGTTTCTACAAATCTCTTTTATTTGGTTTGTTTGCAAAGATAGGTATTTAAAACCACATAGCCAAAACTGATGCAGAATAGAACTACTTGTATATTATTGAAATATAAAAGCCCTGCTATTCGTATAAGAAAAGCAGGGCTTTTAAAATTATTATAATCTATATTGGGATAATACTTAAACGATGGCCAAGTTATCTGAATTGTCTTTCTGTTTCAAACAGGTGTGTTTCTATAAATTTGTTTGCCGTTTAGTTATTGTCCCAAAGTTGAATTAACGAGAATTTATTCTGATAATGGAACAGCGAAGTAAGCTTTCTTACCAGTAGGATAGATACCCTGAATATAAAGTACAGGTTCGCTGCTGGTAGAAGCTGATTTAACTATCTTCTGCAATGCATCAATTGAATTTACCATTTGGTCGTTTACCTTCTGAATGATGAAGCCACGATTAATACCTGCTTCACGCAATGCACCACCATTGATTTTTAATACTTCAAGACCATATTTAATATTCAACTGCTTCTGTGTCGCTTCAGTTATTGGGCGGAATTGTCCACCAAGAACATCAATGTCAGCTTGTGCTATAGGTTTTGTTGTACCTTGTGCATTCTTTAGAATAACGGTCTTCGTTATTTCTTTCTTGTCGCGCATAAACGTGATAGTAGCCTTATCACCAGGACGTTTTACATTTAATAGTTGTTGAAGTTCTGACATCTTAGTTACTTTCTTGCCGTCGAACTTTGTAATAACGTCTTTACTGCGCAAACCAATTTCTGCTCCATTTCCATCTTCGCTAACCTGATCAACAAATACACCTTCATTTGTGCCAAGGTCTACACTCTTTCCTTCTTCCTTCTGTGCATTGATATAGTTAATAACATCGCCACCTTGAATTCCCAATACCACACGCTGAACGCTTCCATATTTCTTAATATCCTCTACAACTTTGTTCATAATAACAGTTGGAATAGCAAAGCCATAACCACTGTAAGAACCTGTTTGTGAGTAAAGCATAGCATTGATACCTACCAATTCTCCCTGAACATTAACAAGCGCACCGCCAGAGTTACCTTGATTAATGGCAGCATCGGTCTGAATAAAGCTTTCTACACCTTGAGTCGCACCTAATCCACGAGCTTTTGCACTAACAATTCCTGCAGTTACAGTGTTATTCAAATTATAAGGATTACCTACTGCAATAACCCATTCACCTACTTTCAGATTATCTGAATTACCGATTGGAAGAGTAGGGAGGTTGTTTGCACTTACTTTAATTAAAGCAAGGTCAGTGCTTTTGTCAGTTCCTACTACTCGAGCCGAAAATTCTCTATTATCGTTAAGTGTTATGGTAAGTTCATCGGCACCTTCTACAACATGGTTATTTGTAACAATATAACCATCTGAAGAGATAATAACGCCACTACCAGTAACGCTTCGTTTTGGCGTTTGAATTTGCTGTTGTCGTGAACCTCCGCCAGGATTTCCAAAACCAAAGAAGTCGAAAAATCCACCAAATGGGTCGTCAGGAACTTCTACAGTTTTTGTTTTTGAATTCTGTGCATTTTTAATGTGTACTACTGCTGGCAATGCTTTTTCAGCAGCATAAGTAAGGTCTACTGGTTGTCCTGGTACACTAACAGGTGCTTTTGCAGCATATACCTTAATGAAAGCTCCTGCTGAGAATGATAATGCAAGCACGCAAGCCGCACCAAAGAAAAATTTTTCAATCTTTTTCATAATCTCTTTATCTTATTAAATTAATATTTTTGTTTTACTCTTATTTTTTTATATTTAAGTACTTGTAATTTATAGTTCCAAGTGACAACTTGTCAGATGGTGATGGATATGTTAAAAGCCTTTATAATCCTGGAGCCGTTATTTATATACAATTACTCCGTTTGAAGAATAGAGTGCAAATATAGACCCAAAAAATGTAAATGTGCTAATTTGTCAGTTTTGTTTATTCCAATTTAACAATTAAAAAGGCCAACTTAACGAATCTTGATTAGACTAATAGTGAATTTTACATTCGTTCAACATGGTAGTTTTTTATAAAAAAAGAGAATTAAAACCAATGAAAACGTTTGTAATCATAAGAATAATGTAATAGTCTTATATGATATTGAAGAGTTAAAACCAATACCTTTATAGCTTATTTTTTGACTTTAAAGTGCTCAGTCAACAAAATTCAGTAGCATAAAGGTATTGGTTTAACACACTTAAAAATTTTAAATATCCAAATCTGGTGCTTTTTCTGCACCTTCTACAGCAGTAAACTTTGTCATTTTCTTGAAACCGAAGATTCCTGCTAATAATGAGTTAGGGAAATGACGAACGGTTTGGTTATATTCCTGTACGCTTTCGTTGTATTTTTTGCGTGCTTCGTTAATGCGGTTTTCTGTTCCTTCTTCTTGAATTTGCAAAGACTTAAAGTTATCGCTCGCTTTAAGTTCTGGATAAGCTTCAGCAACAGCGATTAAACGAGAGAAAGCTTGTGCAACTTCATTTTGTGCAACTTCATACTCTTTCATCTTTTCAGGTGTCAAGTTATCAACATCAAGATGAATTTGTGTTGCAGCATTGCGTGCTTTTGTTACTGCATCAAATGTTTCTTTTTCATGCTTAGCATATGCCTTTACAATCTTTACTAACTGTGGCATCATGTCTGCTCTGCGTTGATATTGTGTCTCTACATTACTTAAAGCAGTAGTTGCTGCTTCTTGTGAATCAACCATTCCGTTGTAGCCAGAAAAAGCCCATAAAGCTATGATACCTACAACAGCTATTACAATTACAAGTTTTTTGTTCTTCATCTTTTCTAGTTTTAAATATTATTTTTCTTATTAAATTGATTACCATCCACCACCGGAGCCACCGCCACCAAAGCTACCTCCACCGAAACTTCCTCCGCTGATTCCACCACCACCTCTAAAAAAGTGGTCGTTTATGTGGCCAGGATTACCCCAAAAACCAGTAGACCCACCACTACCACCATTATTTCCACGATTTTTTATCGCCCAAATTACCCAAAATGCGACAATAAAGAAAATAATGAAAGCTGCAATACTATCGTCTTCTTTCTCTTTTGGACTTTGAATACCTAGTTTTCCAGTCTTGAATTTGCTATAAATGGCCTTCGCCGTGGATAGCATAGCCATATCAGGATTGCCCAATCGCATATTTTTTACAATACATGCTCGTGCAATATCGTCGCATTCTACGTCGGTTAGGTCTCCTTCTAAACCATCTCCTGGTGCGATAAAATATTTTTTATCTTCTACAGCAACTACGATAACCAATCCTCTGTCAGTCTTTTTATTGCCAACACCATACTTATTTCCTATATCTTGTGCAACTCGAAATGGATCTCCATTTTCTACGTGGGGCACAATAACAAATACTGCTTGAATACCAGACTCCTTTTCCAATCTGCCAATATAAGCATCGGTTGAGTCTCGCATCGCTTTGCTCATAATATTTTCTGGGTCGCAGACATATCTTCTTGCGTCCTTGAGGTGAATCATTGGTATATTGTCGGCATTCCAATCTTTCGCTGTTGCCTGCAACGTAAAGATAGAAAAGAGAAATGCGCATATTGTAAATATAGCTTTGTTCATACTTGCAAAGATAACAAAAAAAGATAAAACCAAAATATTTTGCTAAAATAATATACACAGCACTTGTATTATTTGGAGTGATAAGGTATGTGTGTATTCGAAAAATATAATGCCTCTTTCATCTTAATATTTCGTATATCTGAGATTAAGCGATATAGAAAAAAGAAGATGGCTGAAATTTATAATTATAAAAATAAAAAACATAATTATAAATTTAAAATTTGTAATTACATTTTTGATAAAATCTAATTACGTTTTTCCCCTTGGTAATTTTTCTCTATTGAATGGTTTTATTTTCTCTTTGAAATGTAGGGAGAAGTACTTTAATAATAAGCAAAAACATGAGTTCATATCAGTTCGATTTAATGGCTTGTTATTATCCTTTATTCTCCTACAACCATTTACTCAACTTTCTTGTATCATGCCCATGCAATATTTAAGGTAAAAGTTGTATCTTTGTACTTCAAAAAAGTAAAATCTAACAGTTTGTTGAAACGCAATAATTGCGATGAATATACAAGACATACAGAAATTATATGGGGTATTGCCTCAAGGCAATGCTTTGATAAAAACAATGGAGGAAAAGTCGGTACGAACCATTTTTCTTCAAGGATTATTGGCTTCTGCCACACCAATGTTTTTTGCTTCAATAGTAAAAAGATGGCAAAAAACAATACTTTTTGTGCTGAACGATAACGACGAAGCGGGCTATTTCTATAATGATTTAAAGACAATAGCAATGCCCGACAATGCAAACGAACAAACTGCTGAAGTTTTATTCTTTCCTTCCTCTTATCGTAGAGCAGTAAAATATGGTCAACGCGATGCCGGAAACGAGATTTTACGTACTGAAGTTTTGTCGCGTTTGTCTGTTATTAACGAAGAGAAAACTACATCTTCGTTACCTCTTTGTATTGTTACTGAACCTTCGGCATTGGCAGAATTGGTAGTTGCCAAACATAAATTAGACGAACATACTTTGTCTATATGTGTTGGACAGACGATAGACCTAACAGAAACAGAGAAAACTTTACGCTCTTATGGCTTCCAACAAGTAGATTATGTGTATGAACCAGGTCAGTTTGCCGTGCGTGGTAGCATTCTTGATGTCTATTCTTTTTCGAGCGAATTACCATATCGTATCGATTTTTTCGGTAACGATGTAGACACAATTCGTACATTCGAGGTGGAAACACAGTTATCGAAGGATAAAAAAGAAAAGGTAGAAATTGTACCGGAATTGGCTACATTGAGCGAAGAGAAAATACCTTTTTTGCAGTTTCTTCCAAAAGATTCGGTTCTCGTTATGAAAGATTTGTTGTATATTCATGACACAATTGAGCGTATTTACAACGAAGGCTTCACTGCACAAGCACTTACCGAACAACTTGAAGGCAGAACAGAGGTAGAACAAAACGAGTTGAGAAAGCAATTACAGGCAAATCTTCAACTTGTAACGGCACAACAATTTGCTGATGATGCTCTAAATTTTAAGCGAATTGAATTTGGAACAAAGCATACAAATGCGAAGGCTATTATACATTTTAATATATCGCCTCAGCCGCTTTTCCACAAAAACTTTGAATTGCTTACGCAGTCATTGAAAGATTATCTGTTGCAAGGGTATAAACTTTATATTCTTGCAGACAGCGAAAAACAAACAGCTCGTTTGCGCGATATATTCAATAGTAAAGAAATAGATAGTGAAGCCGAAACAACTTCAGTAGCAGATAGCATTCCTTTTATACCCGTTAACAGAACCATTCATGAAGGTTTTGTAGACAACGATTTGAAAGTTTGTTTTTTTACCGACCATCAGATTTTCGATCGTTTCCATAAGTATAGTTTAAAATCAGATAAGGCTCGACAAGGAAAGATGGCTCTTACAATGAAGGAATTGCAAGAGATGGAACCAGGCGATTTTCTTGTTCATGTTGACTTTGGTATTGGCAAATTTGCTGGTTTAGTGCGCGTTCCTGCTGGTGAATCTTATCAAGAAATGATACGCTTAGTATATCAGCACAACGATATTGTAGATGTTTCTATCCATTCGCTTTATAAAATTAGCAAGTATCGCCGTGCAGATAGTGGCGATGCTGCCCCACGTCTTTCTGTTCTTGGTTCTGGTGCTTGGGATAGACTTAAGGAAAAAGCAAAGAAACGCATTAAGGATATTGCCCGTGATTTAATAAAACTATACGCTAAACGTCGCCATGAAAAAGGCTATTCTTTCTCGCCCGACTCGTATATGCAGCATGAATTGGAGGCTTCTTTTCTTTATGAAGATACACCCGATCAGCTGAAAGCAACTCAAGACTTGAAGCAAGATATGGAAAGTTCTCGTCCAATGGATAGATTAGTTTGTGGAGACGTAGGTTTTGGCAAGACAGAAGTTGCAGTGCGCGCAGCTTTTAAAGCTGCAACCGATGGAAAACAAGTGGCAGTGCTCGTTCCAACTACGGTACTCGCATTCCAACATTATCAAACTTTCAAGAAGAGACTGAAGGATATGCCAGTTACGGTGGACTATCTTTCGCGAGCAAGAACCGCTAAACAAACCAAACAAGTTTTAACGGATTTAGCTGAAGGAAAGATAGATATTCTTGTGGGAACACATAAACTAATAGGTAAAAATGTAAAATGGAAAGACATCGGCTTGTTAATCATTGATGAAGAGCAGAAATTTGGTGTTTCTACAAAAGAAAAACTGCGCCAACTGAAGAGTAACATTGATACACTTACAATGTCGGCAACACCAATTCCACGTACTTTACAGTTTTCTTTAATGGGAGCAAGGGATATGAGTATTATGCGAACTCCACCGCCCAACCGTTATCCTATTCAAACAGAAATTGCAACTTTCTCGGCAGACGTAATTGCAGATGCAATAAACTTTGAAATGAGTCGCAACGGACAAGTATTTTTTGTGAACGACCGAATAGCAAACTTGCCAGAATTAGCAAGTCTTATCAAGAAAAATGTGCCCGATTGTCGTGTAGCAATAGGACATGGGCAGATGAAACCCGAAGAGTTGGAAGAAATTATTATTGGTTTTATGAACCACGATTACGATGTGTTGCTTTCAACAACCATTGTCGAAAACGGTATCGACATATCAAACGCCAACACCATCATAATAAACGATGCACATAAGTTCGGACTTTCAGACCTTCACCAAATGCGTGGACGCGTGGGACGTTCTAATAAAAAAGCATTCTGTTATTTACTTGCACCGCCATTGGCAGCTTTAAATCCAGATGCACGCCGTCGTTTGGAGGCTTTAGAAACATTTTCTGACCTTGGTAGTGGTTTCAGTTTGGCAATGCAAGACCTCGATATTCGTGGCGCAGGCAATCTTCTTGGAGCTGAACAAAGTGGATTTATGGAAGATTTAGGCTACGAAACATATCAGAAAATATTGAATCAGGCTGTAACTGAACTTAAGAACGATGAGTTTCAAGACCTTTATACGGAGGAAATGGCAGAAGGAAAACAGCTCTCTGGCGATGATTTCGTAGACGATTGTGCCGTAGAAAGCGACCTCGAAATGTATTTCCCCGATACGTATGTACCTGGAAGTTCAGAAAGAATGTTGCTTTATCGCGAACTCGATAACATTGAAAACGATGTACAATTAGACGCCTATCGCAAACGATTGGAAGACCGTTTCGGACCAATTCCACGTCAAGGAATAGAATTAATGCAAGTAGTTTCGCTCCGCCGATTGGGTAAACACCTTGGTTGCGAAAAGCTTATTTTGAAACAAAGCACCTTGCAAATGCAATTTGTGTCCAATCTAAACAGTGCATACTATAAGAGTAACGCCTTCGGAAAATGTATCGATTATATTGCTGCAAACCCTCGCCGTTGCAACATTAAAGAAAAAAACGGCAAACGCTCAATGATAGTTTCAAACATAAAGACAGTTGCGACGCCGTTTTCGTATTAAGAGAAATAGACAAAGGATAAGAAGCAAAGAAAAACTTTGTGTGAAGCAATAAAAGACAACAATACATAACTTGTTATTAGTTAAGAAAGATATATGAGGTGATACACGTAATACACATCCTTCTGGAATATACAGACTTGAGATTTGTAGATTAACCGATAAAGATTATTCTCGTATTATAAACTATGAACTAGCAACAATTGAACTTTACCCTAACCTAAATGAAAGACTATACTTATGCTATAAATTCAATAGAAACATCGATCCCGAGAAAGAAATAATATTTAAATAGGAAATACCTTTGGAGTATAAGAATTATTTAGACATTATTTCGGGAGAAACTACCTTAGCAGATTTAGGCTATTAAAAAACATTTGGGTAAATGAAGTTTGGAAAAGAATTAGATTTTTATTCTTTTAAGTTCAAGAAAATAGTTCGAAAAAATTATAATTATAAAAAACAAAATTGTAATTACAAAATCATAAAAATATAATTACAAATTTTAAATTTGTAATTATATTTTTTTATTCGTAATTTTGTTCTTTATAAAAGTCCACAAAGCACTCTTATAAAAGGCGAAGAAATATCCTCATAATAATGAAAATTCTGTTTATTCTCAATAAACTAAAGTAAATTTGTATTACTTATAAATTGTATTATTTAGGTAAAGCTTACGTAATGTGAAGGTAATTAATTTAGCCTATAATAGGTAATAGAAAAAGGAAAATATAAGAAAACTCTTGGGAAAAAGTTTTAGATAATTTGTAATTATGACTTTTTATGTCTATATTTGCGAAAAGCATATAAATAATATAAACCAATAGTCTCATAGTTTATGGACTTGGTTATAAAAAGTTAACTTTGAATTTCTTGATACTTTAGCAAAATATGGTAATGCTTGTATAAGAGATATTTTTTATTGTATTATTAACCAAAGCGCAAATGTGCGATAAATTATTTCATCATGAAAAAGAAACTTTTATTAGGATTTACTTGTTTTTTATTAGCAAGTTTACAAATGAATCTGAAAGCACAAGTTAAACCCTATGATTTTACGGATGGACAGTTTTTTTACAAAGTTGCAAATAAAGAAGCAAAAGAGGTGAATGTCGTGTCCGAAAAGCCGCGAGGAAGCTATACTACAAAACTTTTAGGACTTCTAACTATACCAGAAACTGCAACTAATGAAGGAATAACATATACTATTACTGGAATAGGAAAGCAGGCTTTTTATATGTGTGAGGGAATTATTGGTATAAATTTGCCAAATACATTACAAACTATTGGTGATAAATCTTTTTTAGGCTGTCATAATTTAACCTCTGTAAAGCTTCCTTCTCTTGTTAGAAAAATAGGAAAATGGGCTTTTATGTCGTGTGCACGAATGGAAAGAATAGATGTAGACGAGAAAAATCAAAACTTTTGTAGTGTAGATGGAGTATTATTTAATAAAGATGTATCAATTCTGATTCAATGCCCAAGTGGGAAGAAGGGAGAATGTAATATTCCTGAAAGTGTAACGAAAATATCATCACAAGCCTTTTACGGGTGTGTCGGTTTGACAGCAATGAGAATACCGCACAATGTTGCATATATTGGAAACGATGCTTTTTATGGTTGTGTAAAGTTAAGAACCATCAAATGCGAACTAAAGGAACCTTTAATGGGCGAGGCAATGGGAACAGATGTTTTTGAACAAGTCAGCACGGGAGATATTGGTGGTTCTTGCAAATTGTATGTTCCCCTTGATAGTAAAAATGCCTATGAAGAAGCAGCACAATGGAAGAAATTTGTTCCCAACATTATGGAAGACCAAACGTTAGGAATTGATGTTATTTCAAATTCGGACATCTCTGTCAGAAGCGAAAGCGGTAAAATACTCATAGCAACCAAAGATAATGCTGCCTATATACATATATATAATGTGGCAGGGGTAATCGTTTATAGTTGCATTGTACCAGCTGCAACCAGTATCTCGTTGCCTGTGCAGATTGGCGTATACATAGTTAAAGCTGGGAATAAACAAGTAAAAGTAAGCATGAAATAAGAATTTGTCTCAAAAGATATTCTCTTTTCCACTTACATTAGGAAAAAAAGTAGTATATTTGCGGTGCATTCGCTTTTTTAGCATGCAACTATGAAAAGAAATCTCAAAACATCAACGACTATGATAAAGAAATATGTAGAAGAAAATGAGGCAAGAATGCTCGAAGAGTTATTTAGCCTGATACGCATTCCAAGCGTAAGTGCACAACCAGCTCATAAAGAAGATATGGTACGCTGTGCTGAAAGATGGAAAGAATTACTTTTGGAAGCAGGTGTAGATAAAGCAGAAGTGATGCCTTCAAAGGGCAATCCTATGGTTTATGCAGAAAGAATAGTAGATCCAAATGCTAAAACTGTTTTGGTTTATGGTCACTACGATGTAATGCCAGCTGAACCATTTGAACTTTGGAAGACTGAACCATTCGAGCCAGTTATCAAAGATGGTTATATCTGGCACGCGGTGCTGACGATGATAAAGGTCAATCATTCATTCAAGCTAAGGCGTTTGAATATATCAATAAGCACGACTTGTTGAAGCATAACATGAAGTTCATCTTTGAAGGTGAAGAAGAAATTGGTTCAAGTAGTCTTGGCCCATTTATTGAAGAACATAAAGATTTGTTGAAGTGCGATGTTATTCTCGTATCAGATACATCACTTATTGGTGCTGATGTTCCATCAATTACAACAGGTTTGCGTGGTTTGGCATACTGGCAGATTGAAGTTACTGGTCCAAATCGCGATCTTCACTCTGGTACATTCGGTGGCGCAGTGGCTAACCCTGCAAACGTTCTATGTAAGTTGATAGGCGATGTAACGGGTCCTGATGGCAAAATACGCTTCCCAGGATTCTATGATGATGTTGAAGAAGCATCAAAAGAAGAGCGTGAACTTGTTGCTTCTATACCTTTCGATGAAGATGAATATAAGAAATCGCTCGGCATAAAGAATATATTTGGCGAAGAAGGTTATAGCACAATCGAACGCACAGGCTATCGTCCATCGTTTGACGTATGCGGACTTTGGAGTGGTTATCAAGGCGAAGGTGCCAAAACAGTAATACCTTCAAAGGCATATGCAAAGATTTCTTCACGTCTAGTACCACATCAAGATTATAAAAAGATTGGTCAACTTGTTGTAGATTACTTCAATAAGGTATCTCCTGATACTGTTGATGTGAAAGTAGAAATGCTTCATGGAGGTTATGGTTACGTTTGTCCTATTGATTTCCCTGCTTATAAGGCTGCTGAACGCGGTTTTGAAGCTGTCTTTGGTAAGCGTCCGTTGCCAGTTCGTATAGGAGGTAGTATTCCAATCATCTCTACATTTGAGAAATTACTCGGTACGAAGAGTGTGTTAATGGGCTTTGGTTTAGAGTCAAATGCGATTCACTCTCCAAATGAAAATATGCCAGTAGACCTTTGGAAGAAGGGTATAGAAGCTGTTGTTAATTTCCATTTGGAATACGATAAGGAAGTATAAGGATATAAAAAAGTTCTAACATACAATTTTCCCTGCTCTATTAAATTATGGAGTAGGGAATCTTTATATCGCATTGAAAGAATAGTGTTCTAGGCTTCTATACATAAAAAAGTAACTGAAAATTTGGCTATATAATAAACTTGTAATACCTTTGCAGTCCTTATATTACAAATATAATTCGGGCTTGTATGGATTTGACGGCAAGACGAAATGGTATGTAAGCATGCGGAGCATTGGTAGCTGGCTCCTAAATATCGGTTATCAAATAATTAATTGGCGAAAACAATTACGCTCTCGCTGCCTAATCGAAGTACAGTAGATTACTGGCTTTATTCGACTATTAGATAGTTGAACGAGACACTGCTCCAAAGATGTAGTTCCGAATCGGAGGGTAAAGCGGTGCAGGTTAAATCGGAAATAGTTTGAGTAGGCCTCAATGCTCAGATGAAATTAAGAGGATAAGGCATTGATTGGTGGTTCAGGTCTTGTCAATGCTCGAAAATCAAAGGCTGAAATAAGCATGTAGAAAGCATATGGTTTCCTTGTGCGGACCGGAGTTCGACTCTCCGCAGGTCCACTTTTAAGTACTCAAAAAGAGGGTAATGAAATGATTAAAACAAAAATCGCTGTAACTTAAATGCGTTACAGCGATTTTTATTTATATGGTTTCTATTGGAGTACACATTAAACATGCTAATAGGCAACTCTGCGCTTGTTAATTCTTGATCGAATGGAACGAATAGATCCATCTGCGAGGCCCATAATACGCATAATTTCTTTATCTGATTTTCCCAAATGTTCCATTACAAGGAAGAATTGATTCTTCGGAGAAAGCATATCGTATTCTGATTCCAGATTATCTACAAAGTTAATGTTAATCAAACGATAGTATTCTATGAAATTTTCAAATTCTTTTTTTCGCCAAAATACAATTGTTTGTCCCTCCATTATATTAGTATAGAGTCTATGTCCTTCACTAAGTGTCTTGCGATGCTTGTCGAGTAATATTTCCTTTTTCTTATATAACGATTCTATTTCTTTTTGTTTTTCCTGTCCTTGCTTTTCAAATTCGGCTATCTGACTTTCAAAGTCCTTTATGCGAAGTTGATCAGTGGCCAACGCATTCTTGGTTTTATATGTTCTGTAGCGTAAGAATAAGAAGATAAGAACAAGAGATAGTGATAGCAATATAATGGTAAAGACTCCAATTTCTATTTTGCGCTCGTATTCTTGCTTTGCTTTTATATTATCGAAAGCTATTTGATTGCTCCGTATATCATTCTCTCTCCAGTTCATATATAGACTGTCTTTCGTTTTAATGAGTTGTCTTGCTGTCTTTGTGGCTCCTTCATAGTCGGCTGCAGCACATTGATGAATGAACCTTGAATGCATCACATCAGTTTTTACTTGCATATCGTTTGTTTTCAAAGCTTTGTTCCACAACTCATTTGCTTTATCTGTATCGCCTTCTCTAATATATATTGTTGCAAGATTATCGTATGCTGCTCCCATTGGTGCAATGCTAATAGCTTTAAGTAAAATTGCTTTTGCCTTTTGTGGATTGGTAGCTATGAGCTGAGCTCCAATGTTATTGAGGATGTATATTTGTTCCTTTTGCGGTATGTATTTCAACATTTCCATACTTTTTGTAATGTAAATGTTGGCACTATCAGCCTGGTGCAACTTGTTATAAGCCACAGCTATATTGTTGCAAGCACGTGCAAGTTGCACTTTGTCTTTTGCTCTTGAAGCAATACGAAGTACCTTTTTTGCATATCCGAGGGCGAGTAGTCGTTCTCCAGCTTCCTCGTTCATAATAAAAAGGTTCTCATATATTTTAAGTTTTATATTGTCTGAAGTCAGTTTTTCTGCTGTATATTCAGCTTTTTTGACGTTGACAATAGCATCTTTTTCCTGCCCTTGGTCATATAGAATAACCCCTTTATAGAAATAAGCGTCTGTTAATCGTTCCAAACAATCTTTTTGAGTTTCATAATATGCGATGCTGTAATCTATCATGTTGGTAGACTCTATAGGCTTGTAGAGTTTGTAGAGAAGGCGCGTTTTCTGGAAAAAGAAATCGGCTGAATCTGCACTACTCCTTAGATAAGTAGCGTCTACCATGTCGATTAGCTTAAAAGCAGAGTCGAGTTGGTTATACCGAACTAGAGAGTCGATTTCGGTTAAGCGGTTGCTTGCTTCAGTTGAAATGCGTTGGCAACTACATAGTACAAATGCAAATAACAGCAAAATAGGGAACGATTTATTCATCTCAGTTATGATCTGTTCTTTGCAAAAGTACGCCTTTTTTTCTTAAAAACAGACAAAATTAAGGGGTGGAAGTACTTTTATTGTTGCATTTTTATATCGTAAAACTATTTGTTTACATTAGTAAATAGACGTAATATGCTTATTATTAAGTTTTTATGTTATATTTAAAGTTGCAACAAAGTGTTGTAATGAAAAACCTAAATACTTGTGATTTTGTTTGTTTATTTTTATTTTTGTCTTAATAATACATAATTGTAGCCACGGAAAATCGGTAGTGACTTAAACAAAATCAGTATGGAAACGAATTTTAAAAAGGGATTATTTTTACTTACAATCTTCTTTGTAGGCTTCTTAAATGTTGCGTTAGCAGAAGACAATCAACCGGTACTGCCTTATGTAAAAATGCACTTTGCTAGTGCAATCAATAGCAAGTATGCATTTTTAATAATGGGTGCAGAAGAGGGAGAATATACTCTTGATTGGGGAAATGGCAAAACTTTTAAAGGAAAACTCCATACGAAGGCAACGCGAATACAAGGTAATACAGAAGGACAAGACCTTACTATCTATGGAAATATAGTTGTTTTGGAATGTTCGAATAACCAATTGACAAGTCTTGATGTTACGAAACTGTCTGCGTTGACACATCTTATATCACGTAAAAACTTTGTTAGGATGTTGGATGTGTCGGCAAATCTCGAACTAAAATTTATCTATATACAAGATTCTCCATTAGAAAAGCTCGATTTAGCCAACAATTCAAAAATAGATAGTCTTATTCTTACGAACAATAGACTCAAGGAATTGACTCTTGTTTCACATCCAACTTTAGAACTTCTTACGTGTACTTCAAATGCACAACTAAAGAAATTAAACTTAAAAGGATGTCCAAAACTAAAGCATTTAGATGCCTTACAAACTCTTGTAGATGAGTATGATCTAAGTGAAAATAATGAATTGAAATATGTTGCTGTAGGTTTGGGACGCCCATTACGAACACTTTTATTGCCAGAAGATAACAAAATAGATACGTTGTTACTACCTGCTGCAGGGCTGAAAAAGCTTGATTTATCGCAAACAAAGCATTTAAAATTATTAGCAGTAGACAATAATAATCAGCTTTCACAACTTGATTTGACAGGTATGAATGAACTTCAAACTTTTTCGTGCGAAGGGAATAGTCTTACAAGTCTGAATCTATCGGATTGCCGAAATCTTGTTTCATTGGTATGTAACAATAACCAACTATCAGCGCTTGATTTGAGTGGAATGGATAAATTAGAAAGTTTGACTTGCTTTTCTAACGACCTCTCTTCTCTAAAACTGGTAGGTTGTACAAACCTTATTAACTTAGATTGTTCGGTAAACCCTAATTTGAGTATGACTGAATTTCCTCATTCATTAACCTCTCTTAATTGTAGTAGTTGTAATATCTCTCAAATAGAAACAACAAAGTTGCCTTTATTAAATAATCTTACTTGCGATGGTAATCAATTAAAAACGCTTGATTTGTCGGCATTAACACAACTTACTGCTATCAATTGCAGTAATAATAATATCGAAAATCTTGATTTTAGCAATTGTACCAAGCTGCTTGATGTTACTATTGCAAGCAATCCAATTACTGATGGTCTTAATTTTGAAAACTGTAATAACCTTCGTTATGTTTCGGTAAATAACACTAAGTTAGATGCTTGTGCGCTAAACGATCTATATCGGTCGCTTAGAGAGAAACGTCCTGAGGATGATAAAAACGATTTAAATGGCATCTTGTTGTTCAATAACGTTCCTGGAGTAGCTGAAGTAAGTAAAACAAAGATAGCGACTGATAAAGGATGGATGGTTTCTCTCGTAGGTGATGGAACAGGTTGTCAAAAAGATGACATTGCCAAAGTAGGTGTAGAGAATGAGTTAATTGTTTGTTTAACAAGTGCAGGTTGGGTAGTTAGTAATCTTCCAGCCAATGCACGAGAAGTTAAGCTCACTACTTATAATGGACAAATTGTAGCTCGTTACGCTGTGAAAGCACCATCGGTGCTTGTAAAAGCCCCGCAGAAAGGGGTATATATCATTTCTGTAGATGGCGAAAATGGTAAAGTGTGCGTATGGAAGCGCTAAGATTGTGTGTGAGGTAATCCGATATTGATATACTTGAATGGTAAATGTAGGAGTTGTAAATTATGAAAAAGTTGATGAAATTGTTTCTCTTTCTGTATGTTTTTGCACAAACATCTTTTGTCAATGCATCATTTATGACATCATTAGCAGGTGGTGAAGATGAGAGAGTAAATAAGGTAGTGGTTCGTCTTGATAAGGCAGGCGAACTAGAAGATAAGGTTCCTGAGAATGTTTGGCTTGATGTTGTAGATACGTTAAAGATAATTGGACCACTCAATAGTTACGATTTACGTTGGGTAAGAATGTTATGTGGGTCTGACGAATATGGTGCATTGATTCCTAAAACGCTGAAAAGATTAGATCTTTCAGAGGCTTCTTTTGTTTCAAATGGGGATACATCAGATAGTTATTATATCTTTACTGATGATTTAGGCAAGGACAGAAAATATTTTGTAGATGGCGCTAAAGCAACTCTTTTGCCCGAAAAACTCTTCTTTAAATGTTGCAGTATAGAGTCAATAGTACTTCCTAAATACATCCGAGAATTGGGTATAGGAGCATTCTTTAAGTGTGTAAAGTTAAAAGAAGTAGTTATTCCAGATGAAGTTACAGAGATTCAGCACACAGTATTCGGTGTATGCGATGCACTTGAAACCATTAAATTACCATCCCAACTCAAGACAATGGGAAACTATGTGTTCACCTATTGCACGAACTTAAAGGAGGTTGTAATTCCTGAAGGTGTAACGAAAATCAATAAAAGAACATTTGACGAGACGCCCAAAATGAAGAAATTAACTCTTCCAAAGAGTCTTAGAGAGCTTTCAATTGAGGCTTTTTTCGGTGCAAATGGGTTAGAAGAAATTCAGATTCCTGAAGGAATTACAGTGTTACCCGAAGGTTCTTTCGGTTTGTGCGAAGCATTAAAGAAGGTGGACCTTCCTGCGTCGCTCGTAAAAATAGACAAGAATGCTTTTCAGGATTGTCATAGTTTAGAAATGGTTGAGTTTAAAGAAGGTCTTAAACATATTGCTGTGTATGCGTTTCAGAACTGTAAAAAGTTGCATGATGTGAAACTACCAAATTCTTTAGAAACCATTGAAAACGAGGTGTTTCTTAACTGTAATGATATGTCGGGACTGAAGTTGGGCAAGGGATTAAAGACAATAGGTGAGAAAGCATTCTTCCATAATCATGGTATAACATCAGTTGTATTTCCTAAAACAATAGAAAAGATTAGCTATGCGGCCTTTGCTGAATGTTTCGGATTGACGAAAGTATCGCTTGGAATGTCTACTGCTGAGATTGTTACCAATCCATTTCTTGGTTGCAGAGCACTTCAAACATTCGAAGTAGATGCCGATAATGCGAAGTATGCTATAGAAGATGGCATACTTTATTCGAAAGATTACACAATGCTTTATGCTTATCCTGGCGGAAAGGATAGTAAAACTTTTGTGATGAATCCCAATACTGAGAAGATGGACGACTTTGCTTTTTGGTTCTGTAAGAACCTTGAGAAAGTTGAATTATCAGCACTTTTTAATGAGTTTGGGTATAGGGCATTCTGCGGTTGCAGTAATTTGAATACTCTGATAGTTAAGACTGAAAAACCAGTAGAGAACCCTTATACAGACGATGTATTTGAAGGAGTAAATAAAGAAGCATGTACGCTGATAGTACCTGTTGGCACTAAGCAGGCTTATTTGGCATCTCGCACGTGGAAAAACTTCAAGATTATCGAAGCAGTTCCAGATGTTGTAGAGAAAGTTTACACCGATAAACCAATAGTTAGTAACGAAGGAAACAATATTATAGTTTCAAATATATCATTAGGTTTTGATACAATAGAATTGTACGACCTTACTGGACTTAAGGTGTTAGAGGCTCCAGTACGATTGGGTAGTGCCCGAATCAATGCTGTTGGTGTTCCTTACGGAATCTATGTTGTTACGCTTCGAGGTAAGATTGGTAGTTGTTCGTTGAAATTAATACGTATCTAAATGATGACTTTATTATAAGAAGTATGATGTAAAAACAATAATGATGCTGTCTTGATAAATTCAAGATAGCATCGTTTCTTTTACGTATCAATATTTTTAATGTTATTATTTGTTGAAGTTTTTAATAGGCTTACTAGAATTATAATTGTAAAAATGATCACCCTTTTATTATTTAGAGGATAAACTAAAATAGCACGTTAGTTTGTAAAGAAAAGTGTAGGCAGAAAGACATGGAAATGGTTTTACATTGCAAAAGCCGTTGTTTTGTCGTGCAATATAGATACTTTTACATTGCAATATAGGCTCTTTTGCAATGCGAAAGAGCCTATATTATAATACTTTGATAATAAGGTTGTTGCGTAATAGTAAAGTGTGTGAAATATATTTACAGTTTTGTGCTGTTATTTTAGTCATAAAATTAAGATGATTCCATTTTACTTCTTTAGTT
Organism: Prevotella aurantiaca JCM 15754; assembly: GCF_000614025.1. Taxonomy (GTDB): domain Bacteria; phylum Bacteroidota; class Bacteroidia; order Bacteroidales; family Bacteroidaceae; genus Prevotella; species Prevotella aurantiaca. Next base: position 116,391 of record NZ_BAKF01000004.1, read on the forward strand.
TCAAGGTTATTTGATTTTAATCTCTTATTCCATTTGTTGTTGTCTGTGTAATAAGCTGTATTTCAGTATTAGTTATTGGTATATAATTTAAATGTGAGCTTTTAAAAATAGAAAAAAATAATGATAAAAGAATACAAATGTAGTGTAATGGTTTTGTTTTTAAAAAAATAACATTATCTTTGCACTCCGTAATCTTTTCATTTTTAAAGAGAGAATGCATGAAAACAAAGAAAAAATATATAGCAGTAATAATTTAAACAAGATAAAAACAATGAGATCTAAAATTCTTTTAGCCTTCTTTGTGCTATTTAATTTAACATTAATGGCGCAAAATCCTGTACGTTTTAGTGTGCAGCAGAAGAAAGTATCGCCAACAGAAGTAGATGTTATCTTTACTGGTAAGATTGATGCTGGCTGGCATGTTTACTCTACTGGAATTCCAGCAGGCGGTCCTACATCAGCTTCGCTTACTACTGAGAAGGCTGAAGGGGCACAAGCAGTCGGTAAACTTACACCTCGTGGAAAAGAAGTAAATGTATTTGAGAAGATGTTTGAGATGAAGGTACGTTACTTTGAACATAATGTAAGCTTCATACAAAAATACAAAATCACGGGTAAAACCTATAAAATAGCAGGTTATTTGGAATACGGTGCATGTAACGAAGAAATGTGTATGCCACCATCTACAGTAGAATTTAATTTCACAGGTAATGGTCCTGCTGATGCTCCAGCAGCAACTGAAACAGCTGAAGCGAAGGGAAATGAAACTGAAACAGCTGACGCTGCAGCTACACAAATAGGTGGAACAGATACTGCAAAGACTGTATTGACTGATAATGCTATGCAAGGCGACTCTGTACAGGCATCTGGAGCTGGTGCTGTAAGTGCGTCAGAACTATGGCGTCCTGTTATTAAAGAGTTGGAAGCGTTTAACGAAGATAAGGGTAATAAGGATAATTCTCTCATCGGTATCTTCTTTATGGGTATTTTAGGAGGATTTATTGCTTTGCTTACACCATGTGTGTGGCCAATTATTCCAATGACAGTTAGTTTCTTCCTAAAGCGTGCAAAGGACGATAAAGGCAAAGGTATTCGTGACGCAATAACTTATGGTATCTCTATTATCGTAATTTATATGGGTTTGGCTGCTGTTATTACAGCTATCTTTGGCCCACAGAAACTGAACGAATTGGCAACAAATGCGCCATTTAACGTATTCTTCTTCCTTATGTTGGTAGTGTTTGCACTCAGCTTCTTTGGTTGGTTCGAACTCCGTTTGCCAGCATCATGGGGAAATGCAATGGATAATAAGGCTGCTGCCACAACAGGTTTGCTTTCTATTTTCTTGATGGCGTTCACTCTTTCTTTGGTGTCTTTCTCTTGTACAGCGCCTGTTGTAGGTTTGCTTCTCGTGCAAGCAGCCACCAGTGGAGATTGGGTTGCACCTGCAATCGGTATGTTTGGTTTTGCTTTTGCATTAGCATTGCCTTTCACTCTGTTTGCTTTGTTCCCTACATGGTTGAAGCAAGCACCTAAATCAGGCTCATGGATGAACATGATTAAGGTGGTATTAGGTTTCATAGAATTAGCTTTTGCTTTCAAGTTCTTGTCTGTTGCCGATCTTGCATATGGCTGGCATATCCTTGATAGAGAGACTTTCCTCGCTATATGGATTGTTATCTTCGGTATAATGGGCTTGTATCTCATTGGTAAAGTTAAGTTCCCACACGATGATCCTACCCAAACAGCAATGCCAGTGCCAGCTATTATGCTGGGTATGATATCTTTAGCGTTTACCGTATATATGGTTCCAGGCTTGTGGGGAGCTCCTTTGAAAGCTGTTAGTGCGTTTGCACCACCTATTTATACACAGGATTTCAACTTGCATCATCAAGAAGTTGAACCTAAATACAAGGATTATGAAGAAGGAATGCGTGCTGCTGCACAAGCAGGAAAGCCAGTAATGCTCGACTTTACAGGCTTTGGCTGTGTGAATTGCCGTAAGATGGAAGGCGCAGTGTGGACAAATGCTGAAGTAGCGGAAAAGCTAAATAACGACTATATCTTGATTTCGCTCTACGTAGACGACAAAACTCCATTGAAAGAACCTATCAAGGTGAAGCGTTCTGATGGTACAATACGTACCCTACGTACCATTGGTGACAAGTGGAGTTACTTACAAGAGTCTAAGTTTGGATACTTAGCGCAACCTTTCTATGTAACAGTTGATAACCATGGAAACCCACTTAGCGGTAGCTTCGTATATAAAGAAGATATCCCTGGATACCTTGATTTCTTGAATAAGGGCATAGAAAACTATAAGAAATAAGTAGATATAGGTTTTTAAATCTCCTTCTTAGGATGATGAAAGCACCTCTAAAACTTACATAAAATTACAATAAGGTCAACAAGTTATGGTTCTTAGAACAAATACTTGTTGGCCTTATTCTTTTTCATTTTTTTGCTGTCAGCCTATATTCCTATAACTATACCTTTCTTATTATAAATGTGAAGTAAAGAATAAGAAACTGTATGAATAAATGAATAGATAGAAACCAAATATGAATAGGAATTTAAACGACATGTAAAAAATCCTAATTTATTTTGACATTCAATACTTTTGGTTTACATTTGCAACGTTTATGGGTATTTTATATCTTGTACCAACACCAGTGGGGAATATGGAAGACATCACATTACGTGCTCTTCGAATTCTCAAAGAAGCGGATTTGATACTCTGCGAGGATACTCGCACGTCGGGTATTCTGCTAAAACATTTTGAAATAAAGAACCATTTGGTGGCGCATCATAAGTTTAATGAACATGGAACAGCAGCAGGAATCGTCAATAGACTAAAGGCAGGCGAAACCATTGCGCTTATTTCCGATGCAGGCACGCCAGGCATTAGCGACCCAGGATTCTACTTGGCGCGCGAAGCTATAGCAGCAGGCATTACCGTTCAGACCCTCCCCGGGGCTACAGCTATGGTTCCAGCATTGGTCTCAAGTGGCTTTCCTTGTGATCGTTTCTGCTTTGAAGGTTTTTTGCCGCAGAAGAAAGGACGTAAAACGCAGATTGAAAGTCTTGCCGAAGAAAGTAGAACGATGGTCTTTTATGAATCGCCTTACCGCATAATAAAGACGTTAGAGCAGTTTATAGAAGTCTTTGGCGAGGGCCGAATGGTAAGTTGTTGCCGTGAAATCTCTAAGCTTCACGAAGAGAGTGTACGTGGGACTCTCGCTGAAGTGCTTGCTCATTTTAAGAGAATAGCACCTAGAGGCGAATTCGTTATCGTATTGGCAGGGACAGAAAAGATTAGAAAGAAAAAAAGCATTAGCGAAGATTAGTATTCTTCGAAATTATGAATGAAAATAAATAGAGTATGAAAAAGCTATTAATTTATGCAGCTTGCGGTGCTATAGCACTTGCTTCCTGCAAACAAGAGAAATCTACAATTAATCCAGCAGAAATCCAAAACGATTCTTTGCGTGCCATTATCAATGCTCGTGATAACGAGGTTAACGATATGATGGCTACATTGAATCAGATCCAGCAAGGCTTTGCTGAAATCAACGCTGCTGAAAATCGTGTAACGTTAGCAAAGGAAGGAGAGAAAGCAGATAAGAATACTCAAATAAAAGAGAATATCCAATTCATTGCTCAACGTATGCAAGAGAATCGTGAGTTGATAAAGAAACTTCAGCAACAGTTGCAAGCTACAGGCTTCAAAGGCGAGGAAATGAAGAAGACACTTGGTCAGATGACAGCTCAGCTTGCACAGAAAGACAAAGAGTTGCAGGCGCTTCGTGCAGAGTTAGCATCAAAGAATATTCATATTAAGGAACTTGATCAGACCATTACAGGCTTGAATACAGATGTTTCTAATCTGAAGACTGAGAAGCAAAACCTTGAAACTGAAAATACAAACTTGCAGACTGAGTCTAAGCAAAAGAGCGAAACCATTTCTTCTCAAGATGTGCAACTGAATACAGCATGGTATGTATTTGGTACAAAGAAGGAACTTAAGGAACAGCGCATACTTGCTGATGGTAAGGTTTTACAAGGCAGTTTCAACAAGAGTTACTTTACAAGAATAGATATTCGCACCACTCGTGAGATTAAATTGTATAGCAAGAGTGCATCATTGCTAACTGCACACCCAGGCAGTAGCTACTCTCTTGCAAAGGATGCAACTGGTCAATATGTTCTTCGTATCACTGATCCAAATACATTCTGGAGCACAAGTAAGTATCTTGTAATGCAAGTAAAATAAAGAAAGTAGAATACAATGATTAAAGCGAGCACTTTATTTTTTAAGGTGCTCGCTTTGTTTTTTGTCCCTCTTTCTTTATATCTTATTTTTCGTTTGAGGTTTGCTGGAACAATCAGAATACTGTAAATATTTTTTAAGACACATAATTCTGTGTAACCATTTAACCTTCAGCGATTTACAAAACAGGCTCTTTTGCATTGCAAAAGAGCCTGTTTTGCGTGGTAAAAGTGCCTATATTGTAACGTAAAATAGCCGCTTTTGCGATTTCAAAGTGTTATTATTACTTTCTGTTGTAATTTTCTTTACAAAAACGGAATGATTTTCTTGTTAACTTAAAACTTTTGGAAATGTCGGCTAAGTAAGTTTTTGTTATCTTCGTTCTTTGAAGAATTGTTGCATAAGCTTTTTACATTCTTCTTCTCTTACACCTTTTGTTACCATTGTTTTTTTGTGGAGTGCGTGTGGAGCGAAGGCTGAAAAACCTCGCTTTTCGTCGGCACAGCCATAGACAACTCGCTTTATTTGCGACCAGCCTAATGCACCTGCACACATGATACAAGGTTCTACTGTTACGTATAGCGTGCAGTCTTGCAAGTATTTCCCACCTAATTCGTTGGCCGACATTGTTATTACTTGCATTTCGGCATGTGCAGTAACATCGGTCAGTGCCTCTGTTAGATTGTGTGCACGTGCAATTATTTTGTCGCGACACACTATTATGGCGCCTACAGGAATCTCACCTTTATTGTAGGCTTCTTCGGCTAATGCCAAAGCACGTCTCATATAATAGTCGTCTTTTTTTATTTGTTCTTCGGTGCTCATATATGTATATTATATCGTCGCAAATTTACAATATTAATTCTATAATTCAGAAAAAACCTCTATCTTTGTACTATGATAACAATAGACAGGCAATCTATTAGTTCGATAATAATATGGCATTACACAACGAAACAGGTAAATGGGGCGAGCAGATAGCGTGTGAATATTTGATGCGCGAGGGCTACAGAATCGTGGAAAGAGACTGGAAATGTGGTCAGCGTGATTTGGATATTGTTGCTATTGAAAACGATGTTTATGTGTTTGTAGAGGTTAAAACACGAAGAAATGAGCGTTTTGTCAATGCTGATGAGGCTGTAACAACACAGAAAATTCGTTCTGTTTCTATTGCTGCAAATGCTTATGTAAAGGGTCATCGTATTGATAGAGTGCTGCGTTTCGATATAATTACGATAGTTGGAACGCCCGATAAATATGAAATCCGTCACACTAAAGATGCTTTTCTTCCATTTATATGATCGAAGATTTGCAGAATAATGATATAATGTATTTACTTTTATGAACCTCATTCATAAGATAAAAGCAGCTTTCCAAAAGGAAAAGAAGTCTACAACAAAGATTGTACGATTGGAAACAATCAGCAGTACTAATGATTTTCTGAAGACTTATTCGCCATCAGACGGAGAGCCAATGACAGTGGCAGTTGCCGATTTTCAGACTGCAGGACGTGGGCAAGGAACTAATAGTTGGGAGAGTGAATCAGGAAAGAATCTCTTATTTTCTGTTCTTTTGCACCCTGTTGAAGTGCCTGTTGCCTGTCAGTTTCTGTTGTCTGAATATGGTGCATTATCATTAAGAGAAGCATTGACAGACTATGTGGACGAAGGTAGCATTACGCTGAAATGGCCGAACGATATATATTGGAACGATAAAAAGCTAAGCGGTACGCTGATAGAAACTAAGTTAAGCGGTGGTAGAATTAAAGACTGCGTGTTTGGAGTTGGACTGAATGTAAACCAAACTGAATTTATAAGTGATGCTCCTAATCCTATTTCTCTATGTCAGATATTAGGCAAAGAAGTGAATAAAGAAGAACTCCTGCAAAAGATTATAGCATCGTTTGAACGAAACTACGAGTTAATTAGAAGCGCTAACTATGGCGAACTATCAGCTATGTATCATGCAGTATTGTATCGTTCAAAAGGCTTTTATCCTTACGAAGAAACAGACGGAACGGTGTTTGAAGGTGCTATTGTAGAAGTTGAGGACGACGGACACCTTATACTTCGCGACCGAGAAGGAATGATAAGAAGTTACGAATTTAAAGAAATAAAGTATGGCAAGATTTAAAAGAATTCTCTTAAAGCTTTCGGGCGAGAGTTTAATGGGTAAACAAGGATATGGCATTGATGCAGAACGCCTTGAAGATTATGCACGTCAGATAAAGGAAATACACGATATGGGTGTGCAAATTGGTATTGTAATTGGCGGTGGTAATATCTTTCGTGGACTATCAGGCAGCCAAAAAGGCTTTGATAGAGTAAAAGGAGACCAGATGGGTATGTGCGCAACGGTAATTAATTCGCTCGCGTTAAGCTCTGCTTTGGGAGCTTTTGGTGTGAAGTCGAAGGTAATGACAGCAATCCGTATGGAACCTATTGGTGAGTCTTATAGTAAATGGAAAGCTGTTGAAGCTCTCGAAGCAGGTTATATCTGTATTTTCTCTGCTGGAACAGGTAACCCTTATTTCACTACCGATACAGGTTCAAGCTTGCGTGGTATAGAGATAGAAGCCGACGTAATGTTGAAGGGTACACGAGTAGATGGTGTTTATACGGCAGACCCAGAGAAGGACCCTACAGCTACTAAGTTTACCGCAATAACTTACGATGAGATATACAATAAAGGTTTGAAGGTTATGGACCTTACTGCTACAACCATGTGCAAGGAAAATAATCTTCCTATCTATGTGTTCAATATGGATATTGTTGGAAACTTAAAGAAAGTAATTGACGGAGAAGATATTGGCACTTTGGTGCATAATTAAACCCCAATCTGTCAATAGACTGATATTCAAAAGAAAGATTTTATAACTATTGCTTCCTGTTTTCTTTTTGTTTGCTTGTTAGCATTTTGTATGTTATGTTGTTTTTACATAGTGTGCTAGGCCTTCAAGAATAAAACAGATAATTTGTTAGAACAGTACAGAACGCTGAACGATTATAATTAAAGTTGAATTATATAGACCATGTCGAAGAAGATAACGAGCCAACAAAGAGAGGAAAGTTACAGGCGTCAACGTAGCTATTGGTGGTGTAGAGTGCGTATCACAATATACATCACGATGGCTATTTTGCAGCTGTTTCTTATCGTTTATGATAATTTGTCGGGGGTTCCGACGGTTGGTTATAAAGGCTTGCTGTGGCAACTTATTTTAAAATCCACACCTGCAATGTTTTTTGTCTACCCTGTGTTGATTATAGTCGTAACTGTTAAGATGAATAGAATAACCACTTATGAAGACCGTCACCGAAGACGAAATTTTGAAATTGAAGAGCGAAAGTGGCGCAAAAATGCTGCTAAACTTGGATTGTTTCTCATTGCAGTCTTGGCTATTGCAGCGTTTATTGGAGGCGGTATGGGTGTGTTTAATTACGTGAAAGACTTGATAAGTGAACCGAAAACAGAGAAAATGATTTTAAATGAGGTGTTGTATAAGCATTATGAATTTAGCTCAAAACAACGTTTTAGTTGGCTGTTCCCTAAAACAGGAGGCGGAGAATTTACTTTGTTCTTCACTAGTTATAAAGAAAAAGACGAGTGGGGATTTAAAAAGTATTATCATTTTCATGTCTCACAGAGCGAGGTAGATGTAGTCGACCAGATGCTACATGGGGTATTAGTGGGAGATAAGGCATTTTCAGCAGACCAATTTATCCATGAAACCGATGCCAAAGGTTTACGTGGGCGTGGCTTTAGAGAAGGTTTAATCAATGGTGGGAAGCCAGTACACTACCTAGTTACTTATTATCCGCATACCCAAACTATTATAAGTACAAAGTTAATAAAACATTAATGATACTTAATGCTGTAAGAAAAGTGCATTTGTTTGCGAGTGATAGTCCATCAGAGTTGTTTTGGGAACTCTTATTTGAAGGATATAAGATGCGAGTAACATAGCATAATATGATGTCATATTCAGACAAATATGACGTCATATTTTTAATTCTTACCTATAATGTTGAATTTACAAATAGGAGATAGTTGTTTCTAAAAGTTAGATTAGAATGAAACCAAACGTGTTCCGTCAGTTTGTTCTTCTATCCTTACTTTGACAGCATTCTCTGGTAAAATATCCTCAATCAGCTCTGGCCATTCCAATAAACAAAGGTTTCCGCTATAGAAATAGTCTTCATAACCCATGTCGTAGACCTCTTCCAACTTCTTGATGCGATAGAAGTCGAAGTGATAAATAGGGCGCCTCTTACCATCAGTATATTCGTTTACGATAGCGAAAGTTGGCGAAGTAATAACGTCTTCTACACCTAAGGATTCACAAATGGCTTTGGTAAAAGTTGTTTTTCCAGCACCCATCTTACCATAAAAGGCAAAGACCTTGTTCTCACCAATATTGTTTATAAACTTTTTTGCAGCCTCGTGAATGGTTGCAAGGCTTTCTATTTTAATCTCCATTGTTTGTTATCTTTTTGAGTTCTGTGTAAGTTTGACACTTTTAGGTGTCAGTGTTATAAGCGGAACTATCATTTCCTCAATAGAAATACCTCCATGTTGGAATGTGTCTTTATAATATGACACGTAATAATTATAGTTGTTTGGGTAAGCAAAGAAACTATCTCCTGTTGCAAAAACATAGCTTGTGCTAAGGTTTGGAGCAGGAAGTTGTGCCTGTTGAGGTTTCTTTATAGTGAAAACTTCTTTTGAATTATAGTTCAAGTTCTTGCCTAACTTGTAACGAAGGTTAGTATTTGTGTTTCTATCACCAATAATTTTAACCGGTTTAGTGGTGCGAATAGAACCGTGGTCTGTCGTCAGAATGATTTTGAATTCAGACTTAGCCAACTCTCGGAATACGTCGGAAAGAACGTTATGTCTAAACCAACTAAGGGTTAAAGAACGGTAAGCACTTTCGTCGCTCGCCAGTTCGCGAATCATTTTCATCTCTGTGCGAGCATGAGAAAGCATGTCTATGAAGTTTACAACCAATACATTCAAGTCGTTTTGTTGCAAATTATTAAGTTGCTGCATAAACTTTTCTGCACCATTAGAGTCGAAAATCTTATGATAAGAGAACTTATCGTGGCGACGATATCTGTCTATTTGCGTTTGAATAAGTGGTTTCTCGTTTAAGTTCTTGCCTTCTTCCTCATCCTCATCTACCCATAAGTCGGGGAACATTTTGGCAATCTGAAGCGGCATAAGACCACTGAATATAGCATTACGAGCATATTGCGTTGCAGTTGGAAGTATGCTCATATAAAGGTCTTCCTCTATATCGAATAGTTCAGCAAGTTCTTCTGATAAGATACGCCATTGATCTAACCGAAGATTATCAATTACGATTAGGAAAACTTTCTCACCTTTATCTATTGTCGGAAATATACGATTTTTGAATATATCGGGACTCATGAGAGGGCGAGATGACTTTTCCTTATTTTTTTCATCGTTTGGTTCAACCCAGTCAAGATAGTTTTTTGCAATATATTTAGCAAATCCGTTATTTGCATCTTCTTTCTGCATTGTGAGCATTTCGGTCATATTGCTATCTGCACTGCTAAGTTCTAATTCCCATTTCACTAATCGTTTGTAAACATCTACCCAGTCGTTGAAGTCACGGCAGTCACTTATTTGCATTGCAAGTTGTTGGTATTCCTGCTGATAACCTATTTGTGTAACTTCAGTTACAATCTCTTTTCGATGGATATTCTTTTTTAATGTCAGCAATATCTGACTTGGATTTACGGGCTTAATCAAGTAATCGGCTATCTTAGCACCGATAGCTTGGTTCATAATATTTTCCTCCTCGCTTTTCGTTACCATAACAATGGGCGTGGCAGATTGTATTTCTTTCATCTTCTGCAGGGTTTCAAGTCCTGATAGACCAGGCATTTGCTCATCAAGCAATACAAGGTCGAATGTTTGAGTTCGGCATTGTTCTATTGCATCAGCACCATTGCTAACAGTAACAACCTCGTATCCTTTTTTTTCAAGAAATATGATATGGGCCTTAAGAAGTTCTATTTCATCATCTACCCATAATAAAAGTCCGTTGCTCATATATTCTTTTTCCTTTCTTATTCTTATTTAAAACTCTGTCCTATTATCCTTTTATCAGGATTCCGGTTTTCACTAAAAGCCACCTAAATCGTAGTATTCATCATCGAAATCATAATCGAGCGGTTGTTGTTTTTGCGGATTTTTCTTTTTCTTTTCCGCAGGTTTAGCATCATCCTCGAAGTATATTTCAGGCCCATCTAAATTCTTTTTCTTCGTCTGTTCTTTCTTTTCGACAGGATTTTGGGCTTTCTGATTATTTTGAACAGGTTGCTGTTTTTGCTTATCCGATGGTTTCTGGTTTTCCTTTGCGTTTGTTGTTGCAGGCTTATTTGTTGAATTGCCAGTTGTATTCTTAGGCAAAGCTGTTTCAGAATCCATAGGAATTACCATCACATTATTGTCTATTGTTGAAACCTTTTGATTACTCTTATTTGCAGGTTTCTCTTCTTTTTTATGTTCAATTGGTTTTGGTTGCGATTTCTGAGGGACAGCTTTCTCTACAGGAATAACCATTTCAGTATTTTCAATAGAGTTCTTTGAGTCTTTTTTCTTTTCTGTATCCTCTGTTGGAATCTCCATTTCTGTACTCTCAATGGTATTCTTGGGTTCCTTCTTCTTTTCTGTTTCCTCAGTTGGAATTACCATTCCCGTATTATCTATAGGAGTCTTAGAATCTTTTTTCTTCTCACTATCTTCAACCGGAATCACAACATCAGTAGGATTCAGAACCTTCTTCTCAGATGATTTTTCTTCTTCTTCTTCAAGAGGTATTGTCATACCATTGTCTACTGGCTCTAATGATTGTTCTCGTGCGTTGAGGTCAGTTTCTGTTGGATTCCTTCTTTCTATTTCTTCTTGCAAATCACGTTCTTTTTCACGTGGTGTTGCAACTTCAGCAGGCTCAGAAAGCAGGTAACGTGTTGTCACTTGTAAAGGCGCAAAGTTCTTAGCATAGAAGTCTTCGTAATCTTTATAACTGAACGCTGTTCCAATTAGTTTCAAGTTCTTGTCGCTAATAATAATAGCTTTCGTATTTTTGCTTAGCTGAGCTGTTATATTCTTATTGTTAAAAAGCTGACGTGCATATTGGAAAGCCTCATCGAAACTTCTAAAACCAGACAATTTCATCTGGTGCAAACCTTCAATATCCTCTATATCTATTTCGAAATTACGTACATAGAAACTTGTGAAATTGAATCTTGCCATTTCAAATAATAGTTTGTTCTCTGATAAAGAGTCAGGGTGATAAACTATAATAAATTTGAAGTCTATATCTCTATCAGGCGAGAATCTCACTTGCTTAATACTATCGCTGTCGTTCAAAACATTGGTTCGATAGTTCCAAACATCGCCAAGGTCGAATTTAGAATTGTGGATTTTTTTACCAGTCTTTACGCCGTTAACAATCATTCCCGCCATTTCGCTAATTCGACTTTGTGGGTATTTTTCAACAACTACCTTCATATCGTCTAAACAACCATTGATATCCCCTTGGTTAAGTTTACTCAGACCACCAATAAATAAAAATTTATCACGATTTGAACCCATTGGGAATCGGTCGTCAGAAATGCGTTTATTAGCTGCAACTTCTCCAAAACGATTATTCTTAAATGCTTCGTATGTAGATGCATAAAGTGAATCCTCAATATGCTCGCCAAACTTTGCATTCTCCTTAAAGTATGGGTCGGTAAGCAAAACAGTCCATTGACTCTTCGGATAATGTGTTTTTAGTTTATCTATGTAGCTATTTGCAAGGACAGATTCGTTCTTACGCATATATAAAAGATATAGATGATAGTACACATCGTCCATCTGTTCGTAGTCTGGATAATTATCGCTGACACGACGAAGAGTCTTTTCTGCTAATCGAAGATTATCTAAACGGTCCTTAAAAATTACACCAGATTGGTGTAAACCAACTTGAAGTATTTTATTGCTCTCAGCTAATTGTTCTGGAGTAAATGGTATTTGCGCAAGATAATATGCTCGTTGATGAGGGTCGTTCTGTGCCGAATCCTTTTTATTAGTTATTGAATCTAACTTTGCTTCTTCTTTTGCAATAGAATCTCTTTGGGCATCGGTAAGTTCAAGATTATTGTTTGAGCTACCAACAACTGTTTTATTGACGCGTTGCCAGTTGTCTATGTTTTCACGTTTACCCCACAATTGTTGGAAGGTTGTTTTACCTTGTTGTACTGCCATAGGGTTATAGAAATACCATGTAGCATCTTGTTGTTGTCTATTAGGACGATTCGGACGTTGAAGTTCGTTATCATTATCGGCGTTTATGCCTCCATTTTGTGATAATTGTTGCGCAGCTTCTTGCTCTGCTAATCTATTTCGCTCTTCCTTTTCTTTCTTTTTAAGTTCGCTTATTACTCTGTCAATTGCTGCCAAACGTTCTGTTTCCGAACATTTAGCAAGATATTGTAGAGAGTCCTGTAAATGCACAGCTTCTGTATGTGGTGTTAGTTCGTCAAGAACCTTTGTGCGTTCAGACAATAACTCATAATCTTTGCGATCTTTATCTAATAATCCAAGAGCTTCGTTATAACATCGGCGAGCATCACTGAACTTTTCCTTTGCCCAGTATAAGTCGCCAAGTCGCAATAGTAAAACTCCTTTTTCTATTCCGTTACGTGTAGATTTTTTATTTCCTTGCTCGTAGGCAGATATAGCATTTGTTGTGTCCTTATTGGTAAGATAAATGTTGCCCATTGCATAGTAAACCTGATCAAGGTATTCTTTGTTTTTGTCAGAAACAACCATACGTTTTAAGCGACTTACCATTTGTTTGGCTTGTCCAGCTGCCATAACTTCGGTTGCTGCAATGCGTGCATTAAATTCTAATTCATAAGGTGGATTAGAACGAATAACATGTTGGAAAGCATTATATGCTGCATCTTTATTTCCAAGAGCAGCTTGAATTTGTCCCATAAGATACCATTCGCGAGCCTTTTGTTTGCGTCGCATTTCGTATTTAATAACTTTACGTAAGTAAGGGACTGCTTTCTCAAGTTCGCCAGTATGAATATAATAATCTGCAAGTGTATTATCCCATTCGCGTACAGCTCTCCAATCTATAGAATCACGTTGCATATTACGGATTACATCTTCAGCATCATAAAGCCAACCAGCCTCAATATACGATTTTGCAAGCCAAGCTCGAGCCTTTCCATAAATTGCAGGTTGAGTTCTATAGAGTCTACTCATGTAAGCAAATGTAGTAGCAGCTTCTTCGAAAGAACCTTTATGGAATTGCGAACGTCCCATAAGCATCCATGCTTTCCAAAGAAATGGATTATATTCTCTGCGCGATAGCCATTCTATATCTTTTTCGGTTTTTCGTCTAGATTTGTTCCACTCTGGTTTTTTCTTAATACTATGTCGTGCTATAGCCTTTTCAGCTTTTTCGATAGCTCGTTCAAAGTTGCTACTTCCTAATTCCTTGCTAGATTTATTACCTACAGTGTATAGTGGAATCATTTCAGTGAAGTTATCTTTATTGCCATTTTCTTTTTCCAACGATGCGTCGATATATGCTTCTGCACCATTATAATAAGTATTATACTTGGCATTAAAGGCATGCCACCATCGCGATTGCGAGGTGTTATTCTTTGTAGAACAACTTGCAATAAAAACAGCAAGTATTGCTACAAATGCGACATAAATATATTTTGTGTATCTTAACTTCACGTAATTATAAACTCATAAAAGCCCGTTTTTATTGTCTTTTGGGCCGATTACTTATAGTATTTTCTTTTTTGTTAGCCTTCTATCATTGTTATAAGTTCGTCTTTTATTTGATTGGGAACATTTATTCCACGAAGAATCAGACTTCTGTTCCATCCTTTTGCTTCTTCTGGACGCATTGTATAAAGTACTTCTGAAAATTCGTCAGCCTCCTCGTCGGTATATTCGTTTGAATCTTTTCCTTTAAAACGATCGAGTTCCTCGTCATCGTAATACTCTATTCCTTTTGTTGCAGCCACCATCACACATGTTTGTTCGCAACTTTCATCAATACCGCTGCAAGTAGCACAATCACCAGAAGCGGGTACTATGATATCGGGTTCATTGTTATTGCGTCGGCTAATCCAAGTTGAAATGCCTACAATTAAGCCCATTCCAAGAAGTGCCAATATGCCTATAAATATAATATCCATGATACAATCAGCTTTGTTTTTATTTTATTTCTTCGATAGAAAATCCTGCTTTTCGTAAATCGTCCCAAAAGTGTGGATACGACTTTGAAACTACTTCTGGATTGTTAATGGTAAGTTCTCCTAACTTAATACTAATAGGAGCAAAGGCCATTGCCATTCGATGGTCTTTATATGTGTCTATTATAATTGGATTTGCCACTTCACAACGTTCACCATTCCATGAAATTTCAGAATCTTCTGAATCGTGTAATACATAACCTAATTTTGCCATTTCAATCTTCATAGCCTCAATTCGGTCAGTTTCTTTCAGTTTTAAACTGCTTAATCCCATGAACTTAAAAGGAATGTTCATGATAGGGCATAAAGCAATTAAGGTTTGTGCTAAATCGGGCTGATTTTTGAAATCATATTCCAAACGAGGTAAAATTTGTGGTTTACGAATAATTGTAACATCCGTAAGTTCATCCATTTCTTTATCAGCAAAATTCGTTTTGATGCCCAACAACGAGAATATATATTTTGCAGCAGAGTCGCCTTGACGCGAGCCATTTTTTAATCCAGGGAAGCAAATTTGCGATTTTCTATCATTTAGCAAAGTAAGTATAGCATACCAATAGCTGGCTGCTGTCCAATCGTTTTCTATAGTATAATTACGTTCCTCGTATTGTTTGGGACGAATAGTGATTGTATCAACATCAGTCCATTCAGCATCAGCTCCGTATTCGTGCATTAAGTTGAGCGTAAGGTCTATATAAGGACGTGAAATTACATTGCCCAAAAGTTTCAGTTCAAGTCCATCTTCTAATGTCGGACCTATCATTAACAATGCTGAAACATACTGAGAACTAACATTTCCTGCAACTTCTACTCTGCCTCCTTTTAGTTTTTTACCCTTGATACGCAATGGTGGGAAACCTTCTTCGCCTATATATTGGATGTCTGCTCCAAGAAAACGCAGCGCATCCACTAATATTTTTATTGGACGTTGCTTCATGCGTTCAGTTCCTGTTAATACGTGCTCGCCCTCCGTAACAGATAAGTAGGCAGTCATAAAGCGCATGGCCGTTCCAGCAGCCATTATATCAATTTCATATGGATTATCTTTAAAAGCACGTGCTATAACTGCTGTATCATCACAAGTAGAAAGGTTTTCGGGCATTATATTACCTCCTGCGAGTGCATGTATAATGAGTGCTCGATTACTAATGCTTTTCGAAGCGGGAAGCTGTATGGTATTTTCAATATGTGAAGGGGGCGTTATTTTGTATTGCATTGTATTTACCGGTTAAATTTATCCAACGTTTTTATGAATGTAAGAAGCTATTTTTTTACTATACAAAAATACAAAGAAAAGTTTGGAACTTGGAAAAATAACTATAAAAGTTTGCTAATCTCTTAAAAAGTAGCTAATTTTGCACCACTAAATCAAACGGGATGTAGTTCAGTAGGTTTAGAATGCTGGTCTGGGGGACCAGTGGTCGCTGGTTCGAGTCCAGTCATCCCGACTAATAAAAGTGTAAAGGTTGGCATCTTTTACTTTTGCACTTTTATTTTTTATGTTTCTCTAATCCGTATTTTTAAATTTCTGCTAACTATATCATTACTTAGATATTGTTAGAAAACTTCTCGGAAGAATAAGGAAGCCCCCCGCATTGCGAGAGGCTATGTATATACCACAATCCTAATTGTGATACTTTTTTCTACTATATATAAAATTGGATTACTATTATAATACTATCTTTACACTCAATTTTTGTCCTTTATAATTTTGAGCAACAACAATGAATATACCATGACCGATAGCTTCAGTTGGAATATCTATTCTGTCAGCTTGCGAATCAACTTTTGCTATAATCTGTCCATTTGCATTATAAATAGCAGTTTTAGATATCTGATTGCCTTCGATGCTAAGGATACCACCTTTTTTGTAAGCCTTCAATTTATTTGTAATGCCCACTTTTTCGACAGAAGTTGGATTCTGGTACAAGAATGCGAAAGTAGATTGGTTTTTCCCTTCCTCTTTGTCAGGGTCTATTACAATCATTGAAGTTCTTAAATTAGCATTGGTTAATGCATCTTCTACTATTGAATTGTGGAATATTGGGACGTCTAATGTAAATGGGTAAGAAGGATAGTAAGCATCTTTACCCATATATCGTTTGTTGTATTCGAACTTTATTGTTAAATAAGGCTTTTTTTGCACCAGATTCTTCATTAACGTCCGTTATTGCCATATCGGTTAATTCCATGCCATTATAGTTATATTGCACGTATCCGTTAATTTTAGGGCTAGGTTCGTCAGTGAACAAATTCTCTTTAGTTCTATTTCCATTTGCGTCATACTCGTATGTCTTGATATTTGTTACAATCTTGTTAGGATTGTTATCTGAAGGATAACCAGATTTAATGAGCTGATTCTTTTCGTTATAGACATACTTCATATCAAGTTTTGTACCGATTGAAAGTAGATATGTGCGGATAATTGTATTGTTGCCATTTTCATCGTAAAGGAATTCCTTCTTGTTGGCAGAATTGTCTAAGTCATATCAGTAATATATAATTCTTTCGTGTACTCTGCCATTCTCGTCATAAGTATATTGAAGACGGGTATCTAATGGGAACTTTTCAGGAATTTCTCCAGAAAGAACCATATATTGGTCAATGCGATTGATTCTTCCTTTTTCATCATAATAGATAGAATCTACATGAGGAACTTCTCCTTTAGAACTATAGTAGACCGATGCCTTTAATTTGTTTTGGTCGTCATAAACGTAACGAAATCCAGCTTTGGAATTAAACCTTTCAACAACTTGGAAAATAATTTTAGAATTGTTCTCTTGTGCTTTTAATCTCTGTGATAGGGAAAAATCATAATAGGAGCAATGATAAGAGATAATGATGTTTTCATTTTGTTAATTATTAAAATTATCAGTACGATTTTTTACACATGGAGACTTAATTTTAGTGCATACTTAATTCTACAATGAGATTGTTACTGATGTATTTTATATAGTAGTGCGGTTAGTGCACTAAACTTGTCAATAAATTCGACAAGCAAACCGTTTGTATTTTATTATTGTTTAGGGTGCTACTATTTTAGCTGTGAAATAGTATTTATTTCTCTTTTATATCTTGATAAAATGTATAAATAAAGGCTTCTTATTGTTTTCATATACTCAATTAATTGCTGTAGGTAACTATTGATGATTTGATAATGCAAAGATATTATTTTTTTATCTATATAAAAAGTATTGTTCAGTACTATTTTGTTTAAGATTAGTTTAAGTAGACAATATCTTTACTAACATTTTCTAATATGCAATCAACCTATAAATAAAGCCTTTGAGATTTTATGATAACTGAAAAAAAAGATAATTACAATCCATTAAAACGTAATTACGTTTTTCAATTTTATAATTACAAATTTAAAATTTGTAATTATAAAAATTATATCAAAAGAGAATAGTACTAATAGATAATTAAAATTTTGTAACTAAGACGAGAAAAAAGAACAAAAACAAAAAATAATAATTGCATCCGTCCACTCTTTTTTGCAATATATTGTTGGCGTCTATGACAAAAAGGATTTATAAATAGTAACTATAAAGAAAATTTATTTGAAGAGTTCAAATGAAAACAATAAATAATAGCTTTATTAAAACTTACTGAAAGAATAGGACTATTATATGATTTAAATTATATTACATGTAATTTTAATATTAGTTTCGCTATTTATTATTTTTTATGAAATTAGATAAAATAGGAAATAGTTAGCAGCTTGTTTATTTCCCTCCAAATATTTTATTCAATATACATTTTAATCTATTCCCTATATAGTTATGCCTATGTTATAATAAAATTATTGTTATTATTTAGGGACTTTACTAAA
>NZ_BAKF01000003.1 GCF_000614025.1 Prevotella aurantiaca JCM 15754
AGGAATATTAGGTTTTTAAGGGAGGACTAAATAAAGCAAGCGCAAAAGTATAAAATATATTTAAAGAATAAATTAAGAGGGTGTATCAAAACAATTTTTGGTACACCCTCTTTATGTAAACTTGACAATCAAAATAATTGTCTGTATATAGGTTATCTTATATCCTCACGAATAATATGCAATTATATCCCACAAATGGTGGCATATAAATTCATTTTATGTGTGGATTCAATTGGTGCTGAAACATAGATGATTATGCTTATAATTTGGCACTATCAAAATATTTATTATCGTGAAGTAAAATTATTGCTTTTTCTTAGGCTTTCTTCTTGCCCATCCTTCTTCGGAAAAATCTGGAATTTCACCTTTTAGTTTGGTATCGTGTTGGAAGAATTGTCGCCAGTCCCCTGATGGAACAGTTTCTTGCTGTGAACGAGCATTGCGCTTTGGTTTACTGTTACGTTCATGGCGGCTATTGTTAGAGCGGTTACTATTATTATCTTCTTCGTTTCGTTTGCTACGACGTTCTCCATTGCTGCGATTATTACGACCGTGTCCACCTTCTTCAGCATCGTTACAGCGTACTTCACGTTTCTTGTAATTAGCACCATTAAGAGCCTTCATCACCTTATTGACATCTTTCTCAGGAACTTCAATATATGAAAATTTACCCAATAAATCGATATGTCCAACTTCTTGGCGACCATGAACGTTCTTATTGATAAACTGCATGACTTCGCCAGGATAGAATCCATCGTCTTTTCCAAGGTTAATGAATAGACGCTTGTAACCAGCTTCAGGAGTGCGTGGAGCTTTACGATTACGTTCACCACGACTGCTGCGACTGCTACGTTCGCTTTCTCGGTCGCTACGCTTACCCGATGGCTTTTCTATTTCGGGCGCATTTGCATAGTATTCCAAGAAGCGATTGAAAGTCATACTTATGATTTTCTTTATAATATCTTCCTTGTCGATATATTCGAAATGGCGATTTATATCTTTTAAGAATGGTTCTATTTCTTCTTCGTTAACATCAACTTTCAGAATTTCATCCATCACTTTGAAGAGCTGTTTGCTGCAAATATCTTTTGCTGCTGGCAACGTACCATCTACAAAGTCCTTCTGAATGATTTTCTCGATAGCCTTTACCTTGTAGCGTTCGCGAGAGTGGATAATCGAAATAGACGTACCCTTCTTGCCTGCACGACCAGTACGACCACTTCTGTGAGTGTAGCTTTCTATGTCGTCGGGTAATCCATAGTTGATGACGTGAGTCAAATCATCTACATCCAATCCACGAGCAGCAACATCTGTAGCCACGAGAAATTGCACATTATGCTGGCGAAACTTCTGCATTGTTAGGTCTCGTTGCTGCTGACTAAGATCACCATGTAAGGCTTCTGCATTGTAACCATCGCGAATCAATTTATCAGCAATCTCTTGCGTTTCGACTTTTGTGCGACAGAAGATAATAGCAAAGATACTTGGGTGGTAGTCTACGATACGTTTCAAGGCTAGATACTTGTCCTTCGCGTGTACCATATAATATATATGGTTCACTTTTTCGGCTCCTTCGTTTCGGCTCCCCACTACTATTTCTTTATAGTCGTGTAGATAGCTTTTAGCAATCTTCTCTATTTCTCGGCTCATTGTAGCAGAGAACAATAGTGTGTTGCGATCTGAAGGAACACCTTCGAATATGGCATTGATACTTTCAGAGAAACCCATATTCAGCATTTCATCAGCTTCATCGAGTACAACGTTATTCACTGTGTCAAGTTTAGCTACACCGCGTTTCATCAAGTCTATAAGACGCCCAGGAGTAGCAACAATGATTTGTGCACCTTTACGAAGCTGGCGACTTTGCATATCGATAGATGCTCCACCATAAACTGCTGCAACGTGGAGTCCATCAATATGTTTTGAGAAATCGGATAGGTCGTCTGCAATCTGCAAACAGAGTTCGCGTGTCGGACTAAGAATAAGTGCTTGGGTTTCTTTCTGCGTTGGGTCTACTTTCTGCAAAACAGGTATTCCGTATGCTGCGGTCTTACCTGTACCCGTCTGTGCGAGTGCTATTACGTCGTTACCATTGCCCAATAAATAAGGGATAACTGCTTCCTGAACTGGCATCGGTTGTTCAAAACCGAGCTCTTCTATTGCGCGGCGAATCTCTTCGCTAACGCCTAATTCTTCAAATGTTTTCAAACTATTTCTTTTTTATGAAAGTAAGAATAGAGCATAAATTAAAGAATAATGCCATTCAAACACACCATAACGATGTGTATTAATCTTAATGTCAGAAACTTTAAATGTTATAACCCACCCAAACTTTTGTCTATTATTACTTGTTCACCCAATTGGTTGTCAGCCAGCCATAATAGACAACACTCTGTTTGAACTATGCAAAGGTACTGAAAATATTTGATATACAATGTTTTTGTTTGTTTATTATATTTTTTTGTGTAAAAGTCGTATCTTTGCAATTTACTAATAAACTAAGAAATAAGTTATCAAGAATGGAAATAATAAAGTTTCGTCCTCTATTGAAACAAGCTTTATGGGGCGGTAATAAAATAATACCTTTCAAGCAACTTGACACAGAAATGGAGCAAGTAGGCGAGAGCTGGGAAATTTCTGGTGTGAAAGACAACGAGAGTATTGTTGCAAATGGACAATACGAAGGAATGAAACTTAATGACTTGGTGGCTTTACTAAAGGATGACCTTGTGGGAAAAGAAAATTATGAGCGCTTTGGTAACGAGTTTCCATTGCTTATCAAGTTTATAGATGCTGATAAGCAGCTATCTATACAAGTACATCCTGATGACGAACAAGCAAAGGCAAGCGGGCAAAGAAGAGGTAAAACAGAAATGTGGTATATTATGCAAAGTGCCCCTGAAGCAACCTTGTTGAGTGGTCTAAAGAGAAAAATAACTCCTGAAGAGTATAAGATGATGGTGGAAAATCATACCATTACTGATGCTTTGTCTAAATATAATGTGGGCGAAGGTGATGTTTTCTATTTACCGGCAGGACGCATTCATTCTATAGGATCAGGTACTTTCTTGGCTGAAATACAGGAAACAAGCGATGTAACTTATCGTATTTACGATTTTATGCGCAAAGATAAAGATGGTAATTATCGGCAGTTGCATACCGAAGAAGCGTCTGAATGTATTGATTTTAGCGTTGAGAACGATTATAGAACAAAGTACAAAACTCGTAAAAATGAGGGCGTAGAATTAGTACAATGCGCACATTTTACAACATCTGTTTACGATCTTGACGAACCACTGTTGCTTGATTACAGCGAACTTGATTCTTTTGTTGCGTTAATAGCATTGTCTGGAGAATGTATATTAAGTACTGATAATACAGAAAGTCAACTAAAAGCAGGCGAGACTGTACTTTTGCCTGCAACAACACAAACTTTAAAGGTGTCGGGAAAGATAAAATTCTTGGAAACTTTCGTTTAACAACCATTCAGAAAAACAAGTACTGAATAGTCAGATAATTTATGTAAGTTTGAAATATTTGATATGGTAGCAATAGATAATTTAAATGGTGAAAGACGTCGTCAAGGACGTATTGAGGTAATATGTGGTAGTATGTTCTCTGGCAAAACAGAAGAGCTAATCCGCAGAATGAAGCGTGCTAAATTTGCAAAACAGAAGGTTGAGATATTCAAACCAGCTATTGACGTGCGTTATTCGGAAGAAGATGTAGTGAGCCACGATCAAAATGCCATTCATTCTACACCTATAAATTCATCGGGAAATATATTGTTACTAGCTTCTGATATAGAAGTTGTAGGAATTGATGAGGCTCAATTCTTAGACGAAGGTCTTGTTGATATTTGCAACCAATTGGCCAATAATGGTGTAAGAGTTATTGTAGCTGGCCTTGATATGGACTTTAAAGGTGTACCATTTGGCCCTATTCCTGCTCTTTGTGCTGTTGCCGATCAAGTTACAAAGGTACATGCTATTTGTGTAAAATGTGGTGCTCTCGCTTATGTAAGCCATCGTTTAGTTGACAACGATCACAGAGTTATGCTTGGTGAACAAACAGAATATGAGCCTTTGTGTAGGGAATGCTATCAAAAGGCCTTGTCAGAAGAAACGGAACGCAAACTCTCTAATTCTTAAAAGACACATAGTTGAAAACTCAATAAACAGGAAAATATGTTTGATGAAAAGATTACGTTCGATAAATTCATACGTTGGCTCTTAGTAGCCACCTTGATTTTTGCCGTACTATATGTTGTAAATTATCTTAGTAATGTATTATTGCCCTTCTTTGTAGCATGGTTCCTTGCTTATCTTCTCGATCCGGTTGTGAAGTTCGTACAGTACAAGCTAAAAGTCAAATTACGTGTCTTAGCTGTCGTTATCACAATGTTGCTGGTAATAGTTGTCATTACGGGAGTTGCATATACCATTGTTCCACCAATGATAGATCAGGTTGAAAGGCTAGGTAACGTAGCTAATAAATATGTGCAAAATACCACACATAGTAACAATATCATGGCTATGGTGCGAGAATGGATACAAGAATATGAGCCACAGATACGCCGTTATCTTAATAGTACAGAATTTACAGAAACGATAAAGAATTCTATTCCAAAGTTTTTCTCTTTCTTAGGGCAGACTGCAAGTGTAGTTATGAGCATTATAGCATCATTTATTACCTTATTATATTTATTCTTTATTTTGCTTGATTATGAGTTTCTTGTCAGAAACTTCATTAGGATATTCCCGCAGAAACATCGTCCATTTTGGAATGATTTGATGGATGATGTGCAAATCGAGTTAAATAATTATATTCGAGGACAAGGCTTAGTAGCACTTATCATGGGTATTCTGTTTTGTGTTGGTTTTACGATTATAGACTTTCCAGTTGCTATTGGCATGGGAATATTGATAGGCGTACTCACTTTAATACCCTATATGCATGCGTTGGCGTTTATCCCAATGGCATTCCTTTCATTACTAAAGGCAGTTGATACAGGGCAGAACTACTTAGTAGTATTTGGCACTGCAACGCTTGTCTTTGCTGTTGTACAGTTGATTTGTGATTTAGTTGTAACACCAAAGGTAATGGGGAAGGCAATGAATCTTAACCCTGCTATTTTACTTCTTTCGCTTTCTGTATGGGGAGCATTGTTGGGCTTCATAGGTTTAATTATTGCTTTACCATTGACAACCCTTATCATGGCTTACTGGAAACGCTATGTTACAAAAGAAGAAGAGCAGATAACAGAGGTAAGCACGGAAAGTACTCAAGAATAAAGATGTTTCTAATAGCTTTGCTCTGCTATTATATTGTTTTTTGCGAGTAGTTGCTGTTCTTTAAAGTAGTAAACTTGGAAAAATAAATAAAAACTTTGAGAATAATTTGGCTGTATCGAAAAAATACAGTACCTTTGCACTCGCTTTTGAAAAGGAAGTTTGGTAAGATTCGCTAGCTCAGTTGGTAGAGCACAACACTTTTAATGTTGGGGTCATGGGTTCGAGCCCCATGCGAATCACAAAGAGGATTTCAGTAACGAAATCCTCTTTTTTATTTATGTCTAATCAATAATGTTGGTAAATTCTTCCAAAGGGCTTAATCTCTTTTCTTTTCCATTCAGTCATTCTTTATTCATATAAAGGACTATTTTACTCATCTCTTCAATGAGGTAATAGTTCGAAATCCAGACCTTAATTTAGAGCCCAATACAGCTGGATACTAATTTAATCGCATTGGAAAATATCTCTTGTATAAACCTTTTCTCTTACGTCGTCCAATACATTGTCATATCGGTTAGCAATTATTTCGTCGCATTCAGCCTTGAATTTTTGGAGGTCGTTAACCACCAAACTGCCAAAAAATGTCGTTCCATCTTCAAGTGTTGGCTCGTAAATCAGTACTTTTGCTCCTTTAGCCTTTATGCGCTTCATAACTCCTTGAATAGAACTTTGGCGAAAATTATCGCTATTTGACTTCATTGTTAATCGGTAAACACCTATCACACAAATCTTCTCTACTGTTGGATTATAGTTGCCTTGTTCGTTATAATCGTAATAACCAGCTTTATTTAATACTTGGTCTGCAATGAAGTCCTTGCGTGTTCTGTTGCTTTCCACAATGGCTTGAATCAGGTTTTCAGGCACATCAGAGTAGTTTGCCAATAGTTGTTTTGTATCTTTTGGTAAACAATAACCTCCATAACCGAATGATGGATTATTATAGAACGAACCAATGCGTGGGTCCAGACATACACCTTGTATAATATGAGATGTATTTAGGCCTTTTACTTCTGCGTATGTATCAAGTTCATTGAAATAGCTTACACGTAAAGCCAAGTAGGTGTTAGCAAATAGTTTTACAGCTTCAGCTTCAGTTAATCCCATGAAAAGTGTAGGAATATCTTCTTTTATAGCACCTTCTTTTAATAGTTCTGCAAACTCATGAGCAGCTTTATCTAACCGTTCGTCGTTCTCTGGGCGAGCTACAATGATACGACTTGGATATAAATTATCATATAGAGCCTTACTCTCACGTAAGAACTCAGGTGCAAAAATAATGTTTTCGCACCTGTATTTTTGTCTTACGCTCTCAGTGTAACCCACAGGAATAGTCGATTTTATAACCATAATAGCGTTAGCATTCACGCGTATTACCTGTTCAATCACCTCTTCTACATGTGTTGTGTCGAAGTAGTTGCGCACAGGATCATAGTTAGTTGGCGTGGCAATTACAACGAAATCAGCATCGCAGTAAGCTTTCTCTGCGTCTAATGTAGCCTTTAGGTGCAACTCTTTTTCTGATAAATATTTTTCAATGTAATCGTCTTGAATAGGCGATTGTTTATTATTGATAAGGTCTACCTTTTGTTTAATAACGTCAACTGCTACAACATCATGATGTTGACTTAATAGTGTTGCTATACTTAATCCTACATATCCTGTTCCAGCAACAGTTATTTTGTATTTCTTTTCCATAAGAAGTGTTTTTTTATTCCTTGCAAAGATAACTATTTTCTCACAAATACTTACCCTTAACACAAAAAAAACGAACTCTAAAAACGAATAGATTTCTTGGCGTACTCATTCCACTTCGTTATCTAAATCTGTTTTTTGCTTTAAGAAACCTGTTACAATGAAAGGTAAAATATTCATGATAGCAACGATAACAAAGAAGCGTTGATAGCCTAAATATTCTTGTAGGATGCCTGTAAACCACCCAGAAGCCATAAGAGAGAATGCTGCTACGGCACTAGCTAAAGAGAATCGGAAGATAGAATATTTGCCTTGTGAACAATAAAGGAGCACATATATATAAGCTATAATACCGAAGCCAAAGCCAAATTGTTCTATTGCCACGCATGTATTGATAATGGATAGTGTTGAAACAAAGTTAAAGCTAAGGTAAATATAAAGCATTTTGGGCAATGTTATAGCGCATACCATAATCCAAAGGTTGTTCCATAATCCTCGTTTTTGTATGGCATAGCGACCTAAAAGGCATCCAGCAATTGCTGCAAAGGCACCAACAGAACCTTGTACAAGACCTAATTCTTGAGGTGACAGGCTCAATCCACCATTACTTCCTGGGTCGATTAAGAACAAAGGCGCTATTCGGAAGAACATTCCTTCGGGTATTAAGAACAGCAACAGAAACGAAAGCAACGCCATATAGTTGGGCAATTGCATGAAGGTTGTTTTGGTTTCCAACCACCATCGTCTTGTAAGTCCGCTGCGAATAGGTGCCGACGGCTTATCTTGTGGACGTGGCAATACGATAGCATGGTAGATAAAAAGCAGCAAGAAAGTTATTGCAAGAAAGTAAAAGGTAGTAACCCATGAACTTTCAACTACTCTATTCAACACCTCTAAGTTGCCTGCCAGCATCAAAGGAAGACCCATTCCGATCACAATTGCCACCAATAAGAATACAGAATAAACGCTACTCAGACTTGGCAGCTTACGTGATATGATAAGTCTGTAGTATCTTGCCACGGCAACATCGTGTATAACAGCAGCACACGCTGTTGTAAAGATGAATAGAATTGACGATATTTCCCAATATGAAGTAGTAATTGACCGTGAAATACCATACATTGAAGCTGCCATTAGTAGTTCCATTACAAGCACCCAAAAGAGTTTTGTGGCATAGCCAGTAACAAATCTACCTAACCAAGGGCGCATAATGAAAGGAACAAAAGCCGAAGATGTGATCAATGTTATGGTGCTATTCGACAGTCCCATACGGTTAAAGAATACCAGCGATACAAGAAACACAATAACATAGGGCAACCCTCGTGTGAAATACACGGTGGGTAGCCATAGCCAAGTTTTTGTATTTGTCTGCTCGTTTGTATTCATTCTGCTTGTTTCAGCTTATGTTCTGTCTTTTTGTCAAAGCACTATTGATAGGCTTTTGTTATTTCTGCACCTTTATAATAGTGCAATAATATTTCTTCATAGCGATACCCTTGCTTCCCCATCATGGCTGCACCGATTTGGCAAAGTCCTACACCGTGTCCCCATCCAGCCCCTTTTATAACAAATTGCTGTGGTACGCCATCTTTTATATCTACCTTTTCGACAATGAATGCCGAGCTGTATAGATGGCTTTTGCTAAGTGAACGTCTTATTTCAAGCTCTTTTCCAATGATAAGCGTGCGCTCCTTGCCAACTATTTTCAGTCGGTATATGCGACCACTCTTACCTCTTTCCAATGGAATAAGGTCAATAACATCGCCAAATAACACTCCTAATTTCTCCTCTAATAGTTGTTTTACTTCCGCTTGAGAGTATGTTTGAGTCCAACGATAGAAGTCTGTTGTTTCTTGATCGAAGTCGTTTAGCACCTGAGATAATACTTTTTGGTCAGTCGTATTGCAGAAAGCACGAGGCGACGATAGTATCCAATGATGCACAACTGCCTCATCAGCGAGGTCGGGTAGGGGTGTTGTGTCAGGCATCGTGTCGGGAAGTGCCTGCAGATAAGGCTTTTTAATGTTCTCCCAGCAATATTGAAATTCTTCAACTGCACCGCCACAGCACTTGCTATATCGTGCATCGCAAATCTCTCCGTGACTTGTCAGTATCTCTCCTGCAGTTTGTTCAATAGCTTCCACAACATGTTTGTTAGCAGCTTTCGTTATGCCTTGATAACGCTGACAATGGTCGTCGGCACACACATCAAATCGTTTGTGGTCTTCGCGATCGTACCAACGCACTATCTCTTCGTCTGTTTTGAATAGCGAAGGTTGCTTTACTGCGTTGTTGTTTTCTGCTTTTCGTCGTTCTATTTGTGCTAAAAGCCAACTACGCGATATAACAGCGTGCGCTTTTAATAGTTCCAACGACGATGTAGCACGCATTTCCGAAGAGATAACACTGATAAGATAAGTCTCAACTGGAAGTTCGTTGATGGCGCAGATATTGTTGTTTTCTACTATAAAACGCAACTTCCCTAAGAATGTTTGTGCTTCTTTTCGCTCCCAATGGAAGTTTACTCCGATGGTAACATCTTCGAGTGTAAACGACGATTGAGTATCATTTGGTTCGAAAAGGAGTTCATCGTAGAAATTGTTTTCCCATAGAATACGACCTTCTGATAGTTCAACAACCTGCTTTCCACATCGTTGTAAACCACAAACAGAGTAGGGTACATTCAGCGAAAAACACAGTTTGCTTGCGCTCACGATACCTACCGAAACGATTGGCTCTTCTTTTATGTTGCTCGTTTCCATTCTTTTCTTGTTGTTATATCCCTTTGTTTCTTATCTTTTCGGTTACTTCCTGCATTGCTTCGGTGGGAAGAACAACTTCTTTCATCACCTCCATTAACAGTCTTTCGTCTATTCGTTCAAAGTCGGTTTGGCGTGGAAGAATGAGCAAGCCGCCCATATCCAACGCACCGGGACTAATCAGATACTGCTCGTCGCCCTCCTTTGAATAGCAATCGGGGCGGTGTTTGCGACGTGGAAAGACAACAGACACCGTGTCTAACCCCTCTTTCCACACGACGATGTTCATCATTGGTTCTGCCTCGTCAGCCTGTTGGGGCAGCGAATTGTACACAATGCTGAACAGGCGTGCATCGTTTTCAACGCTACGGCTCTTGATTGCAATGGCAGGATAGGCGAAATCGATAATTTCAAAAATACCCTCCGCCTCGTTGATGCTTAATAACGGCTGTGCAGTAGCATCGAGCTTGCTCCACATTTCCTGCACGGGCAGCATACCATTCGTACCTCCTTGGAAGTGAAGATGGTCGGGTGCGCTTGCGCCACATTTAGGACCGTTATAGAAGAACATAAGTTTTGGATACTTGTTGCTGAGTTTGTGCAAGTCGGCGTAATGTTCTTGTATAAGCTGCAACTGGTGTTGGCGTGCCGCAATGGTGAAATGAATGGGCAGAATAGGGAAGGGATTCACCAGAATGTCGAACGTCTCACCGAACGAAACGCTGGTCTGAACCTTCGGACGGTTATCTTTGCAAAGGAAGCAAGGGCGTTTGGCAATGGTTGCCTTGTCTGTTTTTGCTCCTGCACTCACTATTCTTGCAGGGTTGAACTGCACCTTTAAACCACCGTCGAATTGCTTTGTCTTCACCAATTGTAAATCACTGAACCGCTGTTTGGCGTCTTCCCACTGGTTCAGTTGGCTGTAAAAAAAGGCTCTAAACTCTTTGCGCCCTCCTCGTCGCCTTGTTTGTTGAGTTGCTGACGTGCTGTCAGCTCTATCGTTCGTAAGCGGTCTTTATACAAATTGTTGGCGTTGATGCGGTCGATGCTTAACGCTGCATCGCTGTTTCCGCCCCAACGACGGCACAGATAAAGCTCTTCGTAAATGCGTCCGATGCGGAACTGGCGACTGAAAGCCAAGCCCATGGCATAGTCTTCACCGTAACTGGTGTTCGGGAACTGCACTTCGCGCGCCAGAGGTGTGTAGAACGCACGTGGCGCACCTAAGCCGTTGATGCGAAGCGCATTGTTGCAGCCGTTGTCTTCCGTCCATTCTGCGTGGTCAATCAGTCCTGGCGGAAGTGTGTTAAGGTCGAAGTCGCACATACGGTACGAGCCTATTATCATTGCTGCCTGCTGTTCGTGGAAGGCGTCTACAATCTTTTGCAACGTCTGTTCTGAAGAATAGAGGTCGTCGCTGTCCAATTGCACGGCAAACCTACCGCAATGTTCGCTGTTCACGGCATAGTTCCAACAGCCGCCAATACCAAGGTCGGTGCGGTTGGGAACAAGGTGTACCAACCTGTCATCGGTCTTTGCAATGTCCGAAAGTATGGCTGTCGTCTTGTCAGATGAATGATTGTCTACAACAATAACATTGTATTTAAAGTTGGTTTTCTGTGCTAAAGCCGATGTAACAGCGTCGCGAATGGTCTTTTCACGATTGAAAACGGGGATTATGACAGATGCTTCAACGCTGAAATCGCCGCTTGTAAAGTCGGGCTGTCTGTATTTCTTGGTGTCTACCAACCCACCTATGGTGCGCAAATGTGCTGTTGCAGCGCGTTCCATTTCTATCTGTACCTCACGATTGCGAGGATTTACGTAGTCGAATTGCTTCTCTCCGCTTCTGCGTAGGTCGTCTTCTTCCTCTGTGTAAAGGTATTCGTCCAAGTGGAATATCTTACCTTTTCTACTTAGATACAAGCGCAAATCGTACCAACCAGCAAACTTATAGTCAGCCTTTTCAGCTTGTTCAGCGTATGCACGGAGCAACTTTGCATCAATGAGAACCAACGAACCGAAGTCGAAATCGTCGCGAAGGCTGCCTGCTTGATAGTCAATGACAGGGTGGCGCACCACCTTTCCTGCCTCAACAGAATAGTGGTCGGCATACACCAAGGCTGCTTTCGTGTCGGCAGCTACGCGCATAAGTCGCTTTAAAGCGTGGTAGCCCAGAGTTATGGGCGAAGTTTTCATATAGAAAAGCACGTAGTCGGCAGTAGCATTTTGTGCCATTTTCAACATTGTTTTCGTAGAAAGAATGTTATCAACGTGTATGTAGCCAATGCTTTCAGCCGTTTTCTCGCTAACGTCAGTACCGTCGGAAGTGAGCATAAAAACCTTTGCCACCTCGTCTTCATTTATGAATTGCGTTGCATATTGTTGTGCTTGCTGTGCGTTTTCGCAAGGAACAAAGCAATCTATTTTATTCTTTATATCCATTAGGTTGGTTGTTTTCGGGTAAGATAATCTTATGCAAAGATAGTGCAAGCGAGGGCAAAGAGAGCTTACTCTTAGTTTGTCGAGTGCTGCCTATCTTATGCAAAGATAGTACAAGCGAGGGCAAAGAGAGTTTACTCTTAGTTTGCCGAGTGCTGCCTATCTTATGCAAAGATAACGAAAAGGAGCGAGATAGACGAAAGAAACGGTTAAAAATCTGTTGAATATTGGTACAAATAAAATGTAGTAGGAGGATTGTGGCTGTTCGCTGAAATTCTTTTTACTTTCTATAAACTTAGGTCTGAACTTCCTGATGTGGAGGTTCAGACCTATATAATATAAGGAGGAAAAAGATAGTAAAGGTGTAAATATTTTTCACACGAGTGTCTGTTGTGTAACTAACTGTGCATCAATGTGTTGTAAAACCTATTGTTTTACGTTCTAAAAGCGGCTGTTTTGCACGGTAAAAGCGTAGGTTTTGCGTTGCAAAAGAGCCGCTTTCGCAACGTCAAAGCGCAGTTATCACTTTTTAAGAGAATTATCTTTACAAAACCAAAGCTATTTCCGATTGTAACAATCGCAATCGGCTTGGTGGTCGTTTATGATGCCTATGGCTTGCAGGTAGCTGTAAATAATGACGGAACCAACGTACTTGAACCCACGTTTTTTCAAGTCTTTAGCCACCTTGTCGCTCAATGCGTTGCGGGTGCAGAGGCGTTTTTGGTGAGAGGGATAGACCATTGTCTTGCCTTTTGAGAAATGCCAGATGTACTTGTCGAACGAGTCAAACTCTTCTATAACACGGAGAAAAGCCTGTGCATTCGTAATCATCGCTTCTATTTTGCGTTGGTTTTTCAGCATATTCTCGGTATTAAGAATGCGTTGAACATCGTCAGCGGTGAAGCGAGCCACCTGCTTGAAGTCGAAATAGGCAAAGCAAAGACGGAATGTTTCTTGTTTTTTCAGCATCAGCAACCACGACAGTCCGCACGACATACATTCCATTACAAGATACATAAAGAGCATTTTATCGTCGTGAACGGGTACGCCCCAACGTTCGTCGTGGTATTTTTGAAGTAATGGGTGTGTATCAGCCCAAGCGCATCGTGCCATATTTTATAAGATGTTTTATTGTTGAATGCTCGACAAATACGCACTTGCCATTTCGGCGCAACGCTCTCCGTCGATGCCCGCACTGACGATTCCACCTGCATATCCTGCACCTTCTCCACAAGGAAACAAGCCTTGAAAACGCACGTGCATGAAAGTTTCGCGGTCGCGGAGAATGCGTACGGGCGAACTGGTGTGTGTTTCCGTGGCTATCATTACAGCCTCGTTGGTAAGGAAACCGTGTGCTTGCTTGCCGAAATTCTTGAATGCTTGTTGCAGGCGAGTGGTGATATTGTCGGGCAACCAAAAGTGTAACGGACTGGAAATGAGTCCTGGTGCATAGCTCGAAGCAGGCAAATCGTACGACAAACGCTTGTTCACAAAGTCTGCCATACGCTGTGCAGGGGCGATTTGGCGCATATTGCCCTGTTGCCAAGTGTCTTTTTCCAACTGCTCTTGAAAGTGCATCATACGCAATAAGTTGTCGCCCTCGATGTCTTCAGGATTGATTTGAACCACCATTCCTGCGTTCGACCACTTCGTTCCGCGGTTGGCTGGGCTCATTCCGTTGGTTACAATCTGTTGCGGTCCTGTTGCTGACGGAATAACGAAACCACCCGGACACATACAGAAAGAATAGACGCCACGCCCTTCTACCTGCGTTACAAAAGCGTATTCGGCTGCCGGAAGGTATTTCCCACGACCGTTTTTATTGTGGTATTGTATCTGGTTGATGAGTTCCGCAGGGTGTTCCAAACGTACACCGACGGCAATTCCCTTCGCTTCCATCTCTATATTCGCCTCTTGGCAGTGCTGGTAGACATCGCGTGCCGAGTGCCCTGTGGCAAGAATAACGGCTCCTTTGAATGTCTTTTCCTGTTGTCCGCCTCCGTAAGTAGATACGGCTTTCACGCCAACAACCTTGTTGCCGTCGGTTTCCAACGCCACCATTTTGGTTTGGAAATGCACTTCTCCGCCACAAGCGAGAATGGTATTGCGCATATTTTCAATTACTTTGGGCAGCTTGTCGGTACCGATGTGCGGGTGAGCATCGGCAAGAATGCTTGTAGATGCGCCGTGTTGGCAGAACACATTGAGTATTTTCTCTACCGAACCACGCTTCTTACTGCGTGTGTAAAGCTTGCCGTCGGAGTAAGCTCCTGCACCTCCTTCGCCGAAACAGTAGTTCGATTCAGGGTCTACGGTATGGGTGCGAGATATTTGTGCAAGGTCTTTTTTGCGTTCGCGCACGTCTTTTCCACGTTCAAGAACAATGGGGCGCAAACCTAATTCCACCAATCTTAAGGCAGCAAACAGTCCGCCTGGCCCTGCTCCGACAACGATGACACGAGGCGCATGGCTCACATCGGGGTACTCTGTCTTCACAAAAGCGTCGTCGTGTGGCACTTCGTTGATGTAGACCCTTACTTTCAGGTTCACAAAAATATCACGGTGGCGAGCATCGATAGAGCGTTTCAGTGTGCGCACGTGGTTGATGGTGCGTGCGTCAATGCCTTTGTCTTTCGCTATAAACGCTTTTATATTCTCTTCGTTATATGCCACTTGGGGCACCACACGTATTTGATATTCTTGTATCATAATTCAGTTGGGGTTGGTTTTGTTGGGGTGTTGTTGCTTGACTTGTCGGTTATCAGTAGACACGAGGACCGAAAATGGCAGTTCCTACTCTAATCATCGTGCTGCGACAGTCTATTGCTATCTCGTAATCGCTGCTCATTCCCCACGACCGTTCCTTAAATTCGGGGTCGTCGGCAAAGTGCTTTGCTTTTACTTCGTCGAAGAAATCGGCAGCTTGGGTCATTTCTTTTCTGATTTGTTCGGTATCGTCTGTGTTCGATGCCATCATCATTAAGCCCGATATATGCACGTGTTTTAGCTCGCGCCACTCGCCTTCTTCCAATAGATTACGGCAGTCGTCAAGG
The DNA here is from genome assembly GCF_000614025.1 of Prevotella aurantiaca JCM 15754. GTDB lineage: Bacteria > Bacteroidota > Bacteroidia > Bacteroidales > Bacteroidaceae > Prevotella > Prevotella aurantiaca. The sequence goes on from NZ_BAKF01000003.1 coordinate 15,241, forward strand.
CTGAATCCATACTTGGAATCCTCTTCGGCGATGTGCAATTCCAACAATACATTGATAATACGGTCGTGCTTTGCTGCCTGTTTGTTGATTTCTTTCAGCAGTTTCATTGAGTCCACCGCCTCTATCATAGAGATGTAAGGCGCAATATACTTCACCTTGTTGGTCTGCAAATGCCCTATGAAGTGCCATTCAATGTCTGTTGGCAGTGTCTTTGCTTTGGCAGAAAGCTCCTGTTCGTGGCTCTCGCCAAATACACGTTGCCCCTCGTTGTAGGCAGCTTCGATGTATTCGTTAGGGTGAAACTTGCTGATGGCAATCAAGCGAACGCCATCGGGTAAGCCGTCCTTCACTTTGTGTAAGTTAGTTGCTACATCATACATAGTTCGGTTGTTTTATGGTATTCTACGCTCCTTTGTTATTCGTATTCAGGCTTTGCATCAGACGCTTTCGATGCTGATTTGTGCTCAAATACGTCCATAATCTTTGTATCGGCAATGGAAACGATGTCGTAATCAATCATTGTTTTGCCCATAACCTCGTCCACATGCTTCACTGCACCATTGACAGAGTGAGCCTGAACAAGGTAGGTAATGGTGGAACGCTTTTCCTTTTCGGTCTTTTCATCAATGGTAATGAATGCCAAGCGAGCCTTGAACCATTTGTCGTCGCTGTCGGCATCGCTGAAGAAAATCTCGCCATAAGCAGCTGGAGTAATCGCTTTCACGTCAAATTCGCCGCTGATATAGTGCGACATTTCTTCTGTTATGGCGCTCTCTGCTTCAGAAAAGCTAAGTGCTTCAACAGTGTAAGCCTCTGTAACCTTTTTGTTCTGACCATCTTCCATGGTCTTATCATAACGCACCTTGGTCTCAAACCAAGAAGTAGTTTTGCTTCTCATTGTCTTAATTGTTATTTATTGGGCACTCTAAAGCGTAATTGCAAAGAATGAACCGCATCGTTTATACTTAAATGCAAAAGTAGTAAAAAAGTCTGGCTTAATATATTTTTCATGCTATTAAAACGAAAAAAAAGTTCTATCTTTGCATTCGTTTATTAAGCAAAAGAATTACAGCGCACAAGCAAAAGAACAATAAAATACAAGTAAATGAACTTTCCTTTATTTATAGCACGAAAGATAAATGGCAATGAAGACAAGGGTAGGAAAGTGTCTAAACCAGCCATTCGCATTGCAACACTAGGGGTTGCAATTGGTCTTGCCGTTATGATTGTGTCTGTTTGTGTCGTTCTTGGCTTTAAACACTCTATTCGTGATAAGGTCGTTGGCTTTGGAAGCCATATCATGGTGGCCAATTTTAAGTCGCTTCAGCGCTCGGAGAACTATCCTATTGTGGTAAACGATAGCGTAAAACATGCTTTATTGAAAACAAAAGGAGTGCGCCATGTACAGCGTTATACTTACACGCAAGGTATCTTGAAGACTGATGATGACTTCCTTGGTGTAATGTTGAAAGGTGTAGGAAACGACTTTGACTCTACTTTTATTCATCAAAATATGGTTGCTGGTAGTATTCCAAAGTTCTCAGATGTAAAGAATCAGCAACAGATACTTATCTCAAAGACCATTGCTGATAAGCTTAATTTGAAGATAGGAGATAAGATTTATGCCTACTTTGTAAATGAACAAGGAGTACGTACACGCCGTTTTACAATATCGGGTATCTACGAAACCAACTTAAAACAATTCGATTCGCAGATTTGTTTCACCGATTTGTACACTACAAACAAACTGAATGGTTGGCAATCAGAGCAATGTAGCGGTGCCGAATTGCAAGTGAACGACTTCGAACAACTCGATGCTATCGCCTTAAACATATTAAATAAGGTGAAAGGAAAGGTTGATAAGTATGGTAGTAGCTATTCTATGTCTACAATAATGGAGCAAAATCCACAGATATTCTCATGGCTTGACCTCATGGATTTGAACGTTTGGATAATCCTTGCGCTTATGGTTTCGGTTGCAGGAGTAATCATGATTTCTGGTCTTCTCATCATTATCTTAGAACGTACGCAGATGATTGGTATCTTGAAAGCGATGGGAACTAAGAATGCTCAAGTACGTCATATCTTCCTATGGTTTGCAACTTTCATTATTGGAAAGGGCTTGCTGTGGGGTAATCTTGTAGGTTTAGGACTAGTATTCTTGCAGAAATATACTGGACTTGTTACGCTTGATCCAAAGACTTATTATGTTAGCACGGTACCAGTAGAACTCAATGTACTGCTTATATTGGCTTTAAACCTGGCTACTTTATTTATTTGCGTCTTTGTTCTCATTGCTCCGAGCTTTCTGATTAGCCATATTCACCCAGCTAAAACAATGCATTACGAATAACGAGAAAAACCGCTTTGTTGCATGAAAAGAATTGCACTAATTAGCTAAAAAAGTGCAATTACTGCACAAATATTTTTGAATTGTGCAAAAAAATGAATATCTTTGCATCGTTTAAAGACATTTATAATGCAACAGATTCCAAGTTTTAATGAATTAATTGAGAAGAGTATCATCGATCATTGGGATTTAGATGCTCTGACAGACTATAAAGGAAAGACACTTCAATATCATGATGTTGCTCGTAAAATAGAGAAGATACACATTATGTTTGAAGCAAGTGGTGTGCAAAAAGGCGATAAAATAGCTCTTTGTGGACGTAACTCTTCAATGTGGGCTGCGGCTTTTTTGGCTACGCTAACGTATGGAGCAGTGGCTGTTCCTATCTTACATGAGTTCACACCCGACCAGATTCACAACATTGTAAACCATTCCGAGTCGAAGATTCTCTTTGTTGGTGATGTTGTTGCAACGGAAATTGACACTACGAAAATGCCTGCACTCGAAGGTATTTTCTATCTTCCTGACCTCTCGCTCACGTTGAGTCGCACAGAGAAGCTTACATATGCACGCGAACATCTCAACGAAATGTTTGGTAAAAAGTATCCGAAATACTTCCGACCCGAGCATATTCGCTATTATCGAGAGCAAAGTCCTGACGAGTTAGCACTTATCAATTACACCAGCGGAACTACAGGAAACTCTAAAGGAGTAATGATTCCTTATCGTGCAATGTGGAGCAATGCTGACTTCGCACGCAGTGTATTGGGTTCTATGGTAAAGCCTGGCAGTCATATTATAAGTATTTTGCCAATGGCACACATGTATGGTATGGCCTTCGAACTTATCTTTGAGTTCATTACAGGTGCCCATATCTTCTATCTTACACGTATGCCTTCGCCAGCGATTATCGCACAAGCGCTTGCAGAAGTAAAGCCGGTGCTCATGATTGCTGTGCCTCTTATTATTGAAAAGATTATTCGTAAGCGCGTATTGCCTAAGGTTCAGACTAACCGTATGAAACTTTTGCTGAACACTCCAGTAATCCAAAAGAAGGTGAAAGAGAAGATCTGCGAACAAGTAAAGCAGGCTTTTGGTGGCAATATCTATCAAGTTATCATAGGTGGAGCGGCTCTGAATAGTGAAATAGAAACATTCTTGAAGAGCATAAATTTCCCATTCACGGTTGGATATGGTGCTACTGAATGTGCGCCAATCATTGGATATACTGACTGGAAGACCTTTGTGCCAACTTCATGTGGTAAGCCTGCCTTGCATCAAGAGGTGCGAATAGATAGTGTAGACCCTGAAAATGTACCTGGAGAAATTCTCACTAAGGGTCCAAACGTATTGCTTGGCTATTACAAGAACGAAGAAGCTACCCGCCAAGTGCTTGATGCTGATGGCTGGTTCCATACCGGAGACCTTGGAACAATGGATGCCGACCAAAACATTTTCATCAAGGGACGCTCTAAAAACATGCTCTTAGGAAGTAACGGACAGAACATTTATCCAGAAGAAATTGAGGATAAACTCAACTCGTTGCCTCTCGTTAGCGAGTGTCTTGTCGTGCAACGAGGTGAAAAGCTTGTAGGTTTGGTTTATGCAGATGCTGAAGAAGCAAAGGAACTTGGGCTTAACGAGGCCGACCTTAAGAAGTTAATGGAAGAAAACAAGAAGCAATTGAACGATTCAAACCCTGCTTATTGCAAACTTTCAGACATTGAAATAATGGAAGAAGAGTTTGTAAAGACGCCAAAGCGTTCTATCAAACGTTATCTTTACAAGTAATTTCAGCAAAACAACAAATACAGAAAATCCCTTTCAGCACTTAGCCGAAAGGGATTTTTTATATACGTTCTGTTCGAGTATGTATATACGAAAAGGGTGGCATAAAACTACTTTGGAAAAACTTTAATAGTAGAACTATTTTCTTTGTATTACCGAAAGCCGTTACAAGATAACTCCCTTGCTTTTGTAAAGATAATTCTCTTAAAAAGTGATAACTGCGCTTTGACGTTGCGAAAGCGGCTCTTTTGCGATGTAAAACCTACGCTTTTACCATGCAAAACAGCCGCTTTTGGAATGCAAAACAATAGGTTCTGTAAGGCGTTGATAATTAGTTTGTTATACAATAGATATTGTTATGAAAAATATTTACACCATTATTGCCCTTTTCTACCTATTGTAATAAGGTGTATAGGCGAAACGGAGCGGAAGCATAACCCCTTGAAATGAAAACTTGGAGGAATGTTGCAGGCTGGTGAATCATTGGAAATAGAAAAATATTTCTTACTTTTGTAGGCGATATAAAAACAATCTGTGCCATGAAACAAAGCATTGCTTTTAACATGAATCCATTGGTGAAAGTAGCCGTTGCCTTGATCGTAGGTATGACACTTGGACAGTATTCCTTGAGTATGGTGCCCTTATGGGCTTGGTTTGCCTTTGCTGTCATGTGTCTATTGGTCGTATTTCTATGTGGAAAAAGACGAATTTTGTGCAGCTGGGCACTACTTTTCTCAGTGGCTTCGGTAGGAGGTTTGCTAATGACTGATACAGAACTGGAGATGCAGAAGTCGATTCCCACAGAACCATTACGCTACGATGCTGTACTATTGACAGAGCCTGTGAGGCACGGAAAGGTTGTAAAGGTAGACTTAGCAATACCTATGGCTAACGAAATCGTAAAGGTGAAGGCGTCGATATTGTGCGATACAGTCTCAGAAAACTACAAAAGACTGCATGTTGGCGATGGTATTAAAGCCTTATCGCAGTTGGAAGAGCCCGTAAACTTCCGCGATTCAGAATTTGATTATGCTCGTTGGCTACGATTACATGGCTTTGATGGAGAAACATTTATTTACTATCGTAATTGGAAAAAGACTTCAGTAGATCTGTCATCCTTTGGCTATATAGATCGTACACTTATAGAGCTGAAGCGAATAAAGCAACAGTGGATGCAGACATACGGCCGTGTGGGGCTCGATGGACAATCGGTTGCAGTTGCAATAGCCATGACTTTGGGCGATAAGCAGCTTATCTCAAAGGAGGTAAAAGATGATTATTCCATTTCAGGAGCAAGTCATGTGTTGGCACTTTCGGGTTTGCATCTTGGCATTATCTATGCTTTCTTTCTATTTGGATTCAACCTTTGCAAAGGTATTCCCTATCTAAATCTTTTTGTACGATACCATTTGAGCGAATTTTTCGTACTATTGCTAATATGGCTTTATGCACTATTGGTAGATTTTTCGCCCTCTGTGGTGCGTTCGGCTACGATGATTACAGTTTACAGCATAGTCGGATTGCTGAATAGAGACAAGTTTTCGCTGAATACTTTAGCCTTAACTGCTATCATTTTGTTAGTCGTACGTCCGCAGAATTTGTGGGATATAGGTTTTCAAATGTCCTTTATTGCAGTACTTTTTATAATCCTTTTTGTTCCATTGCTTGATGGATTGTTTTCTCGAAAGCAGCTTCAACGTCATTGGTTGTTACGCTGGGTGTGGGGATTAGTAATGGCTTCAGTTGCCGCACAGTTGGGTACAGCCCCCTTAGTAGCCTTCTATTTTGGTCGGTTTAGCTGTTATTTCCTACTCTCTAACTTCATAGTTATCCCCTGTGCTACAGTTATTCTTTATGCGGCACTACTGCTTTTATTCTGCTTCTTTGCGCCACAAGTGCAGCTTTTAGTAGGGAAAGCATTGATGTTTGTAGTCGGTACAATGAATACAGCATTGCATTGGGTAGCTCATTTAAAGGGTGCGAGCGTCGAAGAACTACATCCTAACGTCCTACAAGTGCTTCTTTCGTATGTATTTCTGTTTTGTTTGTGGTATTTATTTAGTTTTTTCAGCAATCGAACCAACTTGAAATAAATTTCCGTATCTTTGCAGTTACTTATGCAAAGGTACTTTATAAAATTCTCATACGATGGTGCAAACTACCACGGATGGCAAATGCAGCCCAACGGAATATCGGTTCAAGAAGTCTTAGAAAAGGCTTTGACAACGTTGTTACGTGTAAATACAGGTGTAATAGGGGCAGGACGAACAGATGCGGGAGTTCATGCGCATTCCATGATAGCCCATTTTGATGGGCAAGAGGGTATCGACTGCAAGCAGTTGGCGTACAAACTGAATCGCTTGTTGCCTCGTGATGTTGCAGTAACAGCTGTTTTTGCTGTTAATAACGACCTGCATGCACGTTTTTCAGCTATCTCTCGCACTTATCATTACTATGTACACCATGGTAGAAACCCATTTTTGAGAGCCTATTCTTATGAGATGCCTTATGCCTTAGATTATGAACGTATGAACGAAGCAGCCAGTTATCTAATTGGAGAACGAGATTTTAAGTGTTTTTGCAAGGCAGGAGGAGACAATAAAACTACCATTTGCAATTTGACAGAAGCACGTTGGGAGCGTTGTAAAACGGAACTATCCATTTATAATAATGCAACCGAAGCAGAAGAATGGTGCTTTGTAATTACTGCCAATCGCTTCCTTCGTAACATGGTTCGTGCCGTTGTTGGAACGCTGATAGAGGTGGGAAGAGGACGTATTACACTTGAAGAGTTCCGTAAAATAGTAGATAATGGAACTCGTAGCGATGCAGGCGAAAGTATGCCGGGCAATGCTTTGTTTCTTTGGAACGTGAAATACCCTTTTGTTTAATGGCCTTGTTTTGTTACAAGAAAACATTTTTCGCCTTAAAACACTTCGCTGCTTATACTCCTTTTATTTCTATTTTATAATTTTTCCACCTTTAATATATAAGGTGAAAGGGTTGAAATTTGTGTGTTTCATAATATTGTTGTACTTTTGTAACCTATAAGATTAAATTAAAAGAAATAAAGATGAAAGCATTTGTATTCCCTGGACAGGGTTCACAGTTTGTAGGTATGGGCAAGGATCTGTACGATAACAACCCTTTAGCAAAAGAACTTTTCGATAAAGCTGATGAAATTCTTGGCTTTAAAATTACTGATATTATGTTCGCAGGAACAGACGAACAGTTAAAACAAACCAACGTAACACAACCAGCAGTTTTCCTCCATAGTGTTATCTCAGCACTTTGCTTGGGTGACGATTTTAAGCCTGAAATGGTGGCAGGACACTCTCTTGGCGAGTTCTCAGCATTGGTTGCGGCAGGTGCTTTGTCTTTTGAAGATGGCTTGAAGCTTGTTGCTTTGCGTGCAAACAGCATGCAAAAGGCTTGCGAATTAAACCCAGGTACAATGGCAGCCATTATCGGTTTGGCTGACGAAAAGGTTGTAGAGGTTTGCGAACAAGTTACAAACGCAGGCAAACTCGTAGTTGCTGCTAACTTTAACTGTCCTGGTCAGTTGGTAATATCAGGCTCAAAGGAAGGTATTGATGAGGCTTGTGAGTTGTTAAAGGCTGCTGGTGCTAAGCGTGCATTGCCTTTAAAGGTGGGCGGAGCGTTCCATTCACCTTTCATGCAGGCTGCTAAAGACGAACTACAAGCAGGTATTGAGGCTACAAATATCGTTGCACCAAAGTGCGCTGTATATCAAAATGTAGATGCAAAGCCACATACTGATGCTGCAGAAATAAAGGAAAACCTTATCGCACAGCTTACATCAAGCGTTCGTTGGACCGAAAGTGTGCAGCATATGATTGCAGATGGTGCAACTGAGTTTATTGAATGTGGTCCTGGAAAGGCACTTCAAGGCATGATAAGCAAGATAAATAAGGATGTGAATGCCCACGGAGTGGAATAATAAAATACAGCAACTATTATAAATTATAGTGCTGTTTCCACCTCAATAATTTTCATGTAGGGACACAAGCCCCTGTATTTCCGATTGCTTGGTTCATAGAAAACCAAGTTAAAAACTCAAGGGGGCGTAAGGAAATGCTGGGAATTGTGTCCTTTTTGTTATATTAGATTTAAGCTAAAACTTATGAAATTAGTTATTTACCAAGTGTTTACACGCACCTTTGGCAATAAGAATAGCAAACTAAAGCCAAATGGTACACTTGCAGAAAATGGTGTTGGAAAGATGAACGACTTTGATGTTGCGACCTTGCAGCAGATAAAAACGCTCGGTGTAAATACTATTTGGTACACTGGTGTTATTCGTCATGCCACTTGTACGGACTACTCTGATTATGGTATTCCATGCCAAACACCGCGCATAGTAAAGGGTAAAGCAGGCTCTCCATACGCCATAACCGACTATTACGATATTGATCCCGATATTGCTGATAATGTTTCGGAACGCATGAACGAGTTTGAAGATTTGGTAAAACGCACACATAAGGAAGGCTTAAAGGTGATTATAGATTTTGTTCCTAATCATGTAGCACGTGAATACAAGAGTATTTGCAAGCCAAAAGGAATGAAAGATTTAGGCGAAACTGATGATACGAGCAAGCATTTTGATGCGAATAACAACTTCTATTATTGCCCAAACGAAGCTTTAGATACTTCAGCAATCCCGCTTCCCGATGGTATTGAGGCTAATGTTACAAATGTAATGGCGGTTGAATATACTGAAACTGTGGCGCGATGCACGGGCAATGATAGATTCGATGTGCACCCACAAGTCAACGATTGGTATGAAACCATTAAGCTAAACTATGGTGTTGATTATTGCAATTGGGGTGGACGTAGCACGCATTTCTCTCCAATACCCAATACTTGGCACAAGATGACTGACATATTGCTATTCTGGGCGGCTAAAGGTATTGATGGTTTTCGCTGCGATATGGCAGAAATGGTGCCCCACGAGTTTTGGCAGTATGCCACCGAAAAGGTAAAAGCGCAGTATCCCCACATCGTTTTCATTGGCGAAGTGTACGACCCTAATCAGTATAGAACGTATGTTGCAGCAGGTTTCGACTATCTATACGACAAGGTGGGCATGTACGATTGCTTGCGCGATGTGATATGTGGGCACCGTTCGGCAAGTAATATTTCGCAGCAATGGCAGGCTACTGATGATATCCGTGAGCATATCCTCTACTTCCTTGAGAACCACGACGAGCAGCGAATAGCGTCCGATTTCTTTTGCGGAAACATGCAAAAGGGAATCCCTGCACTTATTGTTTCAGCCTTATTTCAGCGAAATCCAGTGATGATATATGCAGGACAGGAGTTCGGAGAGCGAGGAATGGATTGCGAAGGCTTCTCTAGAATAGATGGACGTTCCACTATTTTCGATTATTGGAGTGTAGATGCCATTCGGAAGGGGTTCTTTGAACGCAATGAATTGACTGCTGAACAATTGCAATTAGAAAAGGAATACCGCTCAATATTGAATATTTGCAATAGCGAAAAAGCAGTAAGCGAGGGCAAAACATTCGATCTTATGTATGCTAACGAGGCCAATGAAGGTTTCGACAGTTATAAAATATTCGCATTTCTACGTAGTGATGGCAATACAACTTTACTTGTTGTAGTTAATTTCAGTGAAGCAGAGACTCACGTTAGCGTGAATATTCCTGCTCATGCGTTTGACTATATGGGCCTAAAAGAGGGCGAGATAGATATGGTTGATTTGCTATCAGGCGAACAAAAACCTGCTATGTTAAAACAAGAAAGTTCCCTAGAGATGGAAGTTGCAGGGCTTAGCGGAAGAATTTATAAGTTTTAAACTATGGAAATAGACGACTATGCGTTCAACGCACACAACAAAGAAGAATTTCCTCCTGCGCATACAGCGGAGCATCTTCTTAACCAACTCATGGTTAGAATGTTTGGAACAGAGCGCAGTAAGAATGCGCACATAGAGCGAAAGAAGAGTAAAATGACTTTCGTACTTTCGAAAAAACCTTCTCGAAAAGACGAGAAAGCAATAGAAGACGAAATGAATAGGCTCATCGAAGCAGACCTTCCAGTAACATTTAAACTTGTGGAACGTACTGAATTACCCGAAGGAGTAACGCTCGAACGTTTGCCTGAAGATGCATCGGAGAAGATAAGACTCGTTCGAATAGGCGATTACGATGTGTGTCCGTGTATTGGCAAGCACGTACGTTCTACGTTACAGATAGGTAAGTTTGAACTTTTGGGTACGAATTGGGACGAGCATAGTCGTTCGTTTCGTGTGCGATTTAAAGTCAAACCATAGTATTTTGTGATTGCAAACAATACGAAAAGGTAAAGCGCAAACACGGAATTTAAGTAAGTTATGCTTTGTTTTGCGTATGTGTTTTTACTCTTTAGTATAACTAATAGCCTATGATAAACAAAGATAGTATAGAATCTGCTTATTGTTTTCTACATCAGAAGTATCGTGTTTACGAGTTTTCTAACAGTGAAACGCAGCGAGATGATATTGAATTTGCCATAGCATCGTATGTAAACGATATGAATAAAGAACTTTATGCCCAACTTGCTAAAGGCCGTAAAGAGTTTCTTTGTAATCATACAACCTTTACATCAGATATGCAAGAGGCCATTAACGAATTAGAATTAAGATTATAATTATGGATTTCGACAAAGTACAAGACGACACGAGAAGAGCAGAACTCATAAGAATTATAGAGCATTCGGTAGAGCGATTATCGTTAGCTGAGCTTGAAGCGCTTTACTATGACTTGGTGTCGAAAGACTATATACGATGAAAAAACGTGGATAAAACGAATAGAGAGATACTCAATCTTGCCATACCTTCCATTGTTAGCAACATCACCGTGCCGCTTTTGGGTTTGGTTGATTTAACGATTGTAGGGCATATAGGCAACGAAAACCACATAGGAGCCATAGCCATAGGTTCTATGATATTCAATATAATGTATTGGATATTAGGTTTTTTGCGCATGGGAACGAGCGGAATGACTTCTCAAGCATATGGTAGAGAATCATGGGACGATGCCCTTCGTGTGTTGTTGCGTGCCTTAACAATAGGTGTCGGTATGGGTTTGACTTTCATTATTTGCCAATCTGTAATAGAGTGGGGCATGCTTCGTGCTATGAATACTCCCGAAAGTTCTTTACCATTGGTGCGTGATTACTTTCGTATAGCTATTTGGGGAGCACCCGCTATGCTCGGTTTATATGGACTGACGGGGTGGTTTATTGGTATGCAGAATACGAAAATACCCATGCTGATAGCCATCGTACAGAATGTTGTTAATATACTCGCTTCGTTGTTGTTTGTTTTTGCCTTTGGCTGGGAGATTGAAGGAGTTGCTACAGGTACGCTTATTGCACAATGGAGTGGATTCTTTATGGCGCTGTTTTTTGTACGGAGCGGACTTAAGAATAATACTTTTTATTCGTCGGAAAGAACTATTCATCTTTCTTTATCGCTTTTTAAGTCTACACTTACTCACGTTGAGGCTTGGCAACGCTTCTTCGTTGTGAATCGTGATATATTCCTTCGTACGCTTTGTTTAGTGGCTGTTAACCTCTTTTTCACAAGTGCAGGTGGTAAGCAAGGGGCACTAATGTTGTCGGTCAATACGTTATTGATGACGATGTTTACCCTCTTTTCCTATTTTATGGATGGATTTGCTTATGCTGGCGAGGCTTTGAGTGGTAAACTATATGGTGCGAATGATAAGGTGGGTTTCCTAAAAATGGTGCGCAGTTTATTTATTTTTGGTGGCATTATGGTTGTTTTATTCACGTCTGTTTATATTTTTAGTGGTATCAACTTCCTTCGTTTACTTACCGATGCGGAAGATGTTGTCCAAGCATCGACGCCTTATTTGATTTGGGTTTACTTCATTCCGCTTGCTGGTGTAGCAGCTTTTATTTACGATGGTATATTTATCGGTATGACAGAAACAAAGGGAATGCTTATTCCTTCTGCCATAGCGATGGCATGTTTCTTTGCTTTCTACTATGTTGCAGAATCATCGTTGGGCAATAATGCCTTGTGGATAGCTTTTCTTTTATTCCTCTCTTTTCGTGGCATTCTTCAGTTCTTTTGGGCAAAAAAGAGTGTTTTCAATCGCTTTTAATTTCCTCAACGAATAGCTTAGCTACTATTTTTGCAGAAACTTAGTGGTATAATAGTTCTCTTTAGTCTATCCATGTTTAATAGCTCAAAATAGTTTTGAAACTGTAAAGATAATACATAAAGGAAACAATAGAAATGCTTTAGCATTGCGATACCCATTGTTTTGCAACGCAAAAGAGCCTGTTTTACTCAACAAAACAGGCTCTTTTGAAGTGTGAAATAGTGGGTTTTATAATATAGTGATAGTTAGATAGTTAGCTTAAAGCGGCGCTTATAAAGAATATTTACATTTCTATTTTTTCTTTTTCGTACAATTGTAGGCTAGTATTTTTATTTTTCTTGTTGTTAGAAAACAATACTCCTGCTGTATGACATTTGTGTAAATGATGGTTATAAGTTTATTTCTCTCGCTTTAATTGTTCAACCCCTGTCCAGATGGTATGCTCAAATTTAGCCATTGAACTGGCACGATAATGGCTTATCCACGTGTCAGTATTGCTTCGAATATTTATTTCTATCGTACAGAGAACATCGTCTTCTGTTGTTGTTTGTGGTGCATCTTTTTGAAAATAAGTATCTGAATAGTTTTCTTTATTATCGGTAGTGTCTATAGGAACATTAGATAAACGGAAAAAATCGGTAGAGCTTGAAAAGTCTAATTCGCCTTTTTCACTGATAGTAGCCGATTGTTTTTGATATACTTCGTCCTTGTTTGTACCATCAAGCGGTGGTCCAGAAACATATTGTCCTACTGCAAAAGGCTGACAATATGCAAGTGTGAACGCTTTGAAACCAGGACAAAGAACGTCTATCTCTTCGAAAAGCGAATTGCCATCGCCAAACTGTTCCATTGTCTGGCGCATTGTTTCGTCTAATGTTGGTAAGTTGTTATCTAACTGTTCGGCAATCTTACTACTACTGATTATTGCGTTCCAAAGACTTGTTCCTATTTCTTTTATAATTTCTCGCTTGTTGTTTATTATCAAGCTGCTCATATCTTTGGGAAACGTAATAATGGGTTTTACTCTTTGTAAAGCCCGTGTAATAATTTCTATTATTCTACGTTCCTGCTCAGTTAGTTCGTTTATTATGTTGCACGGCTTCGTAATGTCGAGTTCCATCGTATAAGTATAGTTGGTACACTCTATTACTTTCAGCGTGAATGTATTTTTGTATACTTCTCCAGGTTTGGCATTTTCAAAAATGTTATTCATGTTATCAGCCTGCAATAGCTGGTATCCGTTAATTTGGTTGTTCGTTGTTCCGTCTGCAATATTCTTGCAAACAACGTTGTAATTGTATTCGTATTTGACACATTGCCCCTTCTGAAAGTATGTTGATAGGTCTGTTGGGGTTGCGCTGTTGCTCCTATGAAAGTGTATATGACAGGTAAAAGTGTTATGATTCTTTTCATATTAAAGACTTGGAACTAAGAACGGCCCCTCCTTCAGAGGACTCCTCTTTGTCTGGTTATTTTTTGTTTATAAAGCAAAAATAGGCAAAAGTTTCTTTTAGAGCAAAATAAAGGCAATGTTTTGACTTTTATTATAGAAAAGAAAAAACTTACAACAAGTCTTTATTATTGCGAAAATTATTTTATAAACCTTTCGTTAGCATGTTGTTATGAGGATTATTTTTTATTTGTTAAAACGCTTGAAGTTTTGAGAAATAAAGGATAAATGGGAGCAATATTTGTGTCTTTTTCTGTTTAGTTGAGAATAGTAGTTCGATGTGATAATGGTTTATTTATTTTGTGAAGAGATAAACCAAGTGGAAGGATAAATACTTATTTAGTGATCAGGATAATAGTTGCCCAATTATGCTTCGTAGGTAAGGAAATAATAGAATGATAGTACTTGTGTTTTTTTTACATCTTTCTTGTACTCCTTTCATCTATGAAGTGTTAGTTGATTGTTTTTCTTATGAACTCTAAAAAAGCGTTTCTTAAAAGTGAAAAAACAATACATTCTTTATTTTTATTAGCACAAAAGTTGAATAATAATTTAATTGACTTTGCTGTAATAATAGCTTTATCTTAGCTTTTATTATGAATTTGTATTGCAAATATTATAGTCATAATGATAGGGGATTGCATTAAAATAAAGCAAAAAGATGTAAAATACAAGGTTATATTGTAATATGTTCAGTTTAAAATAAGTGATGGTAATGTGGTTTAAATGTATGGTTAAAATAGATTTGTCATGCAATTATTGGTGAAAAATGTAAGGTTGAAAGCATAAAAAAAGCCTTGATTGATATCACATCAATCAAGGTTCCAATACTAAAACTAAATTAACCACTAAAAAAACTGATACAAAGGTAATGATTATATTTCATACTACCAAATATTTTCAGTACTTTTTTGTTTATTTTTTTTGCTGAATAAGATAAAGGTTTCACCTTTAAGGCAATGTGTTGGTACTTTTAATGCTAATAAAAAACGAATTATGTAAAATATTATACCACCTGAATAGTGATCTTGAATAGCAAAAATAGCAAAGAAAATGATAGGAGATAGATGAGTACAACACATTGAATATATCTACTCAATATGTTGGAAATTTTAGTATAAGACTTTTAGAGTGTTAGCCTAGCACTACATCTAGGGACATCATGAGGGCGAAACCTATGGCAAAGCCAATAGTTGAAAGGTTAGAGTGTTCGCCTTCTGATGCTTCAGGAATAAGTTCTTCTATAACCACATAGAACATGGCGCCAGCTGCAAAGCTTAATAAATAGGGGAGGGCTGGTGTTATTGTACTTGCCAAAAGGATAACAAGTAGACCACCAATAGGTTCTACTATTCCGCTAAGAGAACCGATAATAAATGATTTTATTCGTGAATTTCCAGCTTCCCTCATAGGCATAGAGATGATAGCGCCTTCTGGTATGTTCTGAATGGCAATACCAATAGCCATCGCCATGGCCGCAGCTGTAGAGATTGCGCTTCCCGTTTGTAAAGCTCCAGCAAGAACAACACCTACAGCCATACCTTCAGGAAGGTTGTGAATAGTAACTGCAAAAGTAAGCATCGCAGTACGGCTAAGTTTAGTACGTGGTCCTTCAGGTTTGTTGCTGCCTATATGTAGGTGAGGTGTAATGTAGTCAATAAGCAGTAGGAAAGCCATGCCTAAGAGGAAACCCACCAATGCTGGAATGATGCGCATGCGACCTTGGTCTTCCCACATATCCATTGATGGAATGATAAGCGACCATATAGAAGCTGCCACCATAACACCAGAAGCAAAGCCCAATAAAGCTTTTTGCAATCGGGCAGGCATTTCTTTGCGCATGAAAAACACAAATCCAGAACCTAAAACAGTTCCAAAAAGCGGTATTAAAAGGCCTAATATTGTTCCAGTCATTTTTCTTCCTTTCTTAATTTCTTAGTTTTTTAGAAACTATTACGTCCGTTTTTAGTCTTGCGTCTTCGTTAATTTCCGCCCTGTGTCCCATAGCAAGTTTCTTGCCCAATGGGCAGCTATCAGTGCAGAAACGATAGCGATTGCAGCATCAATCCATAGAATGTTCCATAGCATAGCGCATACAATGCCAACTACGATGCCAACTTTTGCCAAAATATCGGATAGTAAATGCAGATATACAGCACGACTATTGTAGTCGGAGTCACCTTTCTTATCGTACATTACATATACGCAGATAATGTTTGCCACCAATCCTATAATAGCTGTTATGATAGCAACGTTGTGGTTTGTTATGTGTTCATCGTGCCCATTTAAGCGTTCGACAGCTTCAATAACTATGAAAATGGCCGTTGCAAGTAGAAAAATTCCACTTGTAAAAGCCGATAGACTAAGTATCTTTTGCGTGTCATAGCTTTCTGAATGCTTATTTTGCAGACGGCGTACCAAGAGATATGCAGCCCAATTTAAACCGAAAATAAGTTCATGAGATATGAGATGAATAGCATCAGCCAAGAGTGCCATAGAATGGGAAGTAATGCCAACTACCGCTTCTATAGCTACAATTAACAACGTAAAGAGCACTACAAAGCGCACACGTTTCTCTTGTTTGATGGTTTCTATATATTCAGTTTTCAATTTGTTTATTCTATCTTTAATAGTTTTTGATGTACTTTCTCGTTACAGTGATAGTTCTTTTCTATCGAGCAATGAATATTCTTTCTGTTCTATTCTTTGTCAATAGCACCGAAATACTGCAATGCATTCCATATACCATCTTCGTCTACAGATGTTGTAACGTAATCGGCAACGGCTTTTACTTCATCGTTGGCATTGCTCATAGCTACCCCAATACCAGCTGCTTTCAATATAGAAAGGTCATTTCCACCATCACCGAAGGCTATACAATCTGCAATATCAATACCTAATCGTGTCGCGACAGTAGTAAGCGCGTTGCCTTTATTGGCTTCTTTCATGGTAATATCGGTAAATTCTGGGTGCCATCGTGCTGAAACACAATGTGGCATATATGGCATAATAACATCTTCATCAGCTTGTTTAAAGAAAGGTGTCAGTTGCAGAATGGGTTGACCTTTAAGATCAGCAATAGTTCTACTTTCATCTATATTGTTTACGCCGAGGTCGTTCACGAAGATATCCGTAAATACCTTTTTATAATTGTGTATTACCACTTGTCTTTTTCCACACGCTAATAGGCAGTAGTCGCGGCGTTCAGCATCTGTAATCATTGTTTGTACATCAGCTTCTGGAATAGGCGTGCATACAAACTCTTGAATACCCATAAAGCAGTAAGCACCATTAAAGGTGATGTACCCGTCAACAAGTTTTTCAATATCTGCTATGTTGTTGATAATAGCAACGGGACGTCCAGTCGCAATAAATATTTTAATACCTTTGCGCTTTGCCTCTGTTATAGCATTGATAGTTGATTGTGGGATTTTATGAGTTTTAAACGAAACAAGTGTACCGTCTATATCGAAAAATGCTGCTTTAATTGCCATATACTATCCTTTTACGGGTGCAAAGGTACTAAAAGATTTTGTTATATAAGTGTGATAAAGAAAAATACCGATAAATGGGGAGTGCAAATAGCAGTAGACGAATTACTTTAACTAATGTTTATATGAGCATATCCCTATCTGGTGAAAGATAAAATAAGGCCGTTAAAGGAAGGATTTTATTAAGGGAAAGGCTATAATTATACTTTACCAAAAATATAATTACAATTTTAAAATTTATAATTAAAAACGCAAGAGTTTTTAATAAAAACTCCAAGAGTTTATTATTATAATTTTTTAGACTCAAATTCTTAACTAAAGTTTTTTCTAGATTTGCTTATTTTTATAGTCCTTCTTTGGAGCATATTGTCTTCTCATGTTTCTTTATTACGAGGAATATTTCTCTCAAAAGAGTGAGAGGATCAGATTTTATTAGTTTTTTAGCCTCGTTTAAAACTCAGCTATTTATAAGATCAGCAAAATAAAAGGTTAAGGGATTAAGGAATAAACGCACATATTTACTTTTATAAGATATTAGAATGGAGCCTTGCATAAAATAGGGAATGGAAATACAAATCAATAGAACTCCTATAACTAATTAAACTATAAGATATTTAATAAAATGACTAGAAAATATAAAAATAATCGACAAAACAACACACCCTTTTTCAAACAGTGGATTGAGAGATATTCTAATATATCTCAAAATTTTTATGATGACTATCACATCAACGAAATACGTGATAGTTTGTCAAAAGACAAAGAACACTGGTGGGATGCTTCTGTACAAATGTATAATGATTTAACCAGTTTTCTCAAAGAACTTTATCTAGAATTTGAAGTTATGCTATGTATTAGTATAAGTGACTCCTATACGAAAGCCAATATTCCTTTGAACTGAGATAATTCAATTTTAAATGGAGTTGATACACCACCCTCTATTTATATATATAACAAAGATAATACGGATATTATTCTTTGGTTAAAACAATGTTCCTTATTTGATTCTAAGTATTTAAAAGGTAAGAAAGTTTATTACAATGAAGATAAAGAAGAAAATTATTGCTATAAAACAATATTTATAACTCAAGATTAGTCAATTAGTATTATTACCAAAAAATAACTTTTAAAGTTGGTTTGAAATGTTGAAGGAGTCGAGTACTGATTTGAATTCTCTTTCTTTAAAATTTGGTTGTATAGCTAATTCTGCAAGCTTGTTTTGAAAGTAATTTATTTATAGGTAAAAACGGAAAATATTTTTAATTATAGAGTTTTGCTAACAGAGATTTTTATTTCAAGGCTCCATATATACCTTTCTTGGGTATTTTAAGTTAACAAATTGTGTAAAAGCTTAAAGTGGAATCTTCTAACATCTGTTGCTAAGATATATAACTATAAAATTAGAGGTTGTATCAAACTTATGATACAACCTCTAATTTTTATTTATTATTCCCAATAATATGGGAAGTATCGCCTACTACTTCACAACAACTTTCTTGCCGTTGATGATGTAAACACCTTTCTTAGTTGCTGCCTCTACAGGAAGACGGCGACCTTGGAGGTCGTAAACTGTCTTGATTTCAGCAGCATTGTTATCAATACTATTGATACCTGTAGCGAAGTCGTCATTAATTAAAATGTTGAGCTTGTTGATACCATCGTTTCCAATGAAGTATGCACGGAAAGCATCAACAGTAGCTGCTGGTTTCAATTCGAATGACTTAGCGTCAGCAGAAAGTGCATATTCGTTTTCTAACAAATTCTTCTTATGTGAAACACCGCTGAAGATGAAGTGATAGTTATCTACAGAGCAGAAACGAGTTGCGTTATCTTGAATCTTCACATTGTTAGCGCTGAAAGTAATATCTTTTCCTACAAGTGCTTGAGGTACAGCCATGAGGTAAGGAATATTACCATTGAATGTATCATTTGCGTACATGAAATTCAAGTTGTCTGCGTTAGAACCTGCATATTGCATCAAGAAGAAATCGTTTGTTACACCATCAGCTGTCTGCCATTTCAATTCCTTAGTACCATCAGTGATAGAAGTAGGAGTGAATGGCATATAAAGACTTTCATAGTTTGTCTTGCCATCAGATGCTTTATCGAACTTACGAGTGTAAGAAATTTGGTCAGCAGTGAATGTTGTTGGGCAATAGAAATCGTTACCATCGATTAGTACAACCTTTGTAGCCTTACCATCTACAATAACGTTTTGTGCTGGTAGACCAGTTGCACTAGCCTTGTCTGCATCTACATAATATAATGTATTAGGATTGCTGTTTCCTTCAACTGAAGTGAAAGCAATACCGCGCAAATCTACTGCTGCAGCTTCTGCTGGAATCTTCAATGTTGCTGTAGGCTCAAAGCCTTGACGTGAACCATCTCCATTGTAAACAATAACTCCTTTCTTAAGAGTTGTATATTTGTATGAACCAGACTTGATAGATAATTTAGAACCGCTTATATATGTTACAACCAAAACATGTCTGCCGTATGCACAATCTTCAAAATCAAAATCTATAGTTGTTGATTCACCTGGATTAAGCGAAACATCTTTTGAAGTACCAAATGCTTGGTCATTTTGGTCGCCTGAATTTACTCTAGCAAGTCTCAAATTATCAGCAAATGCTGCAGTTCCGTTATTTGTAATCTTTACTGAGCCAGAAAGCTTATTGCCGTATACATTGTTGCCATTTGCTCCATCTATAGTATATGTAAATGCTAATTTCTCGGCTGCTGTAGGTGCACTAACTACGTTTACTTTGCCACTTCCGAGAGTCTGATAGTTTTGGTAATCCTCTGTTACACACAAAGAAACATTATGTTCGCCAATTTTATCTGCGTAGAAGCCCATTGGAACTTCGATACTACCCTTTGCAGGAACAGTTACAGGTGCTTGTGAGTGAACTTGCTTAGTTGTCTTTCCTGATGCGTTTGTGCTTTCGTAAACCAAGTAAACTGTTGTGTGAACTTCGTGATCAGCTGTGTTCTTTACGTTTACATTCACATTGTTCATCTTACCTACAACACCACTTGATGTTACATGGAAGTTAGAAGCTCTTAATTTGCTAAAGTCACCATAATTGTTAAATCTCATTTCAGCAGTTTGACCTGCACTTGATATTGTAACAGTTACGTAAACGTATGGGTCATAGAACCATCTTTCTGTAGAGCCAGAAGGACGTTGGATAGGAGTAACTTTGTAAACACCTTCTGTTTTCAAACCTGTAATTTGAACAGTCTTTCTTCTGAGGTAGCCAGATTCTACAGAAATAGTAGACAAATCTGAGATAGGAGTAACGCTACCATTATCTTCGATTTTACCCAAACCTGTTTCAACACTTACAAGTTCGCTATTGAAGTTAGAAAGTCCGTACGTAATAGAGTTACCCCATTTTGATACGCTCTTTATTTCTGGTTGTAATATCTTAGATATAGCTTCCCCTGTTGTGTTAGGAGATAAACCAATTATTGCGCTTTGTCCCATTCCATATCCATCAGTTGTAGAACTTGCACCAATTCCTGAGATGCTTTCTGGATTAAGGATTGCAACTTTGAAATAGCCGTTAGATGATCCACCCCAACCCCAGTTACATGGAAGAAGCCCTTACCATCATAACCATCAAGAACGAAACAATGACCACCACCAGTTGATTGACCACAGAATATTACAGGACGTTCTGCAGCAATTTCATTATAAATTCTTGTTTCAAAATCTGCTAAGCTATAATCTTCGCGGAGAATACAAGAAGCGTTGTAGTTGAAATATTTATTCAAAGCAGGAGCAATGCTATAGTTTGTTGCTGCTGAACCACCATTCAAGGCTCTATCATAATCCATTTTAACAGAACGACCAACATATGCCATCAATTCTGCAACAGCCTTGTTTTTTTCTGCTGAAGTTCCAGCATTGTATGTTGCTTCAATATTTGCCCAGTCAATTTTTGAACCAGCAGCAACACCATCTACAGAAATAGTCTTGTATTTATTTTCACCATATCTGCTGATATTTTCATGTACATTACACTTATATGGGCTAATAGTAGCTGCTACTTCGTTTGGCCATTTGAATTTATACATTGCCTGTGCCATAGCTGTAGCAACGCAACCTGTTACAAGATTCTCGTTAGAAGAACTATATGGGTCTGCTGGACACATGTCGTTATAAGGAGAGTCTTGGTTCCACATAGTTGGTAATAGTGGCTGTAAAGGAACTCTTGCTTCATTCTTTGCAGGAGCCTTTGTAGATTTTTTCACTTGATATTTGTCTAGCATACTAATTTCCTTAGCCATACCATCCATAAAGCTTCTTATGTTAGAAGACAAATTATTAATGTCGAAGCTACTTGTTGTACTGTAACCAAGAATTTCAGAAGTACGATCATCGCCAGAAACAATAACAAATCCCTTTCCGTCTTGAGAATTGAAGACGTAATAAGGTGTAGTTGTATCTGCTCCTTGTGCATTCATTCTTGGAGCATAAACAGCATTTGTGCCCTTTAAGCGTTTGCCAAACTGCTGCAAAAACTTTTGTGCAGTCTGACTCGCTGTGCTTAACTTCACAGGTGCTGCCCACGATGTTTGTGTAAACAGCAACATGAGAAGAAGGCTCATCATAGATTTTTTCATGTTTGTGTAATATTAAAATGAAACTTATTATATTAAAATCTGAGATTATATTTCTTCAGTGGTTGCAAATTTAAACAAATAATTGTAAACCGCAATAATTTATATGTGATTTTTTCTAAAATGTTTATCAGTTTTAAAAGAAAAACTCATTATTAGTTGCTTTTCTAACAAACGAGTTATCAGTAGTAATGTAAGGAAAATGTAAAGCCTGAAGTAAGGCGATAAAAAATAAAAGAACAAAACGATTTAAAAGGTTGATTAGACTTTGTAGTTTCAGAATTTATGACTATTTTTGCAACATGATATTTTACTTTTCAGGTACAGGAAATAGTCATTGGGCAGCAGAATTGTTAGGACAAAGCCTTAACGAACGTATTGTCTCAATAAGAGAAATAGTAGGTGTAAACACAAGTTTTACTTTAGAAAAAGGTGAAAAGGTTGGCTTTGTGTTTCCTGTTCATGGTTGGCGAGTACCGCGTATCGTTATGGAATTTATGCGTACACTTGAGTTGCATGAGGCTGATTTGCAGAACAACATAGGGCATTATACCTTTTGTTTAGTAACGGCAGGCGATACTATTGGAAGGACTATGGAACGTTTTGTAAAGCTGGTAAAGGATGTGAAATCTGAAACTCCATTGACATTAAATGCTGTTGAAGCTGTGATAATGCCAGAATCTTATGTTGGATTGCCAGGAATGGACGTAGATAAACCTGAAAAGGAGCGTGAGAAGATAGAAATTGCCGAGAAAATTATTTCCAATTTTTCTTCGGTTGTTAAAGATCAGAAGGTAAGCCAAAGTAACTTGCCATTAGGCTGGGAACATCTAAAACGTGGCCCAATACCAGATTTCTTTTCTGGTCCTGTGGGCGCTTTTTTCACTTATGTTCTTGTTACTGACAAACCTTTTAGGGTGGAAAGTGAAAAGTGTGTCCAGTGTGGTATCTGTGCTAAGGTATGTCCTGTTTCAGATATAGACGGAGGAAAGGGTAAAGAACCGAAGTGGAGGAATAACGGAAAATGCCTAACTTGTTTTGCTTGCTATCATCATTGTCCGCAACATGCCATAGAATATGGAAGTAGGACAAAATATAAAGGGCAGTATTTTTTTCGTAAAAGAAATTAAGCGAACGGTTAGAAATGCTTGAAAATTAGTATATTGAATAATCTGAAGTTAAAAAATAAGAAATAAAAAACAAACTATTATATGAAAAAACTATTACTAACATTTTGTTTGGTTGTAGCTACATTAGTGCTACGAGCAGCTAAAGCAGATCCCACACCATTTGTTGTTGAACAACCTGATGGTACTAAATTAACATTGGTATTGCATGGTGACGAGCATTTTAGCTGGGTCTCTACGCTCGATGGCATATTAGTAAAAAGGAAAAACAGAGCCTATTATGTAGCAAATGTAACTGCTGATGGTATTTTGGAGGCTTCAAATTTATTAGCACATAATGCAGATAATCGTACAATAACAGAAGTGAAGTTAGCAAAAACGCAGAATAAATCATTCTTTTTAGAGGGCGTAACGCGAAAAGTATCTGCAGTAAGACGTACTATTGGTATCGGTCAGCCATCTGTACCTTATTTTCCACACGAAGGAAATCCGAAGGTTTTAACTATTCTTGTAGACTTTAGCGACAATCCTTTTACTGTGAAAGATTCTAAAGAAAGCTTTGAACAATATCTTAATGGAGAGGGGAAGCCGAAATCGTTAGGCACAAACGAACAATTGAACTATGGCAGTGTACGCCAATATTTCAAGGATATGAGCGATGGAAAATTTTCACCAGAGTTTGGTTTAGTAGGGCCTTATCGCATGCCAAAACCTCTTTCGTACTATGGTAAAGACACCAACTCAAGTCATGATGTGAATATTATTGAGCTTATAAAAGATGCTTGCGAGGCTGCAAAAGGAGAGGTAAATTTGAAAGACTATGACAGTAACGATGATAAGATTATTGACTTAGTTTATGTTGTTTATGCTGGTTATGCACAATCTATGGGCGGAAATTTGGATTCAGACATTTGGCCTAAATCATCATATTTGCTTGGAAGTGTAGTTATTGATGGGTATACAGTAGGTCGATACGGTGTTAGTAACGAGCTGAATGCCACAAGAACATCTCCTATAAAAGATGGAAAGGTTGTGAAAATGATAAATGGTATAGGACTATTCTGTCACGAATTTTCTCACACAATGGGCTTACCAGACTTCTATCCTCTTGCCGCTGAAGCGCAAATAGACAATCAAGGCATGGAGTATTGGGATTTAATGGATGGTGGTGAATATACTAACAATGGTTTCTCACCAACGCCTTACACTCCATGGGAGAAGGAAGTAATGGGCTGGACTAAGCTAACAACACTTGAAGATAAAGCACAAACTGTTACATTGAAGGCTGATGAAGCTCGTAAGATTGAAAGTGAGAATAGCGACGAATACCTTATTATACACAATATACAGCCGAAAGATTGGCACAAAGGTGTTGCAAAGTTAGGTCGTGGCATGTTAATTTATCGCGTGAATTATGGTAAAAACAAAGTAAACATGTATGATCGTGTGAACGATATACCCGGTACTCCAGGCATGACCATTGTTCCTGCTGATGGAGAACTATTATCGAGCTACACAGCAAATACAGAAGAAGAACGTAAGAGATATAAAGAAAGCCATGCAGGTGATCCTTTCCCAGGTAAGAATAATGTAACAGAATTATTGGAAGTACATCTTAATCTAAATACATTAAAGAAACCACTTTTTAATATTACTGAAGATGAAACGGAACAAACCATTACTTTCAATTATTTGAAGAAAGCTGATCCGACTGGTATTGGTACAATTGATACAGACAATAAATTTACTAATGAGAGAATCTACAAACTTGATGGACGATATATTGGTACAGATAGTACAACCTTACCAAAGGGCATATATATAATAGGTGGAAAGAAATTAGTAAAGTAACACAAAACAAATACATAGATATTCGATAACTAGAGTTTTTAAAAAGAGTAAGATATATAAAACCAACATTATTAATTAGTAAAACAAATTTAAGTATGAACAAACTTTTACGCAATGCATTCGTTGCCGTGTTGGCAATGGTAGGCACATCTGTTTATGCACAAACAGTAGTAACATTCCTTCCTAATGAAACGAAAGGAACAACAGATGCAAACACTACACCCGATAAGATGGAAAAGGGTGGTATTACTATTGAGTCTACAGATGCAGCATTTAATGCCAATGGTAACAAGCATTACAGATTTTATCTGAACTCAAAAACAACCATTACATCAACTATTGGTAATATAACAAAGGTAGAATTTACCTGCGCTACAGAAGGTAAGAAGTATGGTAGTAATGGCTTTGAAGGCGAAGGCTATACCTCTACAGAAGATAAAAAACATGGAACATGGACAGGTAATGCTGCTACCATTGAATTTACAGCAAAGTATCAGGTTCGTGCAACCGAAATTATTGTAACCGTTGGTGCTGCTAACCCAACTGCATTAGCAGCTCCTTCAATTGATGGTGTTACTCCTTTTACTGGCAAAACCACCGTTACTCTTTCGGCAGCTGAAGGCACAAAGATTTATTATACAACTAATAACGAAGTTCCAACAACAGCATCTACTATGTACAGCGCTCCTTTCGAACTTACTGCTACAGCTACTGTAAAGGCTATTGCAGTGAAGGATGGTAAGCAAAGCTCTGTTGCTGAAAAGACTTTTACAAAAGAAGAGCTCTCTGTTGTGAACTCTATTGCTGAGTTTAAGGCTATCGGTAAGAATAAGAGCGCTATATTAAAGCTCACCAATGCAAAGGTTCTTTATGCATGGACATCAAATAATGGTAACACTAGCGTTTATGTTCGTGACAACTCTGGTGCCATTCTTTTTTACAAGCACACTTTAGGCTTGAAGGCTAACGAAGACCTTAATGGTGAAATAGCTGGTCAATATACAGAGTATAATGCTACTCCTGAATTGTTAGAGATAGCTGGTGTTACAACAATTGATAAGCTTAACCACGTTGATGGTGCTGTTGCTGAGCCAAAAGCAATTACTCCAGCTACAGCAGCTGATAATCTTTGCGACTTGGTTAAGTTGTCAAAGGTGAAGATTACTACTGAGGATTCAAAGAAATACTATATCGAAGATGGCGAAAAGAAAGTACAAGTGTACAATGGCTTCCACCTCACTGAGTTTGATGACATGACAAAATTCGCTGCAACAGAGGAATACGATGTAGTTGGTATCGTTGCTTCTGTTTACAAAGGTATACCATCTATCAACCTCATTAAGGTTGAAAAGTCAAGCACAACTGGTATTGACACAATCAAAGCAACTCAAAATGAGAATGCTCCAATCTACAATCTTGCTGGTCAGCGTGTAGGTAAGAACTACAAGGGTGTAGTAATTCAGAATGGTAAGAAGTTCATTAAGAAGTAATTTCTTATCCAAATTATCATACAAAAGAGGTGTTCCCTGTGTAGGGTGCACCTCTTTTTTTGTTCCCATATTTATTAGTTGAAGTTCCCGTTATATATCAACTTTTATCCTCCTTCATACCTCTGAAAATAGCAGAAAATACTTTTTACTTTGTAAAGAAAATACCACTAAAAAATGATATAATCGGTGTTACGTTGCAATAGTGGCTGTTTTTGCGTTCAAAAGAGCCTCTTTTACCATGCAATAGTGGCTCTTTTGGAACGCAAAACAGGCTATCTAGTAATGTATTGATAATTAACTGGTTAAACGAATAAGCAGTTTGTGAATTATGTTTACATTTTTATGGCTTTATTTTAGAATATTAAAGAGGCTGTTTAAGCTTGATTTCTCCAGCTTTCAGTGTATCTTTACGATTTTAGAAAAGCAATAAAATAAATAAAAAAAGTGGTAATAATACACTTGATTATAAATATTATTTGTAACTTTGGGCAATAGTATAGACGCTTTATGCTTACCGCACAAAAAGTGTAAAAGCAGTATATAACTACTAAATATAGACCTAAAAACGAGAGATATGGGATACCTTAAATTTGAAAAAGCCCTGATGACGAACCTCCAGGATTCGCTACCGAGGGAGTTATTGCGAACAAATCGCTCGGGCGCATATTCTTGTTCTACGATAGTAGATTGTAATACAAGAAAGTATCATGGCCTTTTTGTTGTGCCAGTCCCCGGACTTGACGACGAAAACCACGTGCTATTGAGTTCGCTTGACCCAACGGTGATTCAGCATGGAGCTGCTTTCAACCTTGGATTACATAAATATCATGGAGGAAATTATAGTCCAAATGGGCACAAATACATTCGTGAGTTTGATTGCGACAAGGTACCTACCACAATATATAAGGTAGGTAATGCGGTGTTAAAGAAAGAAGTAGTGTTGCAATGTTACGAGGAACGCATTCTCGTTCGCTATACTTTATTGGAAGGGCAGGGCACTACTTTATTGCAATTCCGTCCATTCTTAGCTTTTAGAAGCGTACGGGAGTTTACCCATGAGAATGCTGCTATAAATCGCGAATACCACAATGTTGAAAACGGAATAGCTACTTGTCTTTACGAAGGTTATCCCCAATTGTTCATGCAGTTCTCAAAAGACAATGAATTTCATTACGAACCATACTGGTATCGTGGCTTGGAATACCCTAAAGAAGAGGACCGAGGCTATCACTCGGACGAGGATTTGTATGTTCCTGGCTACTTCGAAATGAAGATACGGAAGGGTGAAAGCATTGTATTCTCAGGCTCTACATCAGAGATAAAGACCTCTAAGCTGAAGCGACTCTTTGACAATGAGGTTGAAATTCGTCAACCACGCGATAATTTCTTCCATTGTCTTGTGAATGCTGCTCACCAATTCCATAACCGAAAGAAGAACGGTGACCGCTATATATTGGCTGGTTACCCTTGGTTTAAGTGCAGAGCGCGCGATCAATTCATATCTTTGCCTGGTCTAACACTTAATATTGAGGAGCAAGATTACTTTGAATTGGTGATGAAAACAGCCCAACGTGGCTTGCGAGAGTTCATGAAGAACGATCCATTAACCGTGGAAATGCAAGATATAGACCAGCCCGACGTAATGCTTTGGTGCATTTGGGCGCTCCAACAATATGCCAAAGAAGCAGGAAAAGAGAGCTGCTTGAAACTCTATGGCGACTTTTTGCGAGAGATGATGACATATATTGAGAACGGAAAACACCCAAATCTGTTCTTACATGCCAATGGATTGCTGTATGCAGAAGGAAAGGATAGGGCCATAACATGGATGGATGGCATGTTAGATGGTAAGCCTGTAAATCCTCGCTCTGGTTATATTGTAGAGTTTAATGCCCTCTGGTATAACAATCTAAAGTTTGTTGCGTGGTTGTTTAGCGATACCTCTGATACCGAATATGCTTCACATTTGGAGCAAATGGCTGAAGAATGTAAGACAGCATTCATTGATACGTTCATGAATAACTATGGTTATTTATACGATTATGTAGATGGAAACATGGTAGATTGGAGTGTTCGACCAAACATGATATTAGCTGCTGCCCTTGATTACTCACCATTAGACCAAAGCCAAAAGAAGAGTGTGATAGATATTTGTACGCGTGAACTACTCACACCGAAGGGCTTACGTTCTCTTTCACCAAAGAGTGGAGGATATAATCCAATCTGTACGGGCGACAGAGATTACCGTACTCGCATGTACCATCAAGGCACAGCGTGGCCTTGGTTGGGCGGTTTCTACTTGGAAGCTTGCCTGAAACTTTACAAGCGCACACGCTTAAGCTACGTAGAACGACAGCTGATAGGATATGAAGACGAAGTTCTGAACCATTGTTTGGGTACAATTCCAGAATACTTTGATGGTAATCCGCCTTATCATGGCCGTGGTGCTATCTCGTTTGCAATGAATGTTGGTGCAGTACTACGTACGCTGGCACTACTCGAAAAGTATAAATATTAAGGTTAGGAGGACACAAAATGAAAGTATTAATGTTCGGTTGGGAGTATCCACCACATGTATTTGGCGGATTGGCAACTGCTAATTTTGGTATCTCTGAAGGCCTGCATGTACAAGGAGACATAGAAACCATACTCTGCTTACCGCATCCCTTTGGTGATGAAGACAGAACTTTTGCCAACATAGTAGCAATGAATCATGTGCCCATAGTATATCGCGATATCGACAACGAGTACCTTCGTGGAAGATTAGGCAATTTGATGGACACTGATCTATATTACAAGTTGCGCGATAATATCTATGCTGACTTCAATAATATGAATGTGAATGATATTGGTGCAATGGAGTTTGCAGGTGGTTATCCATCCAACTTGACAGAAGAAATCAACAACTATTCTATTATATCAGGTGTGGTAGCACGTGCGTTAGACTATGATATTATTCATGCTCACGACTGGCTTACCTTTCCAGCAGGTATCCATGCCAAGAAAATTTCGGGCAAACCACTCTGTATTCACGTTCATGCTACCGACTTTGATCGGTCGGGAGGCAAGGTGAATCCTACGGTCTATGCTATAGAAAAAGATGGAATGGATAATGCAGATTGCATTATGTGCGTGTCAGAACTTACTCGTCAGATAGTTATTAAGCACTATTATCAGAATCCAAAAAAGGTATTCACGGTACACAATGCTGTATATCCATTGCGTGAAGAGGTTGCGAATATGCCTCGACCTTCGCATAAAGGAAAGGAGAAAGTAGTAACTTTCCTTGGTCGTATTACGATGCAGAAAGGCCCAGAATATTTTGTTGAAGCAGCAAATATGGTATTGCAGCGTACGCGAAACGTTCGCTTTTGCATGGCTGGCTCGGGTGATATGATGAATAAAATGATAACTTTGGCAGCCGAAAGAGGTATTGCAGACCGCTTCCACTTCCCAGGTTTTATGAAGGGCGACCAAGTTTATGAGTGTCTGAAAGCATCAGATGTCTATGTTATGCCATCGGTGAGCGAACCCTTTGGTATCTCTCCTTTAGAAGCAATGCAGTGCGGTACGCCTACTATTATATCAAAACAAAGTGGCTGTGCCGAGATTTTGCATAACTGTATTAAGTTGGATTACTGGGATATAGAGGCTATGGCAGATGCGATATACTCTATCTGCCACAACGAAAGTCTATTCAGTTACTTGTCAGAAGAAGGAAAACGAGAGGTAGATAACATTACATGGGAGAAGGTAGGTACGTGGATTCGTGAACTATACTACCGCACATTAGGGTGGAATATGTAGAACGACCGCAGCTGTATTACTCAAATTCAAGAACATTTAAAACAAAAAAATAATGAAAACAATTTGCTTATACTTCGAGATACATCAGATTATCCACTTGCGTCGTTATCGTTTCTTCGATATAGGAGCTGACCATTACTATTACGACGACTTTGAGAACGAACGCAGTATAACTGATATTGTGCAGCGTAGCTACATGCCTGCTCTTGACACTTTGCTGCAAATGATAAAAGAAAGCAATGGTTACTTCAAAGTTGCGCTATGCCTCTCTGGTGTGGGAATAGAGAGTTTAGAACAGTACGCTCCCGAAGTGATAGAAAAAATACAGGAACTTGCAAAGACTGGATGCGTGGAATTTCTTGCTGAACCTTATTCGCATGGCTTGTCAGCATTAGGCAACGAAGATAGCTTTAAGGCAGAAGTGAAGCGACAGAGCAAGAAGATTAAAGAATATTTCGACTATACACCGAAGATATTACGCAATTCTTCACTCATCTATAGCGACGATATTGGACGAATGGCTGCCGATATGAAGTTCAAAGGAATGATTACTGAAGGTGCAAAACACGTGTTGGGTTGGAGAAGTCCACACTATCTTTACCATTGTGCTCTCGCCCCACAGCTGAAGCTTATCTTGCGCGATGTAACCTTAAGCGACGATATATCGCTTCGCTTTAACAACTCGGAGTGGGAGGGATACCCATTGTTTGCCGAAAATTATATAAACAAAATAGCTTCTCAACCCGATGAAGAACAAATCTATGGTATCTTTATGAACCTCACTGCATTGGGCATTGAGCAACCATTACACAGCAATATACTGGAGTTCTTCAAGGCTTTGCCAGAATGTGCACGCCAGCGTGGCATAAGCTTCTCTACGCCAACAGAGGTTTGCGACCGTGCTAAGAGTGTGGACGACTTCTCTGTTCCTTATCCATTAAGCTGGAGAGATGAAGAACGCGACATAAGTACTTGGCTGGGAAACTCTATGCAACGCGAAGCATTTAATAAGCTTTACAGCATTGCGGATAGAGTTCGTATTGCCAATGACCCACGCATTAACCAAGACTGGGATTATCTTCAGGCGAGTGATAACTTTAGTGCGATGAGTACAAAGCCTGTGCCTGTAGGCGTGGACCGTGGTATTTATAGTACTCCGTTCGATGCTTTCACCAACTATATGAATATCTTGGGCGACTTCATGAGCCGTGTTAATACACTCTATCCTGCAGAAATTGAGAACGAGGAACTGAATAGTTTGTTGACAGCAATACACAATCAGGAGAACGAATTAGAGACAAAAGATAAGGAAATAGTTATATTGAAGGCTAAAGTGGAGAAGCTTGCAAGCGAAAACGATAAGCTTAGAGCAAAGCTGGATATATGCGAAAATGACGAAAAACCAGCAAAGAAGAAAGCTGTACCCCCCAAGAAAACAGCAAAGAAGAAAGCGTAGGAGCTGGTGATGGCTATTTGAAGGGAATTTAATAGCAAATGAAATAATTACGGGATTGTCTTTTAATAGGCAGTCCCGTTTTGTCTTTTAATGAACAAGCATCGAAGTACGATTTCCTTCTTCAATGGTTTATCTTTTGTAAAGATTATTTTGTTAAAAAGCGATGGTGGCGTTTTCACTTTGCAATAGTACCTGTTTTGCGTTTCAAAACAATGCGTTTTATGGTGCAAAACAGGCTCTTTTGCTACGCAAAACAATGGGTTTTGTAAGATATTGGTAATGAGATGATTATGTGAAATTGGCTTTATGGAATAATGTTTACATTTTTTCTAACTTTCCCATGTCTATAATCCATAAACAAATATTGCTGTACTCTAAACGTCAGAGTACAGCAATAAGTTAATTGCAAGTTCTATATATGAAAGAATTATGTCGGGATAAGGAAGTTGATAACCTCCTTTTCTACAATTACTTTGAACGGACCAACTGGAGTTTTCGACATAAGTCGACCATCTATACCTATTAGGGTGCGTGGCTCAACATGTATTGTGGTCTCCTGTGTGCGGTACGGATGCACGCTTTTATAGTTCAAGAACCTACCACGAAGGAAGAGATAGATGCCTTCGAACAACTGAGTTACTTCGGGATGGTATACTACCGACACATCTAATTGGCCATTATAAGGTACTGCATTCGGCGTTTGTCCGTAGCCGAGAGCATTACCTATACAAACAGTCATGACTTTACGCTTTATTTCATCAGTATTTATTTTGATGTGCATGTGGAAGTCTAAGCGTTGGAAAGCCAAAAGAATGAACGAGAAAATAAACGATAGACTGCGTGAACCAAATATGTTTCGTGTTCGGCGACGAAGGTTCATGATGGTAGCAATAAGTCCGATATTGATGCAATTAAGGAAATAGCGGTGGCAACCTTCGCCCTCTCTGTTTTTGTAGCGAATGCATCCAAGGTCTATTTTACGTATGCGGCGCTCTTTCAACCACCCTATGGTTTCTTCAATATTATCTTCTTCGAATCCCCAAAAATGGGCAAAGTCGTTCATGACACCATTAGGGATAACGCCCAGTACGATGCTTTCTCGTACCTCTTTCTTTTCATGCATCAAACAATTTATGGTGTCGTTCAACGCTGAATCGCCACCAAAGATAATGATAGTGCGGTAGCCGTTGCCTATCATCATACGGATAAGGCGATCTACACCTGCCGAATTCTCGCTTTGAATCATGTCGAAATCAATGTTGTGAGCCTTAAGACTACGCTCTACTCGTTCCCAGCGTTTTTGTGGATTACTTAGGAATCCATCTTTTGGACAGTAAAGAATGCCCCATTTTTTTTCGTCTACCATAATATATTATCTCGTTTAAACCGTTTTCTTTATGCCTTTTCGATGAGTGTTTGGACGTACGCTATCTTTTCATTTATTGGCGTTTTGGCGTCTATCCAATGAATATTGAAGCCACGTCGCTCCATTCCTCTGAACCATGTCATCTGCCTTTTGGCAAACTGATGGATAGCTATTTCTAAGTTGCGGTACATCTCTTCATAGCTTAATTGACCAATAATGTGTTGTGTAACAAACTTATATTCTAAGCCATAGTAGATGAGGTCGTCGGCAGGAATACCCGAATTGAGTAATGCACGCACCTCGTCTATCATGCCTTCGTCTAATCTTGCTTTTAAGCGTCTGCTTATTTTGCGGCGACGTTCTTCTCTATCAATTTCTACACCAATAAGGATTGTGTCGAAAGAAGGCATCGAACGATCTGGAGTAGGGTGCTGTAACTCGTATGTTTCTATCTCGATGGCACGAATAGCACGATTCGTTGTATCAACATCTGTGCGGTTGTGCATTGCCGAATGGTTCTTTGCTTTCAGCTCTGAAAGTATTTCAGTAAGTTCAGAGAGCGACTTTCCTGCTAATGAAGTACGTAAAGTATCGTTCTGTGGAACTGGAGAAAGGGCGTAACCCTTTAATACTGCTTCAACGTAAAGTCCTGTTCCTCCACATAGAATAATCGGTTTTTTACGCTCTGCAATATCAGAATAGGCTGCTTGGAAGTCCTGCTGATATTGAAAAAGATTATATTTTGTGCCTGGTTCTGCAATATCAATCAGATGATAAGGTACTTTTATACCATTCACCTCATAGTCGGCAAGGTCTTTACCCGTACCTATATCCATGCGACGATATACCTGACGACTATCAGCACTGATAATTTCAGCCCCCATAGTAGCTGCCAAGGCAGTGGCAAAAATAGTTTTCCCACTTGCTGTTGGTCCTATTATCGTAAGCATTTTCCCCATTTCTGCACAAAAATAATAAAAAAAAGCCATTCGGCAATAAACCGAATGGCTTTTTAATATTGTTTTTCTTATGAAATCGTAAGATTAGCCATTAACCTTAGCCATGTGCTTAATCAACTCTACAACCTTGTGTGAGTAACCAATTTCGTTATCGTACCAAGATACAACTTTAACGAAAGTATCTGTCAAAGCGATACCTGCTTTAGCGTCAAAGATAGATGTACGTGGGTCGCCAAGGAAGTCAGAAGAAACTACTGCGTCCTCTGTATAACCGAGAATACCCTTCAATTCGCCTTCAGAAGCTTCCTTCATAGCAGCGCAAATCTCATCGTACTTAGCTGGTTTAGCCAAGTTTACAGTAAGGTCAACAACTGAAACGTCCAATGTTGGAACGCGCATTGACATACCTGTGAGCTTGCCATTTAGTTCAGGAATAACCTTACCTACAGCCTTTGCAGCACCAGTAGAAGAAGGAATGATGTTGCCTGAAGCAGCGCGACCACCACGCCAGTCCTTCAAAGAAGGTCCGTCTACAGTCTTCTGAGTTGCTGTAGTAGAGTGAACAGTAGTCATCAAACCATCTGTAATACCGAATTTGTCGTTCAATACCTTAGCGATAGGAGCCAAACAGTTTGTTGTACATGAAGCGTTAGATACAAACTGTGTTCCCTTTACGTATTTATCGTGGTTAACACCGCAAACAAACATTGGGGTGTCGTCCTTAGAAGGAGCAGACATAACAACGTACTTAGCACCTGCTTCGATGTGAGCTTGAGACTTTTCCTTTGTGAGGAAGAGACCAGTAGACTCTACAATGTACTCTGCACCGATTTCGTCCCACTTCAAATCAGCAGGGTTACGCTCTGCAGTTACACGGATAACGTTACCATTTACGATGAGCTGAGACTTTTCAACATCAGCTTCGATAGTGCCATTGAATATACCATGCATGGTGTCATACTTCAACATGTAAGCTAGATAGTCAACTGGGCAGAGGTCGTTAATACCAACTACAACTACATCCTTAGCGTTTGCCTCTTCAAGACTTGCGCGGAATACGAAACGACCGATACGGCCAAATCCGTTAATACCAATTTTAATCATTTGTCTTTATTTAAAGTGAATACTATAATACCTATATAAATATTTTATTGGAAAAGTTATATTTTTTATTATTTCCTATGCAAAGTTACAAAAAAAATCTTATATTTGCAACCGAAAAGAGTATTAAACATTATTAAATAAAAACATGCTCGTGGGATAACTTGACTTACGTTAATTAAAAAGATTGTAGGTTCTCTTACAGCATAACTTAAAAATTGTACTTTATGAGTTTCCTTAAGGAGTTTAAAGAATTTGCCATGCGTGGTAACGTTATGGACATGGCTGTCGGTGTTATCATTGGTGGCGCGTTTGGAAAAATTGTATCTTCATTGGTAGATGATATCATTATGCCAATTGTTGGTATGATGACTGGTGGAATAGACTTTAGCAAGCTCAGTGCTATGGTGGGTGAAGCTGAAGTTAAATATGGTATGTTCATTCAGAATGTTATCGACTTCCTCATTATCGCTATCTGTATCTTCGGAATGATTAAGGTTATGAATATCCTTTCAAAGAAGAAGCAAGAAGAGCCAGCAGCACCTGCAGAACCTTCTAATGAAGAGAAGTTACTTGGTGAAATTCGCGATTTGTTGAAGAACAAGTAATGGAAATAAACCTCTCAAAGAGGTAATTTGAAATAGTAAAGGCGCATCGGAAACGTTGCGCCTTTATTGTTTCAACAGAATATTATTAAGTGAATTGATGTCCCACATCTATTTTGGTGTTGATGCTTAGAATGTGTTTCGTTTTGTAAAGATAATTTTATTGAAAATTGGACGGTACGTTTTAATATTGCAAAAGTGCCTGTTTTGCAACGCAAAACAGGCACTTTTATCGTGTAAAATAGGCACTTTTGTAATGTAAAACAATGGGTATTACAAAGCGTTGGTAAAGAGTAGGTTATGCAGTATATATCTTCGTGAAATATATTTACAGCTTTATAAGTTTTTTATTCGCCACAAAACATATTGCTTTCACTAATGAACTTTACTGCTAATCCTTTATTTTCGCTATGTTTATTCCCACTCAATGGTTGCAGGTGGCTTTGAAGATATATCATAACATACACGGTTTACACCTTTTACCTTATTGATAATCTCGTTTGAGACCTTTGCCATAAAGTCGTAAGGAAGTTGTGCCCAATCGGCTGACATCGCATCTGTACTGGTTACGGCACGCAAAGCTACAGGATGTTCGTAGGTGCGTTCATCGCCCATAACGCCTACACTGCGAATTGTAGACAAGAGAACTGTACCAGCTTGCCATACTTTATCGTAAAGTACTTCACCATCTTCGCAAACGTAATTGCGCATACTTTCAATGTAAATATCGTCTGCATCTTGGAGAATACGTACTTTTTCGGGTGTAACATCACCTAGAATACGTACTGCTAATCCAGGTCCTGGGAATGGATGACGCTTAATAAGGTGCTCAGGCATGCCCAATTCGTAGCCCACTCGGCGTACTTCGTCTTTGAATAACCATTGTAATGGTTCGCAAAGCTTTAAGTCCATCTCTTCAGGAAGGCCACCAACGTTGTGGTGACTCTTGATAACCATGCCTGTAATGCTTAAGCTTTCGATGCGATCGGGATAGATTGTGCCTTGCGCCAACCATTTAGCATCGGTTATTTTCTTAGCTTCAGCATTGAAAACTTCTACGAAGTCGCGACCGATAATCTTACGCTTCTGTTCTGGATCGGTAACTCCTGCAAGGTCTGTAAAGAACTTTTCTGACGCATCAATACCAATAACGTTCAATCCTAAGCCCTCGTATGCTTCCATTACCTTTGTAAACTCGTCCTTACGGAGCATGCCGTGGTCTACAAAAATACAAGTAAGGTTCTTTCCAATTGCACGATTGAGCAAGGTTGCGCATACCGATGAGTCAACACCACCCGATAAACCGAGTATCACACGGTCGTTTCCTAACTGCTCTTTTAGTTCCTTTATGGTTGTTTCCACGTATGAAGCAGGGCTCCATTCTTGCTTACTACCGCAAATATCTACCACGAAATTCTTTAAAAGAGTCTTACCTTGCAAGCTATGGAATACCTCCGGGTGGAACTGAACTGCCCATAAAGGCTGTGATGTTGATGCGTAAGCAGCAAACTTAACATCGCTTGTAGACGCAATAATTTTGCAGTCTGCCGGAATAGCGGTAATGGTATCACCATGGCTCATCCATACTTGCGAATTCTTATCGAAGTTGCGGAACAAAGGATTTTCGGTATCAACAGTTGCCAAATTAGCACGTCCATATTCTCGAGTACCCGTTTGTTCTACCTTGCCACCATTCTTATGTGAGATGTATTGCGCACCATAGCAAATGCCAAGTACAGGAACTTTGCCCACAAACTGGCTTAAATCCACTTGAAATGCCTCTGGGTCATGTACCGAATAAGGTGAACCTGAAAGGATAACACCAATTACTGACGGGTCGTCCTTAGGAAACTTGTTGTATGGAAGTATCTCACAGAAAGTATCTAATTCGCGCAAACGGCGGCCAATTAGCTGGGTTGTCTGCGATCCGAAATCCAAAATGATGATTTTTTGCATATTCTGTATGTTGTTATTTTTTCTATTCTTTCTTTATTGTTATTATCTAATTGCCTAATTGATGTGCAAAGGTATCAGCTTCAGAGAGTGTGTCCAACTTGCCAACATCCATAAGTTTAAGATCGTTTTTTACCTTTCCAACGAAGTGTAAGTCTTTTGCATACTTCAGATAAAAGTCCATTATAGGGAACTTTTCGGGACATTCGTTCATCGTTTCAAATACTTTTCTGCCGACAATGTGTATTCCTGAAAAAGCAAAAAGCGTAAAACCATGTTGTTCATTGGCTGTGTTGTTGTTGTCGTAAGGCTGTGTAAATGTATACTGATGTAAGGTTTCGTAAGGCGATTTAACTTCTCCTGTGTCTATATTAGTCCAACCTACAAGGCGCATTGCTTTGTCGAAGATAAGATAACGCTTTGTTTTTCGTGGGCTTACAAGTAGAACTGCATCAGTTTTTCGTACTTTTTCTGCTTCACAAGCATACCTATATAACGCCTGAAGGTCTACATTGCTTAGAATATCTACGTTGTGAATAAGTACAGGTTCGGCAGTATTGAAAAGTGGTACAGCCTTTTTTATTCCTCCTCCAGTGTCAAGTAACATTTCCGATTCATCAGAAATGCGAATATCTACACCGAAATTGTTTTGCTGTAAGTACTCAATGATTTGATTGGCGAAGTGGTGTACGTTTACAACCACACGTTGGCTGCCCGCTGCAACCAGTTGTCTGACGACGTGTTCAATAAGCGGTTTGCTCCAACCTTAACCAATGCTTTAGGCATTCTGTCGGTCAGAGGTTTTAGACGTGTGCCAAGTCCGGCGGCAAATATCATTGATTGCATTATCTACTGCTTTTAATGCGTGCAAATTTACTAATTAAATTTCAGACAACAAAGAAATAAACTTATAACCTTAATGCATCTTTTGAAGTAGCACAGAAACTGAGTGAATCTTGCTGAGCTTACTTCAGACGAGCTTCTAACACCTGTTTTATGCCTTGTTCGCGGTGCGTAATGTGCACTTCAATGCCATATTTACGATTCAAATGTTCTGCTAAATGTTGTGCACTGTACACAGAACGATGCTGTCCTCCAGTACATCCAAACGAGAACATTAGGTCTGTGAAGCCGCGTTGGATATAGCGTTCCACATGATGTTCGGCGAGTTGGTAAACAGGATGAAGGAATTCTAGGATTTCGCCATCATCTTCTAGAAAGCGAATAACGGCCTTATCAAGTCCCGTTATCTTCTTGTAAGGTTCGTAACGGCCTGGGTTATGCGTGCTGCGACAGTCGAAAACGTAGCCGCCACCATTGCCTGAAGCGTCTTCTGGGATACCTTTTTTAAACGAAAAGCTAAATACTCGCACTACCAAAGGGCCCTTTCCGTCGTATTTTGAGAAGGTTGCAGGACCATCTAATGGGTTTGCTGTGTATACGTCTTTCTCTGCAATCTTGTAACCATCGGCTCTATTCTTTGCAGGTTGTTCTATATGAGCGAACTGTGGTAGCTGTGTTAGCCTTCGTAACATATCCAACATGTATGGATAAGGGAATACTTCTTCGCCCAAAGTAAGTACATCTCGGAGATTTTGAATGGCTGGTGGGATAGAATCGATAAAGTGTTTCTTCCTTTCAAAGTAGCCACGGAAGCCGTATGCGCCCAATACTTGCAGCAAGCGGAAGAGTACGAACAGTGAAAGACGATTTACGAAATGGCGTTTAGATGGCACTTCGGTAAAATGTTTCAAGCTGTTATAATACTCGAAAATGAGTTCACGGCGCAATTTAAACGAGTATTTTGCACTTGCTTGCCAAAGAAACGAAGCAAGGTCGTAGTAGTATGGACCTTTGCGACCGCCTTGAAAATCTATAAACTGTGGTTTTCCTTCGGCATCAAGCATAACGTTACGTGCCTGGAAGTCGCGATAAAGGAAAGCTTCCATCTTCTCCGATGTAAGGTCTTTTGCAAACATTCGGAAGTTGGCTTGTAGCTTTAACTCGTGAAAATCAAGTTCTGTTGCTTTCAAAAAACAATATTTGAAGTAATTCAAATCAAAGAGGACGGTTTCTTCGTTGAACTCTGCTTGCGGATAACAATAGCTGTAATCCAGGCCACGTGCACCACGAAGCTGAATATTAGGTAGTTCTTTTATAGTCTTTCGAAGTAGTTCCTGTTCTGCAAGATTATAGCGTCCTCCTGCTTCACGCCCACCTTGAATAGCATCGAAAAGCGATGTTTGGCCCAAATCGGTTTGCAAATAGCGCATCTCATCTTCAGAAACAGCAAGTACAGAAGGTACGGGCAGTTGTCGTTGAGTAAAGTGTTTGGCAAGATAAATAAAGGCATGGTTCTCATCTCGACTCGTTCCAATAACACCAATCACCGATTTTCCCTTATTGTTGGTAAGGCGATAGTAAGTTCGGTTGCTGCCTGCGCCCGCCATTTTCTCTATATTTGCAGGAGCATAACCTGCCCATTGTGTATATAGTTCTACGAGTTTTTCCATTTCTTTACTATTGTTTTTCTTTTATTTTGTGCCATCTTCTGCGTCGCTATCGTCCTTGTTGTTGTCCTCTTGCAAGCTTTTTAATATCTCCTCTGCTTGTTTCTTGCCTTTCTTTTTTAGTTCGTATTCGCGCAAAAAACCATCAATGAGCAACAAGATAGCCATAATAGCAGAAGCTATCCAAACGTTCTTTGTAATATAATAGAGTCCTCCAATGATAATGAAGAACACCAAAAACATTTTCCAATTAACCTTTATCTTCATGCTACAAAGTTAATCAAAAGTTTTTAGATAGAGAGAAATGTTTTTAGATTTATTACTGTTTGCTCTACCATAAAGTAGAACAATTAACCTGATTAGATAGGTGAGAAAAGAAGTGAAATGTGTAAATGTTTTTCAAACGCAAGTTGTGTGTGTAACAATCATATTATCAGTCATTTATAATACCTATTGTTTTGCATTCTAAAAGAGCCTGTTTTGCATGGTAAAACAGGCTCTTTTAGAATGTAAAATAGGCACTATTGCAACATCGAAACATATCTATCACTTTTTGTTACGATTATTTTTACAAAATCATAATGAAAGTATCTTGCTGATTAAGCAGTATTTTGCAAAAACCGTAGCTGTACTTGTGCTGAATGATATTTGACCTAAACAAAACTATTAGCGTTTGTTAAACTCTGCCAAAATTGCAGACTTTTAAAAATAAATAGGTAAATTTGTCATCTAAATGAACAATACAGAACTTCAACGCGTTAAACAGCGTTACAATATTGTGGGCAATTGCAATGCGCTAAACCGGGCTTTAGATGTAGCATTGCAGGTAGCACCTACCGATTTATCCGTACTTATCGTTGGGGAAAGCGGTGTGGGTAAGGAGATTATACCCCGTGTTATTCACGATAATTCGCCACGAAAAAGGGAAAAATATTTCGCCATTAATTGCGGCTCTATACCAGAAGGTACGATTGATAGCGAACTCTTTGGACACGAAAAGGGTTCGTTCACAGGGGCCATTGGTGAAAGCGATGGCTATTTTGGTACTGCAAATAAGGGCACAATCTTTCTTGATGAAGTGGGCGAACTGCCTTTGGCAACACAAGCTAAACTATTGCGTGTGTTGGAAACAGGCGAGTATATTCGTGTAGGAGGGCAGGAGGTGCGCAAGACTGATGTGCGTATTGTGGCTGCAACTAACGTAAATGTGCGTAAGGCAGTGAGTGAAGGAAAGTTCCGCGAAGACCTTTTTTATCGTCTGAATACCATTCCTATTCAAATGCCACCGCTGCGTGACCGTGGAGAAGATATTCTTTTATTGTTCAGACTCTTCGCTATGCAAATGGCAGAGAAGTATCGTTTGCCCAAAATAACTCTGACCGACGATGCTAAACAAATTATGTTGCATTACAAATGGCCAGGAAATGTGCGTCAACTGAAGAATATTACCGAACAAATTTCGGTACTAAGTGAACAGCGCGAGATAACGGCTGATATGCTAACTGGCTTTATTCCACGCGACCCAGATAGTACGCAGCTTGCCATTATAGATAAAGGTGGAAAGCATAGCTATGAAAGCGAACGAGACATACTATATCAGATATTGTATGAACTGCGTGGTAACGTGAGCGATTTGCGCCGAGACTTAAACAATGTTCGGAAGCAGTTAGAAGAAACACGTGCGTTGAATGGGGCGGCAGGGTTCGAACCTTTGCCCGAAAAACATAGTGAAACTATGCCTGTTCCCACGAAACATGCTGTTGCAGAAACTCCTTCTTCCAAAAGCTTAATAGAGTTTGCAGAAGCTGAAGAGATATCAGAGCCTGAAGTTTTAAACCTCAGTGATGTGGGCAGACAAATGGTAGAGAAAGCTTTGGAACGCAATAATGGCAACCGAAAGAAAGCTGCACAAGAGTTAGGTATAAGTGATAGAACGCTATATAGACGGATTAAGCAATATGGCTTGGAAAGTAAATAAAACAAGAAAGTTATACCTTATATATATAGTAGTGGCATTGGTGTGCCTTACTGCTTGTTCTGTGAGCTATAAATTCAATGGTGCAAGCATTGATTATTCAAAGGTGCGTACCATTCAGATAGCTGATTTCCCAATTCGTTCCGCCTATGTGTGGGGACCAATGGGACCAATGTTTAACAATAAACTGAAAGATGTCTTTGCCAATCACACTCGTTTAGAGCAGGTGAAACGCAATGGTGACTTAAAGATTGAGGGCGAAATCACACAATATCAACAGCGTAATAAGAGTGTTTCGAGCGAGGGCTATTCGGCTCAAACAGAACTTTCAATTACCGTAAACGTACGATTCACAAATAGTTCTAATCATAATGAGGACTTTGAAAAGCAGTTTACGGCTACTGCCAGCTATGATACTAGAAGAAGTTTGAACTCTGTTCAAGAAGAATTGGTAGAGCAAATGGTGAAAGATCTTACTGATCAGATAT
Source organism: Prevotella aurantiaca JCM 15754 (assembly GCF_000614025.1). Taxonomy (GTDB): domain Bacteria; phylum Bacteroidota; class Bacteroidia; order Bacteroidales; family Bacteroidaceae; genus Prevotella; species Prevotella aurantiaca. The sequence continues at coordinate 57,793 of NZ_BAKF01000003.1, forward strand.
TCAATGCAACTGTTGCTAACTGGTAAAGAGAGTGATATAACATAATAAAGAAAATAGTTACAGCATAGTAAAGTAAAGAAAAGTATGGATATAGCCCATTATTTCAATCATCCCGAAGACTTGAACAAGGAAACGTTATACGACCTCAGAAGTCTTATTGCGCTCTATCCGTTCTATCAGCCTGCACGAGTATTGCTTCTAAAAAATCTCTTTCTACTGCACGATGCAACATTCGACGAAGAGTTGCGCCGTGCTGCTTTATACATCACCGACCGCAGAATATTATTCGATCTCGTAGAATCCGCACATTATCAGTTGCGTACACCAAACGCACCGAAAGAAGAAACAGAACAGAAAACAGAAAGCAACAGAACAGTTTCGCTTATTGATAGTTTCCTTGAACAGATGCCGAAAGAATCAGAGGAAAATACGAATAGTGGACGAAAACCTACGCCTGCAGATGCAACAGTAGACTATGTAGCTTTCTTAATGGAGTCGGAGAAACAAGAAAAGGAAGAGAAAGCTGTTCCAGAGCTACGAGGACAAAGTCTGATAGACGACTTTATCTATAACGAAAGAGGGAAAATCGTTTTGCAAGAAGAAACCGAATATGAACCCGAAGGAGTAGAAGTAAGTAGCGAAGAGGAGGTTGAAATAGAGGAAAATGGTTACTTTACCGAAACTTTAGCCCGAATTTACATAAAACAAGGTAGATATTCTAAGGCATTGGAAATAATTAATCGATTAAATTTGGTATATCCGAAAAAAATCGTTACTTTGCAGACCAAATCCGATTTTTGGAGAAATTGATAATAAACAAAAATAAAAAATAACACAGGAAATGTATACGCTTTTAGTAGTACTTATCGTTATTGCGGCCTTTCTTATGATTGGAGTAGTTCTAATCCAAGAGTCTAAGGGTGGCGGACTATCATCTAACTTCTCGTCTTCAAACGCTATTATGGGTGTTCGTAAGACAACTGACTTTGTTGAAAAAGTTACTTGGGGTTGTGCAATCTTCATGGTTGTCCTCAGTGTTGCAACTTCTTATGTTGCTCCAAAGGCTGAAACAGAGCAGAGTGTAATTCAGAAAGCAACATCAGATGGCGGTGCTACAAGCCCAAATAACTTGCCTAACTTTGGTGCAAGTCAGCAAAAGCAAGCTGCTCCAGCCGCAAATGGGCAAGCTGTTAAAACTCCTGCAACACCTGCAAAGCAATAAAAACATAATAAAAAAGTACGATTTTATTTGTGTAAGATAAATAAATTTTGTACCTTTGCACTCGCTTTTGAAAAGCAAACCAATATATGGTGGACGTAGTTCAGTTGGTTAGAGCGTCAGATTGTGGTTCTGAATGTCGTGGGTTCGAGTCCCACCTTCCACCCAAAGCGAACGAGGAATTTCAGCAATGAATATTCCTCGTTCTGTGTTTTATAAGGTAATTAAGAATTAGCAATCGCCCTGTGCGATGCAATAAATTAAAAGAAAGGATAAAAAAATGGTACATGGACATGAAGTTCTCCACATGATGGAGGGCAATAGCTATAGTACAAAGGAAAGTTTGGTAAAGGCAATTGTTGATAAATTTGGTGCTGACGAACGTTATTATACTTGTTCAGCTGAAGGAATGACAGCTGCAGAGCTTGTTGATTTCTTAGAAGAAAGAGGTAAATTTATGCCTTCAAGCAGCGATGACTTTACGGTGGATACAAGCAAAATCTGTAATCATTAAAACCAATCGTTATGATAAAGGTATATGGAATGATGACTTGCCCAGATTGTGTAGAAGTTGATGAGCAGGTAAAAGGCGATAGCCGATACGAAATTATAGACATTGGCGAACACGTTCGCTTTATGAAAGAGTTCTTACGTTTGCGCGATAACAATGAAGTTTTTGCAGAAGCACGTGCAAAAGGCTATGTAGGAATACCCTGCTTTGTGTTGGAAGACGGGACTGTAACGTTAAATCCAGAAGAAGCAGGAATACAAAAGGGAAAGAATAATGCTCCATCTTGTAACATAGATGGTAGTGGTTGTTAATAAAAAAGAGTTGTCGACAGGCAACTCTTTTTTTATTTCTCAAAACAAAAGTTGGTACATTCTTCATTATAAGCATTTATTTCCGTATCTTTGTATGTGCAAGTTAATAGTTAAGATTTGCAGAAACTACCATGCGTTTAGACAAACTTTCAATTATAAATTATAAGAACATAGAGGCGACAACACTTAATTTGTCGGCTAAGCTGAATTGTTTTATTGGGCACAATGGGTTGGTAAGACTAATTTACTTGATGCTGTGTATTATCTTTCGTTCTGTAAGAGCGCCTTTAACTCTAAGGATTCTGAGGTAATGAGCCATGGAAGCGAGTTCTTTGTCTTAGAAGGTGATTATACGAGAAGTACGGAAGACAGCGAGCAAGTATATTGTAGCATGAAGAGAGGCTCGAAAAAGCATTTTAAACGCAACAAGAAGGAATACAAGAAGTTGTCTGAACATATTGGATTGATACCTTTAATCTTTGTTTCGCCATCTGATATTTCAATTATAGAAGGTGGAAGTGAGGAGCGACGTAGGCTTATGGACGTTGTCATTTCGCAGTACGATCGTCCCTACATAGAGTCACTTTTACGCTATAATAAGGCTTTGCAGCAACGCAATAGTTTGCTAAAACAAGAGGAGGAGCCTGATAGTACGCTGTTAGAACTGCTGGAAATGCAAATGGCAGAGTATGGAACAGAAATTTATAAGAAGCGTTCTACCTTTATAGAACAACTTGTACCAGTGTTTCAATCTATATATCAAGCTATTTCACAGAACCGTGAAGAGGTATCTTTGCGGTATGTTTCGCATGGTGAAAGAGGAGATTTGCTCGATGTTATACAGCGTGATAGGGCAAAAGATCGTATCATGGGCTACTCATTACATGGTATCCACAAAGATGATCTTGCTATGATGTTAGGTGGATTCCCTATAAAACGCGAGGGAAGTCAGGGACAAAACAAAACATTTGTACTTGCTTTAAAGCTTGCCCAGTTTAATTTCTTAAAGCGAGCAGCAGGCAATCAGACTCCATTGTTATTGCTTGATGATATTTTTGATAAGTTAGATGCTGATCGAGTGGAACAGATTGTTAAGTTGGTATCAGGTGATAGCTTCGGACAAATATTTATAACAGATACTAATCGCGAACATTTAGATAAGATATTAGGTAATAGTAGTTTTGATTACAAGCTTTTTTCGGTTGAGAATGGTGAGATAACAGAAAGGAGTATTACCAATGTTTAGACGAAAAGTGAAACCATTATCAGAGGTGCTTGGTAAGGTGTTGCGTGATGGAGGGCTTGAATTGCCTTTGCTTCAGAAACGTGTTGTAGATGCTTGGGATGAGATAGTAGGACCTAATGTTGAACAATACACGCAGGAAAAGAGCATTCGTAACCAAACATTATTTGTGAAAATAAGCAATCCTGCATTGCGTCAAGACTTGTCTATGATGCGAACACAGTTAGTAAAACGCTTAAATGAGCATGTTGGTTCGTTTGTTATATCGGAGATTCGCATTTACTAAAGCATAGTGATTTGTACGATTATAAATTACTGTAAACTCTTCATTCTGAAGTTCAACAAACGATATTATTTCTTATTTTAGAAGTTAGAGAATAATAAAAGATATGTAAATATTTTACATATGCACATGTCTTTTATAACGTATTCATATCCAACGCTTTGCCAAACCCATTGTTTTACGTTGTAAAAGTGCCTATATTAAACGTCAAAAGCGCCTGTTTTGTAATGCAAAACAAGCGCTTTTGAAACACCGAAGCGTTATGGTTCCTTTTCAGTAAAATTATTTTTACAAAGTAAAGGCAGTAATCTTCCAACTTCTTAATCAAAGAACTTCGTCTACTTTCTCATCATATTGGTCGGTAGGGATACTATTGAGTTTTTGGAAATCAAAACAAACACCTAATTTGTATGCTCGTTTAACTTGCTTTAAAAAGCGGTCGTAATATCCTTTTCCGCGTCCGAGGCGGTTTCGGTCAGCATCAAAGCTCATACCAGGAACAGCTATGAACTCAATACTTTCGTAGTCACTAAAGAGTTCGCCAATGGGTTCTAAGATATGAAACGAACTTATTGCCATATCCTTAGCCCCTGTATAACGACGTATTTCCATTTCTGTTTCGCTGATAACAACAGGCAATAACACATCTTTGCCAACTTCTACCATTTCGTCTACAAAGTTGTGAGTGAATACTTCATCGGGCAATGAGTGGTAAAGCATTATAGTTTTTGCAGCAATAAGTTTAGGATGATGGCGCAATCGTTCAATGATAGGTGCAGATAGAGCTTTAAGCTGCTCTTGTGTATATTGACGCTTACGAATTCTTATTTCTTTTCTTAACTCTGATTTATTCATAATAAGTAAGATTATGTGGGCTTGTTTGAAACGAAAATGAGGCTTATCAAGTCGTTTCGACTCGATAAGCCTCATCATGTTTTATGTAGTTTTGCTTTGTTTATTATTTGCCATTCCCCCCCTTTTAATAGGTGCCTTTGGGAATGCCTCGCCGCTATTTAAAACTTTAATAGCCGCTTTTATCATGTCATTATCACGATTTAGATACTGGTTCCACGCTTGCTCATCTAGCATATTATAGATAATGCGGCTGTTAATATAGTTCTCTAATAATGAATGTGACTTATGAATTAGGTTGTTTCTCCGCTGCAATCCATTCTTTTCAGCATAGTTTGCAAAGTCGTTTACAAGATTATTACCTTTTAAATAGTCTGATAAAGTAATCAAATCAGGATACTTATTCAGTGTCTGACGATTATCATCAGTATATTTGAAAGCAAATTGCAGAATGAGTCCACGCATTGCTGCCTCCTTGTAATATGATGTTATGTCGCTCGTATCTTCTGGTATGAAGATGTCAGGCGTAATGCCTCCGCCACCATAAACAATACGTCCGTTGTTTGTGTGATAGGCTGGACCTGTATGTTTAATGCTATCTTGTGAGAAGAACTCTCCATGTTGGTAGCGTGTCATCATATCTTGTTCGTATGCAGCAAGCCCTCCTGGCTTGAAAGGCTTTTGTATACAACGTCCAGAAGGGGTGTAATAGCGCGCTATAGTTAGGCGAATCATACTGCCATCGGGGAATTGTATTTGCTGCTGCACCAGACCTTTACCAAACGAACGGCGGCCTACGATTGTACCACGATCGTTGTCTTGAATGGCTCCTGCAAAGATTTCAGAAGCAGATGCAGACCCTTCGTTAATGAGTACTACCAAAGGAATGTGCTGGTAACTACCTTTTCCGCGGCTTCTATATTCACGTCGCGGACTCTTTCGCCCCTGCGTATAAACTATAAGTTGGTCCTTTTTCAAAAATTCTTCAGTCATGTGAACTGCACTTTCAAGGTATCCGCCAGAGTTATCACGCAAGTCTATAACCAATTTGTCAGCTCCTTGAAGGTTTAGTTGTTGTAGTGCTGTCAGCATTTCAGCATAAGTTCGTTCGCCAAAATTCTTTATCCGGATATATCCGATAGAGTCGTTGAGCATGTAAGTTGCTGAAATACTCTTCATAGTGATATCGTTTCGGGTAAGCACGAAATACTTAACGTTTTTCTCTCCAAAGCGTTTTACACCGATTTTAACCTTAGAACCTTTCGGCCCTTTTAGTCTATGCTGTGCTTCTTCGTTGGTAACGCTATCTCCAACAAATGGTTTGTTATCGATACTAACAATCTTATCGCCTGCAAGAACGCCTGTCTTGTCTGCTGGTCCGTTCTTTATAACATTCTGAACGTGTAGGGTATCTTGCTGAATAGTGAACTCTATACCTACTCCGGAGAACGAACCTTTTAAGTCTTCTGTTGCCATTTGCACATCTTTAGCACTGATATAAACAGAGTGGGGGTCAAGTTCTGCAAGGATTTGAGGTAGAGCTTTGTCTACCAATTCATCAATATTAACCGAGTCAACATACTGGTCATCAATGATATGTAGTAAGTTACTCAACCTACTACTACCGCTATTAATTATATTTAGGCGGTTTCCTGAAAAGTGATTGGCATAGAATGTTCCAACAAGCACTCCGATAACAACACACAATGCCAGCCACAACGGCATGAAACGATTATTCTTGTTCTGACTCATAGTCTTCAAGATTTAAATATTCAACCTCTATATTAGCACGCTCAAGTAGGTCGATGCCTTCGGTAAGTCTGTATTTTTCTCCATATACCACACGCTTAATGCCCGATTGAATGATAAGTTTCGCACATTCAATGCAAGGCGAAGCTGTTACGTAAAGTGTTGAACCGTCACTGTTATTGCCACTTCGAGCCAGCTTGGTTATTGCATTAGCTTCGGCATGCAATACGTATGGTTTAGTAATACCATCTTGATCTTCGCAAATATTCTCGAAACCGCTAGGTGTTCCGTTGTATCCATCACTGATAATCATCTTGTCTTTCACTACCAGTGCACCCACTTGGCGACGTTGGCAGTAGGAATTCTCTGCCCAAACACGTGCCATACGTAGGTAGCGATAGTCGAGAAGTGTTTGCTTTTCCATCTTCATGTTTTCTTCTTATATATGGATATATGTTGTTCCTTTAGTTTGATTTTGTTATACCATTGCGTTCCAAGAGCGCATCAATAGTAGGCTCTTGTCCACGGAAGCGTTTGTACAGCACCATAGGATGCTCGGTACTACCTTTTGAAAGAACATTGTCTCGGAAGCTCTGAGCAGTAGCTTGGTCGAATATACCATTCTTTTTGAATAGGCTAAAAGCATCAGCGTCAAGTACTTCTGCCCACTTATAGCTGTAATATCCAGCTGCATAACCACCAGACATGATATGAGAGAACTGCGTAGTCATACAGGTTCCGTCTATCTGTTCACCGATAATGGCTTTTTCCCATGCCTTTTTCTCAAATGGAATTATATCCTCTTTAAGATCCTCTTGCTGTGTATAGTATGCCATATCTAACAGACCAAAGCTAACTTGACGTAGACAAGCCATTGCAACATTGAAGTTCTGGCTGGCTATAATTTTCTCAATGAGTTCATCAGACATAGGCTCTCCCGTTTCGTAATGGAAAGCAAAAGTTCGCAGGAAATCCTTCTCTACTGCAAAGTTTTCCATAAATTGCGATGGGAGCTCTACGAAATCCCACCATACATTAGTTCCCGACTGACTTTCAAAACGACTGTTTGCAAAAATACCATGTAGTGAATGGCCAAACTCGTGTAGGAATGTTGTAACCTCACCTAAGCGTAGTAATGCTGGTTTATCTTCGGTAGGCTTTGAAAAGTTCATTACTAACGATACGTGCGGACGTATGTTTTTACCTTCTTTTGTGATTCGTTGTCCTTGGTATTCTGTCATCCATGCACCCGCACGCTTGCCTTTTCGCGGGAAAAAGTCTACATAAAGCACTGCTAGATAACTACCATCTTTGTCGTAAACCTCATAGGGTTTCACGTCAGAATGGTAAACAGGAATGTCTTTATTCTCTTTAAAGGTAATTCCATAAAGCGAGTAGCCAGTCCAAATATGCCTTTTATTACGTTGTTTACTTCGAAGTAAGGGCGCAAAACTTCTGGATCGAGGTTGTATTTTGCCAATTTCAGCTGATGCGCATAGTATGCTGTGTCCCATGGCATCATCTTAAAGTCGTCTCCTTCTTGCTTTGTCGCCATCTCACATAGTTCGTTGTATTCTTTAATAGCCGTTGGTTTGTATGCATCAATAAGGTTGTCAAGTAAGTTATAGACATTCTTTACATTGCTGGCCATACGATATTTCATCACAAAATCGGCATAACTTTCGTATCCTAACAACTGTGCTGTTTCTCTACGAAGGTTCACCAATCGTTTGCAAATATCAATATTGTTTTCCGAGTTAGCCTTAATACAAAGCGTATTATGTGCCATGTAGAGTTCTTTTCGTAGATCTCGCTGCGTACTATACATTAGGAACGGACCATAACTTGGCGCATCTAATGTAAATACCCAACCTTCAAGACCTTGCTCTTTTGCTGTTGCAGCAGCTGATTCACGAATAGACTCAGGCAGACCTTCAAGCTTTTGCTCATCTGTGATGTGGAGTTTGTATGCTTTGTTCTCCTTTAATACATTTTGTGAGAAGTTCAATGATAACATGCTGGCCTCTTCTGTAAGTTTACGATGCTTATCTTTGTCGTCTTCACTCAGTAATGCACCGCTGCGAACAAAGCCATCATAGCTTTCTTCAAGTAGTTTGTTTTCTTCGGGAGTAAGTTCGCGGTGCTTTTCATAAACAGCCTTTATACGCTCGAAAAGTTTGGGGTTAAGGCTTATATCGTTAGCATGTTTTGTTAGAATTGGACTCATCTTCTGTGCCAAAGCGTCCATTTCGTCGTTAGTTTCTGCACTTAACATATTGAAGAACACACTTTCGACACGTGAAAGGAGGTCGTAGTAATGCTTGCGTCCTTCCACTTCATCTTCACGGATAAGTGTATTTTCGAAAGTAGGCTCTTCAGGGTCGTTTATTGTTTTCTCTATTTGTTCGTCCTCACGGCGAATTCCTTCTAACATAGCTTCTTCGTAATCGGCAAGCGTTATTTTGTCGAATGGAACAGTTTCGTGTGGAGTATTGTATGGCTCAAAGAAGGGATTCAGGCGTTGCTGTCCCTCCTTGTTTGTATTTTCTGTCATGTTTTGCTTTCTCTCTAATATGCTACAAAGTTACTGAAAAAACTATGTATAAGCAAAAGAGTATAACACATTTAACGCAATTTTTCTAATGAAGGAATGTTAATCTCGCTTCGTGTCAATGCGATAGTATTATTTTTGTTTAAAGCATTCAACATTTTTGAGACGTTAAGCCTACTTTCATGCAATTCATTAGCTAAGGTTTGCATATTTATTTTAATAGTTTTTTTGCCTGCAGGATGGTCGCAATGTGTTCTTACAAAGTAAACAAATTTCTCTTGAATGTCCTTTGGATGCTGCTGCCAAGGTATGCGACTACAACGTTGTGCCTGTGTGGAAAGCATATTCAAGAGGTTTAAACGGAAGATGAGATAATTGTTTGTGAGGTTTAAAACTTCGCTTTTATCAATGTATAATATATTGCATTTAGTTGCTGCAACGAAAGTTTTGGAGTAAAATTGTACCAATCCGAATAAACGCTCAGGCTGTATGGCAGTGGGAGCTGTTATTTCTTCAATGACACTATAGCTATGGTTGTCTGCATGACTTTCTACTATGAGTTTGCCATCCATAAGGAAATATAGCCTACCACCCTTGTCGTTTTCCTTTACTAATATCTCTTTGGGTTTCAATTTAAGAAATCCAAACTTGGTTGTACTAACGATTTCTGCTAAATCAGTAGCTCCAATACCAAGGAACAAAGGTAGTTCAAGAAGTTTATCGTATATCTGAAGCATTCGTTTTGGAGTATTTCTTTATCAGTAATTATTTACTGAACAATTTTCTTTTCCAGTTCTGGACTATACCAAACCTTTAGTTTACCTTGATGGTCAGAATAGATGAAGTATGCCATAAGCTCCTTATGCTTTTCCAAAACCTTCTTAGATCTTTCCATTCCCATAACCATAAAGGCAGTGGCATAGGCGTCAGCAGTAGCACAATCGGCTGCTAAAACAGTCGCTGAAAGAAGAGAATGTTGCACAGGATAACCTGTTTTAGGGTCAATTGTGTGTGCAAATTTCTTTCCACCCTTATAGTAGAAGTTACGATAATTACCACTTGTTGCCATAGCTTTGTTGGTAATGTTGAGAACTGTTTGTAGTTCTGTGTTCGTATTGGTGCTGTCTTCGATAGGTTTATTTACTCCAATCTTCCATGGAACACGGCTTTCGCTGTTTCCACTAACGACGATTTCACCACCAATCTCTATCATAAAGTTCTTAATATCATACTTTTTGAATAGCCTTGCAATCACATCTGAGCTGTAACCTTTAGCAATAGCAGAGCAATCAAGCATGATACGTTGATCAGTTTTTTTTATTCTCTTGCCCATTATAAGCGAAATTTTTTCGTAACCAACGAGTTGCTTTAAACTATCAATCTGTTGCTTAGATGGTGTTGTTCCTTGTTTAAAACCAAACCCCCATAGGTTTACCAGTGGTGCAACTGTTATATCAAAAGCTCCGTCAGTCTCTTTTGATATTGCTTTCGCTTTGTCGAAGATCTCTATAAATAGTTCATCGAGTTTTGTTACTTCGTTATTGTTCACTTTTGAGATGACAGATTGCTTATTAAAAGTAGACAAAGAGTTGTCTATCTTCTTGAGTTCGGCTTCAATTTCTTTCTGTAAGTCTTGGTCGTTTTGGTATGTTATATGGTAAAATGTACCAAAAACCTGTCCTTCGTTGTACTGATAGGGAGTAGAACGTTGTTGTGTTATAATGAAAATGGAACCTATGATGAGCAATGTCAAGAAAGGAAGCTGCCATAATAGCTTTTTATTTGTTATCTTATTCATTATTTATCTGTGTTTATCAGTTGAGGAATAAATAACAAGGAGGAAAGGTTTAAGAATATGGTATTTACCATATTCTTAAACCTTTCTTTGTTCTATAAGTTTATTTCTTCTTCTATTAAATAGTCGTTTCGTCTATCGCTGTTACGGCTAATTAAGTCGCCTAAGAAGCCTGCAAGGAAGAGTTGCGTACCTAAAATCATAGCTGTAAGAGCGACAAAGAACGTTGCATGGTTTGTGAGTAAGTCGCCATAAACACCATTTAGTAGGTTAATTACCTTTTCAATGATGAGAAAAAGGAAAGCAATAAGACCTATGAAGAATACAAAACTGCCCAACAAACCAAATACATGCATTGGTTTCTTACCGAAATTAGTCAAGAACCAAAGTGTTATAAGGTCGAGGTAACCATTAAAAAAACGATTAATGCCAAATTTTGTAGTGCCATATTTGCGTGCTTGATGGTGTACAATCTTTTCACCAATCTTCTTAAACCCAGCCTCTTTTGCTAAGTATGGTATATAACGATGCATCTCTCCGTACACCTCAATATTCTTCACAACAGCTTTTCTATATGCTTTCAGTCCACAGTTGAAGTCGTGTAAGTTTTTAATACCACTTATTTTACGTGCTGTTGCATTGAAGAGTTTGGTCGGAATGGTCTTTGTTAGTGGATCGTAACGTTTCTGTTTGTAACCACTTACAAGGTCGTAGCCTTCTTCAGTAATCATCTTATATAGTTCTGGAATCTCGTCAGGAGAGTCTTGAAGATCTGCATCCATTGTTATAATAACATCTCCTTGAGCTTCTTTAAAGCCACAGAATAGAGCAGGACTCTTGCCGTAGTTCCTGCGAAACTTTATACCACGCACGTTTTTATCTTCTTTGCTGAGTTGTTGAATAACTTCCCAACTTTTGTCTGTAGAGCCATCGTTTACAAAGATAACCTCATAAGTGAAGTGGTTGGCATTCATTACTCTACAAATCCAAGCGTGCAATTCTGGCAAACTTTCGTCTTCGTTGTAGAGCGGTACTATAACAGATATGTCCATATATTGTATTTCTTCAAGTATTGTTTCTTTTATTTTGTATTCCGAGCCATAATGCTTGACACGATAAGACTGATGATTGCGCCAAAGAGAACTTCGTACATCAAGCTGTTTATCACCATTGTAGTTGGAGAGAAAGCTTCAGGTAGAGTCGCTGTAAATTCCTCCCTACTTATTCCTAAGGCTGTAAAAAAGCTATCGTATTCAGGCAAAGATGTTATCGCCGATATTATATTTATCACCTTTCCATGATCTAAAAAGGTCATATAGAGCCATTGTAACAAACTGAAAAGTAGGGCAGCATTCATAAAAACACGCATACAATAGAAGTAAGCACGTTTGAACGAGATGATACCTTTTAGTCCAATTTCTCTGTAAATCTTTAGTCTGTAAGCTACAAAAAATGGGGTAGATAATGTAATTAGGGAACTAAATGTTCCTAATATTGCAAGTAAAGGCGATGCTAAGAAGCAAGTGAAACTTGCTGCCCATACAATAGCTAAATATATTCCATCATATCGTGCGTAGGCACGGAGTTGTGTTATCTCCTCATATTTCATACTGCAAAAATACAGAAATTATATTATAAATAAGGTATAGCTATTGTGAAATTATGTTTTTTTGTTAAAAACGCAAAAAGAGTGCCACGAACTTGTTTTATTTCAATTATTCTTTCTATCTTTGCATTGGCTTTTCAGAAATGAAAAGATAATATGGGCAAGTCTTTTACGGTCAGCTCCCTTTTAATCCCCCAGGATGGGAACGTAGCAAGGGCAGAAGGTTGTAGCGACGCGATAAGAGTAGCTTGCCCACCTCCGCCTCTTTAGCTCAGTTGGCCAGAGCACGTGATTTGTAATCTCGGGGTCGTTGGTTCGAATCCGACAAGAGGCTCAAAAATAATAGCAATTAACTATCTAAGAGTACTTTTAATAAAGTGCTCTTTTTTTATTCTATGACGTTTCAACTTTTCTTGAGTTGTTTAGATGCTGTTTGAGTAACGAGGCAACAAAATTCATAGTTCACTTTTTATAATGGGATAATACACTTTCCAGCTACCTTATTTTTACTTTCGCAAATTGTTTTATAAGTTAGAAAAAGAGATAAAGAGTGTAAATTCACTTGGAAACACATGGTGTCGTGTATCTTTCTAGTTATCAGGGTAATGTAAAACAATCGGTTTTATATTATAAAAGTACCTATTTTGCCTCGCAAAACAGGCACTTTTGTTGTTCAAAATGGGATCTATTGCAAAGTCAAAGCTTAGCTATGATTTTTCGTAAGGATAAGTAGCTTGTTTTTAAAGGTATATTAACTCTTATGATCCAGTAGAGGGAAGAAGATTATATCCTCGAAAAATGTATCCAGAACATAATTCTGTTGTCATTTTGTTAAGTCAAAATGTCGCTATAATGAATAAATAAGAGGCGTACCATTCAAGTTTAAAGCACTTTAAACTTTGAAAAATCAGTTATTTTCAACAGTTCATCATATGAGGTTTTACGATGTTCCTGCATATAATTTTCCACTGCAACAACATATTTTGTACGGAAAGTACGTCGGCCTAAAGCTTGGTTAACGACCCAATTTATCTTTCCTATGTGAAGATCACGCTCTAATTGAGGTCGTTTATCGGATTCTTTTAGTTGATAAACACTCATTAAATAGAACGAAATACAATCGGAGACAATATGCTCGCGTGTCATTTGTTGACGTTGTAATGGTGAGTAATATTTCTGATATAGTGGGAATTTTTCGCCTAAATATTTATCAAGTGATACACCTACTGTACCATTTCCAACAACAATACTTTGGTCTAATGCCGATATTTGGGCATAAATGCGTGGTATCTCTAAGTTAGGAAGCTTATGCGTTAAGTGCTTAAAAGCTACACTTAGTTGCTCGTTAAGGTCGTCAACATTAGCATATTCCGACTCAACAGATGCGATCAGTGCTTGTAAAGTAGTATCTTGGTAAAACTTTAAGAATTTTGTATTGATGTCAGGGTCTGTTGTATTGCCAAGTTGGACAACGTCTTCAATAAGTGTACGAGTTTCCATTGGATACTCGGAATTCATTTGTTGCAATGCAGAAAAGTCTCCCGTAGTAAGATAACGGTATTGTAAACGGTCGTAACGTTCTATCTCTACAATGTTGTCATTGGCACTTTCATCTTCAGATGAAAGTTTTATATGGCAACTATTTAGAGCTATGCAAAATGCTAGCAATATATAATAGAACTTATTCACTTGTATTTTCTTTACTTATTTGAAATGCTGTTATCGTCCGCAAAAGTACTAAAAAGTATTTAATAATGCAACTAATTAGCTAAAGATCTTAAAATACGTTATGTAATTTTCTTTGTTTTCGGCTTATAATTGGTGTAATTGTGTATTTTTTTAACACTTATATGTCTTTTAATTTGTCGAAAGTATCACTCTTCTTAGCATAATATTGCCAAAGGATAGAGTAGGGTGTGCGCTTGTCTTTGTAACCTTTTTGTTTTGTATGTTCAAACGTATTGCGCCATTTCTTGAATGCTCTTCTTGCTTTTATTACTGCTAAGAAGTCGCCCAAGTTTAATTTCAATAGCAGCATTTGGAAAGCTGCGAGATAGTCAAGCGCCCATCTTTTACGCATTATAGACTTTAATTCTTCCTCAGGAAGATTCTTCCATAACATTGTTAGATTGTTGCGGAAGTTCAAAAAAGTCTTTCTTGAATTAGATTTGGGCAATGTTCCGCCTCCTACATGGTAGACATAGCTGGTTGGAAAGCAATATATTTTTCGTCCGGCAAGCTGCAAACGCCAGCAAAGGTCTATTTCTTCGCTGTGCGCAAAGAAGCGTTCGTCGAGTCCGCCTACCGCCCAATAGTCTTTTGAACGTATCATAAGGCAAGCTCCTGTAGCCCAGAATATTTCGGAATTGGTATCGTATTGCCCGTTGTCTTTTTCCACTTTGTCGAATATTCTGCCACGACAGTAAGGATAACCATACTTGTCGAGGAACCCGCCCGAAGCTCCTGCATACTCGAAAGCGTCCTTGTCGTGCACGGCAAGCAGCTTGGGCTGGCAAGCTGCAATCTCTTCGTGGGCGTCCATTTCTTCGATAAGGGTTGTCAGCCAATGATGTGTTACCTCTACATCGCTGTTCAACAGAATGTAGTAATCGCTTTCCACCTGCTTCAATGCAATATTGTAGCCACCTGCAAACCCATAGTTCTTGTCGAGTACGATGGTTCTGATGTGGGGGAAATTCTCTGCAAGCCATTGCAAAGAATCGTCGGTCGAAGCATTGTCGGCTACGATAACTTCCGCTTCTGCTTGTGAGTAGCGCACCACAGATGGCAGGTATTGCTGCAGCATAGCGCGCCCATTCCAGTTTAAAATAACAATGGCTACTTTCATAACAGTTCTACTTTTAATGCAGATTTATCGAAATTGAAGTCTCCAAGGCGCACTTGCATAATTTGGTTATCATATGATTCTTGTACTTGTGCAGGAGATAGTTCTACACGAATATAGTTTTTTGTAAATCCGTGCATAGCCTTTCCGCGTACTGCTTTCTCGAATAATACCTCGGCTTTGCGTCCAATATGCTCTGTGTAAAATCTATGTGTCATCTCGTCAGAAAGTTGTAAAAGCTGATGTGCACGGCGTTTTTTCTCCTTGTCATCTACAACGTATGGAATGGAAAGTGCCGATGTGCCTGGACGTTCTGAGTAAGGGAATACGTGAAGTTGAGTGATTGGTAAAGTTGAAATAAATTTATAGCAGTCTTCAAAATATTGTGGTTCTTCACCACGGCAACCCACCATAACGTCTACACCTATAAAAGCATCGGGTGTGATTGTTTTTATAAGATTTATTTTGTGAGCAAACAATGCTGTGTCATATCTTCGGTGCATTAGTTTTAAAACTTCGTCCGAACCACTTTGCAGTGGTATATGGAAATGAGGCATGAAGGCACGCGACTGCGCACAGTATTCTATAAGCTTATCATCGATAAGGTCTGGTTCGAGCGAACTTATTCGGAAACGTTCAATACCTTCTATTTGGTCTAATGCTTTTACTAAATCAAGAAAGCTTTCGCCTGTTGTCCTGCCAAAGTCTCCAATGTTTACACCTGTTAGTACAATCTCTTTTCCACCTTCTTTAGCAGCTTGTTTAGCTTGCTGAACTAACGATGCAATGTCAGGATTACGTGAAAATCCTCGTGCATAAGGTATCGTGCAATAGGTACAGAAGTAGTTACAACCATCTTGTACCTTTAAAAAATAGCGTGTACGATTACCCTTCGAACAGCTGGGTTGGAACTTAACAATTTCTTTTGTCTTTACAGAATGGAAGGTTCCTTGCTGATCTTGTCCATCGAATTTGTTCCAAGCATCGCTTAAATATTGTATTAAATCTGCCTTTTCGTTGCTTCCTAACACTAAGCTCACTCCAGGAATATTTGCCACTCGTTCACTTTCGAGTTGGGCATAACACCCCGTTACTACAATAAAAGCATTCGGATTCTGCCTTGCCATTCGATTGATGACTTGGCGGCACTTGTGGTCGGCAACTTCTGTTACTGAACAAGTATTTATAAGGCAAATATCGGCAATTTCGTCTTTTTTAGCTTCTCGTACGCCCATTTCTCGCAACATACGAGCGAAAGTACTTGTTTCTGAGAAATTAAGTTTGCACCCTAAGGTATAGAACTTTGCCGTTTTACCTTGAAATGAAGATGTATCTATCATAATTTGCAAAGGTACTGTTATTCCACCATACCTCCAAATTTCAGCATACTTGTTGAGAATATTTTGCAAGTTTAAAGTCTACTTCTTAATTTAACATCTTATACATGTCTGACTTTATGATTTTATAGCCTGACATACCTGACTTTTAAGTGTTCGTACAATAATATGTGGTTGTTCTTTTTATAATAATGTAAACTTGCTCTTATTCACATGTATATTTGCGTTTTGTCATAATTAATTCTTTTTTGTTGAAGGAATCAAGCATTTTTCTTTATCCTTTATAGACTTAAATAGAGCATCATGGGTAATTGAAAATCTTTATTAGCAATATTTAACAGAAAATCTACGTCTGTAATCGTCTAATAATCAATAGAATATAAAATGGTTACAAAAATAGTGAAAAAAAAATATTAAAAAACGTGCGACAATTAAAAAAAATGCCTACCTTTGCATCGTTTTAAGAAACTAATGATCGTTTTACAGATTTAAAAAGCAAAGAAAATGAAAAAGTTATTATTTGTAGCAGTAGCTTTCGCAGCTATCTCTTTGACATCTTGCGATGGTAAAGGTAAACCAGCTGAAGGTACAGATTCATCTAAGGTTGACACATCTATGGTTGATACTACACGCCAAGATACAAACAAGGTTGATACACCTGCAGTAGGGGCTAACGCTGATACAGCTACAGTTAAGTAATTAAGTTTACTTACATTTAAAGAAATCTCCGTTGAACTCAAATAGTTCAACGGTTTTTTTATGTCTTTTAGCCTGAGTATTATAGCTTTTTTTATTTAAAATTGATTATCAAAGAAATTTTAGTTATGGTATCAGAATAAAGATGTAATGTACTTTTAAAGCGATTCGATTTTAAAACTAATAATTAGAAACAAAATAGCAGTAGGTTTTATTATGTAGAAGTGCTGTTAATTTTTTAGTATGTGTATACTTTAATAAAGTCGATTGAAATTTATAATAACAAAATATAAAATTGTAATTATGTTTTTTAAATTTATAATTATAATTTTGCAGAATTCTTATTATGTTTTTCTAATCAGAAATTACCGCCTCTCTATAATGGAATAGTTTATCTTGGTAGTGCTTTAAGTCTTTCTTTATAATTATATAAACGTGAGTTCGATACGAGCTCTATGTATTACTCTGACATTATTATTCATGCCTAAGACTTTTACACGACTACTTATATCGAACTCACGCTTTATAAATTTCTTCTTATTCTTGATAAGTTTGAATGACAATAGTTATCTTATTCTTTATTGATTTTCATTAACTACCATCTGTTTCTAGATAATATTAGTATTACTTAATTAATTGCAAGTTATTTGTACTCATTATCTAAAAATCGAAAGAGTTTAGTTTTTAATTGTTGATTGATTTTGTTGACTTTTGTGTACCATTCTTATACTTTATGGTCTTGATAGTAATCCCCTTTACAGATTTAGATAGTTTACGTCCAGAAATATCATAGTATGTTTCGTTAACAGCTTGTGTACTGCTATTTTCCTCTATAGCTTTTACATCGTTTGTTGTTTTTTCCTTGTTTAATATATATAAAGCACCTGTATATTCGCTCATTCTAAACCATGAATCGTCTGCTGAAATACATGATAACACATAAGTTTTGTCGTTTCCTGGTGCCTCAAGTATAATTTTATCACCATCTATAGTGTAGGTAACGTCTACAGTTGGATTTAGAGGAGAAGCTTGGCTATTTTCTATGCCATAATACCCCATGTATATATTTACAGTCTGATCTTGATCAGTTTTAATAGAGAAGATTAAAGATTTGTGAGGAATAGTAATTTTATTACCTTCTATATTTCCTTTTACCCAACGATTCGTTACATCAGAAAATGTCGCTGGTAGCGCAGCAATTGGGTTTTTAACATAAACAGTCTTGTTGTCTGCTAAAAAAACAACTTCAAAATCTGAAGCATCTGCTAAGTTAAGACTAGTCATCTCAAGTGAACCATCATCTCCTTGTTGTAACTTAATACCTTTACCAGAGCGGTCGTAGACTTTAATAATTCCTGCTGGGCGTTCAGTCAGTAATGATTCTTGAGCACTTACACTCATACCAATAATAGCTGCAAAAGCTAAAAGTAATAGTTTCTTCATTATTTCTTTTTTATTAGATTAGATAATTGATGATTTATCCATTAATACTAAATTCTTATACATTCATTATTATATCTGTTCGCTTTAATATAATTGGCTTATTTCAATGTTTGCAAAGATAAATAAATTGTATGAATGGACAAAATATTTGGAAATGTTGTTTAATATAAAAATAAAGGCTTACACATCATGGGTTTTGTGTAAGCCTTTATTAAAGTATTTGAATTAGTATTCTCCCCAAGCCTTGATATCTATCTCGTCTAACTTAACATTGCAGAATGCTGCAATGAAAGCACTTGCAAGACGGCTATTAGTCAGCAATGGAATGTTGAAATCGATCGCCGCTCGGCGGATTTTATATCCATTGGTTAGCTCGCGTGGTGACAGGTCTTTTGGAATATTTACCACCATATCTATTTTCTTCTCATGTAGAAGGTCTAATGCTTGTGGTTGTTTACCCTCATCTGAAGGCCAATAAACCAATGTATTCTCTAATCCATTTTCTGTTAGATATTGAGAAGTTCCTCCAGTAGCAAAAAGATTGTAACCATTAGCTTTTAATATCTTTGCAGCATCAAGCATTTCTGCTTTTTGTTTGGCTCCACCTGTAGAAAGAAGTATATTCTTTTCAGGTATTCGTTGTCCAACAGAAAGCATACTCTTTAATAAAGCGGTGTGTGTATCTTCACCAATACAGCCAACTTCTCCTGTAGAACTCATATCAACACCTAAAACTGGATCGGCTTTTTGTAAGCGATTAAATGAGAATTGAGAAGCCTTGATTCCTACATAATCAAGATCGAACAAGTTTTTGTTTGGCTTTTCCACTGGTAAGCCAAGCATAATCTTGGTAGCTAAATCAATGAAATTTAGTTTCAATACCTTGCTAACAAATGGGAATGAACGGCTGGCGCGAAGGTTACATTCAATAACAAGTATATCATTATCGCGCGCCATAAACTGTATGTTAAACGGACCATTGATGTGTAAGGCTTTAGCAATTTGTCTACTAATGCGTTTTACACGACGTACAGTTTCCACATAAAGCTTCTGTGGTGGGAACTGAATGGTAGCGTCGCCTGAGTGAACACCTGCAAATTCTATATGTTCTGATATTGCGTAAGCCATAATCTCTCCATCACGGGCCACAGCGTCCATTTCTATTTCTTTTGCATTCTCAATGAATTTGCTAACAACTACTGGGTGGTCTTCGCTCACATTAGCTGCTAATTGGAGGAAACGCTTCAACTCGTCATCGTTAGAACAAACATTCATTGCTGCACCAGAAAGTACATAAGAAGGACGAACAAGTACAGGGAATCCTACTCGATCTACAAACTCTTTAATATCTTCCATACTTGTTAGCGCACGCCACTCAGGTTGGTTTACGCCAATATCATTAAGCATAGCAGAGAATTTTGCACGATCTTCAGCATTATCAATATCTTTTGCTTTTGTTCCTAGTATAGGTACATTTTCAGCATCAAGATGTATGGCGAGGTTATTTGGGATTTGGCCGCCCGTAGATACAATCACTCCCTGTGGCATTTCCATATCAATAATGTCCATAACACGTTCGAAGGTGAGTTCGTCAAAGTAAAGACGATCACACATATCGTAGTCAGTTGATACGGTTTCGGGATTGTAATTTATCATTATAGAGCGATAGCCTTGCTTGCGAATTGTATTTAATGCTTGCACACCACACCAGTCAAACTCGACAGAAGAACCAATACGATAAGCACCAGAACCCAGAACAATTACGCTTTTTCGGTCAGTTTCTAACTTAATATCAGAAGCTACCCCTGAGTAAGTAACATAAAGATAATTAGTTTGTGCAGGATATTCTGCCGCAAGTGTATCAATTTGTTTTACAACAGGGAGGATTCCATAGCTTTTACGCAACTGACGAATTAGTAGAACTGCCTTATGCATATTGTTAACTTCGTCTTCCAAACCAACAGCACGAGCAATTTGGAAATCTGTGAAGCCATATACCTTTGCTGTACGAAGTAATTCTTTGTCAAGTGTGTTGATGTTGCAAGTCTTTAATTGCTCATCAACATCAATGATATGCTTTAACTTGTGTAGGAACCAATGGTCAATTTTTGTAAGTTTGTGAATTTGTTCAATGGTATAACCTTTATGCATTGCCTTTGAAATAACGAAGATACGTTTGTCAGTAGGTTCACACAATGCTGCATCTATATCTTTGATTTCAAGTTCTTTGTTCTCTACGAAGCCATGCATACCTTGACCAATCATGCGCAATCCCTTTTGTATAGCTTCCTCGAAGTTGCGACCGATAGCCATAACTTCACCTACCGACTTCATACTTGAGCCTAATTCCTTGTCCACGCCACGGAACTTGCTCAAGTCCCAACGTGGTATCTTGCAGACAACATAGTCAAGTGCAGGCTCGAAAAAAGCCGATGTGGTCTTTGTAACAGAGTTCTTCAATTCGAACAAACCATAGCCCATACCTAATTTGGCTGCCACGAAAGCAAGAGGATAACCTGTTGCCTTACTTGCTAAAGCAGAAGAACGAGAAAGGCGTGCATTTACTTCAATTACACGGTAGTCTTCGCTCTTGGGGTCGAAAGCATATTGTACGTTACATTCACCTACTATTCCGATGTGGCGTACAATCTTTATTGCTAACTTACGAAGCTTGTGATATTCGCTATTAGTTAGGGTTTGAGAAGGTGCAATTACGATAGATTCGCCCGTATGGATACCTAATGGGTCAAAATTCTCCATGTTGCAGACCGTAATACAATTGTCGTATTGGTCGCGTACCACTTCGTATTCTATTTCTTTCCAGCCCTTTAAACTCTTTTCCACCAAAACTTGAGGCGAGAACGAAAAAGCTTTTTCGCAAAGTTTGTTGAGTTCTTCTTCGTTATCGGCAAAGCCGCTACCAAGTCCACCCAAAGCATAAGCTGCACGAATTATAACAGGATAACCCAATGTTGCAGCAGCCTTTCGTGCTTGATCTGCAGTTTCACAAGCCTCGCTCTTAATAGTTTTAACATCGATTTCGTCTAATTGCTGCACGAAAAGTTCACGGTCTTCGGTATTCATAATGGCCTTTACAGGTGTACCAAGTACCTTTACATTGTACTTTTCGAGTATTCCAAGACGGTCTAACTCCACGCCACAATTAAGAGCAGTTTGTCCACCGAATGCCAAAAGAATACCATCGGGACGTTCTTTTTGGATTACGCGTTCTACGAAATAAGGCTGAACGGGCAGATAATAGATTTGGTCTGCCACACCTTCTGATGTTTGAACGGTTGCAATATTCGGATTGATGAGCACGGTAGAAACACCTTCTTCACGCAGTGCTTTTAGTGCTTGTGAACCAGAATAGTCAAATTCACCAGCTTCACCTATCTTTAATGCGCCTGAACCAAGTAGCAGGACTTTTTTTATTGATTCGTCTTTCATTATTTCAGTGCTTCTACAAATTTATCAAACATAAATACTGTATCTATCGGACCCGAACTAGCTTCAGGGTGGAACTGTGAACTAAACCAAGGATTTGTCTTGTGACGAATTCCTTCGTTGCTGCCATCGTTCATGTTTACAAAAAGTTCTTCCCAGTCTTTGCTCAATGTTTTTGCATCAACAGCATAACCATGGTTTTGAGAAGTTATATAGCAATGGTTTGTTCCTACTAATCTGACGGGCTGATTATGTCCACGATGACCATACTTTAGTTTAAAGATGGTTGCACCAGCAGCCTTCGCCATAAGTTGGTTTCCCATACAAATTCCACAGATTGGTTTTGTGCTTTCGTTCATTTGCTTGCGGAGAATCTCTACCGCATCGCTGCACATATCTGGGTCGCCAGGACCATTTGCAAGGAAAAGTCCGTCGTATTCCAATGATGAATAATCGTAATTCCAAGGTACACGAATTACTTCGATGTTGCGATTTATCAATTCACGTAAGATGTTGGCTTTTACACCGCAGTCTACTAATACTACTTTCTTCCCGCCTCCTTCATTGTAACGAATGATTTCTTTTGTAGAAACAAGGTCTACAAAATTAACTCCTTCATAATGTGCAGTAGGAATGTTGTCAGCTTCATCGTCGAAAATGATTTGTCCCATCATTACACCATGTTCACGCAATACCTTTGTAAGTTCACGTGTGTCAATTCCTGTGATTCCAGGAACTTTTTCTCGCTTGAGCCATGATGCTAAGCTCTCGACGGCATTCCAGTGAGAGTACTCCTCCGTATAATCGGAAACGATGAGTGCAGAGACATAAATCTTGTCACTTTCCATAAACGATGGAATATGATTCTTCTCAATCGTAAATGGTGGAACACCGTAGTTGCCGACCAAGGGGAATGTCATGACAAGCATTTGACCTGCATAGGAAGGGTCGGTAAGACTTTCGGGGTATCCCATCATTGCTGTGTTGAATACAACTTCGCCCGCAATAGGCTTATCGTATCCAAATGATTTGCCGTGAAACTCTGTACCATCATTTAAGACTAAAGTTACATTCCTCATTTTATTTTGTATGTTGATGATTTAATGTTATCTGATTTACTTATTATAAACTTGTTCATAAAAGTTTATGAATGCTTGGTTTACAAGTCGCATTCCACCAGGAGTTGGGAAGTTTCCAGTAAAATACCAGTCTCCTTTATGGTTTGGTATAGCTTCGTGCAAGCCTTCAATACTTTGATAAACAAGCTCTACTGGAGTGGTCATACCTTTTGGACGCAACATCTCTACTATCCTTTTATTGATTTCTTCTACTGTAAAAGGAGCATAAACTTTACAAACTGCATTGTTAATAGTTTCGCCTTTTTCTTTAGCAACTTCCTTTTTACAAGCTTCGTAGACTTCGGAAAGGAGCGATTCCATATTTCGTTCCTTAATCAATTCTATAGTTGCATCAAAAACGCAAAACTCTTCTAAGCGTGGCATGTCAATGCCATAATAATCAGGATAGCGGATTTGCGGTGCACTTGATACAATTATAATCTTCTTTGGGTGAAGTCTGTCAAGTATTCGTAATATACTTTCTTTCAGTGTGGTGCCACGAACAATGGAGTCGTCAATAATAACGAGATTATCCTCTTTAGGTGTAATGCTCTCATAACTTATGTCGTAGACGTGAGAAGCTAAGTCGTTACGCGAATTACCTTCAGTTATGAAGGTGCGTAGTTTAATGTCTTTCCATGCTACTTTCTCGGAACGGATAGACTGACTTAATATTTTCTCTATCTCTACATCGTTTGCATTACTTCCTAAT
Organism: Prevotella aurantiaca JCM 15754; assembly: GCF_000614025.1. Classification (GTDB taxonomy): domain Bacteria; phylum Bacteroidota; class Bacteroidia; order Bacteroidales; family Bacteroidaceae; genus Prevotella; species Prevotella aurantiaca. The sequence goes on from NZ_BAKF01000003.1 coordinate 81,511, forward strand.
TTCTTTATTTCTTCTGCTTTTTTAGAATTCAACCACTTCTCAAAACCTTGTAGTAAGCCATAAAAAGCTACTTCAGCAGTGTTTGGAATAAAAGAGATTACAGTATGATTGGTATCGTAATCAATAGATTTCAATACATTTTCGGTAAGTTGCTCGCCAAGTTTTTTACGTTCTTTGTATATATCTCGATCTGAACCACGTGAGAAATAAATACGTTCAAATGAACAGGCAGAATTGCCTTTAGATTCTAATATCTGATGTAGTGAGCTTTCTCCTCGTTTATTTACAATGAGTGCTTGACCAGGTAAAAGCTCTTTTATATCTTCACAACTTAAATCAAACGTTGTTTGAAGTACAGGACGCTCGCTAGCTAATGCCATATATTCGTCGTTCATGTAGAAAAATGCTGGACGAATTCCCCAAGGATCACGCATAGCACACATTTCCCCAGAACCTGTAATACCACATATCACATAACCACCATCGAAGTATTGCATTGTGGTTTGTAAAACATTCTTCATTTCCATATGGTCTTCAATGTAGTGCGTAATATCGAATTTTTCTAATCCAAGTGCTTTTGCATCACGGAAATTACGCTCTACTTCGCGGTCTAAACGGTGACCCATAAACTCAAGAAGTAAATAGGTGTCACTGTATTTGCGTGGACATTGACCATAATCTGTGAGATGCTCGAAAATCTCACTTAGGTTTGTCATATTGAAGTTTCCACAAAATGAAAGGTTTTTTGCTCTCCAATTGTTTCTTCTTAGGAATGGATGAACATATGATAAGCCACTTTTACCTGTTGTAGAGTAACGCAAATGTCCCATATAAAGTTCGCCTGCGAAAGGTAAATGTTCTTGTGCGAAATCAACATCAGCAATTTTTGTTTCAGTATAGTCCTTATATTGCTTATGAATGTTGGCAAAGATCTCAGTAACGGCATTTTTACCTTCTGCCCTTTCACGAAACATATATTCGTTTCCAGGTTGCGTCTCAAGTTTTACGCTTGCTATGCCTGCTCCTTCTTGACCTCGGTTGTGTTGCTTTTCCATCATAAGATACATCTTATTCAAGCCGTACATCCAAGTACCATATTTCTCTTTAAAATAGCTCAATGGTTTCAGCAATCTTATCATTGCTACACCGCAATCTTCATGTATGTTCTTTTCCATTTTACTAAGGTTATTTTTCTGTTTTATTCTACTGTAACCGACTTTGCCAAGTTACGTGGTTGGTCTACGTCTTTGCCTTTACAGACAGCTACGTGATAGGCTAAAAGCTGCAGCGGTATAGTTGCTACTAGTGGTTCTAAACAATCCATTGTATCTGGAAGTTCAATAACAGCATCAGCAATCTGTGATATTGTCTTGTCGCCTTTAGAAACCAATGCTATTACTCGACCATTTCGTGCTTTTATTTCCTGTATATTGCTACGCACCTTTTCATACATTGAGTTATGGGTAGCTATAACAACTACAGGCATATCAGAGTCTATTAATGCAATTGGTCCATGTTTCATTTCAGCAGCAGGGTATCCTTCAGCGTGTATATATGAAATTTCTTTCAATTTTAAAGCACCTTCCAATGCTACTGGATAGCTGAATCCGCGACCTAAATAAAGGAAGTTATGTGCATAAGTAAATGTCCTTGCTAAATCTGCAATAGCCTCGTTAGTCTTTAAAACCTCTTTAATTTTTTCAGGAATAGCGGATAGCTCTTCTACAACTTTGATGTACTCATCATGTTTTATTGTTCCTTTTGCTTCTGCTAAAGTAAGTGCAAGCATAGTTAAAACAGTTACTTGGCCAGTAAAAGCTTTTGTAGAGGCAACACCAATTTCTGGACCTACGTGAATATAAGTTCCAGTATGGGTGGCACGTGGGATACTAGAGCCAATAGCGTTACATATACCATAGATAAATGCTCCATGTTCTTTTGCTAATTCAATGGCAGCAAGCGTGTCGGCAGTTTCACCACTTTGTGATAATGCAATTACTACATCGTCAGCAGAAACCACAGGATTGCGATAGCGGAACTCACTTGCATACTCAACATCAACAGGGATTCTGCAGAATGTTTCGAGTAATTGCTTGCCAATAAGACCAGCATGCCAACTTGTTCCACAGGCAACAATTATAATTCGTTTTGCACTAAGTAAGCGCTGTCTATGGTCAATGATGGCACTTAAAGTTACATTGTTGTTATCTATGTTGATGCGTCCTCGCATACAGTTAATAAGACAATCGGGCTGCTCAAATATTTCTTTGAGCATAAAGTGTGGATAACCACTTTTCTCTATTTGACCAAGGTTTATGTCTACTTTCTTTATTACGGGTGCTAAAGATTCATTCTGAATATTTACAACCTTTAATTCTTCGCCCAATTTCATGACAGCAATGTTCTCGTCTTCCAGGTAAACAACCTTATCAGTAAACTCAATAATTGGGCTTGCATCTGAACCTAAAAAGAACTCATCATTTCCAATACCCACTACAAGTGGACTTTGTTTGCGTGCTGCAATGATAGTATCAGGATGACGTTTGTCTAAAATTGCTATAGCATATGCGCCAATAACTTGATTCAGAGCTATCTGAACAGCTGTAAGTAAATCTAATTCTTTCTTTGTTTGAACGTATTCAACTAATTGTACCAATACTTCTGTATCGGTGTCAGAAGCAAAGTGTATACCTTTATCAATAAGTTTCTTCTTTATTTCTGCGTAGTTTTCAATGATGCCATTATGAATAATGGCTAAATTCTTTGACTCAGAATAGTGCGGATGTGCATTTGTTGAAGAAGGCTCACCATGTGTTGCCCACCGTGTGTGTGCAATACCGATACCACCTTCAATATTCTTTCTGCGCAGAAAGCTTCTAATTCACTTACTTTACCTTTTGCCTTATATACATTTAAATCGCCATTACTATTGATAAGTGCAACGCCTGAACTATCGTATCCTCTATATTCAAGTCTTTTAAGTCCTTTTATTAAGACGGGATAAGCTTGTCTTTTTGTTCCTAAATACCCAACAATTCCACACATATTTTTTATCTTTTTCTTTTAAACCTAATTTAATTTCTCTAGCTTACTTCTTATATTTTACTATCTTAAAATAGTAATTAATAAAGAAACAAGCGACGTTGTGATACCAATTACTGAATAGAATATACTTGTGTTACTTCCAAAGAATGTATTTCTTGCCTTCATCTTTTGCGGTTCAACGTAAATGATGTCATTCTGTTGTAAATAATAATAAGGTGAGTTTATAAGGTTCGCATCGTTCATATTTAAGCGTATCTTATGCTTCTCTCCAGTCTTATCTTCTCTAACAAGAAGTATATTATCGCGCTTTCCAAAAATGGTCATATCTCCAGCTTCAGCTAATGCTTCAACTAAACTAATCTTTTCTGTCGCTACTGGAATAACACCAGGACGATTTACTTCTCCAATAACAGTGATACGATAGCTACTCATGCGAACTGAAACGAGTGGATTTTCTGTACGTGCCAAATATGGCTGAATTTTACTTTTAATAAGGTCTTCGCACTCAGTCTTAGTTAATCCTGCGACATGGATTTTGCCTATGATGGGAAAATTTATCATGCCATCATTATCAACCAAATAATTAGTAACTTGACTTTTACTATTTGTTTGTCCTGTAGAACGTAGGTTGAATGGCTCTGAAGTAAGAGGATCGGTGGTTTGCACCAAAATGGTTAATTCATCTTTTGGCATAATCTTAGCATCATATAAGCCTTTAGATGCTGCTAAGCTAATAGAGTCAATGTTCTGCCAGTAAGCTACTTGTTTGCTTGAACCACAGCCTACCATCGCTAAAATCATGGTAATAACCATGATAGGGAAAAGTAATTTCTTCATAAAATATAAGTGCAATAACGTTATTTCATTCTCGCTAAGGTGAGTTTCTTCTATTATCTATAAATCCTCCACCATAATTACGTTGCAAAAATACTATTATTTTTTGAGAATGGCAAAAGTTTAATTGACTTTTGATATAGAGAAAAAAAATAACTTTATAATATAGTAAAATAATTCAATTGTCATTATGTTGTTGTAAAGTAAAAGGTTTGCGTCAATTTTATAGTTATCTTTTTGTTTGATGTGTCTTAAGGTTTAGCACAGCCTTGTTTCTGTCAACTTATGGAAAGATAAAACATGTAACAATTTAATATTAAGCGATAAAAAAGAAGGATGTAAATAAACAATTACTGAAAATAAATTACTATCTTTGCCCCCAAAGTATAATACGAGCATGAAAAGAACAGAGAAAGTTTTACTGATTTATACCGGTGGAACCATTGGAATGGGTTGTAATCCTACGACGGGGGCCTTAGAGCCTTTAGATTTCGATCACCTTGCTGATAAGGTTCCAGAGTTTAAGCTGATTCCAACAGCCATTGATACCTATCAATTTATTCCTGCTATTGACTCTTCAAACATGTCTCCAGATAATTGGGCAGATATTGTTAGAATCATAGTGGATAGGTATGACGATTATGATGGGTTTGTTATCTTGCATGGTACAGACACCATGTCTTATACAGCATCGGCATTGTCGTTTATGCTTGAGAATCTTACGAAGCCTGTTATCCTAACAGGCTCACAGCTTCCAATAGGTCAATTGCGCACAGATGGCAAGGAAAATCTTATGACAAGTCTCGAGTTAGCAGCAGCTCACCACCAAGATGGTACCCCTATGGTGCCTGAAGTATGTATTTACTTTAATGGACACTTGCTCCGTGGTAATCGTTCTACGAAGCAAAATGCTGACGAGTTGAATGCTTTTGATTCGTTCAACTTCCCTCATCTTTGCGAGGCAGGTGTTAGTTTTAACTTCCAAACGCACCATATCTTAACTCCTGACTACAGCAAACCAATGGTGCCTCACTTTGAAGTGAACAGCAATGTATTTGTGCTTTCGTTGTTTCCTGGTGCTGAGGAGAACATAGTGCGTCACATATTCGATGCTCCTGAACTCCGTGGCATTATCATGCGTACATACGGAAGCGGCAATGCACCTCACTCTCCTTGGCTGATGAACTTGCTAAAAGAGGCTTCTCAGCGTGGAGTAGTTACTGTTAATGTAAGTCAATGTATTAGTGGACAAGCCGATATGAATCGTTATGATACGGGATATCAACTGAAAGAAGCTGGTGTTATTAGTGGTTACGATACGACAGTTGAGGCTGCGCTAACCAAACTAATGCTTCTTCAGGCGAAATATAGTGATCACGAGATTGTGCGCAAGTACATGAACCAATCTATTGCAGGTGAAATCACTATTCCTGCAGCGTTAATTTAATAAGAAAAACTTTAATAGAAGGTTTAAATATAGTGTTCATCAATTATGAACACCAAAAGAATAAAAAAAGATGAGGCTTCTTAATGAAGTCTCATCTTTTTTAGTATATCGTTCATTTTCTGTTTTGTTTCGATACGTGTAGGTACCAATGGTAATCGCAAAACGTTTTCTATCATTCCCATATCGTTAAGCAAAGCCTTGCAGCCTGCTGGGTTTCCGTCTACAAACAACAGTTTATAAAGTTCTGTAAACTGGTGGTGAATTATGCGCGCAGCATCGTATTCACCATTAAATTCCAATCGAATCATACGCGAAAACTCTTTTGGCAGTGCATTACCAATAACCGAAATAACACCAGCAGCACCACTTGCTATCATTGGGAACGTCAGTGCATCATCGCCACTAATTACTTCAAAGTGTTTTGGCTTGTTCTTAATGATTTCATCTACCTGCTCTAAACTGCCAGCAGCCTCCTTAATTGCCACGATATTAGGGAAGTCGGTAGCAATCCTCACTGTGGTCTCCGCTTTCATATTTACGCCCGTTCGTCCAGGCACATTATATAAAACCACTGGTAGCGGGCTAACTTCTGCAATGGCTTTGAAGTGTTGATACAATCCTTCTTGGCTGGGTTTATTGTAGTATGGACAGATACTAAGTATTCCATCAATACCTTTCCAGTCAGATTGTTTTATTTCTTCCACAACGGCAGCAGTATAGTTGCCACCACAATATTTCAGTATCGGAACGCGTCCAGCTACAATCTTGATTATGGTTTTTGTGATTTCGTTTTTCTCTTCTGCCGATAAACAAGGACTTTCGCCCGTTGTTGCTAGTATGGTAAAGAAGTCAGCACCATTCTTTATTTGGTATTCTATTAGTCTTTCTAAGGCATCGTAATCTATTTCTCCATTCTGTTTGAATGGTGTTACCAATGCTATTCCTAATCCACGAAAGATATTATTCATAAATCTATAGCTTTAAAAGCTTTGTCGGTTTAATTCAATCAAAATCCAAAGGCTTCATTCCTATAAAATAGGCGAGCCCTTTTATCATTATGCAAAAATAAGAAATAAACATCAATCCACAAAGTTTTTGCATCTTATTGTTTTCTTTTTTTGTTTTATTCCTTTTGTACTTTTATGAAATAATAATACCTTTGCACAGCTTTCCTTACATTTAGGAAATATGAAAGATGAATTATCTTACTGCAAAAATAGTTGAAATACTGAAGCATACGCTTATTATAGTGAGTGTATTCTTTATTGTCAGACTGCTCTTCGCTGTCTGTTTTGTTCCTTTTTCTACTTTCGGTGAGTATGCAAATTCGTTACCTTCAGCGTTTTTTAACGCATTACGCTTCGATCTTCAAGTAGCAGCATACGTTGCCATTCTGCCTTTTCTTGTTGTATTATTTTGCCTTTTAGTGCGCAATAAGAATGTAACAGATAGGTTATCTCGGTTTGTTAGTTTTTATTATTGGTTACTTGAAACTATATTGCTAATACTTGCACTATTTGATATAGGTTTTTATCACAATTTTCAGTCACATATTAATATAACAGCTTTCGACTTTTTTTATGAAAACCCCTTGAGTTTACTGCAAACGATTTGGAAGAATATCACGTCATGCTATATCTGTCAGTGGTTGGAATTGTAGCTTTTGGCATTTATCTTCTTAATAAGAAAATTGCAAACAGCGCACAAAGCTATGATAGTGGAAAGGAAAAGGTGAGAGTAACGGGTAAGATGTTCGCCCTCATAATTGTATTTTTACTTGTTGAAACAGCTTGTCTTCGTGGCTCTGTATGGCGTTTCCCTTTGCAAGTTGAAGATTCTTTTGTGTCGAGTAGTAAGCAAATTAACGACCTTGTACCCAACGCTGCCTACATGTTGAAGAAGGCAATAAAGGAAAAGAAAGACGCTTTTACCTTTCATTCTATTGAAAGTTTGCTTACCGAATATAAGTTCAGGTCGCTGCAAGAAGCCATAAACGTATATACAAACTCGGATACAATACGTTTAAAGAGCGATATTCTGTCTGCATTACGCACTGCCTTGTTCTGCGAGGTGCCCGATACAATGAAACACAAACAGCCGAATGTGTTGATAATCTATGAGGAAAGCTGGAGTAATTACCTTATGAACTTAGATAATTCTCATTGTGATATGTTATTTGGAATGCGCCGTCACTTTAAAGAAGATTTGCTTTTTCGCAATTTCCAGTCTGTTGGTAACGGCACAATTGCCTCTATTGAGAACATCATAAGTAGTGTTCCGTTCCCTCGTTTCTTCTCATCCGCTTATCGTTTCAATTGCTTACCCTCGTCGATAGCATTACCTTTTAACGAAAGTGGCTATACCACAGAGTTATTTCAGGTATGGACGTAGCATGGGAGAATTGTTATGAGGCTCTGAAACACCAACAGTTTATGAAGATTACTGGCAAGTTTACGCTGAAAGAGCAGCACCCCGAATACAAAAATAATAGTATCGGAGTGTTCGACCATCATCTTTTCCAAAGCATACAAGAACGTTTAGACCAACAAACAACTAAACCACAGATGATGCTTTGCATGACAACTACCAATCATCCGCCGTTCGAATTTCCTAAAGAAGCGCAACTTAAGGAGCTTCCAAGTGATATTTATAACAATGAATGCTTTGCCGAAAAGAACCACGAAGTACTGAAAAAGTACATTATGGGATATCGTTACGCCAATAAAACATTAGGCGATTTCCTAGACAAATTTAAGCAATCGAAAGCAGCAAACAATACGATTGTCATTATATCGGGCGACCATAACGTGCGTTCCATTCTTGATTATACAAAGATAAATAAGCGTTGGGAACGCTCAGTGCCATTCTATGTTTACCTGCCACCTTACCTTCGGAAAGAAAACTATCGTAAAATGACTCAGCGTTGGGGAAGCCATGACGATATATTAGCTACACTTGCGCCCTTTGCTTTCCGTAATACGAAGTATATGTGTTTAGGCAAAAACTTGCTGAAAGAGGGTGTAGCCGATAATACATATTATAGTGCTAACGTGGAACAACTACTTGCTTGTCCTGATTATCAGGCGCAAGCTCAGCGCATTATAAATGCCCGTAACCTTTTACGTCTAGTGTATTTTCAGCAAATCTTTGCAAAATACTAAACCCATTATTTAGTTTTTGGCATTTGTAAGCTGTGTTTTCGTATTGTATTACTGAAAGAATGAACATTGTCAACCATCTTTCTGATACAGAAGAAAAACTTCTATTGATGTGAGATAGATAGCATATCTTAAACCTACTTTATTTCTATTGTTTTAGTATAGTATAGCTCTTATTTTGTAAAGAAAATAGTAGGAAAAAACAATGATTGTTATTTTGCTTTGCAAAAGCGGTTGTTTTGCGAGGCAAAACAGGCTCTTTTACCGCGCAATATAGGCACTTTTGTAATGCAAAACAATGGGTTTTGTAACACGTTGATAGTGAAATTGTTACGTAATACCATTGCTAATAATAAATCTTTACACTTTCATAATCTCATCTTCATACGAATCATAAGATCGTTTTTATTAGTTTCGTGTTATCCGAATGCCATTTTAAGATGTGTACTCAGATAGCCGTGATAAGTCAGAAGCGTTACAATTGTAAAATGGGAATGGTTTTACGATGTTTTATTATCAAAGTGTAAAGACGATGTTGTAAAAAGAAAAATTTCTAATACCAATGTAGTTTTATTCCAATTTTATTCTTATCTTTGCGATTGAAAGGACAGTACAGATATATGGAGAACGCTCTAACGCTACATGAACTCAACTCTTTGGTCGCCGAGCTTATCGACGCTGCCATGCCGAAATCGTATTGGGTGGAAGCTGAAATTTCGGAAGCGAGAGAGAGTAGGGGACATCTTTACTTAGAGCTAATACAGAAAGACGAACGCTCAAACACACCTATTGCACGCGCATCTGCAAAGTGTTGGCGCACATCGTGGTCGCTTATAGAACCTTATTTTGAACGTGTTGCAGGTGTAAGACTTCGTGCTGGTCTTCAAATCATGGTACAAGTACATGCTCAGTTTCATGCCCAGTACGGCTTTTCGTGGATCGTTGACGACATCAATCCCGAATATACAATGGGCGACATGGTACGCAAGCGCCACGAAATCATCGCTCGGTTGAAGGCAGAGGGCGTGTTCGACCTGCAAAAAGAGCTTCGCCTGTCTTTATTTGCGCAACGAATAGCCGTTATTTCTTCGGCTTCGGCAGCTGGATATGGCGATTTCTGCAACCAATTAGCAGGCAACGAGTATGGAATAACCTTTCAAATAGAGCTCTTTGGAGCAATTATGCAAGGTGAACAAGTTGAGCAAAGCATTGTAGAAGCGCTGAACAAGATAAACGAAAGAGAAGACGAATTCGACTGTGTAGTCATCATTCGTGGTGGCGGAGCAACTGCCGATCTTAGTGGTTTCGACACACTGATACTGGCAGAGAACGTGGCTAATTTCCCTTTACCCATTATAACAGGTATTGGGCACGACCGCGACGAGAGTATACTTGATATGGTTGCCCATACAAAAGTGAAGACACCGACGCTGCCGCAGCCTTCTTGATAGAACATTTGGCAAGTACTTTGCATCGAATAGAACAAGCCCAAGTGGCTATTCATCGTGCAGTAGGACATAAAATACAGCACGAAAAAATGCATTTACAGCAGCTTTCATCTCATATACCTATACTGTTTTCAATGGTAAAGAATAGGGAAGAAGCACGTTTAGACGACTATTGGCATGCAATTTTGCAGCGTACAGGATTGCACTTGCAGCATCATCGAATGAAAATAGAGATGTTTTCAGGCAAGATAATCCCAGCAGTCGAACGCAAGTTGACGGCAGAATATCATCGCTTACAACTGATAAGACAGCGTGTAGATGCCGTAAACCCAGAACGAATGTTGCGCTTAGGCTATAGCTTAACCTACAAGAATGGGCGTGTAGTGCGTAATGCTAACGAACTAAAAGCTGGTGATGAAATTACAACGCAACTCGAAACAGGTAGCGTAACGTCAATAGTAAAGAAATAGAAACCTAAGAAATAAAGTATGAAATACGAAGAAGCACTTAGTAAACTGGAAGCTATCGTAGACAAAATGGAACGTGGCGACATGGATATAGACACCATGGCAAGCGAACTAAAGAAGGCGCAAGGACTGATAAAGGTGTGTAAAGATAAACTAACACACACCGACGAGGAAATTAAAAAGTTACTCGAAACAAAATAACAGAGACTTAAACGATAAATAAAAACTATAAAACAATTACTAACCGCCGACCTTCTGACTTTCCTTCTCGGAACGAAATAGAAGGCAGGCACAAAATTTAAGATTATGAAAAAAATAGATTGGGAGAACCTTTCATTCGGGTATCAGAAGACCGATTACAATGTTCGTTGCTACTATCGCGATGGAAAATGGGGAGAAATTGAAGTTTCTTCAGACGAAAACATCAATATACACATGGCAGCAACCTGTCTTCATTACGGACAAGAGGCCTTTGAAGGATTGAAAGCATACCGCTGTCCTGATGGTAAAGTACGTGTCTTCCGTCCTGAAGAAAACGCTGCTCGCTTGCAACGTACTTGCCGTGGTATCGTTATGGCTGAACCTCCAACCGAACTTTTCATAGAAATGGTGAAGAAAGTTGTAAGCTTAAACGAAGCTTATATACCTCCTTATGAAAGCGGAGCTACACTTTACCTTCGCCCATTGCTCATCGGTACAGGAGCACAAGTAGGTGTTCGCCCTGCTGAAGAATATCTATTTATGATATTTGTTACCCCTGTTGGCCCTTACTTCAAAGGTGGTTTCTCAACAAATCCTTATGTAATCATGCGTAATTTCGACCGTGCTGCACCATTAGGAACTGGTACTTACAAGGTAGGAGGTAACTATGCTGCATCGTTAAAGGCTAATCAGATTGCTCACGAAAAGGGTTATGCGTCTGAATTCTACCTCGATTGCAAAGAAAAGAAATATGTTGACGAGTGTGGAGCAGCTAATTTCTTCGGTATAAAGAATAACACTTATGTTACTCCTGAGTCTTCTTCGATCTTGCCTTCTATTACAAATAAGAGCTTAATGCAGATAGCTGAAGACCTCGGAATGAAGGTAGAGCGTCGCCCAATACCGGAAGAAGAACTTGCTACTTTCGAAGAAGCAGGTGCTTGTGGTACTGCTGCGGTTATCTCGCCTATATCTCGTTTGGACGATGTAGAGGAAGGAAAGTCTTACAACTTTGGCGAGAAGCCAGGACCATGGTCTTTGAAGTTGTACGAAACACTACGTGGAATACAATACGGAACCATAGAAGACAAGCACAATTGGACTATGATAATAATGTAAGATTAGCAGCTTTTAAATGAGAAAGCTATTATCTTTCATATTATTTTCACTTATTGCGTTGGTATCTACAGCGCAAGATAAACAACATTATTGCCCACAATTCGTTGTTGGGCAATATGTTTCTTACGACTATGTTGCTAGTTTAAACTGGCAGCATAGTCCTTATTGGTTGTTTAACGATGTGGAATTTATTTTCTCATTGAATATGTTTGATGGCGAGTTGCATAATAACTTTAGTTTGAAAGTACTGAAAACAGATGCTGATAGTACTACTTTCGAACTTGATATAACAAAGATTGTTGCACCAAATAACCTCTCATACGAAGCAGACAAGCAACTAATAGAGAAGATTCAGCAGATTTTTAATCACACAACGCCTATTGTAAAGGTGGAATGGAAGGCACAACAATGGCAAATAGTAAACCAAACAGATTTGTTGTATGGCTTTTATGATTTCCTAAAGTCGCAGATTCCCAATAAGAATGTTAGTAAAGAAGCGTTTAATGAAGAACTAAAGAACTTACCAACTGATATGGTTAAGGCTGTTTTTTTAAGCTTTTGCCCAGGGTTTGATGCGTGGCTTAAAGCTTATTGGCAACCTTATGCTGTACCAACGTTCAGTTTTAAAATAACGAAAGAACCTATAACAGCGCAGGTTACAGCAGAAAATTACCTGCAAATAAATGGTACGGCTTATATTGACAGTGCTAAAATGCTCTGCATTGACGCTGATATAGAAACAGCAAGAGTGCATTACGATTATACAGGTCCAATTGTAATGAAAGTTGATTCGAACGATGTTCGTGAGGAAAACGTAACTGATGAAGATGATAAAGATATTCCGCAAAATTCTTCTTCTGAATATGTTGTCGTCGAAGATAAGCCTGCTTTGTATCTCATACAACGACATCGAAAACTTCGTTTTGCTGCTGATTCGTGGGTAACAAACTTAACTGACGATGTAAAGGTAGAGCCAAGCAACTCGAAAAGTACAGCACGGATAGTGTTGAAACGAAAGTAATAGTGTAAAATAGCTTCCTTTCCGATATGCAAGCAAATATTGTATATATTTCCTTTATACAACTATCGTTTTGTTTTTTCTTATGTATATGTTTTAAATATTAGTAAAACCTATGTACCTTTGCACCTATGAATAGCGAAGGAAATATTACTAATATCAAGTCAAATGGGCTTCTTGGTCATGTCGTAGCTTTAGTTATAGTTATGATTTGGGGCGGAACGTTTGTCAATACTCGCCTGTTGATAGATAAAGGCTATTGCCTGAGGAGATATATGTACTGCGAACGTTGTTGGCTTACGTATGTATTTGGTTCATTTCTCCCAAGAAACTGTTCTGCGATTCGCTGAAAGACGAGCTAATAGTGTTTCTATTAGGTATCTTCGGTAGCTCTCTTTACTTCTTAACAGAGAATTATGCGTTGAAATTAGCTGTTGTAAACGATGTTAGCTTCATTGTTTGCACTACTCCTTTGGTCACGATTATCTTGGCATTGCTATTCTTGAAGAGTGTAAAAGCGAGCCTTCCGCTTGTTGTGGGCTCTGTTTTTGCTCTGATAGGTGTTGCTCTTGTCATCTTTAATGGCCATTTTGTTTTGCATCTAGACCCATTGGGAGACTTCCTTGCATTGGCTGCAGCAGCGAGTTGGGCTATCTATTCGTTGGTTATGAAGAACTTTTCATCGCATTATTCTCCGTTTTTTATCACGCGTAAAGTTTTCTTTTACGGGTTAATCACTATACTTCCTATCTTTATTATACACCCTTGGACATTCCCATTCGAACAGTTATTTACGCCATCTATAGGTCTTAACCTACTATATCTTGGTGTTGTTGCGTCGTTTGTGTGCTTCGCTGCGTGGGCATGGGTTATTACAAAGTTAGGTGCTTTGCGCGCTTCGAACTATATTTACTTTAACCCTGTAACTACAGTAATCACGAGTGCGATAGTCTTGAACGAGCATATGACACCCATTGCGTATGTTGGTAGTGCCTTCATACTTATTGGAGTGTTTGTTGCAAATAAGGCAAAAGGCATTTAATGCAAATGGTACAGAGAAGCAAAGATGGAGAAAAAAGAAGTAGAAATCTGCTATAGTTTTCAACTTCTTTTGTATATTTGCATTAAAATTAAGAGTTTTATGAAACGATTTTTCTTATTCCTCATAATCCTGTTGCTACCTTTTGTGGTGCTGGCACAAGGACGTGTGAAGCGCAATATACCTAAAGATGCAATTTTCTATAATGCAAATTGGAAGGGAGTAAGCTCAGCCAAGCAAGCCTCTTATTATCGTATTTTGTCTGTAGATAAGCGCGGTCAGAAGATACTTCACGACTATTATATCACTGGACAGCTATGTGCGGAAAAGCAATATATAAGTGTTAGTAAGACAGACGATAAACAAACTGTGCTTACTGGAACTGCCCGTACATTCTATAAGTCGGGTAAAATAGAATCGATAATGAAGTATAGCAATGGCAAAGCCAATGGTAGAGCGGTTTCGTTCTTTGCCAATGGCAATGTAGGAATGAAACTAAACTATGCTAATGGTTTGCTAAATGGAACATCGTACACATATTCAGAGCGCGGAAAACTGGAGTTTACGACAGTTTGGAAGAACGGAACGAAGGTGAGCGAACGTTCCGGAGGCACTGATAAATACATTAACAAAGCCACTGGTAAGGACGATTTTGTAGAGAGTTATCGCTATGGAGGAAAGATCGTAAAGGAACATACGCATGCTGTTACCAGTGATTCTACACCGAAAGCAGCTCACTCTAACGATCACAACCCCCATATAGCAACACATGAAATAGAGTCAGAGCCTGTTGTAACGTACTCTAATTCTATAGAAGCAGAACAAACATCAGATACTGATTTAGCGAATAATGTAAAGTACCCTCCTATGGAAGGAGTTCAGAATGGACCTGTGGAAAAACTTCAAAGTCTTCATAAAAGTACTGATTTCAAGTTTTCTTTTATGTACGAACTATTGGTAAATGGCGACCAACGTACCAATGAAATGCACTTTTTCGATAACATTGGGGCAGCACACGGCCTAATATTAGCACAAGTAATTAAAGGATATGGTGCACAAAAGGAGCTGACTTACAGCTATAACATGCATTATGATGAGGCTTTAGGTAACGATGTTGTTACTGGAACGCACCCTCGTCAGATGGGCTTTTGGGGGGTTGGTCTAAACAATCGCTTTACAACACAGCGCATTAACCTTTATACATGGTCGGAAGAAGAGATGATTCGCTTTGCAGAAGATGCTCTTTCGTATGGTTATAAAGTACTTGGGGAGGACGATTATCTTTCTTTGAATGGCAATTTTGTGCTCGGACACCCTGAACACAATAAGAAAGGAGACGACTTTGCAGTGGTTATTTCGTTCACACACATGGAGGATGCATATGCAGGTTTGTACCATATCACACTCGAAAGAAAGTAGTTTCAGTAACGTTTATCCTCTTTTCATTGTATCACAAGCGTGATACTCCATTCATTGTAGATGGACTTTACTGCGCTATTAGTAAGGATTTATCTTGTTTACAATTTGGTTGATTTCAGAAAAAGCAGTACATTTGCAATGAATATACATTTTATTTTTATCAGATGAAGGCTATAAGAAATACATCATTGTTCCTATTATGCGGGTTGCTTACGGTTGTCGTAGTTTCTTGTAAGAAGGAAAAGAAGTCGGATAACATTATCACTAAGATAAAACCACAGGCTGTTCCGTCGCACAATCCGCAGCAACTTGCTGACTTTGAGTATAAAAAACAAGTGGAATGGTTGGGAGGAACATACACGATAAATATTCAACGCCATGCTGATAAAGACCTTCCCATGGTAATAGATAGCGATGGGAAGAAGTATTACGACAATAAAGTAGAAGTTCTTATTACCCGTTCTGACGGAACAGAGTTCTTTAAACGCACTTTTAAAAAGAGTGATTTTAAAGAGTTTACCAATAATAAGTATGGCAAAAATGGTGCATTTATTGGTTTCATGTTCGATAAAGTAGATGGCAATTTCCTTAAGTTTGGTGCAAGCGTAGGCTCGCCTGACCCTAATAGCGACGAGTTTATTCCGATTGATATAACTATAAACAATTTGGGAGCACTGAAGATTACGTCATCTGTTCAACTTGATATTGAAAGCGATACTGAGGGCAATGCACCTCAAGAAAAGCCAAAAACAGAATTGGAAATGGCTGAAGAGGAAGGTATGTAAGACATACGAAGCATTGCTTTTAGCTTTTTCAGTTCATCAAATCTGTATGATTCATGTATTTAAAGTCGATTGGTTGCATAACATCAGCAGATTAAGAAGATAGTAATATAGGTTATCTCTCTCTTTGTTTATGAATCGGAAAGAATGTATTCCTATCGCTACTGAAGTCTGATAAACCTTGTACTTACTTATACAAATAAGGCTGAACTCTAAGGGGTTCAGCCTTATTTGTTATTAAAAATAGTCGTTTGTATTTTCTTTCGTACGACTATGATTTGTCCTTCAAATGGTTCTGAATTGTAAAGAAAAGTGCAGCGGGAAAACGTTGACTGCGCTTTGGTGTTGCAAAAGTGCCTATATTGCGACGCAATATAGGCACTTTTACCATGTAAAACAGGCACTTTTATAACGCAAAACAGGCTGTTTTTCAATGCACTGATTATCATATAATTAGATAATAATTATGTGCTTGAAAAATATTTACATTGTTAGCGTCTTTTTATCCGATAGAAGTGGCTTATTTCTCTTGGCTATTTAAAATTCTCCAAAGGCTTTGTTATTACATTGGTATAATAGGAAAGCCAAGTTGGGAATGCTAAAAGAATGAGCCTGTTAATCCATTTTCCGACAACTATTGCTCTAGTTTGGTTAGCTTATTTAACTGCTTGTTAAAGTAGTAATAGTAGAGCAAGCCTGCTGCAGTCAATCCGAATGGGAAAGCATACCATATACCATGTAGTCCAAAATCAAACCTTATACCAAGCAAATAACCAATTGGCAGACTGATTAAGAAGAATGATACAAATGAAGTTGGGACGAGAGGCTTCACATAAGATAGCCCTCTCATAGCGTTTCCATAAGCACACTGCAAACCATCGCCTATCTGATATATCATCAAAGGCCATATAAGCTGTGCTACCATACGGCAAACTTCTTCGCTATCGGTAAAGATTGCCCCCATGCTATTACGATAAATGAAGACAGGAATGGCTACTATGAACGCAATTAACATAATGAGATGAAAACCAGCTGACGAAGAAAAACGCACCGCTTTGTAGTCGTGTTGCCCACTAAAGTAGCTTACGCGAATTGCAACTGCAGCCCCCATGCCGTAATAGACCATATAGAACAGTTGCGAAATAGACAGCATGACCTGGTGGGCAGCCAATGCTTTGGTTCCAATCCAGCCTACCATGATAGAGCTTAGACTGAAAGCTGCCGTCTCCATACCCATCTGAAGACTTAAAGGAAAGCCTATTTGGAAGAGCAAAGTAAGGTCTGAACGATTGATAGACTGGTTGAAGAAGCCGTGATGGTATGACTTATATCGCTTTGAAGTAAAGAAAATGATGGCTATTGTAACCGCCATCAAGATGCGCGAAACCATTGTTGAAATACCAGCACCATACAATCCTAACTCAGGAAAGCCTAATTTACCATATATTAAGACGTAGTTGCCTGCTACATTGAGTAGGTTTCCACCCAGCATAATCCACATTGGAGTCTTCGTATCGGTGGTTCCGTCGCACAATTGCTTAAAGGTATTGAACCAAGAAACAAAAGGTAGCGATACAAGATTAACGATAAAGTAAGGCCGCATGATGGGTAACAGTTCCTCAGGTTGCCCTAAATTACCAAGATTGGCATAGAGTAACCACATGATTGCTACGAGTAAAACTACCAATAGTGTATTTACTAAGAGAGCATTCTTTAAAATTCCGCCTATCTTCTCGTTCTCTTCGCGTCCGAAAAGCGAGCCAACAATAGGTGTAACACCATAGGCAAAGCCCATTCCGAATACTAAAACCAACGTAAACATATTGTTTACGAAAGCCGCTGCACCCAGTTCGGTAGTGCTATGCTGGCCAATCATGAGTGTGTCGGCAAGTCCAAGAATAATTGTTCCTATTTGTCCAACAATGATAGGCAAGCCCAATTGAGTGAGTGATCTATAGTGAGTATAATATGGTTTTAGATTAAAATACATCTTTTTACCACCTGAATATCCTTAAATAATAAATTTTTTATTTTGTTGTAGCCTTCTTTTCAAATTCTACTCGCACGTTTTTATAGCCCATAGCATTAAGCATTTTCTCGAAATGTTTGCGCGCATTGTTTTCTGTTGTGGCTATGTTCTCTTTCGTGAAACAGCGTTTCAACATTTTCTGATAGGCTCTGTTATAAAGTTTTTCTCTATCTTCAGCAGACCAGTTTCCACTTTCAAAGAACGATTGCGTGCGTGCCTCGTCAATGAAGTTGCGGTCTAAAAGTTCTATATTGGGTAGCGTTGCCACAACAACAGAATCATTTTCTACACGTAGCCATCTGGGTTTCGCCTTATGTAGGTCTATTCCCAACCGAAGAGTTCCATAGTAAATGCGGACTAATTCATTATCAGAAAAGAAGCGTTCTCGCACTGTATCAACAATTTCTTCGTCGTTAATGGCAAGAAATTCCCATTGTCCAATGCTTTGGATAGACTGTATTTGTTGTGGTGTAATGTCTATATGTTGGTCTACATTCACAGAAATGGAAGTGGAATTATTAAGCCATTTCACAAGCCAAATGCCACCACCGATGAGCAATGCAATTCCAAATACTTGCAACCAAAAGGCTCTGGTAGTATTACGAACGAACTTTTGTATGCTGTTACTCATTTCTTTCTATCAGTTTGAAGGGTTGAACTTTCGATAAATCGTGTAATATCTGACAGTGTAAACTCTTTGCGGAAGCTAATGGTTATATCGTTTTCGTTATATCCAAGCATCTTTAACATCGGAATAAGCTGCCTTGCTGCACTCTCTTGAGCATGCTCAATAATGCCCATCTGACCTATAGAACTAACAATTTGTTGCCTTCCCTGTTGCTCGTAACTTGTTAGTTCGGCATCAGAAAAGTTACTTCGAGTGAATGCAACATATTGTTTCATTTCTTTATGATTTACCTTTGTACTGGTTATTACTATACGTGGGTCGGGCAATATAATAGTTATTTTGCCATTACCGTCTTTCTTTACGTTCTTGTTGCTAAAGTCTGAAAAATCAATATAGGCCTTTACAACGGCATCAAGTGGTATGGCTACACGACGATCGCCAAGAGGAAGGTTCACTGAAAACTTCTTGTTGAGGAATGTTCCTTCTGCTTTTACCTTGTCGCTATGTGTGATTATCTTGTGAATATGATACTCAGAAGTGTACAATCGAGAACTTTTCTGCACTCGTTCTACCAACATTGGAATTGTGTCTATTGACTTGTTGGTTGATGATTTCCCCTCTTGCTTATTACAAGATATAAGTAAGAGCAATGCGAAGATAAAATATGCGAAACTACCTTTCATTACTATTAGTTTAGTATTGCAAAGGTACTACATTTTTCTTTTATAGGCAAATTAAACTGTTTGTTTGCTATGTAAATGCTGTATTTACGAAAGATGCGGTGTTAAATGGCGTTAAAAAGTACTATGTTGTATCGGTTTATGATTAAATTATCATTATCTTTGTTTCATTACATAAATTCTATTAGTATGGATAATATTACCAAAGAAACAATGAAAGTAATGAAAGAAAACAGCAACGAAACTACTGATGAAAAGCAAATGGAGGTAGCTGAAAGTATTGCAACTATTAAAGAGGCAATTGAAAACTCCGATGGTATCAATTCGAAATTACCACGATTCATTGCTGTTTGGTCTGTTCTGACACTCGTTCTTTATGCTATGAGCTACTTTGTTGGCCCTTGGATATCTTACTTGTATGGCATTACTCCTTTAATTGCTTGGTGTACGTTCGGCTTTACATACATAATAAAGAAGAAGCGACTTGCTACTTATAGTGTCGTTGAATGTAGAATACTTTCTGCATGGACTTGGATGGTTTTCATTACAGCTTGTTTAACATTGTTTTCTAAGTTCGAAAGTAATTTCATACCATTTTGTTTCTCATTCTTAGGCATTGTATTGTCAGGTTTGTGTTTATGTTTACCTCAACGTTCCAATAATGTAAGCGTAGGAGGATACATCATTTTTACATACTATGCAATTGATACGCTTATGCAGAATATCTTTGAGTTTGATACAAGAGAAAAAATTCTTTTTCCTTTATTCCTACTAATTGTGATTCTTGATGCCTTGGTTACTAACACCGATGTTTCTTTTAGAAAGAGAGAAAGAAAAGTATGAGGAAGCCATTAGACCCATTTTTTCAGAACAAGTTGAGCCTTTCTGTAATGTCAATCTTAATGACAAACAGGGAGGTGGCGTTTCTTTATCTGTGTGAACAAACTGGTGCAACCGATGAAGAAATGAACGAGCAGTTAGAACTTTTGGAACAAAAAGGTTATATTACTACTATGCGTGCGCTCTTTGGCAAGTGTCCACGGAAGTCCTGTACGATAGAACCAAAGGGCGAACAAGTTTTTTTAGATTACTTAGAAGCATTGGAAGAACAACTTAAATAAGAAATATAAAGCCATAAAAAAGGCATCTTCAGAAATGAAGATGCCTTTTTTGTGGGTAGTGATGGATTCGAACCACCGAAGCTAGAAGCAGCAGATTTACAGTCTGCCCCATTTGGCCACTCTGGAAACTACCCTCTAGTGGGCGTTGACGGATTCGAACCGCCGACCCTCTGCTTGTAAGGCAGATGCTCTAAACCAACTGAGCTAAACGCCCTTACTTTTTGTAAGCGGGTGCAAAAATAGCGATATTATTTTGAACCTACAAGTTTTTATCAAACTTTTTCTTTATTTTTTTGGGAGTGTTTTCTGTCTTATACGACCGCTTGAAAGTGGATTATTCATTGGTTTATAGCAAGTTCTCTATACTCGAAATGGGTAAAACGAGTTCTTCTAAATCTATCATAGCATTGATAAGAGATATGGATTGAAACGAATTTAGGTCGGTAACAAGCACTTCACGCTCTATTATTTTACCAGCATTGAGTAGTTGTTTGCGTCGCGTTCCATTAAGTAAGGGTGTAGAAGGTGTTATCCATAGCTCACCATCGAATAGTGCTATATTCGTATAAGAGGTGTCAGTAAGATGATTTTGTTGTACAATGACAATCTCTTCTGAGGGTTTTACTTGGCCCTTCAATAAGTTTAAAGCGCTTCTATCAATATTTTTATAAGCGTATTCTATATCGTTGTTTATCAGTATCTTAAGTTTTTCAATCTTTCTTATACTATAAGGCGTACAAGAAAGGTCGTATATGTTTTCTTTGTCGTAGGTAAAACGCAACTTTGCTCGGTCGTTTTGGGTTGCGGCAAGGGCTGAAAGATCGTCTACAGAAACTATATTTTCTGTATTCCAAAAGCGTTTCCGCGTGGATTTTATCCGTTCTAAGTGGTAGTCAAGGTTGATAATCCTCCCTTGTTCTACACACATTGTTTCAATAAATAGGCACATATACCTTTTCTAATATTTCGTTATATTCGTCGTCATCGTTACTTTGTGCTGTAATACCTCCACCAGCTTTGTAGAAAAGTTGTTTTCCATCGGTGTCAATAAAACGAATCATTACTGCACTATCGAGGTTTCCATTTGCCCAATGTCCCATAACGCCCGTATAAAAACCACGTTCATAAGTCTCAGCTTCAGCAATAATACGGGTTGTTATAGACTTTGGTGCACCTGTTATTGAACCTGCTGGAAGTAGACTGAATACCAAATCACCAACATTTGTATGGTAATGAGGAAGGATTTGTCCAACTATTTCTGAGCTAGTCTGTAGTATTTGTCCTTTATTAGTTGTTAGTTTGTCGATATAACGATACCTCTCTACTGATACTTGATTGGCTACAATACTTAGATCGTTACGTATTAAGTCTACAATTGTAGCATGTTCGGCAGCTTCTTTTGCATTGTTCATTAATATTTCTGCAGCGTTTGGTGTATTGGCAGCTATGGTTCCTTTCATAGGAAATGAACGAATAGTTTGTCCTTCTATACGAACGAATATCTCAGGAGAGAAGCAAACAAAGTTGTTTTTAACCCAACAGCGGTACTTAGCAGTCGAGCGGAGAAAAATTTCTCGCATTGAAAGGTTGGTATGAATGGGTATTTGGCAAGTTAAATTGGTCAAATAGCTGTTGCCATTATGTTGATTGGTCTTTACGTGTTCAATGCTACGCTGATATTCCGCACGGTCTGGTGCATCAAATATCCATTCTACTGGCGTGTTATTACTTGCTGTTTTGTCAGTTGGAATATTATTTATTGCGGGAAAGGCATAAAGCATTTCCGAAGCGTCTATATGCTCAAGCTCTTCTATATAAGCTTTTTTCTGATTGTAACTGATAATAAAAACAAATGATTTATTTGCTTTTGCAAGTTCGTTCATGCGTTGTTGTGCTTCCCGTTGATTGTAGATATTCATCTTTTTGCAGTATCGTTCGTATTTTAAACCAGTAAATATTGATAATGCAAAAATACATTTTTTTAATGAGACAACCAATCTTTCATAACTCTTTTCCAATGTTTATTGCTTTTCTCACATGATTTAATGTGTTATAGTAGATAGGTTTTGGTTTGTAAAGAAAAAACCAGTTAATAATCAATACCCAATTGTTTGGTTTTGCAAAAGCGCCTGTTTTGCGATGCAAAATAGGCACTTTCAGCGTGCAAAACAGGCGCTTTTACATTGCAAAACAATAGGTTTTGCAATATGTTGATAATAAGACGGTTAGTATATATATGTTCTACTGAGAAATCTTAACGAAATCATGACAAAATTATAATGTAAAAAATAACAAAGTGGACTTGTATTATTATCAATTAAATAAAAGAGTAATGTTTTAATAGAATAGTCTTTTAGTATTTCTCTTTTGTTTATTCTTTAATTGAAGGAAGCAATTTTAAAGAACTGTCTATAAAAGTTTATAGCTATTATCGAAAATATTTTATTATACGAAAGAAAAGTATTAAATTTGCAGAAAAATAAAGATGCTCTATCAAGTAACTTGCAAAAAGTGCGGAGGGAAGTTTCGTATTTCAGTTGATAACATACTGCGAACAACTTCTGTTTGCCCACATTGTGGGCAAAAATTAACTATTTTGATACCTAAAGAACAAATTACGGTACCAACAATACAAGCTCCAGATTCTCAAAATACTGGTGTTCAAAGTGTAAATGAACCTCTTTCACATGAAAATGAGAAAAATATTCCGACATCAAAAAGTCGTAAGAAAAGCAGAAAGTTAGTATCAATAATATTTTTTCTTCTTGCAATAGTACTTCTTATAGGAGGTGCTTTTACGTTTAATTGGTATCAGCAGCAACAAAAGGAACTTGAAAGAATAGCACGTAAACATCATCGTGATTCAGTGATGAAGGTGAAGGAAATGCTTAAAGTAAAAGCGATTGAAGCCGAAAAACAAGAGAAGCTACGGGCTTCAGCTTGCTCTTTCTTACGGTCGTTCTATCTAAATGCTGTACTATCTCGAGTAGACGTAAGACAATATGAGTCTTATCTGACTGAAGGTTGTAAGCGAATACTTTATGGAGACGATGAAAATGCTTCTGATTTAGATAAAGAATCAGCTTGGTGGGGAATGTTTGGTACACTCTCAGGATTAGAGAATGCAGATGAATTGGCTCGTAATTTAAGAATTTCATATTATGAAGACGATTGGTATAAGGTAAGATTATCGCAAAATGGAGAGACAGAACAGCGACTTGTTAAACTAAAACAAGTTGATAACAAGTTCTTAATAGAGAATGTAAGATAAGGTTATGGCACTACGATACTTCCAAGTCAGCTGTAAGAACTGCATGCGACAGTTTAGTATTAAAGCGGAAGAAGGCGCTACAGTGAAGTGTAATTGTCCATTCTGTAGTGTAGAATCTACAATTGCAGTACCAATGCTTACGGCTGAAAAGCAAAGAGAAAAGGAAAAAGAGACACGAAAACAATTTATCAGCGAAATTGGTAAGAAGGCTATCATAAGTTTCCTTATATTTGCAACCATCTTGATTATAGCATCAACTTTATTATACGTCGTTTTTACGGCAATGTCTAACTAAACAAAAATAACACGAAATATGAAGCAAACGAAGATTGTATGTTCGATCAGTGATTTTAGATGTGATGTTGATTTTCTACGCAAACTATTTTTCTCAGGTATGAATGTTGTGCGTATAAATACTGCACATGCACCAGAAGAGGGGATAAGAAAGATAGTAAAAAATACGCGCGCAGTTTCACCTCATATTGCTTTGCTTATTGATACAAAAGGTCCTGAAATTCGTACAACATCTGTTGGTGAGCCGATAAAGTATAAAATGGGCGATATAGTCAAGGTTTTTGGACGCCCTGATGTAGAATCTACCCACGACATAGTGAACCTTTCTTACAAGAATATAGCAAGCGATGTGAAAGAAGGTGACCATTTGTTATTCGACGATGGTGCGATTGATATGGAAATTATCGAAAGTGCTGGTCCTATGCTTGTGGCAAAAGTAACGAACGATGGGGAGTTAGGCTCACGAAAAAGTGTGAACGTACCAGGTGCTCATATAGATTTGCCTGCATTAACAGAAAAAGATATTACGAATATAAAGTTGGCGATTGATTTAGATGTAGATTTTATTGCCCATTCATTTGTACGTTCTGCAGCAGATGTTAAGGTCGTTCAAGATCTTTTGGATGAGCATAACTCTGATATAAAGATTATTTCAAAAATAGAAAACCAAGAAGGAGTAGACAATATTGACGAGATTATTGATGCTTCATATGGTATTATGATTGCGCGTGGAGATTTGGGAATTGAGGTTCCAATAGAACAAATACCAGGTATTCAGCGTAATATCATTAGAAAGTGTATAGCAAAACGAAAGCCAGTAATTGTTGCTACGCAGATGTTACACACAATGATTAACAACCCTCGTCCAACTCGTGCTGAGGTAACCGATATTGCAAATGCTATTTATAGCTACACTGACGCATTGATGTTGAGTGGTGAAACTGCTAGTGGAAAGTATCCGATTGAAGCTTGTCGTACGATGGCTACTATTGCAGAACGTGCTGAAAAAGATGCACATCGCGAAGGATTTTTAGATATTCCACTCAACGATGATATGGGACAGCGCGAGTTTTTGGCAAAGAGTGCTATTGAAGCAACCGAACATCTTGGTGTAAAAGGAATTATAACTGATAGTGATACTGGAAAAACAGCACGCAATTTGGCTGCTTTCCGAGGCCCTAATCCAGTATTAGCAATTTGCTATCATGAAAAGTTACAACGTTGGTTGAATCTTAGTTATGGTTTAATTCCTGTTGCTTATCAGCAGGAAAAGAAAGCTAAACATGAGGTTTTTAAGGCTGCTTTACGAATGTTACGCCAACGTGGCTATATTTCTTTAGACGATAAGATAGCCTATATTTCAGGGGAAATGGGTAAAGGTGGTGTTACCACTTTCCTAGAAATCAACACTGTAAGTGCAGTATTTGAAGAGTCTTATAACTCACATCTGAGTGATAGAAAGAAACTATAAAGTAAAAGTAGAGTGTAATTAGCTTATATTTTTTTCTTTGGTTAAAAGGCAAATAAAGAAAATGAAACTAAGATAACATAAGGTTCAAACAAAAATAAAAGAGACTTTCCATTATGGAAAGTCTCTTTTATTTTATATACTGGCGATGTATTTATTTTGCAATGTCAATCTTCTGTACACGACGTTCGTGGCGTCCACCTTCAAAAGTAGCTTTAAAGAATGCATCCATAATCTTTCCTGCAGTTCTGTTATCAACAAAACGACCAGGTAAAACGAGTGCATTAGCATCGTTATGTTGACGGATAAGTTCTGCAACATCTTTGTTCCAAGCTAAACCAGCTCTTACCCCTTGGTGCTTATTGAGTGTGATTGCCATACCTTCACCACTACCACAAATAGCAATAGCAGGATAAACTTCTCCATTACAAAGAGCTTCTGCAAGTGGGTGCGCATAGTCTGGGTAATCGCAACTTAAATCGCTGTTGCAGCCAAAGTCCTTATAAGGGAGTTTATTTTCTTCGAGATACTGAATGACAAATTTCTTTAAAGGAAGGCCAGCGTGATCGCAGGCAATACCTACTGTTTTAATTTCCATAAGCGTTAAAGTCATTAAGAGCCCCGTAGGAGAGTATTCTGCGAGGCTCGGTTAGTATTATGCTAAAAATAATTTAACTTGTTCGTAAACATTCTGAGCAGTAAAGCCCAGTTTTTCATCAAGTACTTTGTATGGTGCCGAAAAACCGAAGCTATTCAGACCATAAACAGTACCATTTGCTCCTACTAAGCCTTGTAATGTAACAGGAAGACCCGCTGTTAAACCAAATATCTTTGCATTCTTAGGAAGAATACTTTCTTGATATTCAGCAGATTGACGGCGGAACAATCCTTCTGATGGTGCACTTACAATACACACCTTTACTCCATCGGCTTTAAGAAGTTCAGCTCCAGCAATACAAGTAGAAACTTCTGAACCACTAGCAACAAGAATTACGTCATAGTTCTCGTCAGAGTCATTTACAATGTATGCTCCCTTGCGTGTTAACTCGTAATTATTACCTTCTGGGAGATTTGTAACATTTTGACGAGAAAGAATCAAGGCTGTTGGTGTATCTATGTTTTCCATCGCCATTTGCCAGCAAATTGTTGTTTCTTCTGCATCGGCAGGGCGGAATACGCGTAAAGAATCTTTTCCCGAATGGTTCTGGAGTTTCTCCATTAAGCGTATTTGTGCTTCTTGTTCAACTGGCTCGTGTGTAGGACCATCTTCACCTACACGGAATGCATCGTGGCTCCAAATGAATTTTACAGGAACTTGCATTAAGGCAGCGAGGCGAACAGCAGGTTTCATATAGTCAGAGAATACAAAGAATGTCCCCATAGCTGTAACGACTCCACCATGTAGCATCATACCAATACACATGCAAGCCATTGTTAATTCACTAACACCAGCTTGGAAGAAAGCACCAGAGAAATCATCACGTACAATACTCTTTGTCTTCTTTAGGAAACCATCTGTCTTATCAGAATTAGAAAGGTCAGCAGATGAACAAATCATATTAGGAACTTGTTCAGCAAGTACGCTTAAGCAAGTAGCACTTGCTGCACGTGTTGCAACGTCAGCTTTTTGACTGACAGCAGTCCAATCTATTTTAGGTGCTTTACCGCTAAACCATTCTTTGTATAATTTTGCTTTTTCAGGATTAGCTTCCGCCCATTTTTGTTCTTCTTCATGGCGTTTCGCTACAATATCCCTCAGTTCCTTCAAACGATTAGCATAAAGTTCTGAAACCTCAGGGAATACTTTAAATGGATCGTTAATATCGCCGCCCAGGTTCTTTATGGTATTAATGTATGCATTCCCACCTAGTGGTGCGCCATGTGTTTGAATACTATGTTCGTAGCTTGTGCCATCTTCTCTAAGTGCACCTTTACCCATGATTGTTTTACCAATAATAAGTGTTGGACGCTCTTTCTCGGTATGTGCAGCATCAAGAGCTTGTCGTATCTCGTTTACATCATTACCATTGCAAGTTAGTACATTCCAGCCCCATGCTTTATATTTAGCAGCTGTGTCTTCGTTCATAACTTCGTTACATTCAGTAGAAAGCTGAATGTCGTTGGCATCATAGAACATGATAAGGTTGTTTAGACCTAAAGTTCCTGCAATACGTCCAACGCCTTGCGAAATTTCTTCTTGAACACCACCATCAGAAATATATGCATAAATCTTATGTTGCATAACCTCACTACCCAATCTTGCTTCGAGGAATTTCTCGGCAACAGCAGCTCCAGCTGCAAATGTATGTCCTTGTCCTAATGGTCCAGAAGTATTTTCTATACCTCTTTTAATATCGCGTTCAGGATGTCCAGGAGTAGGGGATCCCCACTGACGGAAATCTTTTAATTCTTCTATTGTAAATTTTTCTTGAAGTGCCAATGCTGAATATAGCATTGGAGACATGTGACCAGGGTCTAGAAAGAACCTATCGCGACCAGCCCATTCAGGTTGTTCGGGGTCGAATACCAAGTATTCAGAAAAGAGGACATTGATAAAGTCTGCGCCTCCCATTGCTCCTCCAGGGTGTCCTGATTTTGCTCTTTCTACCATGGAAGCAGCAAGAATTCTGATATTGTCCGCCGCACGGTTCATTACTTTGTTGTCGTTCATAAAATTTAGATTAATAATATATTTATTCTATTTGCAAATATAATGAATTATTGGGGAAATCCAAAATATAAGATTGTTTAATTGCTAAATTTCGCATTATTTTATGAATATTCAATGCGAGATTTGATAGTTTATTTTTATCATCTACTTTTTAGAGTATACTTGTATATAAAAAGTGTATTGAAAAGCTGCTCATTTTAATAATACAGAAGGAAAAATAATAATCCTAACCAAATATTATTTTGCAACGACAAACCTCAGTTTCACCTTCAATACTTGATTTTGTTATTTGTATCGCAACTTCGTTATTTATAGGCTCAATTTCTTTATCCGTATAGAAATTGAGTGTTTCACCATAGTGAGATTCTACTATGTAGGCAATATCAAACTTCTGTATGCTATGTTGTTTATACCATTCGAGTGGGAAAATATCTAAGATGTGTTCTATATATTTTATAGAATTTACATGTCCGTTGATGTCAACATCATTGTAATGGGCTATAATTGATTTCTGAAGTATGAGGTTGCTGTCCAATTTTACTCTAGACGATTTCTTGATAGGGTTGTCATAGTTAGTTTCTATATGTTTTGAGATAGTTTCGTTGTCAACTTTCATAATATCTACAGGTTCCCGAGTTTCTGTATCAATCATTGCCCATATACTTTTTCCATAACCATATATGTGTCCGTCTTCATTTGTTATTTTGAAGTTACGGTTTGTAAAATAGCGCATAACACTATCTACCATGTTTCTATTATAAATTTATCATAGATAGCAGGCGTTTCGTCTAATTCTATAGCAAGTCTGCTTAGAACCCATGTCTTATTTATGGTGTTTAGATAATTTACTCCATAACCACGATCGTTACTATGGAAATCAGCTGCATTTAAAAGATTATTTCCTAAATGCCCAATAAATAAATGCTTTGTAAAATCGCAATGGAACGGCTCAGCCATAAAGTGGTATTTGCCTATTGTAGGTAGGTTATTCATATGCTCTATTTATATAATGTTGTCTTTAGTGCAAAAGTAGTGATAATTTTCTTAATTGCTTTCCACAATGAAGGTTATTTTATATTTGTTTTTAAGAGTGATAAATTATATCTAGTCTTATTCTTTTCTCAAACGTCTAATTGTTCTCTGCTAAACTAGTTTATAGTGCAGATGAAATAATCAACATGTTCAATGACGTTGACATGTAGTATTAATAGGAGGATAGAATTGCTATATAAAATGTAATTACGAAAAATTAAATTGTAATTACTTTTTTAAAATTCATAATTACATTTTTCTTAATATATAATAATTTTTTCTTTATAGGCTAATAGATAGGGGAAACAATATATTTCTAGTCTTATTATTACCGAGTTCTACAATCATTTTTTAAAATATATCTTAGCTATAAGAAAGAATAGTTGTAAGTAACTATTTGACTGATAAGTGAAAAAATGAATAATAATCGTTATAATATCACTTCTCAATAATCTTCTAATTTTATTTTTAAAAGGGAACTTGATATTTGTTTTAAAAGTTTAGACAATAAAAATCCTCGGTACTTTCGCACCGAGGATTAATTATGTAATTAAAAAATTATTTGTTCTGTGTTAAATTACTTAACGTAAACAACTGCAAGACGATTAGAGGTTACACCCTGAACACCCTTACCAGTAGCTTCGTCGATGATAACACCACGGCTTCTGAGGTAATCAGCTACAACCTGAGCGCGGTTTTCAGACAACTTCTGGTTGAGAGCTGCGCTACCTTCTGGAGATGCTGTACCAACAACTTGTACGTGGCTACCTTCCTTAACGTTGTCAAGAGCTGCCTTTGCCTCTCTTGTAAGATTGTACTTACCTTGAGCGAATGTTACGAATACAAGGTCAGAAACAGTGAATTCCTTAACTGCAGGTACTTCCTTAACAACTTCAACTTGCTTAGTGATAACTTCTGGCTTACGATTGCGAAGTTCATTAATTTGTGCGTTGAGTGCATCAATTTCAGCTTGGTCACGTGGAGTAACGATTGTGAAGTTGTGAGCACCATTAGAGTTCTTAAACTTGTAAACGATACCAGCATTCAGCTGAACCATTGAGTTGTGAATGTTGTAAACTGGTTGGTCACCATTTGAGTAAGCATTGAAACGATATTGACCTGAACCATCATTCTTGGTACGACCTTCGTGCTGACCAAGGAATGCCCAGTTGATAGAAGGCTCAATATAAATTTGCCATTGCTTCTTTGAACCAAAGTTGAATGCGAGGTCAAGACCTGCCTTTGATGTCATGCGGTTGATTGGTTCCATATCGTCTCTGTGATTGAAAACGTGACCCCAACCGAGACCATATACACCACTTACTTCAAATACACGTGGCTCACCTTTGTAACCACCAAACCAATTGCTGAAGTTTACAGTACCCAACAACTGTGTATTGATGTAGCGAACGATAGTTCCTGTTGATCTCCAAGGTTTGTTAGAGAAGTATGCGTTACCCTCAATTGCTAAACCGAATACAGGAGTGAAATAACGACCAATACGAAGACCTGCGTTAGGGTTGAGGTCGCTCAACCATTTGTGGCCAGTTGTCTTAGTAGCAACACCACCGTTAATACCGATGTAAATGTTGTCGAAAGTCTTACTTTCTGCAACTGTTTGTGCAGATGCAGATGCTGCAAAAACTGTGGCAGCAAACAATAAACCTAACTTTTTCATTTCTCTGAAAATTTATTAATACTTTTTTAAATAATATTTTATATTACGATGCAAAGTAATAAAAAATTACGCAATTGACCAAATGTTTTTGCTGAAAAGTGTGTAAAAAGTGTGTTTTTAGATGTGAAATGAGACAAATTGCACTAAAAAAGTATTTTTTATCTATTTTTTAAGCTTTTGAGAGATTATCATATATAAAAAAGAGGCTCGTCAACATTTCTGCACGGGCCTCTTTATATAAGGATAGGGTGAAACTAAATGTTACTTTTAGATTTGCGTAATAATGCTACCACCAACTTCTACAGCTTCCATATTTAGAGGTATTAAGTGGTGATGGCGCTCAGGTAAAGTTTTAAACAATGCTTTGTTTAATCCGTCCAAACTTACAATAGGACAAACTTTGAGTAGTCCACCAAGAACAATCATATTGAAGACCTTAGAGTTCTTCATTTCTGCTGCTTTGTTCATCGCATCTATACGATAAACAGTAATATCTGTACGAGTTGGTGGGTTTACAATGCCAAATCCATCATATATAAGTATACCGCCTGGCTTAATCTTTTCTTCAAACTTTTCGAGTGAAGGTTGGTTGAGCACAATAGCAACATCATACTTACTCAAAATAGGAGATGATACGCGTTCGTCGCTTACAATAACAGTAACATTCGCTGTTCCACCACGTTGTTCTGGTCCGTATGCGGGCATCCATGTTACTTCTTTATCTTCCATAAGTCCCGAATAGGCCAAAATCTTTCCCATAGAGAGAACGCCTTGTCCTCCGAAACCGCTAATTATGATCTCTTTCTTCATACTATAAATGCTTTAAGTTTGGTTATATGCCAGTTTCGTCTTTAAGGTCGCCCTTTTCATAATGAGGAAACATATTTTCTCGCATCCATTCATTAGCTTTTACAGGACTTAGTTTCCATCCACTATTACAAGTAGATACAATCTCTACAAGTGAGCTGCCTTTACCTTGCAAACTTGATTCGAATGCCTTGCGAATAGCTTTCTTTGCTTTGTTTATAGATGCAACAGTGTCAACACTTTGACGAGTAACATAGCAAGTTCCTTCTAAGCGACTTGCCAAGTCGGTCATATTAAGTGGATAACCATGTATATCTGGAGTTCTTCCGAAAGGACAAGTAGCTGTCTTTTGACCAATCAAAGTTGTTGGTGCCATTTGTCCTCCGGTCATTCCATAGATAGCATTATTTATGAAGATGATTGTAATGTTCTCACCTCTGTTAAGAGCATGTATGGTTTCAGCTGTACCAATACAAGCCAAGTCACCATCACCTTGGTAAGTAAATACCAAACGGTCTGGCCAAAGGCGTTTGATGGCAGTAGCAACTGCAGGTGCTCTTCCATGTGCTGCTTCTTGCCAGTCGATATCAAGATAGCGATAAGCGAACACTGCACAACCTACAGGACATACACCAATTGTTTTTTCTTCCATACCCATGTCGGCAATAACCTCTGCTACGAGCTTATGCACAACACCATGTGAACAACCAGGACAATAGTGCATTGTCGTGTCATTCATTAGTTTGGGTTTTGCGTATACCAGATTCTCTGGCGAAATTATATTATTTTCTGCCATTGGGCATTCCTCCGATTTCTTATTTTATAAGTTTATCTTTTAGTGCTTCTACTATCTCTTCTGGTTCAGGAACGATACCACCCAATCTTCCAAAGTGTTCTACTTGTATGGTACCATCAATAGCAAGTCTTACATCTTGAACCATTTGACCAGCATTAATCTCGCTAACTAATATTCCTTTCTTGTTTTTTGAGATTTCAACAAGCTCTTTACTTGGGAATGGCCATAGAGTAATAGGGCGGAATAACCCAACTTTCATACCTTGTTCGCGTGCCAATTCTACTGCTTTTTCGCCAATACGAGAAGCACTACCAAAGCTTACTATAATGTAATCGGCATCTTCGCATTGGCTTGTTTCAAAGCGTGTTTCGTTCTCTCGAATGG
This sequence comes from Prevotella aurantiaca JCM 15754, assembly GCF_000614025.1. Lineage (GTDB taxonomy): Bacteria > Bacteroidota > Bacteroidia > Bacteroidales > Bacteroidaceae > Prevotella > Prevotella aurantiaca. The sequence continues at coordinate 114,347 of NZ_BAKF01000003.1, forward strand.
TCTTATACTTCTCTTGTAAGTGTAAGTTTCTCTTTTCCATTACTTCCGACTTAAGCTCAAGCGATGTAATTATGTTTGGCTCACGCTCTGCTTTGCGGCCCATACTTGCCCATGGACATTCTTTTGCTATTTCTTCTTCTGTACGACGTGGCTTTAGTGGTGGCAATACAACCTTTTCCATCATCTGACCGATGACACCATCAGAAAGAATCATAGCAGGGTTGCGATACTTAAATGCCAATTCAAAAGCCAAATCTACGAAGTCAGCCATTTCTTGAACAGAGTTTGGTGCCAACACGATTACGTTGTAGTCGCCATTACCACCACCTCTTGTAGCTTGGAAATAGTCACTTTGACTTGGTTGAATTGTACCCAAGCCAGGACCTCCACGTTGTACGTTTACGAATACACCTGGTAGCTCAGCACCAGCCATATAACTTATGCCTTCTTGCATAAGTGCTATACCTGGAGAAGATGAAGATGTTAGTACACGTTTTCCAGCACCGGCACCACCATATATCATATTGATAGATGATGTTTCACTTTCAGCCTGCAAGACAACCATTCCTGTTGTTTCCCATGGCTTCAGAAGTGCGAATGTTTCAATTATTTCACTCTGTGGAGTAATAGGATAGCCGAAATATCCATCTGCACCACAACGTATGGCAGCGTGCGCTATGGCTTCGTTGCCTTTCATTAATGTTACTTCTCTTTCTGCCATTCTTTATTCCTCCACTCTTTTTTTGTATACTGTGATACAACCATCTGGACATACTGTTGCACATGCTGCACAACCTATACATAAGTCAATGTGTGCAGGTTCAACATAAGTGTATCCGTGGTTATTAACTTTTTTATGAGCTATGTCTATCACGTCTTTTGGACAGGCAACAATACACAATTGGCATCCTTTACATCTGTCGGTGTTTACGACAATCGCTCCTTTAATCTTGCTCATGCTTTTGTATTTTTAAGGATTATAAGCGTCCTTGTTGTAAAAATTAAAAATGTCTTCTAGCATTTTCTTTGCTTCTAAGGCTGGAGATTCAGGATCGAGATCTATTGCCTCTAAGTAGCAATTCATTGCATTTTTAAAATCGCCTTTCTTTTTGTACTCATTGCCCTGTCGGAAATATTCTTCCGCGGTCATAATAAATCCTCCTTTCGTTTATAGTTGTTTTGTAATAGGTTTAGGTAGGAGAACGAATTCCCCACCTTATTAATTATAATGTAGTTGTCTTATTTGTAGAATTCTTTCTTACCTGCTGCAAGTGTATTTTTCATTAATGAGCAGATTGTCATTGGGCCTACACCACCAGGGACAGGTGTTATGTAAGAACATTTTGGCGCTACCTCGTCGAATTTAACGTCCCCTGTTAAGCGGAAGCCACTTGGACGAGAAGAATCTGAAACACGTGTAGTACCTACATCAAGTACGACAGCACCTTCTTTTACCATGTCTGCAGTGAGAAATTCTGGCTTTCCAATAGCTGCAATAATGATATCAGCTGCTAAACATTCTTCCTTCAAAGTCTTTGAATGTGAGTGACAAACTGTAACTGTAGCGTCACCGAAGTGCTTTTGCATCATGAGTTGAGCCATAGGCTTACCAACGATATTGCTTCTTCCGAGAATAACGCACTTCTTTCCTGATGTAGGAATGTTGTAGTGTTGAAGCAATGTCAGCATGCCTAATGGTGTTGCAGAGATAAAGCAAGGAAGACCAATAGACATACGGCCAACGTTAATAGGGTGGAAGCCATCAACATCCTTGCGATAGTCCACTGCCATAATTATCTTTTGCTCGTCGATGTGCTTTGGTAATGGAAGTTGCATAATAAATCCATCTACATCGTTGTCTTTATTCAATTTGTCCACGCAAGCTAACAATTCTTCTTCAGTAACATCGCTTTCAAAACGAATTAGTGAAGATTTAAAACCGCAAGCCTCGCAAGCGAGTACTTTATTCTTAACGTAAGTTTCGCTTCCGCCATCGTGTCCGACAAGTACGGCAGCAAGATGTGGTTGCTTTCCGCCTGCTTCTACGATTTTGCGTACTTCTTCCGCAATTTCTTTTTTAATAGCTGTTGCGGTAGCCTTTCCATCGATTAGTTTGTAATCCATAGGTCTTGAGCTTAGATTTAATACTGTTTTTAATTTGTGTTTATAGTTTAGGCGCTTTTGGCATGCCAGGCATGTTTTTCATTTTTCCCATCATGCCTGCCATTTTAGAGCCTGTAACCATTTTCATCATCTTGCGTGTTTGCTCGAATTGCTTTACAAGTCTGTTTACTTCTTGTATATTTGTGCCCGAGCCTTTTGCAATACGTAGGCGACGTGAATTATTCAAGAGTTCAGGATTTGTTCTTTCCTTTGGTGTCATACTTTGTATGATTGCCTCAATTCCCTTGAAAGCATTATCATCAATATCCACATCGCGTATAGCTTTTCCTACACCTGGAATCATAGCAGCAAGGTCCTTCAAGTTACCCATTTTCTTTATCTGCTGTATTTGATTGTAGAAATCATTGAAATCAAATTTATTCTTCTGAATCTTTTTCTGTAGTCTCTTTGCTTCTTCCTCGTCGAATTGCTCCTGTGCACGTTCAACAAGCGAAACAACGTCACCCATTCCTAAGATACGATCTGCCATTCGAGTAGGATGGAAGACATCGAGTGCTTCCATCTTCTCTCCTGTACCGATGAACTTTATAGGCTTTGTAACAACAGTACGGATAGATAAAGCCGCACCACCTCGTGTGTCACCATCAAGCTTTGTAAGTACTACGCCATCAAAATCCAATCTGTCGTTAAATTCCTTAGCTGTATTTACTGCGTCTTGACCCGTCATAGAGTCAACAACAAACAAGACTTCGTCAGGGTTTACATGATTCTTCAGACTTTCAATTTCGTCCATCATTTCCGCATCAACAGCTAAGCGTCCAGCAGTATCAATGATGATTATGTCGTTGCCATTGGCCTTTGCTTCCTTGATAGCATTGTCTGCAATAGCATTTACATTCTTATTTTCAGGTTCACTGTATACAGGTACACCTACCGATTCGCCTACAACTTTTAGCTGCTGAATAGCAGCAGGACGATATACGTCGCAGGCTACAAGTAATGGTTTTTTATGTTCTTTGGTTTTTAGAAGGTTTGCTAATTTACCTGAAAAGGTTGTCTTACCAGAACCTTGCAAACCACTCATTAAGATAATAGCAGGTTTGTTTTCTAATTTCAGCCCTACAGTATCGCCACCCATCAATTCTGCTAACTCGTCATGAACAATTTTAACCATAAGCTGTCCAGGCTTAACGGCTGTTAATACGTTCATACCTAATGCCTTTTGTTTAACAGTGTCTGTAAACGATTTAGCTACTTTGTAATTGACGTCAGCATCTAACAATGCCCTACGGACATCTTTTAGTGTTTCTGCTACGTTTATTTCTGTAATCTTTCCCTCTCCTTTCAGTATCTTGAAGGAGCGTTCTAGACGATCACTTAAATTTTCAAACATTATTTTATATGTGTACTTTTTCGAAATATATGCAAAGATAATAAATAAGGTAAATAACGACAAGAAAAAACGTAACTTTTTTTTCTTGTTCATAGTTTTTATAGTCTTATGGAAATCATTAACGGATAAAAACATGCTGAAATCTTGTTTGTTTTGGAAAAAATGTATAATTTCGCACTCCATAAAGTTTAATATTATAACATAATGTCAGAAGGAATGGAATTTTATATTAATGTAGATAATAAAAAGCAGGGGCCTTATAGTGTTCAGGAACTTGCGGTTCGAGGCATAGAAGCAACTACTTTGGTATTGGCCACTAACTCGAGTGAATGGAAGCCTGCGTGGCAAGTAGATGAGTTACGACTAATTTTAATGGGAAACAAGAGTAATAATGCACAACAATCTGATAATAAGCGTAATATATTAGATAGTGAATCAGTTTTGGTCGGTGCCCCTGTTGATGGAATCCCCCATGTTAATGCTCAGCCAATAGACGATGTTTATGAAAAAGGAGTTACTCCCGAAAAGCCTAAAAAACATTATGGTTGTCTTATAGGTTTTTTGATTTCACTTGTTGTTTTGACTTGTTTGCTAATCTTTACCTGTCCTTCAGCGGAAGAACATAAGCGTGTTTTATCCGATGTTGTAACTGCTACGGTAACTGAAACAGCAGTAAATGCTGCTCAAGGTTCAGATAATGCACTCTTTTCAAAAGCGTTACAGACAGTCAATGATATGTTTACGAAGAAGGTTATAGATGCAGCCATGGAAAATTTGATAAGTGTTGATAATAATTTCGTATATTCAATTGGCAGAATTAACTTTGGCGGGAAAAGCTATATTGTTTCGTTCGGTGTGTTAAATCATGTATTCACGTTGAATAAAGACCAACTAAAATTAGCAACAGAAAAGTACTATAAGAAGGCTGAATTTAATGTTCAATCAGATCTTCAAAAGAAAGCTGAAAAGCTATTGAAAGAGAATGTAATAGATCCTGCTGCGAAAGAGATTGAAAAGATGGCTGGTTCAGCAATTGATGAACTACTTGATGGCTTAGGGTTTGGCTTAAGAGGAAAGTCTAAAAGAGATGATTCAGGCTTATTAGAAGATTCTATTTAGTCCATAAAAATTTAATTATGGTAGAATCCTATTAGGGAGAATGTTGTCATTTAGAACTTTCATAGATCGTTAATCTGTATTTGTCTGAACATAGTTCTTAAGTTCTCACATTTATGTAAAAGAATAAATAGAATGTTAGTAAACCACAAAGTTGTACTCATTCTAGTGCTTTAGTCCTGTAAAGAAAATTTTAGTAAATAATGAAGGTTATGCTTTGATATTATAATAATGCCTGTTTTGCAGCGCAAAACAGGCACTATTGCCTTGTAAAATAGGCTCTTTTGCATAACAAAACAGATGCTTTTTCAACATCTTGATATTCAGATTGTTGAATAAGAGAGTTATTACTGAAAATAGTTTACGATTTTATTATGGTCATTTTTTCTTGTAAAGGAGGTTTTCTCATCTTGAATTGAGAAGTTCCGAATGCCATTTAGTAGTATTAGTAAATACGTTTCCAAAGCGTATAACGAAAAAGCTGCTATCATTGGATCTACACTTTTTATCCTTGATAGCGGCTTTCTTTAGTTTCTGACCTTACTTGTTAGTGAACTTATTGATAAAGTCTTCCTCAGAGATAATGTCTATTCCAAGTTCTCGCGCCTTCTGATTCTTGCTTGATGTGCTATTTATATCGTTATTGATAAGATAATTTGTAGATTTAGATACGCTGCCAGTAACCTTGCCTCCTTGACTTTCTATGTAGGCCTTAAGTTCGTTTCGGTTCTTGTAATGACGCACATCACCAGTAACAACAAATGTTTTACCCTCACATAGAGAACCTTTCTCAATTGGTAAAACCTCTGTAATTTCGAGTTCTGAAAGCAGATTTTCAACAATGTTTCTGTTTTTCTCATCCTGCATCCACCTTACAAAGCTTGCGCTTTTCTCTGGCCCAATGCCTGAAATAGTGGAGAAAATAGTTAAGTCAGTAGTCGTTTGTGCTGTTGAAATAAGTTCTAAAAGCGAATAAGTCGATAGCAAACGTGTACAAACATCTTGTCCTACGAGCGGAATAAAGAGCGCATATAGAAATCTTTTTGCTTCTACTGTTCTTGCTTTATCTATTGATTTCAGTAGATTTGAAACACTTTTACTGCCAAATCCTTCCATTGTACGAAGCTCGTTGGCGTATTTATCTAAGTGGAAAAGGTCTGCATATTCTGTTATCCAGCCGAGATTGATAAACTTTTGTACTGTTTGTTCAGATAGTCCATCAATGTTTACACCTTCTTTTGATACAAAACGAGCAAACTTTTTCAATTGTTTTGCAGGACAATTAGGATTGATGCAGTGCAATGTCTTGGTAGCACTACTTTCGCTTTCCATTACTTCTGTGGCAGCTTTGCAGACAGGACAAGTGCACGGAATTGCAAGTTTACCAATAGTTTCCGTAACATTGATAACCTTTGGAATAATCTTGTTTGCCTTTATTACCTCAATTTTGGTACCCTTATCGCCTATACCAAGACGTTCACATTCCGATATATTGCAGAGACTTGCACGTTTTACAGTTGTACCTTCTAAGTTTACAGGTTTAAAAACAGCAACAGGTGAGATGGTTGAAGCAGCACACGACCATTCTATATATTCTAGTTCGGTAGCTGCACTCTCGTCCTGCCACTTGAAAGCATAGCCTCCTCGTGTGGCGTGGTGCCCTGTCACGCTTCCCGAAGTGGCATATATGGTGTCGTCATACGAAATAACGAGACCATCGACAGGGTAGTCAAAAGTATTCAATTTAACTGTCCATTCCTGAATAACTTTATCTATGCTTTCCTGTGTAGGGTGGATTATTTGTTCATGTTCTACTGTTTTAAAGCCTAAATGTTCGAGAAAGGCCATTTGTTTTCCCCAAGTTACGATGTCCTCGTCGGTGTGAACCAATGTGAAAGGTATCCATCGAATGTGTCGTGACTTTACTGCATCAATGTTTTTTAGTGTGAGCGACCCAGACGCAAGGTTACGTGGGTTGGCATATTCTTCACCCATTTCCATATTGAATACGTTGAAATCAGTATAGCTAATAATAGCTTCGCCACGGATAACAATGTGTCCAGTGTTGCTAATCGTAGGTAAAATGCCATCGATGCACTTGCAAGATGCGTGATATTCGTACCGATATGTCCATTACCTCGTGTTACAATTTTCGATAACTTGCCATTATCGTATGTAACTACTAATGTAAGACCATCTAATTTCCACGAAAGCCAAATAGGTTTACCCTCAGCCCATTTTGCAAGTTCGGCTGTACTCTTCGTCTTCGCAAGCGAAAGGGCTGCATATTCGTGTTCTTCCTTTTCACCCGCAATACTATCTGCACTTACGTTTGCAGTTGGCGAGTCGGGTAGGATAGTATCTGTTTCTTCTTCCAGCCTTTTCAGGCGGTCGAAAGTTGCATCCCATTCATGGTCCGACATCATTTCTGCCTTACCATTATAATATGTATCGGAAGCTTTGTTGAGCTTATCAACAAGTTCCCTCATCATAGCTAATTTGTCCTCTTGCATATATTAATAGTTATTTATAAATATGGTAGGTGCCTCCATCGCTTTCGCAAAACTTCTGCAAAAGCTTTTGAATAAACTCTGCATTTTGTCTTACTGAAGTTTCGTTACCATCGTATCCATTGATTAGTACCAGCAAATGAGAGGTATCAATAGTTATCTTTGTGCGTTCATGGTCGGAAGTTGGTGTACCCACTCCGCCTACTTCATCTCTGTAAACAGGCAGACCGTGAATATTAATCATACCTCTCCCTATACCCTCGTAAGGTTCTCCTTCCTTTCCAATGCCCAATGTTAAGGTGTTGCCCACGAATTTATTGGCATCGAAACCGCCAATACTATAGCCATACGCCATAGAAGCAAGGTTTATAAGGTCTACCAATGTATCTATCTGATAAAGGGCTTTACCTTGTAAAACTCGTCTTATAAGTGCTTCAGAAGCAGGACGATAACGTGATGGATCCTTTCCGCAAGCACGATAAATACGACGAGTGGCTGCAATGCCAGATATATCTTTTAATGTTTCTGTGGTAAGTTCAGCTTTGAACTTTTGTTCAAGTGTGTTTATTTCATCCCAAAGAGGCTGACAGTATTGCGAGTTTTTTACTCTGGCTTCAACACAAGCGCCTACAAAATTAGGACAAACAGATTCTATTTCGTTACTTACTATTATTTCCATATATTCTTTATAAGTTCTTTATCTGCTGCCATCCAGTTTAAAGAATCGAATTCTTCAATTTTCAGCCATTTAGCATTGATGTGCGAAAGAAGTTTGAAATTGTAGTCACGCGCCAAACATTCGTATGCTGTGAGGGTAATTATGAAATCGGGATACTTGTAAGTTATGGTTCCTAATTTCTTACCAATGTAAATATCCCAGTCCATTTCTTCTTTTATTTCTCGAAGTAATGCCTCGTAATTGCTTTCTCCAGGTTTCACCTTTCCGCCAGGAAATTCCCAGTGTTCAGCTACATATTCTGGACCTTTTCGAAGTCGTTGTGTGCAAAGATACTTATCGTCTTTCCGAACGACAGCACAAACCACATTTATAAACTTATTCTCCATCACCGCCATTAATTTTCTACAAATATACTACAAATAAACCAATGTCTGAATATTTTTACAAAAATATCATGCTAAAACCTTTCCACTTAATATCTTTTATATACCTTTGTGGGCGTTTTTAAAAGATGCAATTTAATTATTACTAATTTTAAATATAAATAAAAGAAATGTCTACATTAACAATCGCGATTATTATCGTTTTTGTTCTTGGCTATGCATCGATAGCCATGGAAAGCTTAGTGAAAATTGACAAGGCTGCTATTGCTTTGTTGATGTTTGTATTTTGTTGGACACTATACATGTTCGACCCTACACCTTTTGTTCAGTTAATGCATGCTAGCAATGCCTCTGAATGGACAGGGAACATTACAGAGTTTGTAAATAAACTTATCATAGAACATTTAGGTGATACCTCAACGACTCTGTTCTTCTTGATGGGTGCAATGACAATAGTTGAAATTGTTGACCAAAATGGCGGTTTCAACTGGGTAAAAGGTGTTATGCAAACGAAGTCGAAGCGTGCTTTATTGTGGCGTATAGCATGTATGACTTTTTTCCTATCGGCTATTTTGGACAACCTTACCACAAGCATCGTTATGATAATGATTCTTCGTAAGCTCATCAGTAACAAGGAGGACCGAATGATTTATGCTGCATTGGTAATTATTTCAGCTAATTCAGGTGGTGCTTTCTCGCCAATTGGTGATGTTACGACTATCATGTTGTGGAATGCAGGAACAATTACAGCAGCAGGAGTCATTAGTGAAATCTTTATACCTTCAATTGTTTCTATGGTTATTCCTGCATTTATTATGCAGTATATGCTCAAAGGCGAACTTGCTGTTACAGGACAATCTGAATCAGAAAACGATGAAGCTGGAGAGTTTGGAAGTTCGCAACGAAAAATAGTATTTACTATTGGTGTTGGCGGTCTTTGCTGTGTGCCAATCTTTAAATCTATCACTCATCTTCCCCCATTCGTTGGTATTATGCTTGTTTTAGGCTTATTGTGGACTATAACAGAAATTTTTTACCATCAGTTACATCGTGTAAAAGGTGATGGTGTAACCTTCGCAAAACGTGTAACAAGTCTATTGTCACGTATAGATATGTCTACTATTCTTTTCTTCCTCGGTATCTTGATGGCGGTTGCTTGTTTGGAAGAAATTGGAGTATTGATGAATCTTGGTAAGTCATTAAATACTATATTTGATGAAAACCATTATGCAGTAACAGGAATTATTGGTGTTCTTTCTTCTATCGTTGATAATGTTCCTTTAGTTGCAGGCAGCATGGGTATGTATCCTATTCAAGCTGCAGGTGATATGGCTGTTGATGGTATCTTCTGGCAATTGCTTGCTTATTGCGCTGGTGTCGGTGGTTCTATGCTTATCATTGGTAGTGCTGCAGGTGTGGTAGTTATGGGTTTGGAGAAGATTACTTTCGGTTGGTATATGAAGAAAATTACTTGGATAGCTTTCGTAGGCTATGTTGCAGGTATTCTTTCTTATTACATTGTTCGTACATTTATTTTCACAACTCCATTGTAAGGAAAAATAAATAAAAAAGCCCCTATCAAAATGAAACTTTTATCTTGATAGGGACTTTTTTATTTTATAATATTTTGTGCAACTTACTTGCTTATTCTTTATTTCTTATTCTATTTTCTTTCTTCTGAATTCAAAATATCTATTAACAACGAAAAGTTTTTAATGAAAAGCATGCACAAATGAAAAAGAATTGCGTATATTTGCAACTCTAAAAACTTATTTTTTTTAAATGTGGAAATAAAATTCTTATAACCATTATATACCAATAATTAAAAACAAATCAAATTATGGAAATACCATTTGCAGAGTCTTGGAAAATCAAGATGATTGAACCAATCAAGAAAAGTACACGCGAAGAAAGAGAACAATGGCTAAAGGAAGCTCATTACAATGTATTCCAGCTCAAAGCAGAGCAGGTTTATATTGATTTGCTTACAGATAGTGGTACAGGTGCAATGTCAGATCGTCAGTGGGCAGCGATGATGTTAGGCGATGAAAGCTACGCTGGTGCAACTTCGTTCTATAAATTCGAGGAAACCGTACAGAACATTCTTGGATTGAAGTATATTATTCCAACTCATCAAGGACGTGCTGCTGAAAACGTACTCTTCTCATTCCTTGTAAAGGAAGGTAACGTTATTCCTGGAAATGCACATTTCGATACTACTAAAGGACACATTGAAAGCCGTAAAGCACACGCTATTGACGTAACGACTGACGATGCAAAAGATACACAAAAAGAAGTTCCTTTTAAAGGTAATGTTTGCCTTAAAAAGCTAGAGAAGGTGCTCCAAGAAAATAAAGGTAACGTCCCATTCATGGTGCTTACAGTTACTAACAACACTGTAGGTGGTCAGCCTGTCAGCATGAAGAATATTAAGGAGACATGTGCTCTTTGCCACAAATATGGTATACCTGTAGTAATGGACTCTGCACGTTTTGCAGAGAACGCTTACTTTATTAAGGTACGTGAAGAAGGATATGCTGATAAGAGTATCAAGGAAATTGTTCGTGAAATGTATGCTGAAGCTGATGCAGCAACTATGTCAGCGAAGAAAGACGGCGTAGTAAATATGGGTGGTTTCATTGCTACAAATAATAAGGAATGGTTTGAGGGCGCAAAGATGTTCTGTATTCCAATGGAAGGTTATGTAACCTATGGAGGTATGAGCGGACGCGATCTCAATGCACTTGCGCAAGGTTTAGATGAGAATACAGAGTTTGATATGCTTCAGACCCGTATCCATCAGGTAGAGTATCTTGCAAAGAAACTTGATGAATATGGAATTCCTTATCAACGTCCTGCTGGTGGTCATGCAATATTTGTAGATGCAAGTAAAGTACTTACCCATGTACCAAAGGAAGAATTCCCTGCACAAACATTGACATGTGAACTTTATCTTGAAGCTGGTATCCGTGGTGTAGAGGTTGGATATATGCTTGCCGACCGTGATCCTGAAACTGGTGAGAATCGTTTTGGAGGACTTGATCTTCTACGCTTAGCAATTCCTCGTCGAGTATATACAGATAATCATATGGATGTGGTTGCAGCTGCTTTGAAGAATGTTTTTGATCGTCGCGAAAACGTTACACGTGGCGTTGCTATTGAGTGGGAAGCTCCGTTAATGCGTCACTTTACTGTGAAGTTGAAACGTCTCGGTTAATGCATTTGATAGATAGAGCTTAACATTAATAGTTTTATCTACATCTAACAATAGGGAGTATCATAAAAATGATACTCCCTATTATTTTTTAATACCCTTAAGTCCCAATTTAATTTTGTTGTTGATAGGTTGGTTGAAATCTTCTAGCTCTTTTATTTTATTTGTGATGTGGTGATGGGAATCTTTTTTCTACTGGATCTTTAAGAGGCGTTGAAGGCAAAAGTTTCTTTCTTTTTAGACTTGCTAAACTATATGCGTATCCCCACTGAATATCTACTGTCTCTTTTTGGTTCTATATCTGTTTATTCTGAGAAATAAAAAAGAGTTTAGATATAAATATCTAAACTCTTTTGTGATTCCGGCGGGATTCAAACCCACAACCTTCTGATCCGTAGTCAGATGCTCTATTCAGTTGAGCTACGGAACCAATCTTTATGGTTGCATCTTTAGAACTTAATTGTCGTTCTATAATTGCGAGTGCAAAGATACAAGTTTTTATTGTTACTGCCAAATATTTTTCAATATTTTTTTAAAAAGAAATTACTCTTCATCGTGCAAAACGGGCAGTTGGATGTGATAATATACAGCCACAAAGCGAATTAGGATGATTAAAAGAAAAGTTGCAATAACTGTAAAGGTAATATTGCAATTTAACGCTAACAACATCCAATAGAGCACCCCACCCGCAACGCTTGCGATAGCATATATTTCTTTGTGGAAGATGACAGGCACATTGTTTAATAATACATCACGAATAACCCCACCCGCAACTCCTGTGATACACCCCATAATGATGGCAACCCAGAATGGATGCCCCAGTGATAAGGTCTTTTGCATACCAGCAATAGTGAAGAATGCCAAACCTAACGTGTCGAATACGAACCATGCGTTGTCCAATTTCTTCATGCGCTTCCTAAGTACTATTGTTAGGAGCAAAGCTACCGTAGTAACAAGCAAGTATCGAATGTCAGTTGTCCAGAAAGGTCTGACACCTAACATAGTATCTCGTATAGTTCCACCACCTATGGCTACTGCAATGCCGCATACATATCCACCAAACCAGTCAAAATTTTTCTCTGCGGCATGCCTTATTCCAGAAATGGCGAAAGCAAATATTCCTAAGCTTCTATAAGTTCTAAAAGTGTTTCAGCAAATTTTGGGTCAGTAAATGTCATTGTTTGTTTTTTGTTGTGATACGGCTACAATTTATTTGTTAACAACATTCTGTGGATTTCCTGTAATAAATGCTTTGATATTTTCAACGCAGATATCCATTAGTCGTTGTCGTGCTTCTATTGTAGCCCATGCAATATGTGGCGTGATGTAAGCATTCGGTTGTTTTAATAGCGGATTGTCTTTGTGTGGAGGTTCTTGCTCCATTACATCAGCACAATATGCTTTCAGATGTTTCTTTTTCAGCGCATCTGCTACTGCCTCTTCATCAATAAGTGCACCACGACCAGTATTTATTAAAATGGTTCCTGGACGCATTTGTGCCAATACATCTTTATTTATCATATGTGTATTTTCCTTAGTTAGAGGACAATGAAGAGTAATGATATCAGCGGTATGATAAAGACCTTCCAAAGTAGTCTTGCGAATCCATTCTGGTAAATTACTACTATTTTTACTTGTATAGGCTGAAATATCCATACCTAACATGTGTCCGACCCATGCTACCTTTGTACCGATATTGCCTAGTCCTATTATACCCAATGTCTTCCCTGCAAGTTCAAAGAGAGGCTCGTCCCAATAGCAGAAAGTTTTTTTAGCACTCCATACACCCTTGCGTGTCTCGCTAGAATAATAATCAGCATGGGTTGCTACATTCAGTAGATGGGCAAATACAAATTGCGTAACACTATCTGTGCTATAAGCTGGAATATTGGTTACGATGACACCATGGTCTTTAGCTGCTTGTAAGTCAATATTATTAAATCCAGTAGCTAATTCTCCAATATATTTTAGTTTGGGTAGCTGTTCAATAATCTCTCTTGTCATATTTATTTTATTGACAAGAACAATTTCAGCATCTTTAGCTCTTTCTACTATTTGATCTTCTTCAGAGTAGTCGTAAAATACGAATTCTCCTAATTCTTTCACGCCGTCCCAAGATATATCGCCTGGGTTAGCTGCATAACCATCTAAATCTACAATTTTCATATCTTTCAATTTTTATATCTGTCTCCCCAACATTGCACCATCCATTGATAATGCTTTTCCTCTTGAGGAGAATGTTGTGCATGCCAAAAGCGCTTGTCAATAAGCGCATCGGGCAAATATTGTTGTTCTATAAAGTGTCCTGGAAAATCATGAGGATATTTGTATCCGTCGTGATACCCAAGTGAAGTCATTAGCTTTGTTGGTGCATTGCGAAGCGGTAATGGAACTGGTTGATTGCCACTATTTTGTACTTCTGCTAATGCTGCGTCTATTCCAAGATATGCAGAATTACTTTTTGGTGATACTGCAAGATATACTGCAACTTCAGCCAATGCAATTCGAGCTTCGGGCCAACCTATTTTCATTACAGTGTCAAAGGCTGCATTTGCCAAAAGCAAAGCATTTGGATTAGCCAATCCTATATCTTCTGCTGCACTAATAACCAACCTCCGAGCAATAAATTGCGGATCTTCTCCTCCTTCTATCATTCTTGCCATCCAATAAAGCGTGGCATCAGGATCACTTCCGCGAATTGATTTGATGAATGCAGAGATAATATCGTAGTGCATTTCACCATCTTTATCGTACGCTAAAGGATTTTGTTGTAGGCAGGATACAACGCTATCGTTTGTGATTATACTTTTATCTTTATTTTTCTCCGATGCTTCAATGGTAAGCTCAAGAATGTTTAATAACTTTCTAGCATCTCCACCACTATACCGCAACAGTGCTTCAGTTTCTTTGAGATGAATATTCTTTTCCTTAAGATAAACATCTTTTGTAATGGCTTGTGTGAGTAATTTGAGCAGTTCGTCTTTATCCAAACTCTTAAGTACATATACTTGACAGCGCGATAACAGCGGTCTAATAACCTCGAAAGAGGGGTTTTCAGTAGTTGCACCAATGAGTGTAACGATTCCTTTTTCAACAGCTCCAAGTAATGAATCTTGTTGAGATTTTGAAAACCTATGTATCTCGTCAATAAACAAGATAGGTGAGGGCGAGTTAAAAAAACGTCCACTTTTTGCTTTTTCTATTACGTTTCGTACATCTTTTACACCGCTTGCTATGGCAGATAAAGTGTAAAATGGAGTTTCAAGTTTGTTAGCAATAATTTGCGCTAATGTTGTTTTTCCCACTCCAGGAGGTCCCCACAGAATGAATGAAGATATGCGTCCTGAGTCTATCATGTTTCTCAAGACCGCTCCTTTTCCCACTAAATGACTTTGTCCGACATATTCGTCAAGTGTATGTGGGCGCATTCTTTCTGCTAATGGTTCCATTCTGTATAATGTAGATGTATATATGCAAAGATAAGAAATCTATTTGATTTTTCCAACCTCTTTGCTCGATTTTTCGCTGTAGCTTTATTTTTACTATAATTTTCTTGCAAGTTTAGTTTTTAGTATTTACTTTTGCACCACTATCTATAAATATATTGTTAATAAAGGAATAATATGAAGCAACAAGGGAAATCACTCTCATTGAAGAATCTAACAAAATCTACTGTTTGGGAAATACAGGAGAATGATGTGTTCCGCCTATGGAGTCAAGCGGAGCGTGATGCAGATTTAAAGGATAATGAAAATCATTATCTAGATGTTATTAAGAGTGCTTTTACCATCGAAGAAGTGAAAGTAGA
Organism: Prevotella aurantiaca JCM 15754; assembly: GCF_000614025.1. Taxonomy (GTDB): domain Bacteria; phylum Bacteroidota; class Bacteroidia; order Bacteroidales; family Bacteroidaceae; genus Prevotella; species Prevotella aurantiaca. Next base: position 129,574 of record NZ_BAKF01000003.1, read on the forward strand.
CAGACCTGAAGTAATTGCCAAATATGAGGAACGCGGCTATAAAATCGGACAAATTAAGTTAGACGACAGCACAGTTGCGAAATGGGCGATAAAGAAAAAGCCTATCAATCGTATTTCGGACCTTACTAAGGACAATATACATCGTATTTCAGCAAGAAAGATAGTTGAAGTACTTGAACGTAATTTCGGTGGTGGTTGGGAAAGCTTATCAAAGAATATTCAAGATATTATTCTTAGTGCATTTGAAGTAAGCACCACTACACTGCCAACTGCTCGTTTAAAGAAAAGTGGGGGCTTGTATGAAAAGAAAGTTGCAGAAGGATATGAAGTCCTTGAAATAAATAAGGGGGGGTGGACAGAAGCTATCTTCGTAAAGGAGATTACTGAAAAGCCAGATGACGATATGGATTTTGACGATTTGGATATCGAAATTCCTGTTACTAAGAAGCCTGACTTTGATGATATGGACGATGAAGAAGACTTCCCAAAAGATAATGATGACGATAATGACGAAGATGAGTTCGATGATGATAAATTCATAGAAGAAAGTTACAGAACTACATTCGAAACTAATCCAGAAGATTTAGATATACAGGCTGAAGATATCACTGATGATAGCTTCTAATGAATGAACTTCAAAAGAGCCTAAATTCAAGTAAATAAATTATTTGAATTTAGGCTCTAACCTATTTTAATCATGATTGTAGAAAATCTTACGGATCACTTACTTTATAATTTTTTACAGTATTTAATTTCTTCAAGATGTTTATTCTTTTAAGAATTTTAAAAGTTCTATTGGGCTAATTTGCAAGCGAGTATTTTAAACTTTATAATAGCTGTAGTTTTGAATTTTAATATAAGATAGAGTATAATGAAAATTCTTAAATGAGAGAAATTATTCAAAGTTCCAATGGGAACGTAAATTTGCTATACGAAAGTAAATCGAAAATTTATAATTACAAAAAATAAAAACATAATTACGTTTTTTGAATTTGTAATTATATCTTTTGAAATTTATCATTACTTTTTATAATTGGTAATTCCCATTTTTAATAAGTAGGGGGATAAGTCCTCATAATAACATAATGCATATACCCAATATAAGCTCAAAATAACGGGTCTGCTGTAAATAATGCTTTTATCCAAAACCTTTTTATCTGACCTAAAATTACGAATAAAGCCACAATAGCTATCTTATTATTTTGGACATGTTAATCTAATTGTATGGCTTTATCTGTTCAACTAAACGGACTTGTCTGTACAATAAATTGCAAAAAGGAGTCCAATCAATAAATTTGTCTATAATATCTTCATTATCCTTAATAATGAATTTTTATTCATTCATAAGATTCGGAATGCTTAAGTGTAATATAAAAAATAAAAGACTGAACCCATAGAGAGGTTCAGTCTTTTATTTATGATAGTCTTTTTATTTATTATTCTGTAATGTTTGGTAATTCCAAACCAAGACCTTTCTTCTTATCTACGATCTTAAGGATAAAGCCGATTATCAAGGCTGCTACACCAAGACATGCTAACATGAGAAGAGGATTAGTGTAATCATACTTCGTTGGGTCGGTAATGCCGATATTTGAGTTGTCAAGCACCTTACCAATAAGCAATGGGAACAACCACAAACCGATGTTCTGAATCCAGAAAATAAGTGCGTAAGCTGAACCAATAATCTTTGGGTCTACAAGCTTTGGTACACTTGGCCATAGGGAAGCAGGAACAAGTGAGAAAGAAGCACCTAGAACAAGGATAGTCAGGTAAGCTACAATAACACCACCAATAGCATGGCCTTTGAATGCTGGGAGAATGAATGCAAATGTGAGGTGGCAGCTAATGAGTAATATTGCACCTAAGATGAGCATAGATGCCGCCTTACCTTTATGGTCAACATAACTTCCAAGAATAGGTGTGATACCTACTGCCAACAATGGGAATACTGCGAAGATAGATTCTGCTGACTGACGCATATAACCCATATAGCAATAACCAATAAGCGAAATGATTGATATGCTAAGCACAGTGAATTTAATACTCTTGTTCTTCATGAAGTTGAACATAAATGCAGTTATAGCAACTATCAACATGATGCCATATTGGATAATTGTAACTTCTGTAGAAGCCCAGAAAGAATCCTTGTCAACAGGAGTAAAGGTGAGGTTACACTGTAGCATATTTACTGCGTACTTCTGGAAAGGGAAGATAGCAGAATAGTAGAGTACACAAAGTAAAGATACCAACCAAAAGCCCATACTGCTGAGGATTTGACCAAGGTCACTAAGTTTGAATGGATCATCTTGTTCTTCAGCTTCACCTGTTTGAGAATCAAGCTTCTTATCCATAAAGAAGTAAGCTACGAACATAATAACAGCAATACAGATAAGAACAACACCAAATGCTACTGAACGAGAAACATCAATGTTACCGCCTAACTTAGCAAAGAAAGGTGAGAATATCATACAGGTAGCAACTCCTAAACGTGCAAAAGCCATTTCTGATCCCATAGCAAGAGCCATTTCCTTACCCTTAAACCATTTTACAATACCACGAGAAACCATGATACCTGCCATTTCAGTTCCACAACCAAAGAGCATGAAACCTATGGCTGCAAGCTTTGCAGAAGCAGGCATTCCTTCATAGAAAGGAGAAACACCCAACTGTTCAAACAAAGGAACGTGATTTAAGTTTTCGGTAAACCATGTTTCAAGTCCACTGCCCATAAAGCTTTCGCTAATGGCATAATACTTGATTAAAGCACCTGTAAGCATTACTGCTCCTGAAAGGAGAGCAGTAAAACGAACACCCATCTTGTCAAGAATGATACCAGCAAAGATGAGGAAGAATACAAATACATTCAAGAATGTTTCAGAACTTTGCATTGTTCCGAATGCAGTTGAGTCCCAACCTCTCTGTGAAAGCATCAAGTCTTTGATAGGAGACAAGATATCCACAAAGATGTAAGAACAAAACATTGCAAGAGACAAAAGTAAAAGGGCTGTCCAACGTGCGGCAGCAGAGTCTCTAAGTGTTTTATTAATTTGTTCTGTCATAATAGATATAATTGTTATTTATTAAATTTCATCTAATTTTTTACTTCTTTAACCAACGATCAAGCCAGTTAAAGAATGTACGTTGCCAAAGAACACCATTCTGTGGTTTCAATACCCAGTGATTTTCATCAGGGAAGAGCAATAACTCTGCAGGAATACCACGTAAGCGAGCAGCATTGAATGCTCCCATACCTTGTGTTGCATTGATGCGGTAGTCCATTTCACCATGGATACAGAGAATTGGGGTGTCCCATTTATCTACATCAAGGTGTGGACTATTTTTATATGTACGTTCAGCTGCAGCAGAACGATCTTTGTTCCAATATGCGTCATCATATTCCCAGTTACTGAACCAAGCTTCTTCTGTATCAGTATACATACTTTCAAGGTTGAAAGCACCATCGTGAGAAATAAATGCCTTAAAGCGTTTATTGTGGTGTCCTGCCAAATAGTAAACAGAGAATCCTCCAAATGAAGCACCTACGGCACCTAATCTCTCTTTATCTACAAATGGAAGATTGTTTGCTGCATCATCAATAGCAGATAAATAGTCATTCATGCATTGACCAGTCCAATCGGTACTGATTTCTTCATTCCATTTGCTTCCATATCCAGGAAGACCTCTACGGTTTGGCGCAATAATAACATAGTCATTAGCTGCCATAATCTGGAAATTCCAACGATAGCTCCAGAATTGTGAAACAGGACTTTGTGGACCACCTTCACAGAAGAGAAGGGTAGGATACTTCTTATTTGGATCGAAATGAGGAGGAGTGATAATCCATACCTGCATATCTTTACCATCTGTAGTCTTTACCCAGCGAGGTTTTACATCGCCAATCGAAAGTTGATCATAGATGTGTTTATTTTCAAAACTCAATTGTGTTTGCTCGCTTTGCTTTTCTTTCTTAGTTGGTGTAATAGCAAATATTTCAGTTGCGCTCTTCATACTTTGACGCAACCCTAATAACTTTTTACCATTATTACCTAAAAGTGAAATTGAGGTATAGTTATGCTGTCCATCAGTTAATTGCTTTACTTCACCTTTTAAATTAGTTTGATACGCATTAACAGTAGCATGCCAACAACCAATGAAGTAAAGATCTTTAGAGTTTGGTGCCCAAACATAATCATCTACGTTAGAATCGAATTTCTCAGTAACGTAAGTTTTTTTGCCTGTACTAAAGTCATATATACAAAGACGATTGCGATCACTTTCATATCCATCGTGCTTCATGCTTTGCCATGCAATGTACTTTCCATCAGGAGAAAACTTTGGATTGGTATCGTAACCAACATTGAAATCACCATCTTGGTGATTTACTTTCTGGTTGCGAAGTGACTTTGTCATATTAATCTCAGGCTCTACATAGTCTGCAGGTTTACACAAATTTGTAGTTTTTTTAGTTTCTAAATTATAAAGGAATATGTCAGAATCTGTTGAAACTGCATATTTTACACCTTCTTTTTTTCTACAGGTGTAAGCAACTTGCTTAGAGTCAATACTCCAATCAAACTGTTCAATACCACCGAATGGTGCAAGTGGGCTTTCGAATGGTTCACCTTCAATAATGTCTATATCGTTTTTGCTAATACCATCAGCTGTAACATCTGCAACGAATGGGTGTGCTATTGTTTCAACATAATGATCCCAGTGACGATAATTCATATCTGTGATAAGACGACCAGAAGCCTTTGGAAGGTCAGAAGGGTTTTTCTTAATAGTTCCATGGTAAGGCAAACTCTTGATAAGAATAACCTTCTTGCCATTTGGCGAGAAACGGAAACCTTCTATTTCGATGTCTGAAGACGATAGTTTTTTGCGATTAGTTCCGTCTGCATTCATCGCCCAAACTTGTCCTTCAAAAAGGAAAGCAATCGTATTATTGTCTAACCATGCTGGACTACTTTCACTTTTTGCTGATGTTGTAAGCTGGCGTGCATTCTTTCCATCCGCATTCATTACATAGATTACTTGGTGTCCTTTGTTTTCTTTTACACTGTAGTAGCCTACTTGGTAAACAATCTTGCTACCATCGGGAGATGCTTGTGCACTTCCGATTCTTCCCATAGCCCACAGCGTTTCCGGAGTCATAACATCTTTGCTAAGTGTTATGTTGTGTTTTCCGATGTTTACTGCTTCTTGGGCATTTGCAATTCCACTATTCATAACGAGAGCAGTTGCAATAGCAATTGAAACATTTTTGTTCATAATTTTAGTTATTTATTTTTATTTAGGTTCTGTTTTCTGCGTTCTAATTCAGCCTGCTGTTTTTGTTGCATTTCTTGAATAGCTTGCATACGTGCTGCTAATCCACTCTTTTTCTTTGGGTTTTTCTTATTTTCTTCACGTCGAGCTTCTAATATTGCGAGCAATTTCTCTTCGTTTGTAGTCTTACGTAATGCCCACATAATAGCAGCAGAGAAGAACAATGAAACGAAATAATAAAAGTTCAAGCCAGATGAATAGTCATTGAACATAAAGAAGAAAGCAACAGGCATAAAGAACATCATATATTGCATTATTTTCATTTGGTCAGCTTGTTGTCCAACCATTTGATCTTTCTGTTGTTGCATTGTAAACCAAGAATACAGAATATTAGCAGAACAGAAAAGGATACAAGTTAATGAAAGGTGATCGCCAATTAACCATAGATTGCTATTCCATGAAATAATTGGATCATATGTACTGAGGTCATCCATCCACAAGAAACTTTGACCACGTAGCTGTATAGCATTTGGAATGAAGTTGAACATTGCAATCCAAATAGGGGCTTGTATGAGCATTGGTAAACAACCTGAAAGCGGACTCACTCCATATTCTGAGTACATCTGCATCATTGCCTGCTGTTTTTGCATTTGATCCTCAGGTTTATTATATTGTTTTGTAGCTTCTTCAAGTTTTGGTTTTAAAACACGCATCTTGGCAGAGCTCATATAACTTTTCTTTACCATAGGATAAGTTATAAATTTCAAGAGCAATGTTATGAGGATAAGAACCACACCCATTGGGAAGAATTTGCTCAACCAATCGAATACATAGATTGTAAACCAACGATTAATTATACGGAATAAAGGCCATCCTAAATCTACAAGTCTTTGCATTTCAAGATCTTTTCCGAAATTACTTACATTTTCAATGTCCTGTAATAAACGGAAATCGTTAGGGCCAAAGTAGAATTCAAAATCAGAAGCTTTAGCACCAGTAGGGTCAAGAGAAGTGTTTAGACTTGCTTGATATAGTTTCAGGTAGTGTGTTTCTTTTGCTAATGGTGTACTTTTTAGTTCTGAACCAATTGCAAAACCATCTTTAGAAATTAAGACAGCAGAAAAGAATTGGTTCTTGAATGCAACCCAATCAAGATTTTCTTCAGTCTTTTCGTCAGCCTCTTGTGATTCACTTAGATGTTTTGTTCCACCTTCAGATTTCTTGTAAGTGATTGTTGCATAACGATTTTCAAAAGAATGACCAAATTCTTGTTGTCTGCATTTATCTTGCCAATCAACAAGAAGCTGATTTTTTCCAGGACTAAATAATCCGTTCATACCTGTCGTTCTTAGACTTAGACGCAACATATATGTATTGGTTAGTTTATAATCCAATACAAGTGTTTTGCCATTACCAGCATCAGCTGTCATAGTAAGTGTTGAGTCAGTCAGATTAGAAGGTGTGAAGTAAAGATCTTGTGTTTGGATATTTTGATTTTTCGCAGCTAAAACAAAGTTTAAATTCTGGTCGTTACCACTAAAAAGTGTGACATAGTCCTTACCTGTACTGCGATCTTTATTTGCGACATCATGACCTTCATAACCTTTTATAATAGCCTTTTTAACGACACCACCTTTTGTATTAAATGTAAGTTCAATCTTACTATTTTTTAATACAATATCTTTTGCAGAACCTTTTGATGCCGCGTAGAATAAAGCTGTAGTATCAGTATATGCTTCGTTTGCTTTGTTTGCAGCTTTGGCAGCTGCTTTCTTTTGTTCTGCTATCTTTTGGGCATTAGCAATAGAGTCTTTTACAAACTCAGTACGTTGTTTAGCAATTTCTTCTTTAGAAGGTTGTTGCCACCATGCAAAACCAAAGAGAACTAGGATTATGAGTACAAACCCAGTGATAGTGTTTTTATCCATTTCTTATTTTTTCTTATTTTCTATTGCAGTCTTAATGAAATCGAGGAAAAGTGGGTGTGGATTTAGTACAGTAGATTGGTACTCTGGATGAAATTGAGTTCCAATAAACCACTTTAATGATGGTATTTCAACAATCTCTACAAGATCACTTTCTGGGTTGTGTCCAACACACTGCATACCATTTTTTTCAAACTCTTTTTCATAATTATTATTAAATTCATATCTGTGACGATGGCGCTCTTGTATATGTTCTTGTTTGTAGATATTGAATGTATGTGAATTTTGTCGTATTAAACATTCGTAAGCACCAAGACGCATAGTACCACCCATATTGGTGATATTCTTTTGTTCCTCCATAATGTCAATAACATTGTGGTCAGTCTTTTCGTCCATTTCGCGTGAATTTGCATCACTGTATCCCAATACATTACGAGCAAATTCTATTACCATCATTTGCATACCTAAACAAATACCGAAGGTTGGAATATTATTGGTTCGTGTATATTTGATGGCAACCAATTTACCTTCAATACCACGTTGGCCAAAACCAGGACAAATAACAATACCATCAAGATCTTTCAGTTCTTCACCTACATTAGCATCAGTAAGATGTTCTGAATTTACAAAATGAAGGATTGTTTTGTGATCGTTGTATGTTCCCGCTTGCAACAATCCTTCACGTATACTCTTATAAGCATCTTGTAAATCATATTTTCCTACCAATCCAATATGAACTTCTTTCGTTGCCTTGCGTAATTTATCAAGGAATTTTTTCCAAGGGCCTAATGCTGGTGCTGGTTTTACTTCTTCGCCACATTTTCGTAAAATAGCAGCATCAAGACCTTGTGCCTGCATATTAACAGGGACTTCGTAAATGCTCGGCATATTTTCGCTTTGTACAACACAATCTAAATCTACATTGCAAAAAGCAGCTACTTTCTTACGAATATCGTTATCAAGATGTTTATCTGTGCGTAATACCAAAATGTCTGGCTGTATACCTACACTTTGCAATTCTTTTACACTATGCTGTGTTGGTTTAGTCTTTACTTCTCCAGCTGCACTAAGATAAGGTACGTAGGTAAGGTGTAAATTTATGGCACGCTTACCCAATTCCCATTTCATTTGGCGAATTGCTTCAAGGAAAGGCGCAGATTCAATATCACCAATCGTACCGCCAATTTCAGTAATCACAAAATCGTAATGGTGTTTTTGACCTAACTGCTTGATATTACGTTTTATTTCGTCTGTAATATGAGGTACTACTTGAATAGTTTTACCAAGATAATCTCCACGTCTTTCTTTATCAATAACGCTTTTGTAGATGCGTCCTGTGGTCATGGAATTGGCTTTCGTAGTCTGAATGCCTGTAAATCTTTCATAGTGGCCCAAATCAAGGTCGGTTTCCATTCCATCAACTGTAACATAACATTCCCCATGTTCATAAGGATTTAATGTTCCCGGGTCAATGTTAATATATGGGTCGAACTTTTGGATAGTAATATTGTAACCTCTTGCTTGAAGAAGTTTTCCAATAGACGACGAAATAATTCCTTTTCCAAGTGAAGAAACTACACCGCCTGTTACGAAAATGTACTTTGTCTCAGTCACGATTATGTCTTTTATATTATTGTTCTTTGGAAGTTTACTAACTTACAACTTGCAAAGATAGTAAAAATCTAATGAATATCTCCCTGAAAGCTATTTTTTCTACTATAATTCGAAAATAATTTTGTCATATTTATAAAGTACTTCGGTTAATGGTCGAGTGATTTCCGTTCTCTATGCAAGTAGACCTGAAGGAACTATACAAACTTTCTCATTTTTATACAGACATCTTATCTTAAATGAAAGAATTTTATAAAAATGTTTTTAATAGGTTTTTAGTATTGAAAACAATTGAAAATAGTTTTTGAAAGGTATTTTTACTAAATCAACAGCCTATATGTTTTATATTCTCTTCGTGAAGTTCTTGTTGGAACTATTTTTTTTATGTAAATTTGCACCTATATATAATATAATAGGTGGGTTTTAATAATTACCACCAAAACTTAAACTTATAAATAATGGGTTACGTTTCAATTTGTTTTGTTGTCTTATTGCAGCAAATTGTCAATTTACTTAATGGTATTTTTCTATGCTATTTTGTTTGTTGATACTTTGTATGCCAAGAATGACTTCAACAAATCAGAACTAATTATTAGAACCTGTCTATGGAAATGAAACGGATACTATCAATCTTTTTTGGTGTATTGGCGTGTACGACTTCTTTTTCTCAATATGTGCCGCCAGTAATAAAAGATACAATAAAAGCAAGAGCTTTTAAGAGTATTGAATATAAGGTAGAAATGCAAGGTAGTTTCTCTAACACCAAAACACCTTTATGGCTAAATGCAAATAAGTATGGACTCAGTTCGCTTGAGAATTCAAATGGATATATTCGAACTGCTGTTATCCGTCCGTTATCTGTAGATGAAGGACGTAAATGGGGAATTGGTTATGGAGTAGATGTAGCAGTGCCCGTAAATTATACAAGTCCTTTTATTGTACAGCAAGCTTTTATTGAAGGCCGTTTGCATCATGGTACTCTTACTATAGGTACAAAAGAGCAACCAATGGAGTTAAAAAATAATAGTTTAAGTTCAGGCTCACAAACTTTAGGTATTAATGCACGGCCTGTTCCACAAGTTCGTCTTGCGTTGGCGGATTATTGGACATTACCTTTTGCAAATGGTTGGTTACACTTAAAAGGACATATTGCATACGGAAAGATGACTGATGATAATTGGCAGCATGATTTTACAAAAAAGCAAAATAAGTATGCCGATAATGTATTATATCATTCTAAAGCAGGTTACTTAAAACTTGGAAATGAAGAGGTGTTTTGTCCATGGTCGTTAGAGTTAGGTTTGGAAATGGTATCTATGTTTGGTGGCACTGCTTATCGTCCAACACCGTCTGGAGGAATGGAAACTCTGAAAGGAGATACAGGTTTGAAGGCTTTTTGGAAAGCTTTTATGCCAGGTGGGGCAGATATTGGCGAAACAACCTACCAGAATGCTGAAGGAAATCAATTAGGTTCTTGGGTTGCTCGTTTAAAATACGAAGGTGAAATGCATAGCTATGCCCTTTATGTTGATAAATATTTTGAAGATCATTCGGGAATGTTTTTCTTAGATTACGATGGTTATGGTACTGGCGAAGAATGGATGCAAAAGAAAAAGCGAAAGTATCTTACTTATAGTTTGAAAGATTGGATGGTAGGTTTTGAATATCGTCGTCGAACTGGTAGTTGGTTGAATGCGGTGGTATTAGAATATATTTATTCAAAATATCAGAGTGGTCCAATCTATCATGACCATACTAAAACCATTGCCGATCATATCGGAGGTCAAGATAATTATTACAACCATTATATTTATACTGGTTATCAGCACTGGGGACAAGGAATGGGAAATCCTCTATATCGTTCGCCCATTTACAATAAGAATGGAAAAATTGAGTTCCAAAATAACAGATTTATGGCTTATCATCTTGGATTATCTGGAGAGCCAAATGAGTTTTTTAATTGGCGTTTTCTTGCTTCATGGCAGGAAGGTTTAGGAACTTATATTGAACCATATATTAAAGAAAGGCATAATGTAAGTATATTAGCAGAGGCTGCTTATAAATTACATAGTATTAGACACCGGTGGTTGAATGGAATAGATGTAAAGGCAGCTTATGGAATGGATATTGGTTCTATTCTTGGTGGTATCAATTATGGTTTACAGTTCACTATAACCAAAACGGGTTTATTTAATTTATAAAGATATGAATATGAGAAAAATACAAATAATGTTGTTCTCTTTAGTGGCTTTGTTCTTTCTTTCAGCTTGTACACTTGAGAATGATAGCACTACTCCTGGTAAATTGTCAGGTATGTGGCATTGTGTTTATATTGATAAAGGAGCAGCGAGTGTAGAATTGAAAGACAAGAAAGTATATTGGTCTTTCCAAGGTAATTTGTTATTGTTGGAAGATAAAACAGGTGCAAATAGTTGGATTCTGTATCATTTTAATAAAACAAATAATATTTTAGAATTGAAGGAACCTTATCGTTACGATCGTGAAAACGGCGACGAACTACTTACAAATCCTTCGCTTTTAAAATTCTATGGTATTGATGATTTATCTACAACATTCATTATTCATCAGTCGGAATATACAATGGCTCTTGTTAGTGATAAGGTAACATTGCATTTCAGGAAATTTTAACTACACTGACAAGTTGATTCCCTGTAAAATATTTAAGGCAGATTCTTAAAATTAATTTTAAAGAACTCTGCCTTTTTTATTGTCTGGGAAATATTCCCAACTTTAAAAAGAGACATATAAAGTTTTTTAAAAAGAAGATAATTACTACTTAGAAAATTGTAATGATATTCTATCAAATTTATTATTATAATTTTAAAATTT
>NZ_BAKF01000002.1 GCF_000614025.1 Prevotella aurantiaca JCM 15754
GAGCGAGATTGACTCTCATCAAGAGTAAAAAAGACTTACACCTTATAATATATATACAATAGACAGAAAATAAAATAAGTAAATTCTTCTTGCAGCTTATATACCTCAACATATAAACACCTTAAACAGGATATAAAAAACTCTTAACAACTGAAAGAAACCTATTAAAATTTATATGAAAGCACTAGAAAAAGAGTAGGAGTCCACTCTCAATGATCAACAAACACATATTGAAAGCTATAATAAAATGCATAAAACAACCCACAAATTCCTCTTTATCAAAAAACAAAAGAAACATAAAAAAGATATAGTTTCTTCGCAATTCTCATAGTTTTGAAGTATATTTGCATATTATTTCAAATTGTTTTGCCAGTCTATATGGCATATTCTTTACAATGAAAATATAATAACAACATATAACAAGAAAAAGATTTATGGATTTTGACAACTTTTTAGGAACAAAGGATGACCGCTTCAGTAAGTTAGAAAGCTCTCGTATATGGCCCATCTTGATGCGTAAAGTTTATACATGGATGGCATTAGCTTTGACCATAACAGGTGTTGTAGCATATGGTATCAGCACATCAGAACGCCTAATGTTACTTCTATACGGCAACACATATACATTTTGGGGGCTCCTTATTGCAGAACTTGGTATTGTATTTTACCTCTCTTTGGGAATAGAAAAGCTCTCCCTGACAAGTGCTACAATGTGGTTTATTCTCTTCGCCCTTGTGAATGGACTCACATTAGGCTGGGTTTTTATTATTTACACTGAAGCTTCTATCGCCCAAACCTTCTTTATTACAGCAGGAACATTTGCCACGATGGCAATCATTGGCTCTACTACCAAGAAAGATTTAACTAAAATGGGAGGTATTTTATTCATGGCTCTCATTGGTTTAATCATTGCAGGGTTGGTTAATATGTTCTTCAAAAGTTCCAAATTGGATTTAATTATAAGCGGTTTTGGCGTCTTTATCTTCACTGGTCTGACTGCGTGGGATGCGCAAAAGATTAAGAGATTGGCTATGGAAGCAACCAATTTGGACGAGAATATTCAAAAGATTGCATTACTGGGATCGTTGACTCTATACTTAGACTTCATCAACCTATTCCTCAAGATGCTCCGTTTCCTTGGAAAAAGAAAGTAAAACAAACCTTTAACAAAAAAGATAATAGCAGATGCGCCCATATCAAAAAGCACATCTGCTGTTTTGTTTTATAGTACTTAAGGAACCGTATACACACTCAGTTGTAATTCGAAAAGATGTTGAAAAAGATGCCACTTTTTACAGAATAAGATAGAAAAACATTCTTTTTTTATTTTTTTCACACAACAAAAGCAATGTTTTCTCTATTTTTCGATTTTAATATACAGAGATGATTAAAAACAAATAACTATGAATAAGAAATTAAACAAAATGATGTTAGCTGCGTTTTGCAGTATAGCATTGCTAAGTATTACATCGTGCGACCTGACCAATAAAGAAGACAACCAAGGTCTTACACCAACAGAAAAAAAGGCTGCATACGAAACAGTAAAGGGTAATTACACTGGATTAGTGTTCTACAACAAAATTAAAGAAAACACTATTGGATATGAAACAGATAGTCTACCCGTCTCTGTGGCTATCAACACCGACTCAACACTCATCATAAAGAACCTTCCAACAAAGGTTTTAACAGGTCAATTAGAAAATAAAGACTTGAAGAAAGCGATTGATGATTTAGGTACAACCGAGCTAAAGTGTTACATTGGATTTGTGAAAAACAACCCAATATCAATATTAATAAACCCAACTGTTCTTTCTCTTAATATCATGTATAATGGCAAGAACCAAGTATTTAAGACTGGTTTCTTTATCAATAATAGAAGTTCATTTGCGCGAGTAACAGGAAAAGACGAATTGTCAATGCAGATAATTCAATTTGCAAGCATGTATCTTGACGACCATCTTATTACAGCTAGAAGCAACAACTCTGCATTACTGTTCAAGCTAAAACGCAATTAAAGCAAACAATTAGAATAGTACGATTGGTTATTCATAATCTAAAAGAGAGCAAATCAGCAATGATAAGCTCTCTTTCTTCTTTTCAACCATCTTTCCTTAGTCTTATTTTTCAAATGCCATGACAGCTCTATCAAATCGTTAGCGCGTTTAAGATATATCTCCTTTTACCTGATTTTGCCAAGTGAAAACACTTTTTCTCTCCTACTCTATCCTTCTTACATTTTTCTTTTGATAGTTGAAAACTAGAGCGTAAAGACGATATTAAACGTCAAAAAAAGTAACTTCGCACAACCATCTGACTACCAACGTATTGCAATAGTGCCTGTTTTACACGACAAAAGCGTCTGTTTTATCGTGCAAAACAGGCTCTTTTACAACGCAAAACAGGCTCTTTTGCAAAACCATAACATAAGCATTGTTTTTTACATGAATTATTTTAACAAAACCAAAGAAAACCTCTCACCTTTCCATCATAACCAAGATAGAAACAAAACAAAGTAGCATTCAAAAAGAGAACAAACATGAAGCGAATTTACAACACCTACTTATAATCTGAAATTCGCCTATTTTTATTTTGCCGTTCAAGCTATTTGGCGTACCTTTGCACCCATTATCACATTATAATTAATGTCGAACGATAACAACTTTAAGCTTTTAAGCAAAATCAATTCGCCTGCCGATTTAAGAAAATTGAGCATTGACGAGCTACCTATTTTATGCGAAGAACTGCGTAAAGATATCATTCAAGAAGTGGCCGTAAACCCCGGACACCTCGCATCAAGCCTTGGCGCAACCGAAATTACAGTAGCTTGCCATTATGTATTCAATACTCCTGAAGACAGAATTGTATGGGATGTAGGCCATCAAGCATACGGACACAAGATACTAACTCATCGCCGTGAGTGCTTTTGCAAGAATAGAAAGAAAGACGGACTCATGCCTTTCCCTTCGCCAAAGGAAAGCGAATATGATACATTTACTTGTGGTCATGCTTCTAATTCTATTTCAGCAGCATTGGGAATGGCAGTAGCTGCCAAGATGACCCAGCACCCAGAACGTCACGTTGTAGCCATTATTGGCGACGGAGCAATGAGCGGTGGCTTGGCTTTCGAGGGCTTAAACAATGCTTCTAGCCAACCAAACGACTTGCTTATCATCTTGAACGACAACGACATGTCGATAGATAGAGCTGTTGGAGGCATGCAACAATACCTGCTAAACCTTGATACAAACGAGACTTACAACCGCATTCGTTTCAAGGCTTCGCAATGGTTGCACGCTAAAGGTATATTGACCGATGAGCGCCGAAAGGGCATTATTCGTCTGAACAATGCCATAAAGTCGGCTCTTTCCCAACAGCAGAACCTCTTTGAGGGTATGAATATACGCTACTTCGGGCCATTCGATGGAAACGATGTAAAAGAAGTGGTGAGGCTATTAAACCAGCTTAAGAACATGAAAGGTCCGAAACTGCTGCATCTACACACCGTAAAAGGCAAGGGATACGAACCTGCTGAGAAGAGCGCAACAGTATGGCACGCACCTGGTAAATTCGATCCTGAAACAGGAAAGCGCCTTATACAGGACGAAAGTTATAAGCCACCGAAGTTCCAAGACGTATTCGGACACACCCTTTTAGAGCTTGCTAAAAGCAATTCACGCATTGTTGGCGTTACTCCCGCTATGCCAACAGGCTGCTCAATGAATATTATGATGAAGGAAATGGGCGACCGTACCTTCGACGTAGGAATTGCCGAGGGACACGCTATGACCTTCTCTGCTGGTATGGCAAAGGACGGACTACAGCATTCTGCAACATTTATAGTGCATTCTCGCAACGCGCATACGACAATATCATTCACGATACTGCCATTCTGAACCTCCCTGTCGTCCTATGTTTGGACCGTGCAGGTCTTGTTGGCGAAGATGGTGCAACTCATCATGCGCATTCGACATGGCTTTTCTACGCCCAATCCCTAACATTACCATCGCTTCACCGATGGACGAACACGAATTACGCCACCTTATGTATACTGCTCAACTGCCCGAAAAAGGTTTCTTCGTAATCAGATACCCTCGTGGAGGCGGTGTATTGGTAGACTGGCAATGCTCTATGAAGGAAGTAGAAGTAGGCACAGGACGTAAGCTTTACGATAAAACACTGGGTTCCGACCCAGAAAAAAAAGCGAAAAGTGTGGCCGTTCTTACCATTGGTCCAATTGGACACGATGTGTTGAAGGCTATCGAAGAACTGGAACAAGAGAATAAATGTGTAGGTCGCATTGCTCACTACGATATGCGTTTCCTAAAGCCAATAGATGAAAACATACTTCAAGAGGTGGGAAATAACTTCTCAGAAGTTATCACAGTGGAAGACGGAATAAGGAATGGAGGACTTGGAACGGCCGTTATGGAATGGCTAAACGAACACAACCATTGCATACACGTACAGAGATTGGGACTCCCAGACCAGTTTATTGAACAGGGAACAGTGCAGGAACTCCGACAATTATGCGGAATTGACAAAAACAATATTAAGCAAGAGATAGAGAAAAGCTTGTTAGTTACAACTTACAAAACAGAAGTATGAAGATTATTATAGCAGGGGCATTCGACATCGGAACCTATTTAGCACAATTCCTTTCTCGCCACAATTATGACATCATACTTATTGACGAGCATGAAGAGAATCTTAATAAGATAGGACAAGACTACGACCTTCTCACGTTGCAAGGAAAGGCAACAAGTATTAAAGTGCTACAAGAAGCTGACGTAAAGCATGCCGACCTTTTTGTAGCAGTAGACCCAATGGAGACTACTAATATTACGGCTTGCACCATGGCGCATAACCTTGGTGCCAAGAAAACTGTTGCCAAGATTGATAATCCTGAATATATGGAGCCGAAAAACCAAGAGCTGTTTAAGCAATTGGGTATCGATAGCCTTATCTATCCCGAACTATTGGCCGCAAAAGATATCATAAGCGGATTGAAAATGTCATGGGTTCGCCAGCGCTGGGACGTTCATGGCGGCGCATTAGTCATGCTTGGCATAAAGCTGCACAAGACTTGTGAAATATTAGACAAGCCTCTTAGAGAAATAAGCGGGCCTAACGACCCTTACCATATCGTTGCTATCAAGCGCAGAACAGAGACAATCATTCCTAATGGTAACGAAACTTTGCAACAAGAAGACCTCGTTTACTTCATGACAACTAAGGAATACATTCCTTATATACGTAAACTCACAGGCAAAGAACATTATGTTGATGTGAAAAATGTAATGATTATGGGTGGTGGACGCACTGCTGTTCGTGCCGTAAAGATTATGCCTGAATACATGAATGTCAAAGTCATAGAAAGAAGTATCGACCGCTGCGAATATCTAAACGATATTATTGACGAATCGAAACTTGTCATTAAT
Organism: Prevotella aurantiaca JCM 15754; assembly: GCF_000614025.1. Classification (GTDB taxonomy): domain Bacteria; phylum Bacteroidota; class Bacteroidia; order Bacteroidales; family Bacteroidaceae; genus Prevotella; species Prevotella aurantiaca. Next base: position 5,439 of record NZ_BAKF01000002.1, read on the forward strand.
GGCGATGGACGTGATACCGACTTGCTCATAGAAGAAGGTATCCGACACACGCAAGCCTTTGTTGCAGTTACGCCAAATGCCGAAACTAACATTCTTGCATGCTTGGCTGTAAAGAGCTTGGGCGTGAAAAAGACAATTGCTGCAGTAGAAAACTTCGACTATATAGACATGGCTGCCAACTTAGATATTGGTACTATCATTAACAAAAAGGCGATTGCGGCAGGCTATATCTACCAAATGCTACTCGATGCCAATGTTGATAATGTGCGTTTCCTTATGTCTGTCGATGCCGACGTTGCTGAATTCATTCCAGTTCAAGGCTCGAAGATAACACAAAAGCCTATTAAAGACATGCACTTACCAAGCGGAATGACAATCGGTGGACTAGTTCGTCGCGACGAAGGTATGCTTGTTTCGGGTAATACACAGATTGAAGCGGGCGATATTGTTGTCGTTTTCTGCTACAATACCAATATGAAGAAGGTGGAACAACTGTTCAATTAAAAATAGTAAGAGAGGTTAGCAATGCTCAATCTAAAGACTATATCAAAAATTATAGGTGCGCTTTTAGGAATAGAAGCCTTACTGATGTCGCTTTGCCTATGTGTTTCGCTTTGGTATCATGATAACGATGTAACGGCATTCATATGGACTATAATCATCACCTCGGTAGCTGGTGGAGCCTTCCGACTATTGGGAAGACACTCTAACAACACCATTAACCGCAGAGATGCCTACTTTGTTGTGGCAATAACATGGGTCATTTTCTCACTTTTCGGAACCTTGCCGTTCCTCATTAGTGGATATATCACAAATTTCACCAATGCCTTTTTCGAAACAATGTCGGGTTTTACAACTACTGGTGCTACCATTGTTGACTTCCCAGAACATTTCCCAAAAGGCTTGTTATTCTGGCGTTCGCTAACTCAATGGATTGGCGGTTTGGGTATCGTTTTCTTCACTATTGCGATTCTTCCGTCTCTTGTTGGCGGTTCGCTTAAGGTGTTTGCAGCAGAGTCTACTGGCCCTATTAAAAGTAAACTGCACCCTCGGATCAGCACAGGAGCTAAATGGATATGGGTAGTTTACTTTGTTCTTACAGCGGCATGCGTTGTTAGTTACAAGGTATGCGGCATGAGTTGGTTTGATGCTTTCAACTATGCTATGACAAGCACAGCTACCGGTGGCTTTAGCACGGAAAGCGGTTCGATTGCTACTTTCCACTCTCCAGCCGAAGAATATGTCTGTATCATCTTCTGTTTTCTATCGGGTATAAACTTCACTTTGCTCTATGCTTCGGTGGTAGGCCTTAAGTTTAAGCATCTAATTAAGAACAGCGAGTTCAAGTTTTATTCTATTATGATTGCGGGTTTCAGTCTCTTTATCATGATAGAACTTATCTTCCGACTTAACTACGATGTAGAGCATGCTTTCCGTAGTTCTATCTTCCAGGTGGTATCTTTTATTACTACGACAGGCCTTTTCAGCGATGATGCAGCTAAATGGCCTCATGTTACCTGGGTTGTTCTTGCGGCATGTATGTTCTTCGGAGGTTCTTCTGGTTCTACAAGTGGTGGTATCAAGAGCATACGTGGCGTTATGTTGCTAAAGGTTGTAAAGAACGAATTCCGCCAAATACTACACCCTAATGCTGTTCTTCCGATGAAGATAGACGGCTATAACGTTCAAATGTCTAAGCGTGTAACTCTGTTAGGGTTTATTGGTTTGTACCTTTTTCTTGCCGTTATTTGTGCTTTCACGATGATTGCAGCAGGCATCGACTCAACCAATTCTATGACAATTACACTCAGTTGTCTTGGCAACGTTGGTCCAACGTTAGGTTTAGAGATTGGTCCAACCATGTCATGGAACGAATTACCCGACTTCGCCAAGTGGATTAGCTCGTTCTTAATGCTTGTTGGACGACTTGAATTATTCTCTGTTTTAGTGCTCTTCACGCCCTCTTTTTGGAAGGAAAATTAGCAAAAAAGACATTTATAAAAGGGGTATACCATACATTCTCAGTTTCAACTACGTAGCAATGCTAAAAGAATATGACGTCTTATTCATCTGAAAATCTCTTAGCAAGTTAATTGAACTGACGAAAACAGTAGACTGCTTATAGCTATTTTCTAATGAAAAGTTATATAAATTTGAAAACAGAAAGAAGCCGTTTACTCCTCGTTGTTCCCATCTAAGAACCCCTTTAAGTCGGCTTTTAAACGTAAATAAGGTTCACAATTGGTATAAGCTACATTACGTCGAAGCATCGGAATAATGCCCTCAACGCTATGATTGTAGCTCGAAAGTTCGTTGCGTTGCTGCACAATATGCTGTGCATTGTGGTATATTTCCTGTTCACGGTCGCGTACAAGCTTATCACAAACCTTCTTCAGGACGGGCACAATGACATTGTCGAACAAGTGATGTCCTTGTATATACAGATAAGTAGTGGCGGGAGTAACTCCTAATTGCTTTACATCCTTTTTCACAGCTAAGTAAGATTCCTTCGCATCGGGATATTCCTGTTGTAGCTGTCGTACCTTTCTTGTAACCTTTCTGTGCAACTTCTCAATGTTCTGATAAGCTGTTTGAAAAGTGAAATTCCCCATTTCTATGACACGATTGAAGTCGGTAATAGTAAATTTACCATAAATTCCCTTCCTATAAAACCATATATTCCATACAAACAAAGGAAAAATAGCCTCGCTATAAAGGCGTAGATATTCTTCGAAATCGAAGATTTTGTGGTCATTTAGCGTTACAGCAACACTCACATCGTGCAGACTACCAGCATAACACTGTAGGTTTTCGATAGCGTAAGCATAAGTGTGAAAGACATAAGGACTATGATTTACAGTGCGCGACAATTCCGTTACACCTTGTAATAGATAGTCGTAGTCGGCATCTACACAAGCAATCATACTTTCACCAACGTTTTCCGAGAGCAGATTCATCAGTACAGAGCGTTTTCCTTTCGTTAATGTGTGGCGCGAGGGAAGCATAACCTCAAAATAACGATGCTCATTTTCAAAGCCGCTAAGCACTGTGCGCCAAAAGAAAATATCGTCGTACGACTCTACATATGCCACTATTCGCTTTCTCGCATTGCGCCCTTTTAAGCGGTTTGCAGCATCAAGGTAAGCTGACGACAAGTTGTCTTTAAGCCGTTTTCCCATCACTTCGTTCTCCCTCTGCCTATCCGATTGTAATCTCGTCTACCTCCGTTACCTTATCAATCCAACCATCCATAATAACCGCTGGACTGTGAGTGCTAAGTATAATTTGGACATTCGGATTCAAACTCATTATCAATGCTATCAGCTTCTTCTGCCAATCAACATGCAAACTCACCTCTGGCTCATCCATAAATAAAACATAAGGTTTTCCGTCTTGCACTAAAACAGTGAGCAAGATGGCCAGTATTTGCTTTTCGCCACTAGATAGTTGGTAAGGAAATAACGTACAACCAATTTGCGAAAAGCGTATTTCGTTTTCCGTACGAACAATCTTTTTGCCTGTTTCTTCAAACAATTTGTCGATAATATCTTGAAACAATTTCTTCGGAGCAGAATAAGATTGCGCCTTCGTAGCAGCCTCTGCATCGCCACTTTGTAGCACTTCTATAATCCTATTACCAACATTTACTTGATAGTCAAGATACTTTCTTTGCAACTGAAACAGCTGCCAATCAAGTTCGGTAGTAATATTTAGGTCAACCTTATTTATGCTTTCGATATTCATGAGTGGGCGATCGAACGAACGAATAATATCATATCGAATCCACGTTGCATCTGCTGGTGAAGCTTTAATGTGCACCCCTTTCAGCATATGGCTGGGGAATTCACCACCTTGTGCAAGTCCTTTTATCACCTTATTTAATATAGTACTTTTGCCCACACCGTTAATTCCACTCAGAATATTAACCTTTCTGTCAAGTGTCCAACGTATGTGCTTCGAGCCAGCCCATAACGAATCTATCTCAATTTCTTCAATATAATCAGCGTATTTCTGCATAATCGTTTGGTTATTTCTGTGACAAATGTAGCATTTTTCTTTTAATTGAGAGCCGATATACAGCTTTTTTTACACGAAACAGAAATCTTTTCGATTATACATTCATTCTATAAACAAACTCTAAAAATGCAGTTATAAGTTTATAAAGACGCAACAATAAGACTTTAAAAACTCAACAATAAAAGCTTAAAGAAGTAAGAGCACCATTATAAAACTTTAAGGGCGCACCTGAAATCAGATGCGCCCTCTCCGTTTGTAGATTATATTTAAGTAGGTTCTTGTTTTCTTCAGACTTATCAAGTCATAGTTAGGAATCAACCTTACTGTAGACTTTCAAAGTAAGTAGAAAAAGTTTTGTTTTGTTGGCTCCGCGTTTCAACAACGAAGAAGGCCAACTTGTTCATCACATAGTTACATTAACTTAATCTGTAGAAAAAAGCATATATCGTATTTAAAAAGTTCATTTCCTTTCTAAGAAGTTCTCGCTGAACTTCGATTATAAAACGGAGAAATAAACAAAACCCCTATTTCTTTTTTATTATTAACATTCTTTTGCATCTTTATTTCGCTTATTTAACCCACCAATAAGCATATAAACACCTATCAAACAGCTAGATATAGATACCAAAACAAAAATATCTGCGATTTAAAAAAAAGTGTGAATGTTTTTCTACACACAAGCTATGTTAATTTTCAAAGGCTTATTTTGAAATATGAGAGAATTACTGTAAATTTGCAATAAAATAAGAAAAGCAATGCAAGAAACAAGACAAAACCGCATAGCACGCCTGCTTCAAAAAGAGCTGGCAAGCATTTTTCAAAGTCAGACACGTGCCATTCATGGTGTGTTAGTTAGTGTTACACGTACAAAAGTTAGCCCTGACTTGGGCATCTGTACAGCTTATCTAAGCATATTCCCTTCAGACAAGGCGGAAGAACTACTGAAAAACATCACTGCAAACGAGAAAACTATTCGATACGACCTTGGCCAACGCGTTCGCAATCAGCTGCGTATCATTCCTGAACTGAGGTTTTTTATCGACGATTCGTTAGACTATATTGAACGCATCGACGAACTATTGAAGAAGTAATGAGCTTCCCTTTTTACATAGCCCGACGTTATTTATTCTCTAAGAAGAGCACACACGCCATCAATGTCATCAGTTTAATTTCAGTGATAGGCGTTGCTGTAGCTACCATGGCACTCGTTGTTGTGTTGAGCGGGTTCAATGGTTTTTCTGATTTAGTGGCGTCGTTCTTCACTAATTTCGACCCTCAGATAAAGGTAGAAGCAGCAAAAGGGAAGGCAATACCAGCTGACGACCCTACGTTGGCAAAGATAAAGTCGCTTCAAAGCATAGAGGTTGCAACAGAATGTGTTACCGACCAGGCTTTAGCAACGTATCATGGACGTCAGATGATGGTAATGGTGAAAGGTGTATCGAATAACTTTGACTCGCTCACTCATATTAGTAACATTCTCTTTGGCGATGGAACGTTCAAGCTAAACGTGGCTAATCTTGACTACGGAGTGCTTGGAATTGGTGTTGCTCAACAGCTTAATACGGGAGTAGAATGGAACGATTACTTGCATATCTACGCTCCACAGCGCAAAGGACAGTATGATGCTTCGAACCCTATCAATGCTTTTGTAGCAGATTCGCTACTATCACCAAAAGCTGTTTTCCAAGTAAAGCAAGGGAAATACGATAACAATTACATCATTACTTCGCTTGCTTTTGCACGTAGAATATTTAATCGGCAGGGCGAAATCACTTCGCTTGAGCTGCGAGTTAAGGCTGGGGAAGATATAAATAAGGTGAAAAGCGAGATTGAAGAGATATCTGGCGATAAGTTCTTAGTGAAAGATAGATATGAGCAACAAGCTGATACATTCAACATTATGCGCATTGAGAAACTCTTTGCCTATGTGTTCTTAACCTTCATACTTATGGTGGCTTGTTTTAATATCATCGGTTCGCTCTCAATGTTGATGATTGATAAGAAGAACGATGTAAAGACATTGCGCAACCTTGGAGCTACCGACAAGCAAATAAACCAAGTATTTTTATTTGAAGGACGCATGATTTCAGCAGCTGGAGCCATCATTGGTATCTGCATTGGACTCCTGCTTTGCTGGCTACAACAAACCTATGGATTGGTGAAACTCGGTGGTCAAGAAGGCAATTTTGTAGTGAACGCCTACCCTATTAGTGTACACCCATGGGATATTGTCGGTATTTTCGCTACAGTAATCATAGTTGGTTGGCTTGCAGTATGGTATCCTGTACGCTATATGAGCAAGCAACTTACGAAATAAAAGACCAGCAAAAGCATTATTATAACGGTTCGATTATTTGATAAAAGTTTCTGTAGTTCTACTTTTTTTATAACTTTGCAATAGTTATAACAACCCTTTTATTAGGCTAAAGCCATCGGGATGTAGCGCAGTTGGTAGCGCACTACGTTCGGGACGTAGGGGTCGCTGGTTCGAATCCAGTCATCCCGACAGAAGAAAAGGCAAACGAAATAGTATTCGTTTGCCTTTTCTTGTTGTTTCAAACACTATATTATTCCTGACGCAATAGTCGTACTGAGGCGTCAAGAAAGCAACGCGGACAACTTGTTGAATAGATAAAAAGAATGCTGTAAAAGTGTAAAGTTTTTACAGAACCCCTCTCCTTACATAACCTCCTGCATATCAACGGAATTCAAAAGCGTCTGTTTTGCATTGCAAAACAGGCGCTTTTGCATGGTAAAATAGGCACTATTGCAACGCAAAACAAGTACTATTGCAAAGCCAAACAATTTATATCGCTTTTTAGTAGCATTTTTCTTTACAAAGCAAAACCTTTAACTACTTCGCCTTTATAAGTATCTATGTGTAGCGCTATGCTATCGCCTTTATGGAAAAAGGTTGTAGGAATGCTCACGAAAGTACGTACTGTATAATATTCGGGCACTTTGTTTTGCTTATGCAACAAACGTAACGTGTATTTCTTCCCACCATTTTTCAACGACTCAACCGATTTTATTCCAACAGCCAACGACTGCAAAGGTTGCTTATCAGCATCTATTTTACCCGATTTCATCGCTAATTCTAAGTTAATATACTTGTTTGTTTTAGCAATCCAAGCACTTGTAAAGCCAACTGGATCGGTGGCGATTGTATCTGTTTCAGGCCGCTGAAGAATGGACAAAACATAGACTTTAGTAAGGGTAATAGGCTCAATGCTTACATCTTTCTTTCTGTAATATAATTGCGCCCGATAGGTTGTATCAGCCTTCTCTACCCATTTTACACGCAGGGAAGGAGACAACAAAAGTGTATCGCCATCGTCCGTAATTGCCGAAACGATAACAGAAGTATTGTTGGTGGTAGCCTCAACAAAGTCGGAACGCAAATAAGAATATTCCGAATCGCCCGTTTTAAAAGCGTCGTTGGTACAACCAGCCAATACGAGAGCAACAATAAAGCAGAATAATATATGTCTACGCATTTGCCTTTAAATAGTTACGAGTAGGGTTAGCATACATTTCAAGCATGCGTCGACGTAGGTATTCCTCGTCCTTATTGACTATTTCTATCTTTGCCAACTGCTGTTTAAGATAAGCATCGAACTTTGCTTTATCAGCATCAGTGTACTTATCAGCGTAAGTTGTAGTACCTTCGAGTTCGTCGAGAGCAATATAATTGTTGGCATAAAGATAATAGTTGCGATGTATTTGCTTGTCGATGTGAAGACAAATAGTGTCTAAGAGATCGCCATTCGATATATTTGATTTACTCTTTAACGCTTCCAAATAATCATCAATACAAGGAGCTGCATGGTAATGAATACTGCCTTTGTAACCAAAAATACCAGTTTGCATACTGATAGCATCGTCCATCGCCCCCTTTTTCCAGTTCACATCATCTCGTTTGGCCTGCATTTCAGCCGCCTTTAGATAGTCGCAAGGGTCGTATTCGTATGAAATTGTAAGCGGAACAATATGGAATTGTTGCAGCTTTTCAAGCAAAGTTCCTTCTGCTCCCAATGCAAACATCTTGAGAATAGACTTCTGCGTGAGATCATTAGAATCCTTTGCACGGCCTTCGCGCTGTGCAATCCAAATATTCTCCCGCTTTTCATTCAATGCAAAAATCATATAGTGGGCCATCTTTATACTTGCTTGCATCAGTTCACGAGGTGTCAAACCACGCTTTACTATGAAGCTTTTATTAACCCGTGCTAAGTCACGCACCCATGGTATCGATAGTAAATTATCGCCAATTGCTATTTCACAAGTTGTAGGAAAGCCTTTATCAATCTGCATTACAGACAGGAAAGCAGAGTCAAGCACTATGTCTCGGTGGTTACTTATAAAAGTATGTTGCTTCGAACTATCTATTTCCGATGCATCCATATCGCAGCCTGTGCTCGCTTTAGCAATGAGTCCTTTCAAGAAAGGATAAGCAAAAGCCTTCTGAAACTCAAGACTGGTCTTGCATTTATGCATATTCTGTCCAATAACTTCAATGGGAACACCAGGATAAAGAAAGCCTAATACTTTATGAAATTGCTCGTTTGCAAGCAGTCGGTCATATACTTCGGGCAATTCTTCAGGCGCAAAAGGCCGTATATCGTCAAATTCAGAAAGCGTTTTCATAACTTATTCTATTATGTTTTTACTAATTCTTAGATATTCGTTATAAAGCAACAAAGGCGCAATCCTTTCGGTTTGCGCCTTATATAAAATATGTAATTAGAATTGATTTTCGACTATATCGCTTAGCACATCCTTTATATCGAGGCCCGCCGCACGCACTTGTTGCGGAATAAAGCTCGTAATTGTCATACCAGGCGTAGTGTTTACTTCAAGCATATTGATAACATCGTTGCCTTCTTTATCCTTCGTGATGATATAATCAATACGGATAATGCCGTTCGCATGGAGTATATCGTAGATTCGAGAGGTTATTTCTGTTACCTTCTCAGCCAGTTCTTTGCTGATACGAGCAGGGGTTATCTCGTCTACTTCGCCATTGTATTTAGCATTATAGTCAAAGAATTCGTTGCTCGTAACCACCTCTGTTATAGGGAATGGAACCGATTTGTCTTTCGTTTTATAAATACCTTGCGTGATTTCTATACCATCAAGGAAGCTTTCAACCATTACGTCCGAACTCTCCATAAATGCTTTACGAAGAGCAGGTGCTATTTGATCTGAATTCTTAACCTTTGAAACACCAAAGCTACTGCCATCAGTTGCAGGCTTAATGAAACAAGGCATGCCTATCTTTTCCTCTATTTCCTTTTCGTCATATTCGTCTCCCAGTCGAAGTAAGATACTTTCTGAAACGTTAATACCATACGATTTAAGATATCGATTCAGCACAAACTTATCGAAAGTGAGCGCTGATGTCAGTACATCGCAAGTAGAATAAGGCATGTTAATGAGTTCAAAGTAACCTTGCATGATACCATTCTCGCCTGGACGACCATGTATTGTAATGTACGCATAGTCGAAAAAGATGGTCTGATCACCGCTATTGAACGAGAAATCATTCTTATTGATAGGTGCAACATGTCCATTCTCAAGGTTAACATGCCATTCTGTGCCCTTAATATCCACAATGTAGATATTATAACGCTCTTTATCAAAGAAGGAATAAAGCCCCTGAGCCGAACGGAGAGAGACATCGTGTTCTGAGGAATCACCACCACAAACGATGGCTATTGTACGTTTCATATCTTTCATTTCTATATCCTTTTTTTGTAACCATGCAAGAATTCTTATCGAATAAGCTTACAATAGTTCTTGTTTTCCGTTTATATAATTTCGCCATTTCTCTATTACGGCAGCTAAATCATCGGGAAGTTCACTTGTAAAGTCCATTTGTTGATTTGTAATCGGGTGAACAAAACCCAGTGTTTGTGCGTGTAAGGCTTGGCGATTGCACAACTTTAAGCAGTTTTGTATGTATGCCCTGTATGTACTTGTGCGCTGTCCGCGAAGTATTTCTGTACCTCCATAGCGTTCATCACCAAATAATGGATGTCCAATATGCTTCATGTGTGCACGAATCTGGTGGGTCCTTCCTGTTTCCAATGTACATTCAATGAGCGTAGTGTAGCCAAATCGTTCTAAAACCCTATAGTGTGTAACAGCAGGTTTACCTATTTCGGAATCTGGTGGAAACACATTCATACGCAGTCTATCCTTTGGGTCGCGCCCAATATTGCCTTCTATACGTCCTTCTTCTTCTGTGAAGTTTCCCCAAACCAAGGCAGTGTAACTTCGATGAGTAGTTTTATTGAAGAACTGCTTACCGAGAAATGTCTTTGCTTCAGGGGTTTTAGCTATCAAAAGCAATCCACTTGTATCTTTGTCAATACGATGAACCAATCCAACTGCAGGATCATTAGGATCAAAATCCTTTAGTTCTCGCAAATGCCAAGCTATGGCATTGATAAGCGTTCCATGAAAATTGCCCGCTCCAGGTGCACAACCAGTCCTGCAGGCTTATTTATTACCATGATTTCGTTATCCTCATACACCACGTTAAGCGGTATATCCTCAGCAACAATAGTATTATCGTGCTTCGGACGATCGAGCATCAAGGTGATAACATCGTTCGGTCGCACTTTATAACTGCTTTTTACAGGAGTCCCATTTACATGAATACATCCAGCATCAGCAGCTTTCTGTATGCGATTGCGGCTGGAATGCTGCATTCTCTCAAACAGAAATTTATCTATTCTGACTGCATCTTGCCCTTTATCCACTTCCATACGAAAATGTTCATAGAGCTCCTCACCATCAGTAATAGTGGTTTCGTCTGCGTCTAAAAGATTATCGATCAGATCTTCGTCAAAGTATTCCTCTTCGTCTATCATATTTCATTTAATCGGTAGGCTTGGGCGAATGTGGGTCTGGCGGCAAAGCAGGCGACTGTGGTGGAACCGATGGCACGGTACGTGGCGCATTTCCATCTTTAGTCTTTATTTCATTGCCATTTTCGTCTACAGGGACTTCAACCCAATCATAATACTCTTCGTATTTTGGCTCTTCAACTTCAACATCTTCATATTCAAATGCTGGGCGTTGGCTTGTTGTATCGTTAGCATCACGTGTTCCGTCACCTACTTGTAATACAATCAATGCATCGTTAGGCACACGATCTCCTGCTTGAACAGGCTTTCCATTTACTAAAACGCCATAAACCCAGTCCTTTTCACCAGGAACATATTCAGGGTCGCCCACTTTAAATCCCATAGAAAGCAACAAAGCTTGCGCTTCTCTAAGCGAACTATTGTCGGCAAGATCAGGTAAAGGAAGAGTTGGTGCAGAAGCAGCATTGATAGTAACATAGATTACACGCGTAGATTTAACACGTTTTCCACCTGCAGGTGACTGTTCAAGAATACAATCTGGTGGTAAATCTTTCACATATCCTGTATCTGCAACTTCCATTGTTAATCCTACTTTATCCATAATATCGAGTGCGTCGTCATATTGTTTATGGATAACATCAGGTACAACAATAGATTCGCCAACATGCGTATAATAGTCAATTCCGTACCTAACTCCTATCGAAAGTATAGTTACAAGAATGCCGATTGCGAGGATATTTCCCCAAATGTATGTGCTAAAAAAGCTGTGGACGAAAGCTTTTGATGTCATCTTACTTTACTAATAACTTTTTATAGGGGCAAAGTTAAAGAAAAAAACGGAAAGAAGCAAAGAATAGTCTCTCCTTCTTTCCGTTTTCAACTCAATTTTCTGCAAGCCTTCCAGATTATTTTCCGTGATGCTCGTCAGATACTGTAAGTTTCTTGCGACCTTTAGCGCGACGTGCTGCCAAAACGCGGCGACCGTCCTTTGTTGCCATTCTTTCACGAAAACCGTGTTTATTTACACGACGACGGTTGTGAGGCTGAAATGTTCTTTTCATTGCTTTATATTCTTTTTATGTTATTATGCGTATAAAACACGACGTTGAGACATAATCCCACGTTATGGGCTGCAAAATTACTCAATCTTTTTTAATTAACCAAGAAAAGAAAGTTTTTTAGCAGAATTATTTATGTTTTTTTCTATATTTTGCTTAACTTTGCACCGCAAAGCAAATTATTCCGTAACTTTAAACAGGAAATTATTTAGCAATAATAAATAAACAAATTATATAAAGATTATGATTAACTCACAAGAAATCAAAATCGGAACATGTATCCGCCTTGATGGAAAGATTTGGACTTGTATTGACTTTCAACACAGAAAGCCAGGCAAGGGTAACACCGTTATGATTACAAAACTAAAGAATGTTTCTGACGGTCGTGTACTTGAGCGTACGTTCCAAGTAGGTTTCAAACTCGAAGATGTACGCGTTGAGCGTCGCCCTTATCAGTATCTTTACCAAGATCCAACGGGCTACATTTTCATGAATCAGGAAACTTTTGAACAAATTCCTATTCCTCTCCACCAAATTACTGGAGCTGACTTTATGAAGGAAGGCGACGTAGTAGAAGTTGTTACAGATACTTCTGATGGCACAATTCTTTCTGCTGAAATGCCTGTTAAGACAACATTAACAATTACACATAGTGAGCCTGGCGTTAAGGGAAATACTGCTACAAATGCAACAAAACCTGCCACACTTGAAACAGGCGCTGTAGTTCGTGTTCCATTGTTCATCAACGAAGGCGAAGTTATTCAGATTGACACACGCGACGGAAGCTATTTAGGTCGTGTAAATTCATAACACTAAAAGGACAAAAAGGTTAGGACTACAAGCCCATCTTTTTGTCCTTTTCTTTTTTCTATACCACCCCCACAACGCCCAATATCTCTTAAAGTATTATGAAATACAGCATCATTGTTCCTGTTTTTAATCGTCCTGACGAAGTAGATGAACTTCTCGCAAGCTTATTGACACAATCTTTTACCGACTTTGAAGTAATTATTGTGGAAGATGGTTCACAAAAAACATGCGAAGAGGTTTGCAGAAAATACTCAAATCAACTTGATTTGCATTATTTTATGAAACCTAATTCTGGTCCAGGACAAAGCCGAAATTATGGTGCTGAACGTGCAAAAGGCAAATACTTACTAATATTAGATTCTGATGTTGTATTACCCGAGGGATATTTAAGTGCTATTGAAGAAGAACTTAAACGAGAACCAGCCGATGCTTTTGGTGGTCCTGACGCTGCACATGAATCGTTTACCGATACACAAAAGGCTATTTCTTATTCTATGACCTCATTTTTTACTACAGGTGGTATTCGTGGCGGCAAAAAGAAATTAGATAAGTTCTATCCTCGTTCTTTCAATATGGGCATACGACGCGATGTTTATATGGAACTTGAAGGCTTTTCTAAGATGCGTTTTGGCGAAGATATTGATTTTTCTATTCGTATTTTTAAAGCAGGAAAACGTTGTCGTCTGTTCCCCGAAGCATGGGTATGGCACAAACGACGTACTGATTTTAGAAAATTCTATCGCCAAGTCTATAATTCTGGCATTGCTCGCATCAACCTTTACAAGAAATATCCAGAATCGTTGAAACTTGTCCATCTCCTACCAATGGTATTCACTGTGGGCATTATTTTTCTTACTTTACTTTTCTGCCTTGGACTTTTCTTCTCTTTTGCACCATCTCTTTTTAATGCTGCAAAAACCTTTGGCACTATCCTTTGTATAAGTTCTATTGCTCCTATCTTACTTTATTCTATTCTGATTTGGATAGACAGTGCTATTCAAAATAAAAGCTTAAAGATTGGTTTCCTAAGTATTCGTGCGGCATTTGTACAACTTATGGGCTACGGCTTTGGATTTCTCGAAGCTTGGTGGAAACGTTGTGTAAAAGGCAAGAATGAATTTGCAGCTTTTGAAAAGAACTTCTACAAATAATACTTTATATGATGGAAGAAAAGAAACTAACCATCACTCAATGGGCTGAAGAAGACCGTCCAAGAGAAAAACTCATGAATCTTGGAGCCGAAACGCTCTCTAATGCTGAATTATTAGCTATCCTGATTGGTTCTGGTTCGCCGCGTGAAAGTGCTGTAGAACTAATGAAACGTGTATTATCAGACTGCAAAAACAACCTTAATACGCTTGGAAAACTATCGATAACCGACCTAACTTCTTATAATGGTATAGGCGAAGCAAAAGCCATTACTATTCTTGCTGCCTGCGAATTGGGAAAACGAAGACAAGTAGCAGATATTTTAAAACGCCCCACACTTAATTCAGCAAATGCCATATACAATTATATGTGTCCAAAAGTGCAAGATAAAGATATTGAAGAAGCGTGGATTTTACTCATGAATCAAAAGTTAGACCTTATCGAAGCTAAATGTATCTCGCACGGAGGAATAACTGGAACTGCTATTGATGTTCGTATCATATTAAAAGAAGCGTTATTAAAAAATGCTACTGCCATTGCTTTATGCCATAATCACCCAAGTGGTAATCCTTCACCCAGCAGAGAAGACGACAATATTACGACGTCTGTAAAGAAAGCTGCAGATACGATGTGTATTTATTTCGTAGACCATGTTATTGTAGCCAACCAGCGCTTTTATTCTTATCGTGAAGAGGGAAAAATATAGTTAGCTACACATGTTAAAACATCAAGACATATAGTCATTTAGTAGAATCAGCTCATCAGAAGTTCAGTAATACTCATAAGCAATAACAAGAAGATTAGGATAGTGTTCTTTTTCATTCCATATTATTTTATAGTTATCTTATGTGTATGAACCAAAAGGCATTAAGTTCAAAATTAAAATAGTTATTATTCTTACATTCGTAGAACTAATAGATTGTACGAATCTTGTCAAGCATCATTCTAAACTTAAGCAAGTACGCTCCTTCAAAAATCTTTAAATATTATAAGTTGTAAATACATAAAAGTCAGAGCATTATAGACGTCCTTTTATTTATTATTAAAAATGCAGTGATTTATAATTATAAATTTCAAAATTATAATAACAAAATTATTTTTTTTAATTATAATTTTTCCGTGCCATTATTATAGTTGATAATAACGACTTTAAAAATCATCTAAACAGCATATATAGCGAAACACTTTTTAATTACGTTGCTCTTAAAACTTTTAAATTTACTGCCACAAAACTACCCACAACACTACACCTCTTTTACTTTGAATGAGCTTTTTCAGTTTGTACCTTTGCACCATCGCACGGAAAAAAGCACTTGTGTGCGACGAAAAAAGCAAGTGCAATATTTATTAATCTTAATATTTTTAATTAATGAACTATTCAATTACAAAAAGAAAAATGGGCGTTGGCCCAAAGAAAGGCACAACAATGTTTGTTGCCAGAGCAGTTTGCCAAAAGCAACGTGTAAGTTTCGACAAACTTTGTGAATTTATGGCTGATGGTTCTACTGTGAGTCAAGCAGATGTTGCAGCTGTTTTCTACAAATTCCGGACAGTATTAAACTTACTTTGTTCGCAAGGTAACATTGTAGATGCGGGACCACTTGGCAAATTCCGCCCTACTTTTACTGCGAAAGCTGTAGAAAAAGAAGAAGACTTTAAGCCTTCCACTCACATCATTAAGACTCAGGTTTTATTTAAACCAAGTGCAGATTTTAGGACGCTACATGATGTAGAATTCTTTAAAATTACTGCAGAATCAAAAGGCAAAGGTAAGAAAAAACCTGAAAATGGCGGAGGTTCACAACCACACCCATAAAACTTTAGATTAACTTATTAAAAATGATTAGGAGATGCATCAAAAATGGTGCATCTCCTTTTTACGTCTATACGAGAAATGAGAACAAAATAATAAGAGGGTAAATCGAAACGCTTTTCCGATTACCCTCTTATTCAAACATCAGCAATTAAATAAGTCAATAACTGAACATTATTAAGTTAAGTGGCGAGTAAGTCAATAGCCCATGAGCATTTCGTTTCTTTTAAATTAATAATCTCACATTTTCTTTATTTTCTAGTTAATGCTTACGCTATTTACTAAAATGTCAGTTATGATGCAAACTTATCCTTGTTATCCACTGCTGCAATAAAGGTTATGCTATCATTACCAGCTTGTACAGCTAAGTCTGAATGTGACTGCAAATTCTCTATGTTCTTATTTTCACTATCACTATCATCATTATTAACCGACATATCATTCATTATCTAGCGTCTGCTCTACAAGTATAGTCTTAAATGCGCAATATGTTTCTAATAGAAAGATCATGGCTTTCGTAATAGAGATAATAGCTTGTTTTTTACATTTACCTTATTTAGATTTATAATAATAAATTACAAAATTAGAGAATAGCTTTTCTATTAGGTTTTAATATCATAAAAGGGTTACTTAAAGCATAATAAAATCGTAAAATTGCTATTTTAATACTTTGCTGAAAATGCAAAAATACACCTAAAATCAGACTTTAAGCCTATTTAAAATGAATTATAAATCCCTGATTAACAAATGCTTGCTTATTTAATACATATTATTTACAATATTGAGTTATGTTTTTTTAATAAAATTCGTATATTTGGCAAACAACTCATAAAAAGAGCTATATGACAACTGAAAATTTAGTGCAAAGTATCTTAAATGCCTCATGGGGCATCTATCTTGCATTTACGTTCATATTTATATTTATGAAGATTCCTAAGCGTAAGTCTTTTGCACCTTATAAACATTCGCGTGTCTTCATGGTATTTGCTTACTTTTTTCTCTTTTTACAAATATTCATAGGATGGACACTTCCTAAAAATTCAATTTCACCAGAAGTTCTTGCTGCCATTGATACACCTTTCTTCTATATCGAACTTATATTTCTTTGTTTAGCTTTTTTTCATTTGCTTGACCATTCTTTTGGATCTTTTAAACGAATATTGCAGGATTTATCGTCATGGTGCATAGTATGTTTTGCCTGCATAACATCGCTTACGATTAAGAACCACACAATTCAAATTGTATTGGTATTATTCAGTAGTTTTATGTTGGCCTGCTTCACTACCATTTGTGTACTTCGTTTTATTAAAATGTATAAGGTTGCACGTGTTAAACTTTCTAATTATTATACCGACCAAATGTATTACTTTGTGCTTTGGATACGTCGAAGTATTACGTATATCGCAATTTTTGGAATTGTTAGCTTTGTAGTACTCTTCGCTCCATATACATTTAGAGTGGTTTATTTTTTGGCAGCAACTATCATGAATGTCTATATTGCCAAATCGTTCATTAACTATTCTTTTGTATTTGAAGAAGTAGAACATTCACTTAATCTGAGTTTCAACCAGCAGATATTATTAAGAAACCCTCAAACTCACAAATCAAACGATACCAAAGCTGATATTTTATCTGAGTCACAAAAGGGTTTAATGCGTATATGGCTTTCGAATGAAAAATACTGCAATTCGGACTTAACTATTGATTCGGTAGCTCGCGAAATAAAAACTAACCGCAGTTATCTATCAAGATATATCAACGAAACTTATAATTCTAATTTCAGTAACTGGATTAGCAGTTTACGCATCCGTAAAGCCAAACAGATAATGCAATCAGACACAACGCTTACAATTGAAGAAGTAGCCTATAAAGTAGGTTTTTCATCAAGCAGTTACTTTATTCAAATATTCTTGCGATTGGAAGGAGTTACCCCTTTTCGTTGGCTTAATACACAACAAAGGATATAGAGAAAACGAAAGTTATTTGTAATTTTGAAAAATATAATTACAAAACAAAAAACTGTAATTATAAAAATAAAAATTGTAATTAAGTTTTTATTGAAATGTAATTACAATTTTTTCATCGGCAATTCTTGCCCATTTAAAAAGTCTTTTTACTCTTTAAGAAATTGGAACTACTATTCTTCTACTTCTATTCTTTGTTCGTGGTCTGAATGTATTCTAATATCTCGGAACGAAGTAGGCGATACTCCAAAGAAATTACGGAAAAGACGATTATAGGTACTTCTTGAATTAAAACCAGCCATCAATCCTGTATCGTTAATATTCATATCAGGTCGTCCTACCAACAATGCAGCTGCATAACGAAGACGATAACGAGTAATAAACTCAGATATGGTAAGTCCGTCAGCATATTTCCTTATGGCACTACCTAAGTAAGTTCGGTTTGTATTTAATAGCGCAGCCATAGTATCTCGATTAAAATCAGGGTCACAATAAGGCTTATCTCTGTCCATCATTTGGCAAGTTTCTATAAACAAGCGTTCTTCCATCGTTAGCTTTTCTTCGGATAAAGTTTCCAATGAAGCAAGGTTTAAGCGTTCTGTAAGTTTAAAACGTTGTACTGTTTTAAACATTATCTTTTCTCTTTCTCGGAGCTTTCGTGTGTAAATATAATAAATCACACCTAATAATATTGATACTACCAACGCTCCCAAAGCGATAACTAAGTTCATATTAGCTTTATCTCTGTTAGCTCTTTCGATTTCCAATTGGGAGTTTACGCTCATTTCATTGATTTGGTTACGCATGTATTTTTCTTCTAAACTATCGCGTTTTTCCATCAAACTACAGTATAGTTGCGAGGCTTCCTTATATCGGCCTGCTTTATTTAAAATATTAGCGTGGTCGATTAACAAATTATTCATACCCATGGCATCGTTAATAGAGGAACTTATTTTCAGGCAAATATTACTATACTTCAAAGCTTTTTCAAAATCTTTTTTGCATACCCAAAACTGTGCTATACTATAATAATAAGCCGACTTTACTCTTATTGTTTGAGAATTGATTGTTGCAGCAACTTTCTGAAGATAAGGTTTGGCTGCATCGCAGTTTCCCAATTGTACTTGTGCGTTTCCTATAGAAAGATAACAATAAGCATACCATGGTGTCAGGGGTGATAAAGATCTGCCTTCTTTTTTTAATGTTTCAGCTTGTTCATTTAGTTTTACTTCCCATTCTTGAGCAACTTGAAGCATTTGAGGATATTGCCCTTCATTATAAAGAGTGTCGGAATAATTAGAATAAATTAATATGAGCAAACGATTATTTTGCTGTAGTTTCTTGGCATATTCAAGAGCAATAGAAAAGTGTCTAAGTGATATGATACCATCGTACATGCCAGCATAAATTTCTCCCAAAAGATTATTTGCAACAGCAAGGCCATATTCGCTTTTTCTTTTCTTAGCATCGGCAAACAGTTCTTTAGCTTCTGAAAGTGACCGAATAATTTTTTCTGAGTAAAAATAATGCTCCACCAAAAGCGACCATAATTCATAATAGTGCTCTATATAGCCATGACTTATCATTTTTTTCATAGCATTTGGCAACTCTTTCTGAAGTTCTGTCTGTCTGTCATAGTTATAGTAGTAAGTCATCAAACCTTTTAACCCATAGACTTCATGAGGTATTGAAGCTTGTTTTTTTGCTTCTGCAATATATAGTTTCAGTAGTTCGTATTGATATTTATCGTCTTTTCCAATAGCTTCGTCGCAAATATAACGCAAATAGGGTAATTGCTTTTCTTTCGGTAATTGCAGCATCTTACCTTGAATGGTTGCAAGATTTGAATCAGCAAACGCAACAGAAAAGCCAGCAATAAGAAAACAAAGTGCACAGAAAAAAACTTTTAAGAAATTAGGCGTAGGTATTAAATCGTGTAAAGGTAGCTTCATAATCAGAAATATTTCGTTTTTACAGCTTTTTTAGGCAAAGAAATACATCGGTAATCTATTTCTGCATGTCTTTTCATACTCAACATTTAGAAAACAGCGATGCTTTTCAACTATGTTTATAACTATCTGACTACAAAGATAATGATTTTATTCTAATCATTAACTATTTCCTTATTGATATTTACTAAATTATTTCTTTCCTTTTTACAACAGCTCGGGTAGTTCGTATAGCTTTGTTCCGTTGCTACCTTTAATTAAAATGTAATGTTCTTTGGGCTGACAACGTTCTATTTCAACTTTAACAGCCTCAATATCCTTAAACTTTTTAAAAGTAGTAACAGTCTTTCCAAATTCCTCTCCAACAAGCCAAACATTTGTTATGCCTGCTGATGAAAGCAAATCCACCACTTTTTGGTGTTCTTCAGCGGTTACTTCGCCCAATTCGCGCATATCTCCAATAATTGCCATTTTATTGTCTACTGACATCAATCGGAAGTTTTCTATGGCTGCAGCCATGCTTGAAGGATTAGCATTATAAGCATCAACTATAAGTTTATTATTCTTTGTTTCAGTCAGTTGTGAGCGATTATTATTTGGTATATAGTTTTCTAATGCATCACATATTTGTTGTGTCGAAACGCCAAAATGTAAACCAACTGCAATAGCAGCCAACATATTATCTAAATTGTACGCACCAACAAGATGGGTGAGAACTTCTTTCCATTCACCTCCTGATTCGTGCCAACGGAAACGTAGGAATGGAGCACAATCAACAATTTCTCCTTGCACATTTGCTGTTTCATCTTGACCATAAGAAATTAGTCGTTCAAAATCACGTTGTTCAGCCATTTCTACCAGATGAGGGTTACTTTCGTTTAAGAAAAGTAGACAATCATGTGCTTTCAAGAAATCGTATAATTCACCTTTTGTTTGCTTAACACCTTCAAAACTTCCAAATCCCTGTAGGTGAGCACAGCCTACATTTGTAATTAAGCCACATGTTGGTTCTACATATTCCACCAATTTTTCAATATCGCCTTTATGCGATGCGCCCATCTCTATAACAGCAATCTCATGTTCTGAACTCAGGCGAAGTAAAGTTTTAGGCACACCTACATCATTGTTGAAATTACCTTCGGTGTGCAAAACATTAAATTTTTCAGCTAACACGGCCGAAATTAGTTCTTTTGAAGTAGTTTTACCGTTAGTGCCTGTAATTCCTATTACTGGAATTTGGAACGTACGTCGGTGTGCCCTTGCTATTTCCTTATAGGCTACAAGGGCATCTTCAACGAGTATAATACAATCATTTCCTAACTCAGCATACTCTTTATCATCGATAATGGCATAGCTACATCCTTTTTCCAATGCAGCTTTTGCAAATTTATTACCATCGAACGACGCACCTTTTAGTGCAATAAATATACTTCCTTCAGGGCAATTTCGACTATCTGTCGTTATAACAGGGTGTTGTTCGTATAGTTTATACAATTCTTTGCTGTCCATATCTTCGTGTTTTTTTATACATGCAAAGGTAATGGAAATAGTATAAACTCCAAAGGAAAGAACATGCTTTTATTCGAGTTTATTCTAAAAAGAAAACTTCTTTAAACAGCTATGACTCAAATAAAAAAGTATTATAGCCTACTATCTATCAATAATCAAAACTAAATAGAAAGGCTTTACATGGTTCGAAGAAAGTGGAAGAACATAAAAATATTTGGGAAATGCAGTTTATTTTCAAAACAGAACAAGATATAAAAATAATGTATTAACTTTGTCCTATCAAACAAGAAAATCGTATGTACGTACAGATCGTGTTTGACTACAAACTAATTTAATGCAACAGAAGCTGTTATAAAGATAGAATAAAAGATTTAAAAAGCATGAAACGAACCTATTATAAAGTACCCATTATCGGGCTACAACTACTTTTATTTTTCTCTTATATTGGCTTGATTTTCTTTTATCTTTACAAGTTGGATAAGGAAGTTGCATTTTTTGATATTCCCATAAAATACACCAAATCTTCAATTTCAGATCAAACATATGGTATTGGCGTTACAGGTAGTACAGGTTCAACTACCGTATACTTTAAATCAGACAGCTTTCCCAATAAAGAATTTAGAGCACATTACTATAAATCTCTGGTTTTTACAAGAGGATTTTTTCGAGCAATTGAGAAGGAAAGATTGCCATCCTTGGGGTGTTATTTAGAACCCAGCTTCTTGCATAGTAAGGAGAAAGAGGTACCATTCTTTTATTCTGAGCAAGAGAAAGATATCTTTTATTACTTAGGTTTAATATCTTATATGAAAGATAAATACTTTTATTTATTACTCTTGCCTTTACTTCTCATGATGCTTATGTGTTTTTTCACTAAGAAAATCAAATCATATATTTTGATAGTGATAACAGCAGTAGCTTGGTGTTTAATAATCTTTTTATAATTAAACGAGGTGAATTCATGAAAAAAAAAGATGTCAAAAGGTACACAAAACCAATACAACAGAAAATAATTATCGGAGTACAATTGCTTATCTTCTTTATTTATGTAGGTTTTCTTTTGATAGAATGCTATAAGACAAACAAAGAAGTTGTATTCGTTGATGTCCCTATTAGTTATAATAATGAGCTATACCCAACTCAAGATGTTGGAATTAGGTTTACAAAGGGCGGGTATCGTACTCCTGGCGATATGCGATTCACATCGGATAAATTCCCATATAAGGAATTTGAAGTTGATAATTTTGATGGAGTCTTATTTTTTAAAAGTATTTACTGGAATAAAGAAGAACACCCCGAATCTTTAGGTTGCTATGTAGAAAAAAAATATCTTCAAGATAAAGAGCGAATAATTCCATGCTTTCTATCTAAACAAGAAAAAGATGTATATCATTACATTGCATTATTATCTTATGTGAAAAGCAAACATATCTTTTTCCTAATTACACTTACAATAGCTATGTCGTTGATTATGATCTTTTACGCTGTAAAAGTGAATTATTCACCTATATTATTCTTATTAGCTGCATTATCATTTATTTTTCTCTTTTTTACAATTCCAATCGCTTTGGTCGGGGCACTTTTAATATACTTTTTCCCCTCAAAAGACAAAATAAAGAAAATTATCATGGGTAAAAAACAATGTTTTACTAAATAGATAACAAAATCTGTTTCAGCAAAAATAGATAAATCTTAACTACTCTATACAATAAAAAAGCACGATTTTATCGATAAATTTAGTTAGATATAGAAAAAAAATCCCGCAAATCTTTTGATTTTGCGGGACTTAAAACTATTATTTGTTTTTAAAACAATTTATTTACAGCTCATCAGTAAGAACGAAACCATATTATGGTTATATTTCCCTACTAATTATGAACGATGATTATCTTCACGACGTGGACGACGTTCGCCTCTATCGCCACGTGGACGACGTTGTGGTTCGACATATCCTTCAGGCTTTTCAAGTAAGCAACGGCGTGAAAGCTTGTACTTACCAGTCTTTGGATCAATGTCAAGAAGCTTAACCTGAATCTTATCGCCTTCCTTAATTCCTGCTTCTTCAACAGTTTCAAGACGTTTCCAATCAATCTCTGATATATGGAGCAAACCATCTTTACCTGGCATAATCTCAACGAAGCAACCATAAGGCATAATAGAACGTACTGTTCCTTCGTATACTTCGCCAATTTCTGGCACAGCAACAATTGCCTTAATTTTGCCCAAAGCTGCATCAATAGCAGTTTTATTAGGTGCAGAAACCTGGATTTTGCCAACACCATCAACTTCATCTATGGTAATTGTAGCACCACTTTCTTCCTGCATTTGCTGGATAATCTTACCACCAGGCCCAATAATAGCACCAATAAACTCCTTAGGAATCTCAAGAGCTTCGATACGTGGAACCTGTGGTTTCATCTCTTCGCGTGGTTCAGCAATTGTTTCTATTATCTTACCAAGAATATGTTCGCGAGCTTGTTTTGCTTGCATAAGTGCTTTTTCGAGAATTTCATACGAAAGACCATCGCACTTAATATCCATTTGTGTTGCAGTAATACCATCGCGCGTACCTGTTGTCTTGAAGTCCATATCTCCCAAGTGGTCCTCATCACCAAGGATATCACTAAGCACAGCATACTTTTCTTCACCTGGATTCTTAATCAAACCCATTGCTATACCAGATACAGGTTTTTTAATAGGCACACCAGCATCCATTAAAGCTAATGTCCCAGAACATACAGTTGCCATAGAAGAAGAACCATTAGATTCCAAAACTTGACTTACAAGACGCACTGTGTAAGGGAAGTCTTCAGGAATCATACCCTTCAAACCACGCCATGCCAAGTGTCCATGACCAATTTCGCGACGACCAACACCACGTTGTGCCTTTGCCTCACCAGTACAGAAAGGAGGGAAATTGTAGTGAAGCAAGAAACGTTGATAGCTCTTATCAAGTACGTTGTCCACCATCTTCTCATCCAACTTTGTACCTAATGTACAAGTTGCGAGAGCCAATGTTTCACCGCGTTGGAAATAAGCACTTCCATGTGGCATAGGTAATGGATCTACTTCGCACCAAATTGGACGAATCTCGTCGCATGCACGTCCGTCCATGCGCTTACCAGTATCAAGAACACTGCGGCGCATTGAGTCGCGCTGTACATCAGCGAAATAACGTTCAATTTGTGCGTGTTTTTCCTCGAGGTCGTCTTCCGAAAGATCGGTATGTGCTGCATCGTAGCGCTCTACAAAATCTGCTTTAATCTTAGAATAAACTTCTTCACGGTGTTTCTTATCGTCATCACCGCTCTGTGCCTGCGCATAGCAAGCATCATAAGTTTCTTTCTTTACTTGTTCGCGGAGCTCTTCGTCGTTTACTTCATCGCAATATTCGCGCTTAACGTCTGTTCCAAGTTCCTTAGCAAGTTCTTCTTGTATTTCACACATTGGCTTAATAGCGTCATGTGCAGCCTTAAGAGCATTGATAAGGTCTTGTTCTGAAACCTCATCCATTTCACCTTCCACCATCATAATATTGTCTTTGGTGGCACCGACCATAACATCCATGTCGGCTTCCTTCATTTGTTCGAAGGTTGGATTTATTATATATTCTCCGTTTACACGTGCTACGCGTACCTCAGAGATTGGGTGTTCGATAGGAATATTCGAGCATTGCATAGCTACCGAAGCTGCAAAACCTGCCAAAGCATCGGGCATATCAACGCCATCAGCCGAAAGAAGCATTACACTAACGAACACTTCTGTGTGATAATCTGAAGGGAAAAGAGGACGAAGCACACGATCTACAAGACGTGATGTGAGAATTTCGTCATCATTGGCTTTGCCTTCGCGCTTTGTGAAACCACCAGGAAAACGGCCTGCGGCAGCATACTGCTCGCGATAATCTACTTGCAAAGGCATAAAGTCTGTACCTGGAACTGCCTCTTTGGCTGCACAAACTGTTGCGAGGAGCACAGTATTTCCCATTCTAATTACTGCAGCACCATCTGCTTGCTTTGCAACCTTTCCAGTTTCAATTGTGATGTTTCTTCCATCAGCCAATTGAAAAGTTTTCGTAATTACGTTCATCTAAAATTTAAATACTTATTGTTTTGACCAAACATCATAAGGAGGTGTAAAGACTATAAAAAGACAAAAGAATAACAATTGCTTTTTTCTAAAATATTTTACACATCCGCATAACTTTTTTAAAATCGCACAAATTTAAGTATTAATTGCTGAACAGACGAATAAAAGTCCATTTATTTTCTGCTTTCACCTGTTTTTCAGGCTTTTCAAGGTAACTTATTGGCGTTTATCCTTTTTTATGAAGCTTTTTCATTCAAAAGCAACAGCAACTTTGCAACTTGGTTGCATTCCTTTTTATTTATCTTTGCATCGAAATCAGTAACAAATCTAAAAAACAATGAAAAAGAAACTTATAAGAATTAGTCTAACCTCTGTGCTGTTATTAGTAGCATGGCTAACAGAGCATAACTGTAATCTACAGATATGGCAAATACTCATCATTTATCTTATTCCATATTTACTTATCAGCTACGACGTATTACACGAAGCTGTAGAAGGAATTATGGAGGGCGACCCTTTTGATGAGAATTTTCTAATGGCTGTTGCCACAATAGGAGCTTTCGTTGTGGGCTTTCTACCCAATGGAGAGCCTCAATTCTTAGAAGGCGTCTTCGTTATGTTATTCTTCCAAATTGGTGAATTATTTGAACATTATGCAGAAGACAAGACTCGTGACTCCATTTCAAACCTAATGGACATACGTCCAGACACAGCTAACGTTTTAAGAAATGGCGAATCCATCGTGGTAAATCCTTCTACTATTGCAGTCGGAGAAGTAGTTATTATCAAACCAGGCGAAAAAATTCCACTTGACGGAGAAGTAATTGAAGGTAGTTCAAGTTTAAATACAATAGCACTAACAGGAGAAAGTGTTCCCAAAGATGTAGCATTTGGAGATTCTGTCATATCTGGTTGTGTAAATATTTCGGGAGTATTGAAGGTAAAGGTGAATAAAACTTTCAGCAATTCTACTGCATCCAGAATTTTGAATTTAGTAGAAGAAGCAAGCGAAAGCAAATCAAAAAGCGAATCTTTCATTCGTCGCTTTGCACGTATTTACACACCTATAGTAGTTATTTCTGCACTCTTTTTAGCGTTTATTCCGCCATTTTTTGCTACAAGCTATACTGATGCTTTATTTACTTGGCTTTATCGTGCACTTACATTTCTTATTGTAAGTTGTCCATGCGCTTTAGTAATTTCCATCCCTTTATCGTTCTTCTGTGGTATTGGTGGGGCTGGACACGTTGGTATTCTTATAAAAGGTGGCAATTATATGGAAGCTTTAGCACGCACCAAGACAATTGTATTTGACAAAACTGGTACGCTTACTCGTGGAGTTTTTGAGGTTGAATCCATTCATCCAAATAATATTTCGGAACAGCAGCTCTTGCATCTTGCAGCCCATGTAGAGCAATATTCTAATCACCCTATTGCCACTACATTATGTAATGCCTACAAAGACAGCTCTTGCGATTGTAAAGTTGAAAACATAAAAGAAATTGCCGGACAAGGTATTTCTGCCGAAATCAACGGCAAAAATGTATGTGTAGGAAATGAAAAAATGATGAAATCAATTGGAGCAGAAATAGCAAATTGCAACAAATGTAATCACTTCAAAGGTACCATAATATATGTTGCGATAGACGGAGTATATGCTGGACACATCATTATATCCGACCAAATAAAAACTGATTCCGCACACGCTATTACAACATTAAAGGAAGTAGGAATAGAAAAAACTGTAATGTTAACAGGCGACCACAAAGAGGTTGCAAACTTTGTTGCTGAGCAATTAGGTATAGATGAGCATTATAGTGAACTAATGCCTGCCGATAAAGTTGAACATGTAGAACGCCTGCTTAACGAAAAATCTGCAAACAAAACTCTTGCTTTTGTTGGCGATGGAATAAACGATGCTCCAGTATTAGCTCGAGCAGATATTGGTATAGCCATGGGAGCACTTGGAAGTGATGCAGCCATAGAAGCTGCAGATGTAGTTTTAATGGACGACAAACCTTCAAAAATCACCAAAGCCATCGGTATTTCTCGCCGAACGATAGGCATTGCACGCCAAAATGCAATATTTGCTATTGGAATTAAGGTTGCCGTACTTGCACTTTCTACTTTTGGTATAGCAACAATGGGAATGGCTGTTTTTGCTGATGTGGGTGTTATGGTGGTTGCTGTTCTAAATGCTACCCGAGCTTTAAAAGTAAAATAAGTATATTCTTTTAACGTCTTAAAAAAGAATATGCCAATACAAAAAATATAATATCTAAAATCAAAATCGAAAGCGAATGCCTTCATATTGCAATTTATGCTTTATGAGGGCATTTTTTGTGCTTTTAAATCGCTTTATTCAATATAAATAACTACTTTTGCAAAAAATAAATAGACTTATTAAATGGGTATAACAATTTCAAAAAACGTACTTTATCGGGAAACTTTAGATTACATTATGATTGCTATCGGGTGTATCTCGTATAGCATTGGTTGGACCATCTTCTTACTTCCAAACGACATTAGTACGGGTGGTGTAGCAGGTTTATCATCTATTGTGTTTTGGGCATTCAATATTAAAGTCTCATATACCTACTTTTCTTTAAATGCACTCCTATTGGTTGTTGCCTTAAAAACGCTTGGTTGGCGATTCTGTGTCAAGACTATTTATGGTGTAATTGTAATGACCATCTCGGTAGGATTATTACGAGAATATGTTCCCGACCCTACAATCATGAAAGGAGAACCATTTATGGCAGCTCTCATCGGTTCTTTATTTTGTGGAACAGGTTTAGGATTCTGCCTATCTTATAATGGTAGTTCGGGTGGTTCTGATATTGTTGCAGCCATTGTTAATAAGTATCGAGATATTTCTCTTGGTCGTGTTCTCGTCTTAGTTGATACGTCTATCGTTACATTAAGTTATGTAGTACTAAAAGATTGGGAACGTGTCATCTATGGTTATCTTTCTTTAGTTATTGTATCTTTCGTGTTAGACCAGGTTGTAAACTCAGGAAGACGTTCTGTTCAATTCCTGATTATCTCAGAGAGATATAATGAAATTTGTAAGCAAGTTACGGAAACTCCGCCTCATCGTGGTTGTACCATTATTGACGCTCATGGATATTACAGCGGACAAACAACAAAAGTTGTATTAGTTGTTACACGCCAACGCGAAGCCAGAGTGCTCTACCATCTTATTAACGATATAGACCCACAAGCTTTTGTAACTCAAAGTCAGGTAATGGGAGTATTTGGACAAGGATTTGATAAATTCAAAATAAAAAGCAAAAACAATAATAAAAAATCAAACGAAGCAACTGCTTTAAAAACAGAATAAAGAAATAAGGTGTGTCAAAATAAAACTTGGCACACCTTATTTCTTTATTAAATGCCTCTCTTCCTTTTTATCTAATTCAATGCCAAATTAAAAAGATATCGTTTTTCTCAAAGCGTCAATTCTCTACTTTACTATCCAATTCTTTATGTTTTTCCTCTATTTCCTCTTCTATCTTCTTGCGCTTTTGTTCAGCAATAGTATTGTTATATGCACGCATTATGGGGTCTTCCGTATTGATTCCATCAAACTTTTTAAATATCTCGCGTTGTTTTTTAACGTGTTCTTTATCGCGTCTAAGACGTTTGTCTAACATTAAGCCTACATCAAATTCTCCTAAAGCACGTTTTGGAGCCTTTTCAAGAATATCGCGCTTAGGCATTTGTTTTAGCAATTCTCTTCCATTTACAGTATGCTTTCCCCACACAATAACTTCTCCAAGAGACTGCTTTTCAGGAAAAAGGAAAACAGTATCCCTCTGCACTTCTTCTCGCAGTAAAGTTTCGGTGTGATACTTAGACTTAGAAAAAGTTGCAGACGTATAAATGTCAGGTAGACTTATAAGACCTCGATAATCTGTTTTACCAAAGTGTTTTCCATCTACCGAAATAGCAACATCACGTATAGGCAGACTGGTTACGCCATCGCAAACTTGCACTTGTTGGGCATGAACGCCAACAACACACACGAGAAGTACAACCAGTAGAAAAGTTTTATGTTGCATAGGTGGTCTATTTACTTTTGCAAAAGTAGAATTTATATCTCAAACTGTAAGCATTCTATCTTGCAATTACTTGTAAAAATCACAAACAAAAGTAAACTATCATCAAACTATAAATAGAATATAGCTTCGTTTCCCATATTGAAAAGTAAGTCAAGAATACTTAGATTGGCTTGGAAACCAATTTTATGTTCATACACTTGGTAGTAAGGTTTAGGCACGAATTCAATATCAACAAGCGGACGCTTCGGCCGTATTACTTCTCTAAAATCAGCATAAGGCAGAGCAGCTTCATCTGTTTTACCCATTGGTATAAATTCATCCGTTGAACGAATATCAGGCTGTATATCAAGCAATTCACACATTTTATGGGTAATTCCCATATTAAAATCGAGAAGAAACTTCCACTTCTTTTCATAGAAAGGGCGAATATCGTCTTGGTAATACTCAAAAAACGGACTTTCTCCATAAGCAGACTGCAAAGCATTCCAATGCTGATGACGCCAATTATCATGATCACTGATGCAAACATCGTGCATTTCGCACTTCACATCATCAAACTTTTCAACAGGAATTGATAAGGTTTGCACACCGTTTGCCGTAGCAATTACACAACGATTACGATAGGTTTGCTTCACAAAATTATCGTGTTGCTCTATCCAACACACATCATATCGGTTTAGTTTCTGAAACCATTGAATTGGTGCAAAGTAAGCAGAAGAAAGTAATGCTGGCATAATCAAGTCATTATAAAATCGTAGAGAGGTAAAAAAGAAGATAGCATTGCCTCAATGGTCTGATGGAATCAGATTTATAGACAATGCTATCTTGTTTTCAATTATGTTGTTACTTTATATTATCAACCCATGTAAAGAGTCTACTCCAACGTATGCCTCCTAATCCGCGACGATCGGGATCGCTTGACCACCAAATAAACAATGGTTTACCTACAATATGGTCTTCTGGAACAAAGCCCCAATAACGACTATCAGCAGAGTTATGGCGATTGTCTCCTTGCATCCAGTAATAGTCCATTTTAAATGTGTACGATGTTGCTGGTTTTCCGTTGATGTAAATCTTTCCGTTCTTTACTTCAAGAGTGTTGCCTTCGTAAACTTTTATGCAACGTTCATAAACTGGCAGGTTTTCCAATGTAAGCTTAATGCTCTTTCCCTTTGCAGGAATCCAAATAGGACCCAAATTATCGCGTGTCCATGTTTTCCAACCCAAGTCGGAATTGCGTGGATAATTAGAACCAGAGTAGATATCTTTGTCTGTTACATAACGCATTGATTTCACAATACCACGTTGTTTTAAAGCATTTGCAGCATGTTTGGTAAGTGGCATATAGCATCGTATTGTAATGCTGCCTGATTTAATACCAATCCTTGCTCTACATCGTAACCATGAAGACGGCTCAAGCTTTGAATATCCTCGTTACTAATTCCTAATTCCTTGCGTAAGTCATCGTATTGCTCTCCCATTAAGTCGGCAGCAGTTACATTATTAAACTTAACCAAGTAGGCATATTGTACATTTTCAGGTTCTTTGTTTGGCTTTCCGTCCAAATATACAATTTTATTCTTTATCTGTAGGGTTTGTCCTGGCAGACCAACGCAACGTTTTACATAGTTTTCACGACGATCAGTTGGACGCGACTCTATATCACCATATATGGATGCATTCTTCAAAAGATAGTTTCTACCAAGCGTATAAGCTTTATCGTAAAAAGCTCGTTGCTGCAATGCATCTTTCTGAGTAGCTGCAAGTTTTGGATTTTGCTGCATTAACAAACTTGTACCTGTTTCGTAAACCATACGATAATAGTCATCAGCTTGATACTGAGGCTCGCTCATTATAGTATCACCTGCTGGATAATTGAATACTACAATATCATTCAGCTTAACTTTTCCCAATCCTGCCACACGACGATATTCCCAATGTGGAAATTCTATATAGCTCTTCATATTAAAGAATGGCATTGTATGCTGTGTAAGCGGCATTGTAAGCGGAGTTTGTGGAATACGAGGACCATAACTCAACTTCGACACAAAAAGATAATCGCCTGTTAGCAACGACTTCTCAAGAGAAGAGGAAGGAATTACATAGTTCTGGAAGAAGAATAAATTGATAAAGTAAACTGCTACAAGGGCAAACACAATAGCATCTACCCAACCCATAATAAATCTTACAGGACCATCTGAGTTTTTCCACCATTGCCACTTTATCTTCTTCGTAATATACACATCGAAAATAAAAGGCAACACTATAAGTCCTAACCAGCTTTTCACCCAAAAAAGGAAAGCAAGGTAGAGCACTGCTACAATTATAAACTTTGCCCACTGTTTTTTGGGGTTGAGTTTTGCTTTTTCTTTGTCAATCATAGAATATAAAATTATACTTATGTCAATCCCACATTGTGGGTGTTATTTTTTAAAATTTAAATAAATCGTTTGTAGATAACAAGCCGCTATGTTCCTTTGTATATTCGGCAGCCAAAACTGCACCCAAAGCAAAGCCTTTTCGGTTGTGTGCATCATGCGTTATAATAATGCCATCAGCTTCAGATTCGTAACAGATGCTATGAATTCCAGGAACTTCGCCTCTACGAAGGGAAGCAATAGGAAGAACGTCGTTAGCCATTGGTTCGGCATCAGTAACAGTGCCATCTGCTGCAATTTGTTTTCCTTTAGCCCATTTTGTCTTGCGGTCGATATTTTCCAATATATCTTCTGCCAATGTAATTGCAGTTCCTGAAGGTGCATCAAGTTTATGAATATGGTGCGTTTCTTCCATCTCCACATCATATTGTGGATATTGATTCATAATCTTAGCCAAATAGCGATTGACTGCTGAGAAAATAGCTACTCCAATAGAAAAGTTGCTTGCCCAAAATAAGGTTTTCCCGCCTTCTGTACAAAGACGTTCTACATCTGCTTTATGTTCGTGTTGCCAACCCGTAGAACCACTAACAACCTTTACATTATGTGCAAAAGCTTTTAGATAGTTGCCATAAGCTGCCGTTGGAGTTGTAAATTCTATAGCAACATCGGCAGTCGCAAAGGCTGGAGAATCAAATTCTTCTTGGTTATCTGCATCTATTTTGCAAACTATTTCATGGCCGCGTTCAAGAGCAATCTGTTCTATCATACGCCCCATCTTGCCGTAACCTATTAATGCTATCTTCATCCTTCGATTTTAATTTGTATCGTTCTACTTTACTATAGAAACGTTATAAAAATACCTTTATACTACTGCAAAGTTAGCAGAATTAGTAGATAACACAAAAAATATTCATTATTTTTAATGCTTTCACTGCAATTCAGTCATCATTTCCACCTACTTCCTATTCTCAAGCATAAAGATGCTTAGGGGCTACCCACTATGAACAGCAATTACAACTTGGCCTACATACCAAAAATTGTCAATATTCTTTCTACGTCATACGGTTTTCTCCCCTACTCCCATACATCTTTTTTCTACATTTAAGCAGTTTTTCTTCAACTCACCGCGAGTCTCTATTTTCGTACATTTTTAAAATATTTCTCCTAAAATTTGCTATTATCATATTTTCTATATATCTTTGCACCGCTTTACCGAAAGCATATTAATGCCCAGATGGCGGAATCGGTAGACGCGCTGGTCTCAAACACCAGTGGAGCAATCCATCCCGGTTCGATCCCGGGTCTGGGTACCACAAATCCCTTGTAAATCGCTGATTTACAAGGGATTTTACTTTTTAAATATGTACTAAAAGTGTACTTTATAGCAGAAGTATAAGAAACGTGTACTAAGACTATATTCTACATAGTTTATTTAGATTTAATTAACGATAATCATTTCCTTTTATTCTGTTTCCTTCCAATTATTGCTATTATCTGCTGGTGATGTGTTACCTTTGCAAATGTACTTACCTTATATTAAAGAATTATATGGAAGATAATAGACTTGAAATACAACTAACCAAGATACAAAGTTTCGTGGACCACTGCGTTATGCAAACTTTCAATATTCTCATTGGAAACATCATGAGAAAGAAAGAATGTATAGGCTTAATACTTCTTAAAGAAAGGTTGCAGAATGAGTTTTTGCAAATTACCGATAATCTATCCTCTATATACATGAAGTACCCAGCCCTTTCGTGCGTAGAAGAATCTTATAAAGAAAATAATTTTTTATGGGATAGCACTTTCTATGATTCATTGAATAAAGAGCAAAGGGGAAAGTATTCTAGCTTTGATTTGGCTACGTTTGATTATAGTAAGTATGTTGAGAATCACACTTTTTACGATGAAGAACTTCCGATGTTTTCATCGCTCGTTGATGCAATTCTTTATGAACGCTATGCAAATTATCTAAAATGTGAGATTGGAAAGATAGAACTAAACGAAATCAAGAATTCTTTTCAACGTCATTCTACAATTGTCTATGATGACATCGAGTCAAGTCAGCTAAAAGAAAAACCTGTGATTGTTGGCAATGAAATCAATCCTTTCAAATCTGATTTTTCGGAAGGACAGATTGAAATACTAACTGATTGCATCAATGAAGTTAAACTTTTTACGACCAGTGTTTCACCAAAGATTACTAAAAATTTATTTGATTGTAATCTGAAAGGTGTACTAAAATCAAACAATAACCGACTACTTGCGTATCTCATGCAAAGTCTTAACCTTCGGGGATACGTTACTAATGAATGGCAGTCTACCATTGCACGCAGTAAACTCATTTTGGGAAAAACCAAAGACACACCATTAACACGCACTGACCTTTCTACTGCAACAGATCAAATCAACATGAAGCAGCCGAAAGGATGGGAAATCATAGATAAATACATCAAACAACTGAAAAAAGAGTGAGCATAGGTTGATACGTCAAACATTGCTCAATGCCAGTTCCTTTTATCGTTTCTAATTTTGCCCTCGTTAACAGCAACGAGGGTGCGCACCCTCTATCGTTTTACCAAACAAATAAAAAATATGGAAAAGACCATAGAGGAACGAGTTTACGAACTCGAACAACTTCTCTTTACAAACAAAAATGTGCTTAGCTTTGATGAAGCAAGCAAGTTTCTCAATCTATCAAAGAGTTATCTTTACAAGCTCACATCGGGCAATCTGATTCCTCATTATAAGCCACAAGGTAAGATGCTTTATTTTGAGAAAGCAGAACTCGAAGCATGGTTGCGTCAAAATCCTATCAAGACTTCTGCGCAAATAGCCCAAGAAGCACAGAGATATATCATGGGTAACAAACCTTTAATGCAGAAGTAAGGCTATGGGAAACGAGAATTTTATTCGTGTTGGCACAACCTTATACAAGATTGTGAACCAGCCACGCATCAATGGTGGTTTTGTCAAGAAGCGTATCATATGGAATAATGAAACGCTACGCCAGGACTATGGAAAGGATTTCATTGCTACAGTCCCGAAGTACGATGGTTTCTGCACTGTTCCTAACCACGTGAACTATCAATCTGTGGTTGACAAGTTTCTGAATCTCTACGAACCGATAGGACACCAGCCAAAAGAAGGAGAGTTTCCACATATTGAATCCCTGATAAGGCATATCTTCGGGGAACAATACGAGTTGGGCATGGACTATTTACAGTTGCTCTATCTCCAGCCAGTGCAAAAACTCCCCATCCTTTTGATGGTGTCAGAAGAACGCAATACTGGTAAGAGTACGTTCCTTAACTTTCTCAAAGCTGTTTTCCAAAACAATGTAACGTTCAATACCAACGAGGATTTTCGCAGTCAGTTTAACGCAGACTGGGCAGGTAAACTACTTATTGTGGTGGACGAAGTATTGCTTAACCGTAGGGAGGATAGTGAAAGATTGAAAAACCTTAGTACAACACTTTCCTATAAAGTGGAAGCAAAGGGTAAAGACCGAGATGAAATCTCCTTCTTTGCCAAGTTTGTGTTGTGTTCCAATAACGAGTTACTCCCTGTCATCATTGACGTGGGAGAAACCCGATATTGGGTTAGGAAGATAAATCGTTTGGAAAGTGACGATACTGACTTTCTTCAGAAGTTGAAAGCAGAGATACCTGCCTTTCTTTATTTTCTCCAGCATCGCACGTTGTCTACCCAAAAGGAAAGCCGTATGTGGTTTGCACCCAAGCTGACCTTTACACCAGCCTTGCAACGCATTATCCGTAATAACAGAAACAAGCTGGAACTAGAAATGTCAGAGTTGTGTCTTGACATCATGGAAACAAACAATGTCGAGGAAGTCTCTTTCTGTATCAATGATATGATGCCTCTTTTAAGTAATACTCAATGCAAGTATGACAAGGGGCAGATAAGGAGAATAGTGCAGGACATCTGGAAGCTTACACCAGTGTCCAATACGCTGACCTACACTACGTATCAACTTAGTTACAATACCCTGCAATATTACTCTCCTATTCGAAGGACAGGAAGGTTTTATACAATCACCAAGGAGCAACTCAAGAGTTTATAAAAACATTATACCCATTATTTTGATGAAATGATGAATAGATTATATAAAGCTTTCAGTACAAGTCGTTTACGTTCTCATCTTTTATTCATCGTGGATATTCTGCTGATGAAAAAAGAAAAGGATGATATTCTTCTTTTCGTCAGCAATTCTATTTTGAAGAATAGTATGATGAGGGCATGATGAGTTTTCAACTATCTGATTACCATATAGATAAAATCAAATTCATCAAATCATCAAATTTATCATCACTTTAACTTCCATATAATTATGAATATTGACCAAATAAAAAAGATAAAGTTGCAGGAATTTCTTGCAACAATAGATTGCAAACCCGTAAAACAGTATGGTGTGAACCTCATGTACCTATCACCACTTAGAACGGAGAAGCACGCATCATTTAAGGTAAACACCGAACTTAATCTATGGTACGATTTCGGTATTAGCAGAGGTGGTAACATCATTGACCTTGCAGAATTGCTCTACAACTCTTCGGATGTGTCGTATCTCATTCACCAGATAGAGCGTAATGCACCAAGCTGTGTATCGGTAAGTCTGCCTACAACCAAGCCGAACACACCGCAGAACTCCTTTGAAAATCTTCAGGTACTTTCCATCAGTCATCCTGCGCTTATCAAATATCTTGGGGAAAGATGTATAGACATTGAAATAGCAAGAACTGTATGTAAGGAACTGCACTTTGATACAAGGGGCAAACATTACTTTGGTATTGGCTTTCCGAATATTGCAGGTGGCTACGAAATACGCAACCCGTTTTTCAAAGGAGGTATCACGCCAAAAGACATCAGTCTATTTCATAATGAGGAATCAAAGCAATCGTGTTTTGTCTTTGAGGGGTTCATAGACTTTCTTTCATTTATGATGCTCCGAAGAAAAGAGAATGACGGACTAAAACGACAAGATTATTTGGTACTCAACTCTGTCTCAAATATCCAGAAGGCATTAGAACCATTATCACATTATGAGAATGTTCAATGTTTTTTGGACAATGATGAAGCAGGAAGAAATGCCTATCTGCGATTATCGAAGGAATTTGGGAATTTAGTTACAGATGCTTCAACTTTATACAGTGGTTTCAAGGACTTAAACGAGTATCTTTGTGCTGAATCCAAGCATTCTGAGAAAACAGAAAATAAGAAAATCAGAGGGATTAAGCTATGATTGTAGGATTTGCTTTGCATAATCTATTTTTCGGGGGAGCAAGTTTATGTTTTGGGCATACCAAAACCACTTGCTCCACCTCCTGACAGTCGTTGCAGAGGATTATCCCGCTGGTCTCCATCAAATCAAATTAAAGAAACAAGTATGATAAAAACAGAATATAAAAAAGGTGGTCGCCCAACCAAGGGCGCAGCCGAAAAGAAGAAATACCGTATCACGGTGAAACTGAATACGCAGGATTACTATACGCTCAAAGGCAAAGCCAAAAGCGCAGGAGTAACCATGAGTGAGTTTGTAAGGAAAGTTCTTGATAAAGGAAATGTCATTGAACGACTGACCATAGAGCAAGCAGACTTCATCCGCAAACTGTGTGGAATGGCAAATAATCTCAATCAGTTGGCACATCGTGCCAATGCGGAAGGGTTTCATGTCATTGCTCCTTTCCATAAAACCATCATTGGCAAAATAGATGAAATCCTAAATCTGATACGAAGATGATTGCAAAGATAATGAAAGGTTCGGGCTTCAAGGGTGTCATCAACTACATCCTTGACCCGAAGAAAGGAACGGAGCTTATAGACAGTTCCGGAGTGAGAACAGACAGTATTAGTCATATTGCCCAAAGCTTCATTGACCAAACAGAACTGAATCCAAGAGTGGGAAAGGTTGTCGGACATATCTCTCTGAGTTTCTCTGTGCAGGATTCTTCCAGATTAAGCAACGAATTCATGGTACAGACGGCTCGTGAATATATGGAGAAGCTGGGAATAAAAGATACACAGTACATCATCGGTCGCCACTTCGACAAGGAACATCCGCACATTCATATCGCTTTCAACCGAATAGATAATAATGGCAAGACTATCTCTGACCGTAACGACAGATTCAGAAGTGAGAAGATTTGCAAGGAACTGACCGCCAAATATGGTTTATACTTTGCTGGTGGCAAGGAGAAAGTCAAAGAGTATTGCTTGAAAGAACCTGATAAGACCAAGTATGAAATCTATCAGGCGTTGAAAGCAGAGATTGCTCAGTGCAGGAATTGGAAATATTTACTTGCTCACTTGAAAAAGCAAGATATTGATGTCCGCTTTAAGTACAAAGGTAACTCGCAAGAAGTGCAAGGTATCATCTTTGAAAAGAACGGTTATCACTTCAATGGTTCAAAAGTGGATAGGAGTTTCAGTTATTCCAAGATAGACTTTGCCTTGCAACAGAATAACAGGGAACACGAACAGCAGCCACAAGGAATGATAAACCTCATATCTAATGTTGCAAGTGTTACGAGCGAAATTACCAACGACCTCATCGAGGGAGGATTGGGGTTGTTCCAAACTCATGGTACTGTTCCTGCGGAAGTTTACAACACACTTGAAAAAAAGAAGAAAAAGAAAAAACGTAAAATACATTTATAACTATGGCTGACAATAATACATTTGTCCTCTTTGAGGAAATCAAAAACAAGCTGGAGACAATTTACAGGGAGCTAAAGGAGTTGAAAGAAAAGGAGAATGGTTCTGTTTCCCTCCCTGTTCAATCTACACCAGCACAAAGTGATGAGCAGAAAGAACAGGAATTGCTCAATCAGTATGAACAGCGAACAAAAGACGTGATTAACAAGTATATTGGAGTACAAGTACGCATCAAGGACGAGGAAGCTAAATCCATGGACAAATTGGTGGCAAGTGTCTTGACCATGTTACACGAATGGCAGGAGAAGAAAGAGCTTCCAATACCGCAGGAACTACTTCACAGGCATAGCTTTGACATCAAATCCTCGAAAGTCTTTACTTATATGGTAGCAGTATCTGTCCTTTGTTTTGTTTCTTTGGTCGGCAATTACTTCTTGTGGCAAAGCAAACAGCAATACAAAGATGATGCCTTGAAATTCCGTATCATCAGAGTATGGAGAGGTTGTGGTTCAAAGGAAATCTTGTGGCTCAATGATGTGTTTGACATTCATCGTGATGAAAAAATTATCAAGCTTATTAAGGAGAAAGCGGATGGATATGATCAACAACTAAAACAAAAGGCTGATAGCTTGATGCAGAAGAAATTGAAATAACCTATACGAAACAAGCCCAATCAAATAAAGTTCTTGGTTGGGCTCGTTATGTAGCATCTTAGTCAATGATTTCCCAAAATCCATTTTTATCCGAGCCAACTCTGCGGAGATATTTATCACGCATAAATTCTATGTTACGCATAATCGTGCTTGCATTCAGACTTGTGATAGCAGCCATTTCTTCCTTTGTAATATAAGGATTTTCAGCCATTAATCGCAAAATGGAAATACGATTGGCTGTAAGTTTTTCTCCTCTTACAGTTGCTTTTTCAATTAGCCTTTTAATAAGGTTCTCACTATTTGCAGTTGCATTTTGGGCATTTACAGTTGCATTTACAGTTCTTTTTGAAGAATTTGCAGTTGCATTTGTTTGGCTTTCTGTCTGAGATACAACCTTCGGCACTGTGATTTTCAAAATAAAATCATTAAGATGGAAAGATAGATGTGGTGTTCCGTTTGCTTCCAACTCTCTACATACACGGTCTACACCTTCACCAAATTCCTTCACGAAGTCGTATGCTTTAAGGAATTGAGCAATTTTCGGATTGCGAGAGAAATGCGTATGACGGATGTTAGAGGGCTTGACCATTCCGGGTAACCTACCGGGCGACTCGAATACAAGTCGATTGTCAAACATCTTAATTTGGATTTCCGTACCCTTTATATTATAGGCACGGTGGCAACAAGCATTAACTACCATTTCTTGTATCACAAACTTTGGGTAATCTCTATGGGTTACGAATTGTCCATGTTGCCCAAGGAACGTATGCTCCTCTACTTGGGTTTCAAGATAAGCTATCGTTGCTTTCACTTGATCAAGTATAGTTCCTTCAAAGGTTACGTCCTTAATCACGTTCATTTCTGCGCCCACTCTCTCTTCTGTACCTTTATAACGGATAAAGCGAGTACGCCCACGAGGAAAGAACTTTTGAGGATATTTACCAAACAACAGGATACAAGCTACACTAACTTGCTCCTCTCCCTTAACATTGGTAGTTATGAAGCCATTATTCTCATGTAAATATTGATTGGCAGACTTGGTATAACCAATCAATTCTGTATATCTTTCTACAGCAGCCATATCAATGTCATCAACCGTAGCACCATACACTGCCGTATCTTCATAGTAGCGTTCTCCCTTATCGTACATCAACTGTATGCGCTCTTCAAAAGACAGCTTCCTGCTTTTGTCGCCAACACGCATAAAGCTTCATCTGCCTGATTAGTATGTAGTTCTGAACTTGCAGGAATATGCATCAATAAAATATGATTTTCGTTTCCATCTTTATCCGTGCATGGTAACAAGTCGCTGGTAATAGACACAGAAGGATTACAGAAGTCTAAGGGCACACGAAGCAACTCGTTCAACTTTTCCGTATGCTGGTCAACTCCTTCTATCTTCCTTGTCTTGTCAGACACACCGATAGAGATATCACCACCGTCAGCATTAGCAAACGCCACAATGGTAATAGCTAATGCTTTCGGATCAATTTGAATGCTTTTGCAATCAAAAGTCTGGTCTTCTTTATGAGTCCGTATTTCTTGTATCGTCATATATTTTTATTTTTGCTATTATGATGGACAACGAATATCATACAACTATTAAAGCATAATCCTTATTTGAGAAAATGGGAGATCTTGCTTAAGTCAACATTCATCAATGTATTGACTATTTCACTGTAAGCCATTCCTAATTGAAGGCCAAACTTGCCAATGAAAACTTCTATATCATGTACTGTTTTCCTTCCACTGTTTCTCACCTTAAGTAGGGTAACTGCTGCATCAATCTTGGGTATTTCACCAAAAGTGGAGATACCTATAACATTCAGTACATTGATAGCTCTTACTGAAAGATTTAGATTTTGGACAGGAGTATTAAGTAATTCCGCAACATGGGAGTTGATATCTACAACTTGATTTTTAGTCTCTCTCAAACTTTCATCCTTTACTACGCTTCTTAATCGCTGTATTTCCTCTATATAGAGTTGAGCCTGTGCATGTAGTTGCGCATTGTCCTTACGTAATTGCTCATTCTTATGAACTTCATTTATAAGAATAAACTTAATTTCTTCCAGTATTTTCTTATATAGTTGTCGTATCCTTTCTTGTGTAAGATTATTCTTCTTGGCAACTTCACTTCTAGGAACCCCGTTAACAAGATCTTGTAAGATAGAATAGTTTCTTTGCTCTATTTTTTTTTCGAAGATTCCTATAATCTCAAGGAAAAGAGAAGACAAATACTTGTTTTCAGAAAAAATGTCGCTTTCATCTTTTCCATCTAAATAATCCTTAACATCTTCGTCTTCAGACAAAGGTAAATCATTAAGAGCACAAAATAAAATGGATTTGGATACAGGTTGCTGAACTATACTATCAAAACGAGACAAAAACTTGTCTTCTCTGACACTTGTGTTATCGTAGAGGATTGTTGTACCCAATGGCAACATGATTTCTGGTTCTTTGACACTTTCTATCAATCTGAAATCTGATACATTGTCTATTATATTGCATTCCTTATCTATTTGAATCAATACAATGCCATTGGCTATATGACAAAAACAATAGTCACCAACAGACAAGTTAAGTTCTTTGGAGTAAATTCTAAAATTATCGGTTTCAGGTAGGTATACCAGCTTCGGCATCCTGTTTATAAATGACTTTTCTATAGGAGTTTCAAAAACGATGTCTATATCTACTTCTCTCGTTAATCTACAAAGAACTGTTAGGTCCCAGTAGTCACGTGTACCCTCCAGAATAGCCAGCGTGTCGTTTAGGAAGTCAGTAAGCCATTCTCCATTACAATCTGTCAGCAGGAGCGAAACAAGAGCTTTATCACCTTTTGCCTTACTTCTCCCATATGGGGCACAAAGAATGGTGTCTGTATTTGGAAAGTGATAACTCCTAAAAGATTTTGTGTCAACATAACGGAAGTCTCGAAAGATAGAATTATCTTCCACCTCGCTATCGATATAAACTGTTTTTATAATATCTCCTTCATGGAGCATACAAATATCACCTTCCTTAAAAGGAAAGGTATATGTTCTCAGATTATCGCTTACCTTATTTATATAATAGACAACCATCGATTAAAAAAGCTTGTTGTCGGTGAAACCTTTTTGTACAACTTCAACGTGTGGCATTCGACTCTTAAACTCAGGATCGATGTTATAACATTGTTCCTTTACGATACCACGACGATGTATCGCTGGATCAAGACAATATATCTTAAATTCTTCCTCATTTACATCTTCGGTACGCTGCCAGTGCGGGAATAGCAGTTTCATATAAGCTGTAGCAATACGCTTCACAGCATTACTATCTCGTACATCGGCTTTTTCTTCAAATCGGACGAGTTGATCGAACAATAATCCATAGGTATTTTGTGTACGCATTGTATGAAGAATTTCAGAAAAGTATTCCACATTGATAGTCCATCCTTTGAAAATCATACTTTTGTCCACTCGTGGAAGAATCCACCCTTCAATAAAGCAATGAAAGCGGTCGAGCAAAGCCGACTCACGGAAGTTCTCTGGCAGGTTGGTGAAATAAAAAGATGACACAGGCATGTGTTGAGCAGATAAAGGAATGTTACCCATAAGCATCAAGCCACACTCTGAAGAAAATTCATTATTATCAATGGTTGTCTTTCCACTTTCCAAGTATGATTTTAGAGCAGCCTGAATCTCTGCAGGCTCTTGGAAAACAATTGTCTGTATCTCATCAAATACTGTAAAGTCATGGTTTTTAATAATACCATTCTGCTGTTTTGTTTTATCAAAAAATAACTTAGCACGTGTTACCTTACCACCACTTACCAACCAGCCATACTTAGAAAGATTACCAAATACATAGCTTTTTCCTGTTCCTTTCGGAGCCAATTCTATCACGTTTAAACGTGGCTCTATAAAAATGAGTAATCGGGTAAGGAATTCTATTTTTTGGGTTAGTGATGTAAATCCATCAGGGTCATACTCCATAGCAGACAACAATACGTCAATCCATTCTAAGGTAGTGAAATAGTGGCGCGCCTCTGCTAGATAGGAGATGTCCACAGAACTATAAGGCTTGAATGGCTTATAATCTACCATTTGGATATGGTTTTTCTTGCCATCGGCGTCAGGCAGTAGACAAAGTTTGATAATCCCCCATTTCTCACCTTCAACAAATTCTCCAGAGTTACGAGAATAGACATATTCTGGGATTAACCCCTCACGTTGCTTAATGCCATAATCAGGAATGGCAAATTGACGCTCATTCTTTACAATGTCAATGTATACCACAAAGCGAGCCAAAAGCGTAACTTCTTCTCCACTTTGCAATCTGTCTTTAACACTACCTTGTTTTGCTGGAATAACTTTATCTAAAAATTGAGTGAGTGCCATCTTATCGACCTCTCCAGTTTGAATGTTCAGATAGCGCTTCAGCAGGAAGTCCTTAACAAACGCAGGAAGGTTTCGTCCTGCAAAAAGACTACCTGTTGATGCAGGGTCTTTGTAAATAGACATTGCCGAGAAATGCAGTCTTATCTTATTGCATATTTCTTCTTTCATAAATATTCATTTATCAAAAGTCAAACGGGTCTTCTTCTTGAATGCCTGTTTTTACCTTAATCTTCATTGGGCGAACAATTCCTCCAAGTTGAAGCATGAAATCTAAGATATTGGCATTTAAGATTATATCATCTGTTTCATATGTATCACCACTCAGATGATGAACATTATATTTTACTCCATTATAAAGTACGTAAGGAACTTCAGCT
Organism: Prevotella aurantiaca JCM 15754; assembly: GCF_000614025.1. Classification (GTDB taxonomy): domain Bacteria; phylum Bacteroidota; class Bacteroidia; order Bacteroidales; family Bacteroidaceae; genus Prevotella; species Prevotella aurantiaca. The sequence continues at coordinate 49,207 of NZ_BAKF01000002.1, forward strand.
GACGGCATATTCTTAATTTCAAATTGTATGCGTGGATTTGATCCACTTATTTCACAAGTGAGTAGATTGAATGACCAGTTAGTTGCCACAGGAGTACTTGAAATGATAAAAATGGGTACTAATACCTCTTCAGGCGTACAGCCACCATGGGCACCTTGTCCAGATGGAACTTTGGCACAAAGCGATTCATGCTTTAACGCACATAAAGTTTTATTATCCTCTAAACGGAAATAGCTACTATCCATAGTAGAATCCGCCTTCTCACGAATGGCAATACGTCCGTGATGATCGCTTTCAACACTAGGCATATTTTTACCCTTAAGCAATTGCGATAAATAGGTCAGACCATGATCAGAAATAATCGCAATCTTCTTACCTATATATTTCTGCAAAATTTCTTCAATGCTTCTTCGTATAACATCTATCTCTTTGATAATTGTAAATGGACTTATATTATCAGGCGATGAGCCAAGGTGTCAAGATCTCCGGATTTCTCCAATTGAACTCCCTGAGGAAGAAGGCGCTGTAAATCTTTCTTATTTATTTCAGTCCTAGTAGGAAGAAGGGAACGGGCTATTCTTATTTCGTTGAGGAAAATCTGCTGGTCTTTTCTCTCTGCAATAATGCTTTTAATTAGAGGAATCCAGTCGATCCCCAATCCATCAATCCAATAAAAAACTTCAATGTCTCCACGGTTTTGTAGTAAGGTATAAGTAGAACAGAAAGAATTGTACCACACATCAAATGAAGACTCTGAGCCATTAAGTTTATTTATAAGTTGTTCGATTTCTGTTGTGTATCGATTAGTAATCTTAGCTTTTTTATATTGCTCAATGTATGGATTCACCCAGTCTGGTACTCCAGTTGCAACCCCAATACCTTCATTCATATAGGTATAAAGATTTGGGAAGAATGTTGCAATGTCCTTAGGCACAATAAAGCCTTGTGCCAACCAACTTACTGCTAATTCTTTTTCTTTTTGTGTGATTCCCGTAAAATATCTTAAAGTGCCAGAATACCCCATCTTTGCAGGTAAAGTTTGTAAAGATTTTACCATCATATTTTCTGCAGCATCCGACAATTGAATATTCTTTTGGGCAGCATAGGTAAGGCAGTATTTTCGTACTTCCATTTCTGCATCAATTTCCGTTATATCCCCTGCTATTTTCTCTATCAGCTCATTTGTACCATAAGAAGAGGTGGCATTAAGGCATCTGCATAAATAACCTTCACCATTTGCTTTACTAATATAGAAACGTGTTAAAAGCCAACGGTTGAATACATAAGGATTGTCAAACCATAGACGAATAAACTCCTTATATGTTTCTATGTTATTTATACTAAAGTATTGTTTAACATATTTATCAAAATTGAAGCCATTACTAACATCAATACCCTCTGCTAATTTATTCCAATTATCCCCATCACTTTCTAATGGCTCAATAGCACCAAATTCAAGATTTAAACCTACAGTCAAAAATTGATATGCATTACTGCAAGCCTGATAAGAGAAGGCATTGTCTGGTTGTGCAAACCGAGCATTAGCAAATATAGCCTTTGATTTGCAAATTATTTGTGGAGATATTTGTTTCTTACTATCTTTCCATATATTCAACCATTCCCGGATATTGTTTACAATGGTATAATTAGCATTCAGACCACTTACACCGAAGTCTGTGTCTTTTGTAAGAATGAGCTTATATGTTAGGTCTTTAGTCTCTGATATCAATCTCCAAATATTGATTTGGCTGTCATTCTTGAAGATATCCATTTTACCTTCAAGACCAACAAGCGGAATATAAACACGTTGGTGTTTTTCCTGGGCTTTTGGTGTCGCCTCAATTGCTTTAATAGTTTTTATCAAAGCATCAAAAGACTTTTTATCTTCATTGTCATAAAATCGTGCTAACTCAGAGAAAGGGGCAATCACACAGTCATTAGGACTTTTTCTCTTTATATGTTCAGCTATACGAGAGGCAAGTTCCACATGTGTAATGAGTAAGTCTGGATAATTGGAATCTATCCAATGATCAACACTTTCAACATGTATGCCTTGTTCTGTTTGTAGGAAATCCACAAAGTCATAACAGTCTCGAAAATTATCAAACAGTACAAATCGTATTGGATATCTATCAAGCGTAAAAGCATCAATACCTTTCGCCTGTTTATCCTCCTCAATATATGTCTTGAGGGCATCCATTTCTCTGAACGGTTTCTTATACATATTTCAACAATATATCTATAACGAAACTATCTTCTTCGGTAATCATATTTTCAATAGCTTGACGCAGATCTTCACTATTATTTATACGATTGATAGCTTTATTACGCTTCTTTTTTAACTCTTCAGAATCAACCGCAGGTGTATCTACAGAAGAGTCATCTATAATAGTAGAAGGATTAGAAGTTGATGCGGCTGAACTATAGGTGTAACTTTAGATATACGCCAATCTTTCAATTTGTCTTTCACTTCTTCCTCTGTCCATAGTCCAACTTCACTTTCCAAATGCTCGTGGAGATATTTTAGTGCTTCTTCCACTTCCTCGTCCATTACATTTACATTGTCAATACTCTGCATATATGTGACAAAGCCTTTATGGAAGTTGTTTGCAGATGGTATGAGTAAATTACCAAAGTCTGTTTTTAAAGTATCGTATCCGTTGATTGTATTTTCCAGCAAACTTGGATTTTTCATGCTTTCGGGATCACTCACTACACGCATAAGATTGTCTATGAATTCCCTTATTTCAGGAGTACAATCTTCGATATTTTTTAATGACCAAAGTGGATAGCCTTTTTCCTTACAATACACATGAAGTACTGCCCAACGAGCATCTTTCAGACTACTGATATCAGAATAGCCCTTCAATTTATTCAAATTGAACATTCTAATAAGGCTTTTGCAAACTCGACCAGCTTCCTTACTCTCGAATATGAAATTCAGTTTGTTGTTTGTCTTACCATTTTCCCATGCTTTGAATAATTCGACAACATCTTCTACAAGATGCTGAGCAGTACGCTGTTTTCCGTTAGTATCAAAGATTATATTGACATACTTGCGCATGGCGAAGGCTACCATTGCCATTGGTGCATAACTTTGGAAGAGTCCAAAAGGTGCTTCTGTCAAACCTATGAGCTTATCACCAAGGTTAAAGCTTTGATTCTTGCTAGTATGGCGACCACTGAGCCATTCATCCACATAGTCACAGACTTTCTTCAGTGGATGATTGGGCGAGATGGTATCCTTCCATTGTAAGTTATCGTCTACACTGTCTTGCAATAAGAACTCCACATGACGAGCGGGGCCTCCACACTTATCTATAATATCTTGCTTCGTATTATAACTTAACACGGCATCAACCGTGGCTTTCACAGATGCTTTTTTCCAATAAGTTGCACTAAATTTTGTTCGTATGGTTTCTAATGATTCAGGACCACTTGTGAAAATACTCGGCGCGATACTACCATTGATAGTGCTAGTCATTTTACTACCAACAATGGTCATGCTGTCACCATTGAGATAGAACGTCACATTGTTGCCACGCATTTTATTAACCCATTGCTGTATCATTTCAGCGGCCTGCTTAGTGTAGGTCTGATACTGTTGCGGTAAGCCATGACTTTGTGCGCATTGTGCATTTGCCTGGTATTCAATAAAACGTTCATATTCTTTATCACCCATAATTGCCTCAATAACGACAAAAGAAATGGTAGTGAAGCGCTCATCCTTGCAATTTTTCTCTGCTATCTCTTTCAAAAGCAAAAGTTCTTGATTGTTGCGAGCTACCATAATAGCGAGAAAAACTTCATAGGGCTGCGTCTGTTTCTTTGCATTTGCGATTTGATTCATTAGGGTATACTCATTACCCTGTATGCCAAAAAAATGAAATGCATATGGGCGTGCCACTTGTGATAAATTTCTTGTAAAAATATTGGAGGCTGTACTACCGAACTTAATTACTTGATCAGTAAACAAGAAACTCGAAGTTTTTAATTCTTGTTTTATCTTTTGTATTTCATCTCCTGGCAGGGCTGTGAATAGAATGGAAAAATTGCCGTTTGGCTGGCGCTGAATAATGCTTTTATCATTAAAAAAATCAAGAATGGTGGGCAGATCGTCTTGTTCCTTAGTTCCAGAGAAAAGATTATAGATATTCTCTTCACTAGGTGTAACAGTATTGTTGTTGGCTATATTGTTAAGAGCATTAAGTAATAGGATACCTTTGAAAACCTTCAAATAACAATCACCTTGACTTTCTACAGCTAAGTGGTGACTATTATATCTTTCAGTAACGGCACCAAATTTAGTACTATCACTTTCAAAGAATTCTTGTACATAGTCCCATAGATAATCAGCTGTAATAGTTTGCTCTGCCTTATAGGCTTCATCATCATCAAGGAACTCGTGCACGGCATCACTAGCCAGAAATTCAAATACACTTCTACTGCTGGATCCTGCTTCACGAGCATAATAAGTTGCAAGATTTGCTGTTGCTGGATGTAGTGGGAATAAATTTTTTATATTTTCTATCGTCTGTTCTGTATCTGTACTGGTGGTGCTGAACATCTCCAATAATTCTGGATGGATGTTAAAGAAACGATCCTGACGCATCATGTACAAAGTATAATTTACAATCTCAAACTTTTTCGACATAATTTTGAATGCCGAAACTGGTTCCATATTGTAGATTATATAGTGATAGCGTCCTTTGGTTTTTTCGCGTTCTTCTTCTTTAAGCGTATTTAGTGCAGAAGGATGAGATATAAACAAGAAGTAAGAGTCATTCTCTGCATTCATCATAGCTTCTGCAAGTTCCTGAAGTTGTACTAACAAACGGGTTCCTATACTTGAAGTCATTACTTCAGTAAATTCATCCCAAATAATCAATAAACCATTGTAATCAGTTTTCTCTCGAAGGGCATTTTGCACCTCAAATATCCATTGCTTAAGATTATTGCTCTGTAAACGAATATCATAACCTCCTATACGCAAAGCTTGGCGTACACTTTCAAGCACATCTGTATCAGCGGCTCTCAGGCGTTGCTTCAGTTTATTAGTATCAGGGGCTACACTTGCAAGCTGAGCACTCTGTTCAATAAGATTTTCCCAAAATTGTGGTTGATTCTCAACATGTTGAACATACATATCAAAGTCTGTCTGTACTGTGATATCAATCTTTGCTGCTGAAAGTGCACGTTTTATTTCACGTTGCATTTGGAGTGATAGGTCCTCCTCATGAGCAATGTTCTGATAGCCATACATATTTACGGGAAAAAGACGCTTCTTCTCTCGTAGTTGTAGTAGGCTGTTGCGCAAAATATCATACTTTTCTTTCTTATATTCATCCTCCACATATTCACGAATATCTTCTATGGGGTCACACAACAGATGTTGAATGACAGCACCGGCATGGCTCTTTCCTGTACCGTATGTTCCAGCAATCCAGATAGACTTATGGTTATCTGCATCGTTGTTGCGTACGGCACTGATTACTTTTTGCAAAACTTCGTTAAACTGATCGTTAGCAATAAAAAATTTCCATTCTCCATTGCTCTCCTCCTTAATATTATAGGCGGGACGCATTTGTCTAAGCGTCACTATTTTACTATATGGCATACGTATATTATTTTAATTATTTGATTGGTTCTATAAAGTAACTAATGATGGCTTCCTTTATCTCGTTTCTTGCGCCTTCGTCTTGTAAAAGCTGCCACAAATCATCATCTAAACTTGCATACTCTACATTCTCACGAAGGAATTTCGCTGAGGGGGTCTTACCAGCACCTTCCGGCTTATTATTTGCTTTCCATTTAATTTGATAATAAGATTCACTATTAAGATGAAAAAAAGGTTTATAGAATGGGGTTATGGGATTATATCGTTTAAATGAAATGGTTTTGTTTTGATACGTTTCTTTTAAAATATCGGAATTAAAAGATATCTTGTTGTCTACTATTACTCCTTCTTCTATTAAATCGAATAATGCCAATAGAAAAAATGGTTTTGCGTTAGACACTTTCCCTCTATTATTCCCTCGATGGGTACAAAGTACCTCATTCTTATAATATGATAATTTTAGATTCATTACTTGGCAAGTAGTCTGAGACATTCAAAAGCATTCAAGTTCTCACGTAAGGTTATGTTTTCTAGTCCCATATTTAATTCTGCTATTAATACCCTTTCAGAATCACTATTTAAAGATCTAAGTTGAGTTTTCATTTCTTCCTTAGAAATTCCAAACTCCTTATACACTCCAATGTTATTATCATTACTATATAGATCAGAAATATTTAATGAACGAATATTTTTAACCTCTGAGTACTTGTAAAGTGAGTACGCAATTGCTGCACGTTCAACAAATATAAAAGGTTTCTTTTGATATTCATTCTTGTTAATAAAGCTGTAAGGTCCAAACTCGCCCAAAGGACTTTCTTTCATTGTTCGTGCGAATGCATAAACTACATTATGTATAGTTTTCTTCCCATTATCGGCATAATCATTTGCAACCAGTTCCTCTAACCCCTGTTGTGAGACAAACGTATTCCACTCAATTGTAGAGTTATACCATGTTACAATAGGGGCTTCATATGAGAGGTTTATCCAAATGATTTGCCAAACTAAATTATTATTATCTGCATAGGAGTCTGCAAGAAACCTTCCTAAAGGTGTAATCTCTTTTGTTTTGGTGTCAGCGATTATTCCTGCTTGATAAAGCCACTTTGCAAAACTAGGCATTTGTTCTTTGACATTTAAACCTGCAAGGTTATTAACAAAGAATGCTTTTGGATCTGAGAAATAAACAGAAAGCCATCCTTCATTTAATCCGAAATTATTATAACTTATCAGTTTCATTTTATGTTCTTTTGTTGTTCCTGTAACAGCCAATGACGCAGCAGTTATACATCCGAAGTCATGGAATGTAAGACACTTTTTACAATGGATGCATTTACTTCCATCTATGTGTGCACTAGTAGCTTTAATACTTAGTGCGCCTGTAGGGCATTCTACTTCACATGCAGTACAATGTATACAAAATGTCGCTTTATAGAATACACGTTTTATCAATCCTTGTAAAATGGGATCTACACTAGTATTTTCAAATATTATAGTTTGTTCACTACATATACGAGTAATGGAAAATTGATAGACCCTATTTTGGTATCTAAGTTCACCTTTTATCTTATTGTCCCCGTCCGCATATATAGAATACTTACCAATTGCGTTCATCCATGTTAATAAGTCCTCTTGAGAATTATGAACTTTTATTTTAAGATGTGGTTTACTACTTTCGATAAATAAGTTAGAAGGGAAAGATATTTCACGTCCACCAGCTCGATGTTTCCAGTTCCCATCTTTAATATAAACATCATGATCCTTTATACCTGCTTTCTTTGTATTTTCTTCTATTCTGGAGAGAAATGGCTCTAATTTTTCTTTGTATTTTTTATTTGATACCATATCATTCCATCCTGAAGAAAATGGACATATAAGACAGCCGACTCTAGTCATTCCATTCCGATATGCTTTATTAATAGGAAGTTTTTGGCGCCATAAATACAAGAATATTTCTACTGAAGACCAATTTAAAATAGGACTTGCATTGATAACAGTATCATGTTTTACTCCTTTCCCTATTCTGTTATAATTAGAGCGTCTAACACTTTCTTCAGACCTAACGCCATCAAAAGTCAACACTTTAGCTTGCTTATTTGTCCCCTCTATTTTAAGGGAACGATACAATGGTGCTGTTTTCATAATTGAGCAACACCAGCGATGCTTATCGCTTGGTGTTCCAATCTTATCCCAATAGTTCAGCACACTTTCATGGTTACGAGTTAGCGAGAACTTTAAGTCTGGGAAGAGTTTATGGTAATGGTCTTGCACCTGCTGATACAAATCTAACGATGGTGGCAATTCATATCCTGTATCTGAATAAATAACTTCGAATTCTGTGCTTGGTATTGCACGTGTGCAAAGGTCTAACACAACTTGAGAATCTTTACCTCCAGAGAAAGAAGCAAGAAACTTATCAATCTTCGTAGTATGGAATACTTTTTTACCTTGTTTCTCTGCAGTATCAAGTGGCATAATCTCGAAACTATCACAATCTTCACGCACAATGGCCATCTTTTTTTTAATTTTGGCTTCCATACGTTTTGCGAGAGTTTCATAGTCAAGCTGATTAGCAGCAACTTTGGCTACACTTTTCCGTGCACCTGCATACTGAATGAATGTTTCGCGAATAAACTCTATAGCCTCACTCTCCAGCAAAAACATAAATTCAGCGTTGCGCTTCAACATCTTTTTTACATCAATGGGATTCAACTCAACATTATCCTTTCCAGGCTGGAAGATAATTGTAGCTGCATCGTAAACATTTGCACCTTTAGCCTCAAACATTAATTCACCTTGATACCAATATTGCTTGTTTATAGCCCACAACAGAGGTTCTTCTGTATGAGGATATTTCCATCCTAATTCGTTGAGCTTAAGCAAATCAAGTTCTTCCCAGAATACAGGGCGTGGAGATATGCCAAGTGTTCCATCCACAATACGTGAATGGAGTAATACACCTCCAGTTTCTTTATCCCAAGTTATTTTATACATTATTTTCTTTCATTCTTTCAGTTCGACATTTAGTAGTTTTGCTATTTTGAGATAAGACCCTATAATCGTTATTGTTAAACATTTGCATACCATATAGAGACTATAGTTGGTACACGCCACAATTGTTCTACTAACTAATTATTAATTCTTTTCTTTCTCCTTGCAAGGACTACTTTTATGCGATTGATACTTTACTCCATAATGGATAGTTTATAATAAAGATACAAAAATACACAATTTTCTTGAAGAAAAAGCACAATACGGCATTGTTTAGCCAATAATATCAGTAAATCAGTATTTTTCTTATTATATGTGCCCGATGATAATTATAAAAGACTATGACTAACCATATAAGTCAAGTGCCTATATTTTCAATTCTGGCAAACTATTGATTGCCTCCGACTTCAACTTATCCACCGCTCGAGTATATTTCTCGGTATGCTTCAATCCGCTATGTCCCAATAGGCTGGCAACGGTTTTGATGTTAGCACCATTATTCAGGATGTTCACGCAAAGCTGTGGCGAGCACAATGCCAACTAATATGTTTGTTGATACCTGCACGCTTCACCCAACGTTTTACGGATTTGCAGCAACTTTCATACGATGGCAAGTTGAATATGGAGGTATTCAAATCGTCAGGTACTTCACCAATCAATGACAATAATCCATCGTTCAGAGGAATGACGACACCACTATGCGCCGAATGCCCTTTGGTTTTATTCTGCTCAAATTTAAGTAAACGGTTGGTGTAGTCGATGTTCTTATAGGTTAGATCTTTCACATCGCAGAAACGCAAACCGCAATACAAACAAAGGATAAAGGCACGCCTCACATTGGGGTTCTCGTTGTCGTAATGACATTGAATCAAAGATTGGATTTCGTCCATTGACAACACATCTTTGCGTAAAATCTGTTCATCCACCTTGCACACAACACCTTTGCAGGGATCTTTCAACATCACTTCATGATCTATGGCATAGCGTACAACCTTCTTGAAACGTTGGTAGATACTCTTTGCCCCTTCGCCCACACTTCGTGATTGCAGGTACTCAACAAACCGTTCCATCATGTCCTTGGTTATCAAGTCAGGTTTAATACTAAACTCATAGAGAGGGTATTGCTCTTTCAGAAAATCCTTAAAACGATTCAAGGCTATCTTTATCATTCGCAGGTCTTTCTTCGTATAACTGTCTATGTACGCCTGATAATAGTCTAAGAAGTTGACATTTCTGTCTTTCTTCAGGCGATAACCAAGCATACTCTCCTTAAACTGTTGTTCACGCTCCGCACGAATTTTGGCAGCCAATTCAAGAGTTTCCTTGTTCTGTTGCCTTTCCGCAGGAGTACGGGGCTTAGCTATCAAGTACAACTGCAAATTCTCTTTTCGCCTGTTATGCTTAATATGTACTTTGGGCTTACCAGCCATCTTTCCTGTTTCGTACAAAACAGGATTACCGTTTTCGTCCAACACTGGCGTTTCTTCTCTACCGAGATAATACTCCAGATAAAGACTTATTCGACCATCAGAAAGCACATTTTGCTCCAATTTCGGGTTCTCCTTTGCTTTATTTTCTAATTTTGCCATAATTGATAGTTATGTACCTGAATGAGTATAGAACCGAGTAAAATCATTAACTCATTTATTTTCAGATGTTTTCTTATTTTGCAAAGATACTAAAAAGTCCCGAATGCCAAAGAGTACTAAAAGTGTACTATCCAACTAAAAACAGGTAAAAATGGGCAAAATAGCCAAATATAAGAAAATTACAAATAACTGATTATCAATATAATATATTCTTTTCATTTCTCTTGTTTTACCTGCTTTGTACCGGGTCTGGGTACAATATAAGAAAAGGAAGTAATTGAATATCAAAAGATATTGTTACTTCCTTTCTTTTTTGTAGGAACATTGCAGAAAGTTTTTGTAGCATGTTTCTTTTTATTGATATTTATGGTGAATACGGCTATTTTATAGGATAAGAAAAACAAGTGAAATTAGCCTTAATTAAACCATAATTACCAACTCAAAAATTTTTAATTATAAAAATAAAAATCATAATTATAAATTTTAATTTTATAATTAAAAACTTCGCGATTTTTTATTATAAATTTTTTCGTACTTATTTCTACCCTCTCACAAAGGCTTTATCTCCTCTTTTAGTGACTTTATTCTCTATAAAAAATGTGGGAAATATGGTCTCATTATCATACGAATAATGAGCGAATAAATTGAAGGAATGATGCGTAAGGAAATGAAAGATATTGAAAGAATTTAGTAGCTGCACCCATAACGATTAGCAACATGGTATGGGTTTTTATTTTTTTACTATGGTTTCGACATGATTATAGGGTAACGAGTTTTTGTTGATTACAAAAATGTTGTTGCAGTTTATAAAGGTTACTTTGTTCGGTTATGCCAACAAACAGAATTTTATCTGCCATTTCGCAGATATATTTATTTCTTGCCAATGCTGTTGCTTTCGATTGTCGCACAGAACTACTGACCGAAATAATTAGTAAACGATTTTGCGTTAAGGCTACTTGTAAATCTGTAGGAATAACTTTATACATTTTTCGTGCCAGCACAAGAATAATAGGCTGACTACCTTTTAATAAGAAATGTAAAACGTCTTGTTCCAACTTACTACTAAAGCCACTAATCACACACTTTCCATGGTTACGCATATCTGTCGCCCAATCATACACCTTTAGTACTGTTTCCGTAGAAATAATACTTGACGCTAGAAAAGCTGTCTTTTCTTGTTGTAGCAAGTCTTTATTGCCAAGATATTCCGTTTTGGTTATCATAGCTTACTTTTGGTATTTTCTCGCTGGCGTTGCTTTTTTTAATGTTGCTTACGTGGAGCAATTCGTTTAAGGTCGTTATTGAGCTGCTTTATACTTTCTAAGTGCTCTATTTGCTGTTGTTGGTCTTTATAGGCAACAAATTCTTTTTTAGCTTTTTCTACAGCCAAATTATGCGAAATAGTGCCAGCATGTTCAAGAATATTCTTATCGTTCATGGTAAGTATAAGACTAAGTTTCTCTTTCCAATCACGCATATACATTGGTTTTTCTGCCAAAGCTTGAGCCTCAGCATAAGCAAGAAATTGTTCTACAAGAAGTTTTAACTGACTAATTTCGTTCTCGTTTAGATAGTTCTTCCCTACGATTATATCTGCTTTCGTTATCTTTCCTTCTTTTTCTGTAGAAGTAAGTCCCATCATCGGTAATGCAGCATTGGCACGATAATAAACCAATTCTGCAGCCGTCTTCCCACTTACAGCCCAAAGTAATTTGTTCTGTATTTCTTTGAAGAAAGTCAATGTCATTTCTGCAGACGGATTATAGTCGATACTTGTTTTGTATATATCTTTAATTTGCTGATAAAATACTTTTTCAGAAAGTCGTATATCACGAATACGATCTAATAGTTCTTTAAAGTAATTGTAGGAAGAACCTGTTTTAAATCGTTCGTCGTTCAGCGCAAATCCTTTAATAATATATTCTCTTAGTCGTTGTGTTGCCCAAATACGGAATTGCGTACCTTGCTGCGACTTTACTCGATAGCCAACCGAGATAATAACGTCGAGATTATAGAACTTTACAGGTTTATCAGAATTTGCAATGTGCAAATTTTGCACATTGCTATTCTCATCAAGTTCTTTTTCTTCGAAAATATTTTTTATATGTTTGGTGATTACACTGCGTTCACGACCAAAGAGCCCACACATTTGCGCTTGTGTTAGCCATACAGTTTCTTTCTCAAACCGAACATCTATCTTTATTTTCCCATCTACCGACTGATAGATAAGCATATTGTCGTTGTTTACTTCCCTCATTTTTCTTTTATTACTATTTTATTCAACTCATACCTTAAACTTGTCAGAAAACACGTTTTTTAGTGAGATTTCTCTGTTTGAAAAAATGGAGTAACCTATATCTGAAATTATTTTCTAATTCTATTAAAAAGAAATAGTGCTAATCCAAATCACTTCTTGACTTTTCAATTGATTGATTAAAATAGCCCACACAAAAATCAACTCGTTTAACTCCCATATTGGAAATGATACCTTGAATCCCTTCTGTAAATTTGGTTTCTATATTATCGTATATGCGCGCCATATTATTAAAGTTTCGTTGTGCAATAATATTTAAGGCTATAAAATTACTCATTATTTCTTAAAGAATCTGTATTTTTAATCAAAAATGTAATTCTACTATAGGAGAATAATAGTTTTCATTCCATTTTATATCTATATCTTTAATTCTGAAAAACTTATAGGAAAAGTAAAATAGGTTGGTGCTGTGTTTGGTTTTTGTCTGATTATTCTTCATTTCAATCAATATGACCTATCTTTGCAGGAAAAATTGCAATTATAAGGTTGTGAACGAAAGAGCAAAAAAAGAATTAAAGAATTGAGATTATGATAGATAAAACAAAGCTTGCACTTACTTTAATTTTAGTGATTTTAGCGATAATAACATGCATCAATCCTATTTATCCAGATGAGCAACTACTGCAACATATTGGCACTGTGCTGTTGTTAATTCCGCTAATTACTGATGTTTTTCAGAAAAAGATGCCTATGTTGGCATTTGCAGGAATGGTATGTTTTACACTTTTACATATTATTGGCGCACGGTATATCTATTCGTATGTACCATATAAGGAAGTAGCGGTTTCGCTTGGAATTGTTGGTACAGACTTTTTTCAAGATTCTCGCAATCATTACGACCGTTTGGTGCATTTTTCTTTTGGCTTATTATTGTTCCCATACTTGGTATATATCTGCCGAAATTACTTTAAACAGCAGTCATCTATTTCTATTATTATGGCATGGCTGATGGTGCAAACGGGTAGCATGATATATGAAATGTTTGAATGGTTGCTTACTATTATGATGACAGCAAACGATGCAGAAAACTATAATGGGCAACAAGGAGATATTTGGGATCCACAAAAAGATATGGGTTTAGCATTGTTAGGATCAACAATAATGCTTCTCTTTTATTATGTTTTTGGATGTGCGAGGAAGAGAAGAAGGGAATAATGAGTAAAAAACAAAGGGAATTCGGCTGTGTTTACTTAAATATAGAGAAGTTTACACTGCCATAGGTGCGGTGCTCTTTAAAGTGTGGATTTGCTGAAAAATCGTTCTGTTTGCCGTGTTCAAAGACAAATATACCATCGTCAGTAAGTAGTTCTTGCTCGAAAATTAGGTTGGGAATGGTTTCGAGTTCGGGTAAAGCATAGGGAGGGTCGGCAAAAATAAGGTCGAATTTTTGACGGCAAGACTTAAGGAAACGGAAAACATCGCCACGAATAAGGATATTATTTTCAACCTTTATTTTCTTCGTACAATCGGCTATGAATCGTGCATGATCGCGGTCTTTTTCTACGCTTATCACTTCTTTACAGCCTCTGGAAATTAGTTCTAAGCTGATGCTTCCAGTGCCAGCAAATAAGTCGAGCGCTGTAATATCTTCGAAATCGATATATCCGTTTAGCACGTTAAAGATGTTTTCTTTGGCAAAATCGGTAGTTGGACGTGCCTTAAAAGTACGTGGTATATCGAAGTGTCTGCCTTTAAACTGTCCTGTTATGATGCGCATAGCCTAATTCTTATCGTTTCTTTTTAATCTAAATACAACGCTTTTAGGTCGTATGGAATATCATTTCGCTTTGCCATCGCCGCGTTATGGAAGTCGGTTTCTATGTTCAAAATATAGTTTCGACTGATGAATTGCTGTAGTTCACTGCGCAATTCTTCTCGGTTGGGCACATTTCCGACCATATACAATTCGTTATCGCTGCGGTCCATACCCATCAGTTTCCATACATAAAGCAGATAATAGAGTATATCGCTCGTGTTTATTGCTTCGTACGAGTTACTAAATTCAAATCTGTTACGCTGAAATCGCATTACTTCCATGCGCTTATCGTGGAAGAAAACGAAGAGTTTTTGGCGTGTCCCTGTAAACGCTCGCCTATATAAATGCAACCATACAGATTGCATTAAAGGTTGTAAACGTATATCATCGAAATGGTCATCAACCACCATTTTCAAATCTTTGTTTACTGCAAACACTGCCACAGCGTTTAATTCGGGCAGCACACTCGTTACTATGTCTTCGCTACGTTGCCATTTAAAGGTGTGTTTATAAAGCGATTCCACGTCTTGTTCCCTATATTCGTCTAACGGAACAAGCATAGTGGGCGTGTCTACGACTAATAAAACGCGCTTATAACCACTCTGTAGAAGTTCCGACTTCTTGAAAGCTTCTCGCAAATTGGCTGCTATGGCCATACTATTATTTAGTTCGTAAGGCTCAAACACGATGTTATCGTCGGCTTGTGGGTCGCCAACTGCAAACAACATGTTACCTTCTCCAATGCGAATGGTAAGGCGTATGCGCTTATCGGATGTGTTATTATCTATCTGAACCATTGTCTATTACTGCTGCAAACTTACACATTTTTTTTCGATTATTCTGCCTTTCGCATTACAAATGTTGCATATAGCCGTTGCGGGATAGACTTTTTTACAGTCTTATAGTAGGCTTTTCATTCAGCGATGAAGTTGTTTTGCAAGCATTTTACGATACAAAAGTAAGGCGACCCAATAAAAATCGCTAACTTTGCACGGCAAGAAATAAGTGCATTAAGGAATGATACAAGACGAATTGGTTTACCAAATATTGCAAGATTTCGGCTTTGAGCCTACGCAAGATCAGCGAAAAGCCTTGCAAACTTTTGCTCGTTTTATGACCGACAGAAGCGAAAATGCGGTCATGATACTACGCGGAAGTGCAGGAACGGGCAAGACTTCGCTTGCTGGAGCCATTGTAAAAGCGGTTATCCGATTGCGTTTTAAGGTTTCGTTATTAGCTCCTACGGGAAGAGCGGCAAAGGTTTTCTCGCTTAATGCAGGCTTATCTGCCTCTACTATTCACCGAAAAATATATCGAGAAAAAGCCTTTAATGGTGCCGATGGTCAATTTTCTCTGAACAATAATATGTTTCGCGACATGCTTTTTATGGTAGATGAGGCTTCAATGATTAGTCTTTCGCAAAGCAATACCACCTTTGGCAGCGGCAGATTGCTCGATGATTTGGTGCAATATGTTTACAGTAGTGGTGCAAACTGCCGTCTTTTGCTCATCGGCGATAAGGCTCAGCTGCCTCCAATAGGCGAAGAAGAAAGTCCAGCACTGCGTTCTGACGTCTTAAAATCTTATGGATTGGAAGTTTACGAATGCGATTTGAACGAGGTTTTGCGCCAAAGTCAACATTCAGGAATACTATGGAATGCTACTGCTATACGTGAAATGATTACCCGAAACACAGCAACCCAGCTGCCCAAAATAAAGCTAAAAGGATTTGCCGACATCTCTATTGTGCCAGGAAACGAACTAATTGAGAGTCTTGCATCGAGTTATTCAGTAGTAGGAATAGATGAAACAATGGTCATAACACGTTCTAACAAACGTGCAAACATCTTCAATCAAGGCATTCGCAATACTATTTTGGGTCGTGAAGAAGAGCTTACAACGGGCGATTTGGTGATGGTTGTAAAGAACAAATACTTAGAAAAGGATCGCAGCACCGATATTTCGTTTATTGCAAATGGCGATCATGCGGTGATACGTCGTGTGCGTAACATTCGCGAACTATATGGTTTTCGTTTTGCCGACGCCTCTTTAGAATTCCCCGACTATAACAATACTGAGTTAGATACGGTTGTCGTGCTGGACACTCTTACGACGGAAGCCCCCGCATTGACACGCGAACAGAACGACAAACTATTCCAAAGTGTTATGGAAGACTATGCTGATGTGCCCCGAAAAGCCGATCGCATGAAGCAATTACGCGAAGATGCATACTTCAACGCTATGCAAATAAAGTTCGGTTATGCAGTTACTTGCCACAAAGCGCAGGGTGGACAGTGGGCACATATCTATCTCGACCAGGCTATATGACCGATGAAATACTTACGCCCGACTATATTCACTGGCTGTACACAGCTTTTACGCGTGCCACCGAGCATCTTTACTTGGTAAATTGGACTCAGAAACAAACTGCAGAATAATGGAAATTACGATAGCATATCTTCAAGAAGCCTTTCGAAAATATAACGAAGAGATATTCGAAAACACTCTTCCTATGCCTAATTTAAGGGTCTCTAATGCCAAGCGAAGGCTGGGTTCTATGCACTATCACATACAAAAAGCATGGGGAAAAACACGCCGCAATTTCACTATTGTGGTATCTAACTATTACGATGTGCCACTACCGCTCATCGAAGATACCCTTATTCACGAAATGATACACTACGAAATTGCATACAAAAAACTGAAAGACACATCGGCACACGGTATATTATTCCGCCAAAGAATGGACGAAATAAACAGCAAACACCATCGTAATATTACCATTAGCAAGCGAATGACAGAGTATGCGCCACGCAAAAGTAATTCATCAGAAACCTATTTGGTCTTAGCAATAGAAATGAACGATGGCTCATACCTGCTTAGTTCCGTTGCACGCACAATGCTGGCAGACTTAGAAAGGCAAATAAAAAGAGTGGAAAAGATAAGCAATTACGCTTGGTATATTACACAAGATGCTTACTTCCGTAACTTCCCGAAGGTGCGAACTCTTCGTGCTCGTTCAGTTTCGGCAGAGATTTTTACCAATCTAACTGCTCAAATGACATTGGTAAAAGATAAAAATGGGTGGGTTGAAACGTTGTAAAAGTTGGTTTTTCCAACTTCTTTGACAGATAATCTATACAGGTTTTAAGTCTTCAATCAACATATAGCATGTTCTAAAAACTATATTATTGAGTTTTTAGAACATGTTATTTAGTGGGCATAAGCTATTGGTCGCTTTTGGGAAAGAAGTATTCCTTGTTGGTTTTTATATCGAGCCAACCTTCTATACCATCTTTTTTAATATAATAAAATGACTTGGTGCGTTGCTCTAACTCATCGTACACAGGTTCCTTATCACGTGGAAAGAGTCCCACTTTGCCGTCTTTATAGAAATAAATAAGGCCATCACGGCGCATAATAATAGAATCGTAAACTATTGGAAGCAACGTTTTGCCTTTGAGTTTCAGGACGGGATAGGTTAGGACAGCCCTTACCCAATTGTACAAACGCTTTATAGTTTTCTTGGGATTTACACTTTCTGGCTGCTTATAATCATAGGCAATTATACCATATTTGCCTTTTCTTCCTACTCTTATCCACTCTGGGTACATTTCAATTTCACCAACAATATCACTATTACCATCACGTTCAAACTCCTTATCTCCACTGAGGAAGGAAACAGAATCAGTAGGTTGGCAGTCTGAAAGTATATAGCTTTCACCCACTTCATCGCGTACTCCAGGACCACCAGTATATTTTTTAAACTGATAACTGCCATTTTTCTTCCTCAAACTATATTCCCAATGAGGTACTGTTCCACAGAGAGTCAATCTTAATTTGGTGGGGCTCTTTATCTTATTACCCTTTTCGTCATAGTAAAAAGGGCCGTTTTCGGTAAGCACTTCTATCGTACCGACATTGCAATTCACTACTTCTCGTGCTGCTTTTAAAGCTCCAACATTTAGTTTTTCAAGGTAAAGGTTGTACAAATCAATGCTATTTCCGTTCTTTGCAATGATAAAACGATCATCGTAATTTATCGAATCATAATCTAACTTCAATACTTTCTCCCCGAAACCATTCAACAATTGGAGTTTACCTTCTTCCGTTTTGTGAAGACCAAAGTATCTTTTCGAGTAGAAGTATTGGAAGTCATAAGCCTTAGCATCAGCATATTTCCCTCCTGCATCGGCTAAACTCACAGGTTGATATGCATACTTAAGGTTTATCAACAGGTCGCCTTTGGTAGTTGAAAGCAGTGTATATTCAAAACCACGGGCATGGAACAGCAAAACATTTTTGCCACCTTTTAATTCCAATACAAGTGGTAAGAGGTGATTAGAGCGGTATGCATGCCAAGTTTTAACAGAGTCTGGAACAACAAAAGACTTTATACATCTCTCATAAATGCCCTCTACTTTTTCGTAATACAATTCTTGTACCACAGCAAGGTCGCTTCTTAAGAATTTCAGAACATACTGAGAGGAAGTTTTGTCGCGTTTCCATTCGCCACCTTCCTCTATGTCAAAGGTCTTCCCAATATAGTCTTTAAGAGAAAGAGAACGGAGGTTTTCAACATCAAAAATATAATCATCGTTCTTCTCCATTTCGCTTCTACTTACTGTATCAACTTCAGAACGCATATTCCAGCCTATCAAATACATATCAGAAGACCCATATAAGCGGTCGTTATTTCGACTTGTGGTTAATCTTTTTAGTATATACCTGCCGTCATTTAGCTTCGTATAGATGCTTAGATCATAACCTCCTTCGCTATAACCGATGGCATCTGCTTCGGGCAAAGAGAATCGTTGCTGGGCAGAGATACTTGCTGCAGCACAGCAATAGAGGAATAAAAGAAAAATAGTTCTTTTCATAAATTGATATATTTTAAAGACAAAGATAGTAGTTTTAAAAGAAAAATATGACCTATTTAAGAAACTTTAAAACTACAAGACAAAATGTATTAAAGTCTGAAGATAGAACTAAAAAGAAACAAAAAATACGTCGAAAGAACACTAAAAAAGTCTATATTTCATGTAAAATAAGAGGGAAAACAATGCCGCAAAACTGTAAAGATTTCGACAAATAATTATTATCGCGTAACCACCTTACTATCAACGTATTACAATACCCATTGTTTTGCATTCTAAAAGAGCCTGTTTTGCGCGACAAAACAGGCTCTTTTGCAGCGTAAAACAGGCACTATTACAAAGCAATAATGGATATTTGATTTTATAACGGAATTTTCTTTACAAAGTTGTAACAATTTCTGTACCCTGCAACATAACTAATGTGGGTACGTAATGCAATGTATAACATAACATCGTATAGTCCCATCAAGAGAATAATAAATATAACCACTCAGCGTACAATAGCAACTTTTGATAAACCTTTTTAAAAAGAATGAGCCTCTACTCGATAGTTCGAGCAGGGGCTCCATGATTGAATTTGAAGTCAAATCAGGGCATATAGTGGTTTAAATGCCCTTCCCTATAAGCTATAGGGTTATCTTAATTGTCCTCTTGGAACAATGGATCATCAGGTGTAAGCATGATTGGCTTTTGGTCGTAAGCCTTCAATATGTTTTCTGGAACATACTTCTTGTCTATCACAAGACGGAAAGTGTACTCGTTGAACCATGGGTTTGTCATTATCAAATAACCATTGTGGCCGTTTGTTGGACCCCAACTATTCTCTACCATCCACTTAATTGGCTTTCCGTTTGCATCGAGATCTACAGCTGTAAGTGTCATAGCGTGAGTAGAACCGCTATCGAATGTAGAAATACGTTCAGCCTTATTCATTGGGAACGATGTACCAAAGAGTGTACCATAGTCGTAGTTATCCAAGTCCAAGAAGCCACGTTTGCGGTCTAACTGCTTGCCTACGTCATAGCTAGTATACATCTTTGTATTGTCTTTTAAAGAAGCAATAGACATCTTTGCAATGTCTTCCATAGGAAGATTGATGTACTTCCAGTTGTGTCCATCGTATGTATGGCGGTCGTATTCCACTTCGTAAGTCTTGTAATACTCACGGCGTGGGTCGTTCATTACCATAATAAAGGTACCATTAAGCTTATTTCCCATCACTTCATCGCGGAACGATTGTGGTGTATAAGTCTTTGATTGGCCAACGCTATTGCCGTTCTTATCCTTGAAAGCATACTCGAAAGTCTTCACAGGCTCGCCCAATGAGAGGGTAAGAATGCGATAGATGTCGCCCAACATTTCTGTTTTGCGCGCCTTAATAGCTGCTGCCGACTTCTTATTAGCTACCATCTTACGAAGTTCCAAGCCAAATTCGCGGAGCTTAGAAGAAATGATTGACGCCATACGAGAGGTGTTTTCAGCTGAATAACTCTCTGGCATTGCTTCCATAGGAACCAGTCCGTACTTATCAACGAGGTCAGAAACGCCACAGAAAGTACCACCATCGCTTATCGGATGCTTAAAGAAGAACTGCACAGTAGGGTCTTCTATTGGCTTATTAGCATTATCGATAACACCTTGAAGCATAAGGTTAGCCTTTTCCAACTGGTCGTGGAAGCTCAAATAAACGTGTGAGAACTCTACTCGAAGCGTGTCTTTGTGCT
This sequence comes from Prevotella aurantiaca JCM 15754, assembly GCF_000614025.1. Classification (GTDB taxonomy): domain Bacteria; phylum Bacteroidota; class Bacteroidia; order Bacteroidales; family Bacteroidaceae; genus Prevotella; species Prevotella aurantiaca. The sequence goes on from NZ_BAKF01000002.1 coordinate 70,072, forward strand.
TGCGAGCAAAGTTAGAACGCAACACATTTAAACCAGTAAAGAGCCAACATCTGCCCGAACTCTTTTGGTCGTGAATGTTCTGTTTGGTTGTCTCAACGCTGAAATGAGAATTAACTTTTCCCGCTTTCTTGAAGTTACGGGCAAGGTCATCGATTGAATTTGTCGCAATAGCGTTCGCAAGAGCACGATTAGCAGAAGACGAATTGCCCGCTGTTATCTTCTCCATCATTTGCTTATCAATCCCTCCAGCCTTTGTCTGTGCTTGCATTGAAAGCGAAAAGCTAATCAAACCACAGACCATTAAAGTCGTTTTGTTCATAGAATTTGTTTGTAACTTTATAGATTATTTCTGTATTTATAGTATCTTGATAGTTGCGTTACTTGCCGTTATCCATGCCCAAAATGCAGAGATAGCCATACGACAAGACGACTTTGCAAAGATAAATAAAAAACTTTAATTCCACAACTTTATATATAACAATAGCTAAAGTATGTAAAGTAGGACAAGCATTTATGGGCCGCGAACAACGTTTTTTCATACTTTCATCTTGGTATTTCTATTGAAAAGGGTTACCTTTGCACTTATAATATCACACTTTTACGCAATGAAAAATATATTTAAGACGTTAGTTGCAGGCGCATTTCTTATTGGATTAACAGCGTTTATGAGTAGTTGTGGTGGCGAAAAGTTTCATGTTGAAGGAGCAATCAGTAATGCTAAGGACTCCATTCTATACTTTGAGCACAACAGTTTGACTGGTTTTACCACCATAGACTCTGTGAAACTCGACGATAAAGGTGCATTCTCGTTTGCAAGCGACAAGGTAAATAACCCTGAATTTTATCGTTTGCGCATTGCAGGACAGATTATTAACGTTGCAATAGACTCTATGGAAACGGTTAAGATAACCGCAACGTATCCGCAAATGGCTACCGATTACAATGTTAATGGGTCGTACGAGAACGAAAAAATAAAGGAGTTGGCATTGAAACAGATTAACTTGCAGACTCAGTGTCAGGCATTATACGACCAACAACCACAGGTTGCTGACTCGCTTGTAGAGGTTCTTGTGCAAGCATACAAGAAAGATGTGTCGCACAATTATATATTTAAAGAGCCTATGAAGGCTTATAGCTACTTCGCACTCTTCCAATATATTGTTGTAAATAACGAGGCGCGACTCATCTTTAACCCTGCTATTGACGCAAAAGATAATAAGGTTTTCGGTGCAGTAGCTACAAGTTGGGACGCTTTCTACCTAATTCAGAACGTGGGAAGAACTTGCACAACATTACAATTAAGGGTATGCAAGACGACCGAATAACTACGGCTTACAAACGACCAGTAGAGATTAAAGCTGAAGAAACGGGAGTTATAGACTTGCCTTTGCGCGACAATAAAGGCAATATGCGCCATCTTACTGACTTAAAAGGAAAGGTTGTATTGCTTAACTTCCATGCTTTCTCAATTCAAGAATCTCCAGAATATATTATGAAAATGCGTGCATTGTACGATAAATACCACGAAAGGGGCTTGGAAATATACATGGTTTCGCTCGATGAAAACGAACATTTCTGGAAAGAAAGCGTAGCAAGTTTGCCATGGATTAACGTCTTTGACAATATAGGAATTAGCCAAGCGTACACCAGTACTGCCACTACAACACCTATTATCTACCTTATCGACCGCAGCAACACTGTTGTAAAGAACCCTTCACAGATAAAAAATCTTCCGCAAGAGATAGAGGCTTTGTTGTAAAACAGACTTATATAACATAACAAACGGCGAGCCGCTGTTCCTATATTATGGAGGAACAGCGGCTCGCTTCGTATTCATTATGACCACAATAAAAAAGGTTTCGCTACAGCGTATATTGCTTTAAGACCTTTCCTTCCATATCGTAGACTGTGAAAGTTCCCCCTTCATACGTCATGAAAGTGGCTACATTGCCTCCCTTTGGAAAGGTTATGGAACCCGTATTGCAAATGAGTGTGCCTGCTTGAGGGGTGATTTCCCACAGGTGTGTATGCCCATAGACAACAGCATCGAAGTGTCCTTGTGGCATCTTCTCCTTATTATATATGTGTCCATGTGTAAGGAACAGCTTCTTTCCCTCGTCTACTAACAATAGATAATCGCCAAGAATAGGAAAATGAAGCAACATTTGATCGACCTCGCCATCGCAGTTTCCACGAATAGCAACAATATTCTTAGCACGCTCATTCAGCATTTCTACAATACCTTTGGGGTCGAGTCCCTCTGGAATAGAGTTACGCGGACCATAGTTTAATATATCTCCCAATATGCAAAGCATATCGCATTGCTGCTCGTCGTAGAACTTTAACACTGTTTCTAAGGCAGGACGGCAGCCATGAATATCCGATACCAATAAATATTTCATACGTTTTATTTTGCCGACAAAGATACTATCTTTAATTCATAATTATTGTTTTTTATGCCTGGAATTATGTTTCGTAAATATTTTTTGCTATCTTTGTCATATCTAAACAATATGTAGAAAGGAGTAATACTATGGAAGTGAAAGACGTATTTGAACTAAGAAAACAGGGCAAAATAGAGGAGGCGTACAACGCTATCCGTCCTATGTATGCATCACATAAGGGACATTACACTACGATAGCTATGTTCTGGGTGGGCGTAGACATTATGAAGCTACGTTATCAGCAGCGCCGTTTGGAGGAAGCATACAAGATATTCCAAAGCTTAATGCGCCTTTATCCAACCATGGACGATAGTTCTTTGCGTGGGCAAGCTACTCTTTTGCGTGCCGCTATGTTTGTTTACGACCATAGTACAACCTTCTCTATTCTTGATTTTGTATCTAATTGGGGTGTCATAGGGAAGCTAACGGACGACGATTGGCTGATGACAGAGAGCAACGGCCACCCTGTTCAGTCGTTAGGAATGCGTGTTGTAGACAAAGTATTTAAGGAATTGGAGAGCAAACCAACTGTTGAAATGGCGCTAAAGGCCGCCCCTATTCTTGCCGAAGCGCTAAAACACAGCCCTTATAACCTTAATAACCAACGCCATAAAGCTACGATTTACACGATAATGGGGAAGCGTGAAAAGGCCATTAACATCTATCGGCACTTACTAAAAAGGCACCACAAGTCGTATCTTTACCAAGATTTGGCAGAGTTAATAACCGAAAAGCAACTTAAAATAGCCTTGCTGACACGGGCAATAGCCACACAACGAGAAGAAAAATACCGCCAAAGGCTGCGCTTTAAGGTTGCTAACATTTTGTTTAACAACGATAAACCGCGTGCAAAATACGAGTTAGAGAAGTGTATTGCAGCCCGAAAAGCAGCGAAATACTCTATTACTTGGGAGATGCAGAACCTATCTGCCAGCTTAGAAGAGGTGGTTGCTGCCAGCGAGATAGACCAAAAGGCTTTCTATCAGGCACAGGCTGAAGTGGTGGAAAACTATGTTCGAATAGTGGGAATGCCTTAATTTATCCCCCTTTACAAATTATTCCGTTCTTCAAAAGTAGTTTTAATATTCTAACAAATGGTAGCAGCCGCCTGCTGCTGTCCTCACTATTCCTTTCATTTCGAGTTCGAAAAGCAAGGCCATAAGGCGGGCCATTGGCAGATTAGTTTGTACGGAAAGCATGTTAATTTGCAGGTCGTTCTGCTTTTGTAGTGCTTTTACTATCGTTTGTTCGTCGTCGTTTAGATCGGGGAAAAGCGAACGTTCGATACCTCTTTGTTGTGCTTTTTCAAGTTTTATATCGTTGTCCCAGTTCATTGCCTTCACAAAATCGTAAGCCGAAGTAACCAGACTTGCACCGTTATCGCGTATCAAATTGTTGCAACCCTCGCTATATTCCGCTCCAATAGGGCCTGGAAAGGCAAACACTTCCCTGCTATAGCTGTGCGCTATGCTACATGTTATGAGCCCTCCGCCCTTGTTTGCCGATTCAATAAGCAAGGTTGCGTCGGCACAACCAGCCACGATGCGGTTGCGTTGTACGAAGTTTTTAGGCACAGGCTGTGTCTTTATGGGGTATTCGGTAAGGATTCCACCACCTTGTTTGCACATTTCTCTTGCCGTTTCTGTATGCATTCGTGGATAGATGGTGTCTAATCCATGTGCCACAACACCCACAGTATCTAATCCATAGGCTATACTTTCACGATGCGCACAGATGTCTACGCCATACGCAAGGCCGCTTATAATAAGTGCATCGGGACAGATTGACTTCAATTCACGTATGAAAACACGAATCAAATCACGTCCATACTGAGTGCAATTACGTGTGCCTATGATGTTCAACGTGCGTTGTTTGTTCAGATTAGCATTACCACGCTTGTAAAGAACCAATGGTGCATCGACACATTCGCGCATGCGTTGCGGATAGTTATCGTCGTTATAGCAAAGCACTTCTATACCATGCTCCTCGTCGTACTGTAGTTCGTGTTCGGCAAAAGACAACATATTGTCAATGCTTTTCAGCCCGTCTACAAGATGTTGCGATGCATCTGGCAATAGGTCGCGTATGTTGTTTCGATGTTCGTAAACCGCTGTTGCCGAACCAGCTTTTTGGTACAGTTCGAGCAAGGCAGGCAGATTAAATCCACTTGCGCGCGTTAATGCAATGGCGTAGAGGTGTTCTTGTTTCATGGTTTCTGTTTGTTTTTATTCCGATACCTCTACTCTTGTTCCAAGAAAGGTGCGAAAGCCTCGTTGTATTCCTTGCTTTCTCCCAACTTTCCATTTATCAATATAACGAGCGTAACATCGGCATGGAAGCACAAACGTTCGTCGCTTGCTCGGTAAATATCGTGTGAAAAGATGTAACGAATGCCATCTTTTCTAAGTGCTAATCGCGATATGAACTCGTCGTCGCAGGTCAACGGTGTTTTATACTCTAAGTTCATGCGTGCCACAACAGGTCGATGCCCTGCTCGTGCAACTTTGAAAAGCTAACACCAAGCGACAAAATAAAGCGGTGTCGTGTATGTTCTGTGTAATGCAAGTAGTTAGCATTGTTCACAATACCTTGAATATCGCACTCATAGTCGCGCACCTCCATACGGGTTTCGTATATGTATTTCGTGTTCTTTCTCATTGTTCTTGTTTCTTTTGCTTTAAGTATTCGTATCCAATTCGGCAACGTAAGCATTCCTTACGGTCGCAATAATCTTTCTTTAATTGTATCAACGCTTGCGAATCGCCAGCTGTTTCTACTGTAAGTCCCACCTCTTTCCACATTCTTACAATGTGATTGTTCTCTGCTTTCAAAGCTTCCAAGAATGCAAAAGCACGATCGCAGAGCTTTTCAGACATTCTATATCGGCCATAAGCGAATAGAATTGGCACAACCGTATTGATAATAATAAGTTCTAACGATGCCTTTGATAGGTTTTTATTCGACTGCTTGCTGTCGTTGCCACCGAAGGTATAGTGTGTTTCCCAATAGGGGGTTACCTTTGTTTGCAACAATTCTTCCACCTCTTTTATGGTCGTACAGTCTAACAGTTCGCCCAACCCCGATTGCCGATTATAGTAGAGTTGCGCCAACTGTGCGATGCGAATGTATGGAAAATTTTGCGGTCTCAACCTTAGGAAACGCCATTGTTGTGCGTCCATAGGCGTGAGCGAGAACTTGTGTGCTAAGTATTTGTATTCGCTTTGTAGGTGCTGAAAGTATTCATCTGCAATGGCTTTGTCGCGGTGTTGCTTAGGTAATGTATCAACATTCAGCAATCCTGCCTGTCCCATAAATATTGTTTCAATCTGGAAAAGGTCGTTGCGGTGATGAGCCACAGCTTGAAACGGAATGGCCTTTGCCCATTGTTCGAAAGCATCGCCATTTATTCCGAAGCCAAAGTTGCGTGCCAGCGATACAAAGTAGGCTACTTCCCAATTGCCATCGCAGGCTTTCAGCCGTTCTGTTATAGCTATTGTGCGTTGCTCCAATCGTTCAGTTTGCAATGCACTCAGCCACGAATGAATCATTAGTTTCGATAGTTCGGGCACTATTTTATAGCATGGTGGATAGGCATCGGCAGTGAGTAATTCTGCGTAATGTTGCTTTACTGATTCGGGAACGGGTAGTACAAGCTGTGGCGGAGTGTCGCCATTCTGTTTCGTTACTATCATGTCGGCATGCTCCACCACATGCAATACAACATTGTTATAATGGGTATCGGTGTCGTGTCCATGCGTAAACCAATCGGAAGACTTATCGTGTATCTCCACATTACCCACCCAAAGCGTTCCGTTTATCTTTACTTTTGCATTGAAAAAGTCGGGTCCTGCATTACTATTGGGCAGCCCTGCATCTATCACTTCTACCGATTGACCATCAGTAGTAGCGAGTTGTGCCAGCGGAAATAGTTTGTGTTTCCACACATAGTGGATAAGTTTTTCCATAGTTGGTAATGCTTTATGAGGACAAAAATACAAAAAATTGTCGGAGAAATAAAGAAGTTTCATTGCTTTTTCCACCATAAACGAAAAAGAATGAGTGCTTTTTCGCTTGCTCCGATTTATTAAAAGAAGTTGGGTTAATAGTGCTTTTAAAATTTGTATTGTAGGCAAGGAGGAGGCTATAAAAGTGTAAATATTTATTACAAGGAATAATATTGCGTAACCATCTTGTTTTCAACACGTTGCAATAGAGCCTATTTTACATCGCAAAAGAGCCTATTTTGCACGATAAAAGTGCCTGTTTTGCGCTGCAATATAGGCACTATTGCAACGCAAAACCAATTCAACGACTTTACCCAGCAATTATCTTTACAAAATCAAAGGGATTATTATGATGTGTTACTACTTTTGTTTTAGGGTGTAATGTTGCGTGTTTTTCATTATCGGTTCGAGGTTTCTTCAAGATTAAGAAAGCGTTGGACAACCCTCAAAGATGGATTGCGCATACCGTTTCGCTGCACTATTGTGCCTAAAAAGTTATGAGAAAGGAAGAACCTAATGCCAATGAATGAACGCAAGTGCGTTCTCCTTTCGCACGATAAGACAGTAGGTCGTAATCTAAAAGAAAGCGAACTCCGTAACGCTGGCGGGCTCTGAATGTTAGCGAAACACCTGTACCGAAACCTATTCCGTGTTGCGAATCAATTAAATAGTTCGTTAGCTGTAGATTCGGATAATATACACGTTCTGCCAAAAGTTTACTTCCAACAAGCCAACGCGCTGATAGCGGATAAGAGAAATAAGCGCCACCGCTTAATTTCCATGTATCGAAAACATTGTTTTCTGCTTTAACTTCGTTTACAATAACCGAAGTACGAGTTACCGAAAATCTTCCACCGGCACCAATATAAGGGTTAAAAAAGTAAGCACCTTCGACAGATGAAGTACAACCAGAGGATACTTTGAACTCCGAATTCTTCCCAATTGGATAGGAAGCTAAGGGCAAACTGATGAGGAAATTAAGACTAAAGAAGGTCGGCTTCTGCATCTTATCGAACGTTTCTTGTACGTTTATCGCGTTCAACCCTCGTTTTTTAAATATCAAATCGGCAAAATAGTAGCCTAATTCCGTAGAAACGATACCTATTCCTGCCCCTGTTAGCACATCACTCAGCCAGTGTTTATTGTTAGCCATACGCATAAGACCTGTTGCAGAGGCTACAGTATAGGCTCCAATGCCCACCCATGGACTTCGAAAGCCATACTCTTTGGCCAACATTGTAGCGTCATGAAGGCTGTTGCAGTATGTCCAGAAGGGAAAGAGAATCGGTCTGAGCCATCTGGACGCTCTACTTTGATGGAATGTTTCAGCGAATTTACAATACCAGCCATTAGCGCTATCGACATCGCATCGGAAATAAGCATTCGTCCCCAGCTACTTCTTCCTTCTACACCGCCTAACTTTAAGCCAACCATAACGGCTGCAGGAAGATACTGAGTATAGTTATCTAAGCTTCTATCAAACTCTGGTAAATAATCGTTTCTTAAACCACGGAAATGCTTATTCTGCCCTTTTACAATAAGACCGTTTACAATAAGCGGCGCACTGGTATATATAATCTTGTGGAAACGAGTGTCGCTAATGCGGTCGAGCGTATTTCCTACCTTCTCAAGAACGGAACTTGAATCGGCAATAATGCCTAAACTATCGACCATTCCTCTTGAATATACTTGCTTGATAGTATCATTCAATGAAACGTATGCCTTTGCCTGACAGCAAAAACATACTAATATCATCATTAGCAAAGATACTTCTTAAAACTATTCATTTCTTCAGTATAACTCGGTAGAAATTCGATCTAACAAACCTATTGGCACTGCAAAGTTATAGTTTTTTTACGAAAATGGGATAAATAAGTAAGAAATATGTTTATTTATAGATTGTATATTTGTAAATTAGAAATTATTTGAATACCTTTGAACTATATCAAATGAAAATCTATACATCTATGGAAAGAATGGATAATAATAGTTACTGCGTAATCTTAGCAGGCGGAAAAGGTAAGAGATTGTGGCCAGTGAGTAGAGAAAAGTATCCTAAGCAGTTTATAGACTTCTTCAGTGAGGGGCGAACACAGCTGCAACAAACTTACGATCGCTTTCTTAATATTGTTCCGAAAGATAATATATTCATTGTAACAAGCTTGTTGTATTACGACATTGTACGTGAACAGCTGCCAGAAGTAGCAGGAAATAACATTATTTCTGAACCTACTTATAGAAACACAGCACCAAGTGTAGCGTGGGCAGCACGTCGTATTTCGAAGCTAAATAGCCGTGCAAATATTATTATATCGCCTTCCGACCAAAGTATAATGAAGCCGGAAGCATTTAAAAATAGTATTGAAGAAGGACTGAACTTTATTGCCACGCACGATTGTTTGCTGGCTTTGGGTGTACAACCTACACGTGCAGAAACAGCATATGGGTATATCCAAAAAGGTAGTGCAAGCACAATGGGCGATATATATAAGGTAAAGGCATTTACAGAAAAGCCCGATGCAGAGTTCGCACAAATGTTTGTAGACAGCAATGAATGGCTTTGGAACACGGGAATGTACTTAGGAAACGTAAAGTTTCTAAAGGAAAGTCTGCAGCAAAGTCTTTCTGTTGCACAGATAGACTTCGATGCTTCGTTGCAAGATTTCGATATGGAAGACGAGGAAAAGTTCGCTCAACAGCTCTTTCCTGCGTTCCCAAATATGTCAATAGACTATGGTGTGCTGGAGAAATCTAAGGATGTACATGTGCTGAAATGTGACTTTGGTTGGGTGGATTTGGGCACATGGCATGGTATGTACGAGTCTAAAAGTCGTGGAAAAGACGACAATGTAGTGGCAAGCGGCGATATTTTGTTCGATGAATCGAGCAATAATATCGTTAAACTTCCCGACGGAAAGTTTGCTGTTCTTAACGGACTTGATGGATTTATTGTAGCTGAAAGAGACAATGTGCTACTCATTTGTAAGAAAGAAAATTCTTCGGCTTTGATAAGAAAATATGTAAACGAAGCACAACTGAAGAAGGGCGAAGAATTTATTTAGTTCGAAACGAGCGTTAAAAGAATCTAAGCTCAACTATAATATCGTAAACAAAACGATGCGAATAAACGTTTCTGTCTATTCAATTGGGATAAAAGCTTTTATAATAACATCGGGAATGTGCCATTAACACATTCCCGATGTTATTATATTTACCTTAGATTAACCTTTTATTCCCATTCATGTATTTCCTTCAGACTATCTGCAACATGCCAACCAAAGAGTCCCTTATGCGTGTAAAGCTGATATTTTTGTCCTATTTCATCATTATAATACAAGAAGGTATAATATTTTACGTATGTTTTGTTTTGAGGAAGATAGAGCAAATATTGTTCAATAGCAGCCGGTTGGTGGTAATATTTCTTTATTTTCTTTTCTGCTATGATTGCGACTTGACTTTCTGACTGACTCGAGCCAAAATAAGAATTAGAGAAAAATACAAGAAAGAAAATTATGCCAGCACTAAATAATATGCCGAACCAAGCTTCAAAAGCAAATTGTAAAAAGTAACCAAACTTATTTGTGCTGTTTCTATATTTCTTTATTATTGCAATAATGCAACAACTTGTGCAAATCGCAAGAACTCCAACCCCTATTAAGTACCAAGAAAGTGGAAAATAGAATGGAAATATAGTGTTTGCGTAATAGACATAGCCTTGATAACAAATAAAAAGCAGTGCATAGAAGATAGCTATAAAAAGTAGAATTGCTCCTATCACAGCTGTCTTAGAATTCCATTTTGATTTTTTGAACAGCTTCCGACTATGCTCATTATCTTTCAACCAGTCTATCCAATTATCATCTTTTATCTCTCTCATAAGCTTCCTTATACCAACAAACGAGGATATACACATTGTATATATACTCGTTTGCTTGTTTATTCTACTTCTTGTAAATTTGGTTTAGTCTATCTCTTGAAAAGCTTTAAAGATTTTAGCAGCAATCTCTGTTTGCTCTTCTACCGACAGTTCAATATGTTTATGGAAGTCTACATCGCCTTCCTTATTGATTGGCAACAAATGAATATGTGCATGGTCTACTTCGAGGCCTAACACGATTTGCGCAACTTTCTTACAAGGGAAAGCAATCTTGATGGCACGGGCAACTTTCTTCGCAAAGAGCTGGAACGCTGCCAAATCTTCGTCTTCCATATCAAAAATGTAGTCAATTTCCTTACGAGGAATTACTAACGTATGTGCTTTTCCAACTGGATTTATATCGAGGAAAGCATAAAACTTATCGTTTTCTGCGCACTTATAGCTTGGTATTTCGCCAGCTGCAATCTTTGAGAATATTGTCATAGCCGTTTTTTTAGTTTTAAACCTTAAAGATTGATAGAGATTTTATCTACTCTCAACTTTATTTTACCACGTGGAATTTCTATTTCTACCTCGTCGCCTACTTTCTTATTGAGCAATCCTTGCGCAATAGGAGTCTTAATAGAAATCTTTCCTTGCTTCAGGTTTGCTTCCGATTCACTAACGATGGTATATTCCATTTTTGAGTTATTACTCAAATTAGTCATTTGTACAGTAGACATAATTTGAACAGCTTCGTTGCTCAAACGCGATGTATCCACAATTTTTGCCTGTGCTATGGTCATCTTCATCTCGGTAATCTTAGCTTCGAGATGTGCCTGTGCTTCTTTTGCTGCATCGTACTCTGAATTTTCGCTTAGATCGCCCTTATCGGCTGCTTCTGCAATTGCTGCCGATGCCTTTGGACGTTCTACTGCTTCTAAACGTTGCAGTTCAGCCACGAGTTTATCGTAGCCATCTTGTGACATGTAAGACATAATCTTTATTTTTTTTTGTTTATACGCTTTTCAATATGAATATAAAAAAGACAGAATCCCAACATAGTCTCTATGCTAGAATTCTATAACCGCTTAATTATTATTTCATTAATCTTTTGCAAAGATAGCCCTAATTTCCGACATTTCAAAACAAAGGAGGTTAAAAAATATTAGTACTAAGAAACGAAAGTTTATACTATATGCTTCTTTTTTCTTATTTCTATACACTTTTTTTAACCATTTGTTAGCTTTTAGTGCTTTCTTGAACGTGGGATGATAATAAGAAATTACTTACGTATATTCTTTTGCAGAACCTCGTCAAGCACTTCTAACCCAAAGAAACCTTCATAAATGGTAACCAAGCAATATGATTTTGTTTCGTCTTTCTTCCATTCTACATCCCAATACTTGGCACAGTTGCTTGATGAAATAGGTGTCAAGACATAGCCAAATGCTAACGGAGAAGTAATAGGATTATCTATTTCTGTTACTGAAGCAAGTTCTTTTCTTGTTATCTTTTTGCCTAAATTAGAATTGAGTAAAAAGAAAAACAGAAAGCAAAACCATAAAACAAAAGGTGTACATACCTTTATTAAACATCCTGTATTTTCTCTTTTTGCCTCAGACATTAACTTGTTTACACATACATATACAATTGCTGAACCTGTAAATAAAAATAATCCCAAACCAAGCAGACGGTCGCCAAAAGGAAACATTGTACGTTCATAGCATTCGTAACCTGGAAACATGAGACAAATCATTACAAAGAGTGTAGCTACTGAAGCTATTAATTTTATTTGAAATTTTCTCCTTTCAGACTTAGGTTCTTCATAAGGATGTTCTTCATCTAAACGATGTTTATCATCTATCAACCAGTCTGTCCAATTACCGTCTTTTTTCTCTTTCATTTGTTATCTAAACTCTATTCTTTATAGAATAATATTTTCTTAACTATTAAGTTCTACAACATTCTTCAGTTATCATCGATAAAAATAATCGCCATAAAGAGAAGATGAACGAACCTATATATAGCGAAACTTCTTTTTCAGGGTTGTAAACATACATTGTACAAAACATATATTATAACACACTGAAATAGATAATTTCTATATTTTTAAGCTCTTCTATTCTATTTATTAGAAATATAAAATGAGCAACTGCAAATGTAGTTATTTACTTTGATATTTCATCAATTTATTATTGCAAATGCTATTATCGAATTTTATTTTTTTCTTAGAGTATATAGAACGCTTTTTCAGTCATCTTTACACCCTATTTCCTATTTCAACGATGATAATGAAATGATATTAGTTGCTTTATTTTTTCGTTTTAAACAGCTCTATCATGCAGTATCAATACACTTGGTTCAAATGTCTGATCAAGAAAAATAAGTAGTTTAAGAAAATATAATTATAAAAGAAAAATTTATAATTAAAAATCCGACGAGTTTTTATTATAAAATAAAAAATTATAATTAAAAAATTGTTGGAGTATAATTATAATTTTCTAATCAATAAAATCCAGTCGTTAGAAATGGTTTATTGCTATTAAAATAAAATGGATTTCTTCCATTATTTCTATCAAGAAACAAGCTATATGATAGAAATGAAAGTATAAAAAAAGTGACAGATACTTTTATAAAGCATCTGCCACTTCTATTTTTATATGTATCTGCGTTTATTCTTCCGCAGGAGCGTTCTTCAAACGATTTTCAAGCTTCTTACCCAATACTAAGTAAGCTACTGGAGAAGCAATGAAGATTGAAGACAATGTACCGAAGAATACACCGAGAATCATTGCGAATGCAAAGCTACGAATACTGTCGCCACCAAGAATAAAGATTGAAAGCAACACGATTAACGTAGAGAACGATGTATTGATAGTACGTGTCAATGTTTGATTGATAGAATCGTTGAACAAGGTTTGGTAATCCATCTTCGGATGTAGTTGCATGTTTTCACGAATACGGTCGAACACAACCACTTTATCGTTAATAGAGTAACCAATCACTGTCAAAATAGCACCGATAAATGTCTGGTCGATTTCGAGAGAGAAACCTATCCAACCGTAGCAGACAGAGTAGAAACCTATCACTACTAATGTATCAAGTGCCAACGCAACTACAGAACCTACAGAGAAACCAAGGTTGCGGAAGCGTACCAAGATATAAATGAAGATAAATACCAACGCTAAAGCAACACTTAGAATAGCTCCATGTGTGATATCTTTCGCTACTGAAGGACCTACTTTCGAAGAACTGATAATAGAACCACCCTCACGAATATCTGGATTCTTAAAGCTATCTACATTTGCCTGACTTACGAAACCACCCTTTTTCAATGCATTGTAGAGCACTGTTTCTGCATGATCATCTTCAGCAGGATCGTTAGAATCGATGTTATAGTTGGTAGAAACACGAACAGTGTTACCTTCTGTACCCAATGCAATTACAGTTGTTGTTGCTGGTTTACCTGCATTTTCGCCAATTGTATTTACAAATGCATTGCTCAAAATCTTACGAACGTCCTCAACATGGACTTTCTTGTTCAGGGTGATAACGTAGTTGCGACCACCAGTAAAGTCGATACTCTTGCTCAAACCTCTTACGAAGAAGATGCTAACGAGGAAGAGCACAGCAACAATCGCTGAAAGCGTGAACGTTGTCTTGTAAAGACTCATGAACTTAATGCTTGTATTTTGCATCAAATTCTTGCTGATTGAAGTATAGAACTTCTGGTGCAACCACTTGTCTTTCTTCAAACGATTCTCGTAAACAAGACGTGTTAGGAACACAGCTGTGAAGAATGAGCAAACAATACCAATAATCCAAGTTGTAGCGAAACCACGAATAGGACCTGTACCCGTTACAAGAAGAATTATACCAGTAATGAGTGATGTGAAGTTAGAGTCGAAAATAGCAGAGAATGCATTGCTATAACCAGCTTTTAATGCGTCCTTAATACCTTTTCCAGCTCGCATTTCTTCTTTAATACGTTCATAGATAAGCACGTTTGCATCGACCGCAGTACCAAGCGTAAGCACGATACCGGCAATACCAGGCATAGTAAGTGCAGATTGGAACGAAGCTAAAATACCCAGTGTAAAGAACAAGTTGGCAAGCAAAGCGCAGTTAGCCAACATACCAGGAATAAGGTCGTACATTACAACCATGTAAATCATCAAGAGTACGAATGCAATTGCAAACGACCAAAGACCTTGTTGAATAGATTGCGCACCAAGTGTAGGACCAACAACTTCTTCTTGTACAATACGTGCAGGAGCAGGCATACGACCAGACTTCAAAGTATTAGCCAAGTCTTTTGTATCTTCGATGGTGAACGAAGAACCAGAAATAGAAGAACTACCACCAGTTATTTCTGAATTGATGCGTGGTGCTGTATAAACAAGTCCGTCAAGCACAATTGCAACAGCCTTTCCAAGATTAGCTTTTGTAATAGCTGCCCATTGACGAGCACCATCAGAATTCATTGTCATGCTAACTTCAGGACGTCCATATTGGTCGAAGTTATCTTTAGCATCAATAATTACATCACCTTCTAATGGAGCGCGACCATCAGAAGTAGTAACCTTTAAAGCGTGAAGTTCAAATATATTCTTTTGCTGTAAGTGATCAGCAGGTTTTGCACTCCAACGAAGGCGCAAATCACTTGGCAATACTTGTTGTGCCAATTGACTATAAATAATCTTATTAACAGCAGCTGTATCGCGAACACTTGCATAACCTACAATACTTAATGCATCGCCAGGTGTAAGCTGTAAAATAGAAAGTAAAGGATGTTCCTTTCTTGCAGCAGTTAACTGTGCATCGTTACCATTCTTTTCGCCAAGCTTATTGCCCTTCAACGAAAGTTTCGCTGCAGGTTGTTTCTCTACAGTCTGCTTTTCATCAGCAGCATTTGCAGTACTATCTTTTTTAGCCTCAACCTTTGTTTCACCATTTGCCCAACGTTGATCAAGTTGAGATAAATATGGAGCAATTTCTTGATTGTTATATGTTTCCCAGAATTCAAGGTTAGCTGAACCTTGCAACAACTTACGCATACGCTCTGGTTCACGAATACCAGGCATTTCAACCATAAGGCGTCCTTCTTGTCCTTCCAACTTTTGAATATTTGGTTGAACCACACCAAATTGGTCGATACGATTGCGAACTACGTTGTAAGAGTTGTCAATAGAAGCAGTAACTTCTTCACGAAGAGCTTTTTCTACATCTTTGTCCGAACTCTGTGTACTAACTTTTCCCTTCAATTGTTGTGTTGCAAAGATTTCTGCAAGCTTTCTACCAGGTGCATTTTTGTGGAACGCATCAATGAAAAGAGTAATGAAATCGTTTTGACTCGTCGCTTCCTGCTCTTTAGCTTCTTTCATTGACTTGACGTAAGCAGCATCGGTTTTGTGGTCTGCAAGTACATCAACGACATCAGGAACTGAAATTTCGAGGATAACATTCATACCACCCTTTAGGTCAAGACCTAAACCAATCTGTGTCTCCAGACACTTTTGATAAGAATAAATGCCCAAATACTTCACAGAATCTTTATAATCCTGTTGTGCAATTGGGTCTTTAATCTTCGCAGCTTGTCCATCATAGTAGCTTGTTGCCACTGAGAAAGACAAGTAGAAAATGCTTGCGAGCGTCAGCAAGACGGCAACACAAATTACTAATCCTTTGTTTTGCATTTTATTTATTATTTTTAATTATTTCCTTTTTCAGGGACAGATAGTCGTGCAAAGATAGTTATTTTTTCACATTTCGGAAAATTTAAGTGCTTTTATTCGCTTATTTTTAATATTTTGGGCGATATTTTAGCCATGCATATATAGGATAATGGTCAGAAGATGATATTTTGTCATCAACTTTCGCACCATACGCTTCAAAATCATTCGAGCAGAAGATGTTGTCTATTCTCACATACATTCCACTTCGGTTATATGATATTCCGGGCCCATTTCCACTTTTTATATAAGCATCGTCCAAACAATTAGCAATGGTTTTGTGGGCGTAACTAATTGGATTGTCGTTGAAATCGCCACATAATATTACAGGAATCTTCTTGTCTAAATATTTCTTTACGTATGCAGCAACTGCCTCAACCTGAGGTGCTCGTATTATAGCTGCCTCGCCAAGCTTATCAAGTATACGTTCACTTTCTTTCTTTGTGTTATTCCCTCCAAATGGAGAACGCACTATATTCTTATATCCTTGCTTATCCGCTTCGCTCAAATGATTACTTTCGAAATGGTTGTTTACCACCAATACTTCTTGGTTGTTATAATTAATAATGTACGCGTAACTGATATTTCCTTTCGATTTATACTTTATTCGTTCTTTTTTTATAATAGGATAACGACTCAACAGCATCATGTGTTGATATCCTTGTTCGGTCATACTTACAAAATCGTGGTATGGGTAAGTTTTTTCGAGTGTTTTATAAATATAGTCGCGTTGTTTGCCGTAGGCATCTGTTTCTTGCAAACAAACTATATCAGCTTTGCTTTTCACAATATAATCAACAATTGGATTGTGAGCTTCAGATTCAAAATCCCATACAGCAAACATAAAAACATTGTAAGAAAGAACTTTAAGAGACCGCACAGGTGGTTCCTTCTTTATATTAAAAGGTGTGTATTTGCGTATGGGAACATAACAAATAAGTAGTCCTAACACTGGCAACCAAATATTTTTAGGTCGAATTACAATCCACAATACCAAAAATATCAGATTGATTGCCAACACAATGGGGAATCCTAAACCAAAATTTGCCAACCATGGATGATCTACTGGGTGCAGACTATCTACGTTGCCGACCAATAACAGCATGATTATTGCTAAAATATTGGCAGCCAAGACTACCTTATAAATTGTACTTTTTATTTTAGAAGGCATATTCTTATAGTCCCCTTTCCTTTTCTTCAGTATTTGTCTTACGACTTACTACTATCGAAAAGTTTCTTCTTTTCCTCTTTACTCAGGCTGTCGTAGCCACTTTTTCTAATTTTATCAAGTATGCGGTCTACTTCCTCTTGTTCTTTTTTCTTTCGCGCATTGTAGTCCCAGTCGCTTTCAGGTTGCTGAGTTTGCTGTGTATGGTTGGTATTCCATTGGAAGCCATTGTTGCTATCCCCCTGATTGTTTCCTGTCGAACGATTTGTTCGACTTTCCCAATTGTCACGCATGTTATCGAAGAACTGTCGTCCCCTATTCATACCAAAATCGTTGTCTGAAAACGGATATTTACGCCAATAACGTATAAGCAGATAACCAAAAAGCATACCGCCAAGATGTGCCAAGTGTGCCACTCCATCGTTACTTGTACCCATTGCTGAAAAGAGTTCCATAGCAATAGAACCCATAATAATCCATTTTGCTTTGAGCGGTATTGGGATAGGAATGATAAACATGCGTTCATTAGGGAACGTAAGTCCAAATGCCAACAAAACTCCGTACACGGCTCCCGAAGCACCAACAGTTGTCCAAAGGTTCAAATAGCTATCCATTGTGATTCGTCCCATCTCGGTAGAAACGTATTGGTAGTTACTTAATCCTTCAGCAACATAATTCGCGTATTGCGCAAGCTCCTGACAAAGACCTGCACCTATACCCGTTACCATATAAAACAATAGGAATTTCTTCGGTCCCCATACGCTTTCCATTACCATTCCAAACATCCAGAGCATGAACATATTCATAAGAATGTGCATGAAACTGCCATGCATGAACATGTAAGTAACGATTTGCCAAAGATGAAAATTATCAGCAAGAAAGAAGTGTAATCCTAATATATTATTGAGATCAATGCCGCTTTGTGCTAAAATAATGCTGGCAATATAAGCCAATACATTAAGAATGAGCAGATTTTTTGTTACTGTTGGTATATTACGCATACTTTTTTTATTTTTGTTTACAGAGATTTGTTCATCTTTTTAAGATTATGATTGGCAAGCTCTTTGCCAACTTTTATATTTTCGCCAAAGTTATATTACAATTGACAAACTTTTAGTTTTCTCTGCTTTACAGCTGCAAAAGTACTAATTTTTCTGCATTATCAGTAAAAAAAAGGGCATTGAGGCACTTTTTTTAGGTAAAAGTTTAGATTTCTTTGCTTTTTTGTTTGTTTTATAAAACTAAACGAGTATATTTGCAAAAACGTTAGAACATTTTTATAAAACATATCAAACAATAATTCAAAGATTATGAACAAAACAGAACTAATCGAGAAGATCGCAGCCGGCGCAGGCTTAAGCAAGGCTGACTCAAAAAAGGCATTAGACGCAATGACTGCAGCTATTAAGGAAGCGCTTGTAGCTGGTGACAAAGTTCAATTAGTAGGTTTCGGTACTTACTCTGTAACAGAGCGCCCTGCACACGAGGGTATTAACCCTGCTACAAAGCAGAAAATACAGATTGCAGCTAAGAAAGTTGCTAAGTTCAAACCAGGAGCTGAGCTTACTGATGCTGTAAACGCATAAAGAACATAGTTAAAAACTAAACAATAAAGGCGATACCTTTCAAAGGTGTCGCCTTTATTGTTAGCTATAAATATAACTAATTATAGAAAATAAGAAAAGCGGTTACTGCATATCGTATATACAGAAAACCGCTTTTTTATATTTTACTTTAACATATCAGCAAATAGCTCGTGCACACGAGTATCGGTGCCCAGTTCTGGGTGAAATGCTGTAACAAGCTGTTTTCCTTGTCGAGCTGCAACTATATGTCCGTCTACTTCTGCAAGCACTTCTACGCCTTCGCCTGTTTTTTCAATATAAGGTGCGCGTATGAAAGTCATTGGAACTGGTTCTACAATGCCCTTCATAGGTGCATCAACTGCAAAACTTCCCATCTGTCTGCCATATGCATTACGGCAGGTACTGATATTCATCGTGGCGAAACGAGCATACGGACTTTTTGCGTTTTCTACCTCTTTAGATAATAGAATAAGTCCTGCGCAAGTGCCATAAACTGGTAATCCGCCTTCGATATCCTTCTTTATAGGTTCAAACAAGTTCAACTCGTGCAAGAGTTTTAGCATTACTGTGCTTTCTCCACCAGGTATAATAAGTCCGTCTTTAGGCTTATTCCAATCAGCAAGCTGGCGCACTTCAAAGGTTTCGTGCCCCAGTTGCTGCATCATTTTAGCGTGTTCAGCAAATGCTCCTTGTAAGGCTAATATGGCAATCTTCATATTTAGCTTAATTATTTGCCACGTTCTGCCATCAAGATAGCGATTTCGCTTTCGTTGATACCTACCATTGCTTCACCAAGATCAGCGCTCAATTCAGCAAGCATCTTGGCGTCTTTGTAGTTGGTAACAGCTTGAACGATAGCACGAGCACGCTTTTCTGGATTGCCAGACTTAAAGATTCCAGAGCCAACAAATACTCCTTCAGCACCTAATTGCATCATAAGCGCAGCGTCAGCAGGTGTAGCTACACCACCAGCAGCGAAGTTTACAACTGGGAGTTTACCATTATCGTGAACATACTTCACAAGTTCGTAAGGCGCACGAAGTTGTTTTGCTGCTTCATAGAGTTCATCTTCGCCAAGAGAAGTAAGGCGGCGCATTTCTGTTTGAATCATGCGCATGTGGCGTACAGCCTGAATAATATCGCCTGTACCTGGCTCACCCTTTGTGCGAATCATGGTTGCACCTTCTGCAATACGGCGCAATGCTTCGCCAAGGTCCTTTGCTCCACAAACGAAAGGCACATCAAACTTGTCCTTATCAATGTGATAAACATCGTCAGCTGGCGAAAGTACTTCGCTTTCATCGATATAATCGATTTCAATAGCTTGAAGAATCTGTGCTTCAACAAAGTGTCCGATACGCACTTTTGCCATTACTGGAATGCTGACTGCTTCTTGAATGCCACGTATCATCTTAGGATCGCTCATACGAGAAACACCACCTGCAGCGCGAATATCGGCTGGAATGCGCTCCAATGCCATTACTGCGCAAGCACCAGCAGCCTCAGCTATGCGTGCTTGTTCAGGAGTTGTAACGTCCATAATTACACCGCCTTTAAGCATCTGTGCCAAGTTGCGGTTCAGTTCTGTTCTATTTTCTTTCATAGTTGTTATATTGTTTATTATTTATTTCTATTTCTATGTTTTTCCAACGTGGTCGCAAAGGTATGCTTTTTCAGCGTATTTCCCAAAAGTCCATTCCTATATAGCAAACTATTACCTACGAATAGGAAAAAGGAAATTAAAGGTAGTGGAGCTTAAAATGTATGAATTTATGGTGCAGACGCCCTCTCTTCCCTACTCTTTTAAAGGCATTTACGATTACACGAACGCATGTTTACTGAACACATTTACATGAAAACAAAATATTTCTTAAATCTATAAAGAAGTTGCAAACTTTACTCTAAAACAACAAAAGAATTGCCGTGTAAATACAAAAAACATGCCTGTTTACTTCCAACAAACAAGTATAATCAAGATATAAAACCTTCCTAAATTGTAAAGAAAAACACAAGTACAAATCGATAATAATTGTTTTGTATTGCAAAAGTGCCTGTTTTGCATTGCAATAGTGCCTATTTTACCATGCAAAACAGGCTCTTTTAGAACGCAAAATAGGCACTATTTAAAAACGTTGAAAATCAGATTATTGCACAAGAAAGCTCTTTAAGAATTATCTTTACAATACTTCCTCTTTCTTAATATTTATAAAATAGGTTGTATCCTTCATTTTTACACATTTGAAAAGCTATAGTTTGGTGAATATAAATGAGTTGGAAAATACAGAAAAAGAAAAGCGCGTACATCAAATAATAATCTGACGCACGCACTTGAAAAAACGATTGATTATTGTTCAAACAATATTTTTATTATTGCATAACCTTTATTGCAAGGCTGCCTTGTCTTATTATAATAATGTGTCCTACAGGCAAAGAGATTGTAACTTCACCATTTGCATCAGTAAGACCAGTACTAAGAAGTTTGCCTGATACATCGTAGATGCTGTAGTTCTTTTCTGCTTGCAAGCCCATAACAACGATATTGCCATTGTAGCGTACCACTTTCACAGCCTCAGCTTGAGCGTTGTGAATGCCATTATCAACATCAAAGATAGCAGCCAATACGCCATACTGAGTGATTTTGAACGTATCGTCATTAATATCTTTACCATCAAGCATTGCCTTAATGAACTTATAACCATGTATTGGCGTAGCTTCTACCTTCACTTCCTTACCTTTTTCGATAGGTGTCCACTCAGGAACGTTATTTCCATCAACCATTGTCTTGAAGGAACCATGTGCGTTTTCTTCAAAGCGAAGGCGTACAGTGTTGCATCCAGAGCCGTTTCCAGTAACATTCATCTTCCAGTTTTTACCTTCAAGCAACGTGTTGTCGCAAGTAGCCGAGCCTGTATTACCTTTTACAAGCAATACTGCTTCATCCTCTTCAGTAGCCTTTGGCACTGTAAACAGAATATCGTTGATTGCACAAGCATCGAATTGATTGTTATCTAAATCAAGCTTTCGGAGCATCGGATTCTTTGAAAGATTGATGTTTGTAAGCTGATTGCCCGATAAATCAAGGAATTTTAGCTTCGGAAACTTTGTTACATCCATTTCCTTCATACCGCAACTCTCCATATCAATCCACTTTAAAGCAGGCTTATTGCTTAAGTCTGGGAAGGTTACATAGTTATTGTTTCCTGCTGTTAAGTTCTCGAGCTTAGGGTTATTACTGAGATCTAACTCTGCCAACCCCATACTTGCACAGGCTAAAACCTCCAAGTTAGGATTCTGCTTGGTATCTAATTTGCCCACCTTATTATAACTGCCGTAGAACTCTCTTAGGTTTTTCAATTTGCTAAGGTCGATAGTTGTCAAGCGATTATCGGTAATTGCAAGCTCGCGTAGCTTTGGAAGCTGCGACAAATCGAGCTCTGTTATCTTATTCATCATAAGGTCAAGAACTTCCAAATTATCGTTCTTTCCTAACTCACAAGTAACCAATTTGCCTGCTTGCGCCTTGAAAGCAGCTAAGTCGGCATATACTTTAATAACATCATTAGGCTCTACTTCCAACTGTACAGAGTTCGCTACATTCTTATTCAGCGTGTAATCGTTCTTCTGCCCGCCCTGTTCTATTTGAATACTTTGGCTATCTTTAATTCCTTGTAGCTCTAAATACAGATACATAGGCTTAGGTTCGCCATCTTCATCGTACTCAATCTTCGCACTTGGGTCTACCTTTAAGGTGAAGTTTGGCTTATCTGCAGGAGCTTCATTTCCAGGTTCTGGATCTCCATTCTTAACACAATAAACCATCGCTTTCCAGCCTGGCATAGTTGTAGCAGCGTAGCATGCAACCGAAAGACCGCCATCTGCTGCAGTAGAACTTATTCTAATAGGCAACTTTTCAGGAGTTCCCTTAATTATCTTAAGTGGTTCTTGCTTTGCCCAACCCCACAAATAGTCGCCGCTATCCTCGTCTTTCTCGCACGAAAGCTCGATTAATCCGTTGTAAATTCGTAGCTCATCGCTTTCTCCAAACTCTATTTGCTCGAATATAACAGTAATATGTGAATCTGAATTTCGTGGTTTTAATCGTTGAAGAGTGTAAGCATAATTGCCTCGCATGCCTTTTTCAGGACCGCCATAGTCGTAAAACTCCATCGGTCTACCTTGCTCTATCTCCTTTTCAAACCATGGTCCTTCACTTCCAGGTTGGAATATCCAGCCAGCACTTTGGGCAAACGATGCGACAATACCCGCCATTAGAAACACAGAAATTAAATAGATTTTTCTCATAATGTAATGCTTTTAGTTTGTTTGATAATAATTACAACATAAAACAGATTAGACATTTTATGTGTCAGAACTCTTATTTAGGTTTCTGCAAAGATACATATTATTGCGTAAAAACAGAAAGTTTATTTCGTTTTTATGTCCATTTCAACGTCTTTAATCTCTTTAATTCAAGTTTTGTACAATCTTTGCAAGTCTAACTTAATGCTTGTAGTTCAAATAAAAAGCAGTATCTTTGCAGTATGAAAATAGGAACAATAGATTTTGGAGAACGCCCTTTGTTCTTGGCACCGATGGAAGATGTAACCGATATAGGGTTTCGAAAGATGTGCAAACGCTTTGGTGCTGCAATGGTCTATACGGAGTTTGTGTCGGCAGATGCTGTCATACGCAGTATAAAATCGACGCTTAATAAGATTGTTATAGACGAAGAAGAACGCCCAGTAGGTATTCAGATATATGGAAAAGATGTCGAATCGATGGTTGAAGCTGTCAAGATTGTAGAGCAGGTAAAGCCCGATGTAATCGACATAAACTTTGGTTGTCCCGTAAAAAAGGTGGCTAATAAAGGTGCAGGCTCTGGTATGTTGAAGAACATTCCATTGTTATTGGAGATAACACGAGAGGTTGTGAAGGCTGTAAACACCCCCGTTACTGTGAAAACACGCTTGGGTTGGGACGACAACAACCTTGTTATAACAGAGCTTGCGGAACAACTTCAGGACTGTGGAGTGCAAGCTTTGACCATTCATGGGCGCACGCGTGCTCAGATGTATACTGGAGAAGCTGACTGGACGCTTATCGGCGAAGTGAAGAAAAACCCACGAATGCACATACCTATCATAGGAAATGGAGACGTAACCAGTGTTGCTGATGCGCAAAAGCGCTTCGACGACTATGGCGTAGATGCTGTAATGATAGGCAGAGCAACCTTTGGCTGTCCGTGGTTGTTTTCCGAAACCGATGTGCCAGATGCCAAACGACTTACTTTGGACGATAAAATTGACATCTTAGAAGAGATGTTACGCATCAACGTTGAGAAGATTGACGAGTATAGAGGCATACTTCATACGCGCCGACATCTTGCAGCTTCGCCTATTTTTAAAGGTGTTCCAGACTTCAAGCAAACGCGTATTGCAATGCTACGTGCCAACAAAATGAACGAACTCATCGGTATTTTGGAGGATTGCAGAGAACGTTTGCGTACGCCTTAGCACGCATATAACTACCGAAAGCCCTAAATGTTTTATAGAGAAACCCACTTCGTTTCTCGTTTTAATTGGCTATCTTTGCAAACAATAGGTCTATTTATTCGTGATTAAAGACAGACGAAAGAAGGTATGAATGAAGATTTCGATATAAGAGAAGAGCGATTTACAACAGCCGAAAACGAGTTCGAAAACGCATTGAGACCGCCAAAGTTCGACGACTTTAGCGGGCAAAACAAGGTGGTAGAAAACCTTCGGGTGTTTGTTGAAGCTGCCAAATATCGTGGCGAACCACTCGACCACACGTTGCTTCATGGTCCTCCTGGACTTGGAAAAACCACGTTGAGTAACATTATTGCCAACGAATTGGGCGTTGGTTTTAAGATTACTTCGGGTCCCGTACTTGATAAACCAGGCGACTTGGCAGGCATTCTTACATCGCTTGAACCCAACGATGTATTGTTCATAGACGAGATTCACCGTCTCTCGCCAGTTGTTGAAGAGTACCTTTACTCGGCAATGGAAGATTATAGAATTGATATAATGATAGACAAGGGCCCCTCGGCTCGTTCTATTCAGATAGACTTAAACCCTTTCACACTTGTAGGAGCGACTACCCGAAGCGGACTTTTAACAGCTCCTTTGCGTGCTCGCTTTGGTATAAATCTGCATTTAGAGTATTATACTCCCGACACTTTGAGTCGTATTATAAAGCGTTCTGCCAATCTGTTAAAAGTACCTATTGAAGCTGATGCAGCTATTGAAATAGCCCGACGCTCACGCGGTACGCCTCGTATTTGCAATGCCTTGCTGCGTCGTGTACGCGATTTTGCACAGGTAAAAGGCAACGGCACCATCGACCACGCTATTGCACAATCGTCTCTTCAATCGCTAAATATTGACAAATACGGCCTTGACGAAATAGACAACAAGATTCTTTTAACCATCATCGATAAGTTTAGAGGTGGCCCAGTTGGTGTTTCTACCATTGCAACAGCTATCGGAGAAGATGCAGGAACAGTGGAAGAGGTTTACGAACCTTACCTTATTATGGAAGGTTTCATTAAACGAACGCCACGCGGACGAATGGCAACAGAACTGGCTTACGAGCATCTTGGCAAAACAATGCGGGGGTCTTCGATAAGCGAACCATCGCTTTTTGAATAACAAAAGCTTGGGATACGTATGTGTATCTCAAGCTTTTGTTTTTATAAACAGATAGGAAGACAAAGCCATCCAAAAGCATTTTTTCTTGTTTTTTATGCCACAAAACTGCAACAACTAACGTCTATAGGAATATAAACAGATTACAAATTCTATTTAAAAGTATATGATGATGAGAACATTTTTTATTTCACTTGCTCTTTTAATAGTAAGTATTGTCGTTAAAGCACAGAACGTTGAAAGCTTTTTTGAACAATTCCGACAGCATAAGAATGTAGTTTTAGTAGATGTACCGAAGGAGTTGCTTTCGCTCGGACTACAAGTTATGGGCAGCAAAAAGGGCAAACAGTGCTGATAAGATAGAAAGACTGCGTATATTGAGCTTCGAGGACGCTTCAAGATCTGTTAAAAGAAAATTTAAAAAGGCAGTAAAAGCATTTAATTGGAGGGAATACAGTGAAGTAATCAAAGAGAAAACGAAATATTCTGAAACCAGAATTATGACTCAAGGTACTGACGACATCATCAGACGCTTAGTCATTTGTACTACAGACGAGGACGATTCTGCCTTATAATAATAGATGGGGCCATCTCATCGAACGATATTGACAGTGTTTTAGAAGAAGCTAAAGATTTATAAAGATATGAGAAAACTACTTTTTATATTTATTCTTGCGTTGAGCACGAACCTCGCCAATGCTGCTCCAACGGCTGACGCGAGCGTTTATAGCCTTATTGATGCTTTCAAAGATAATAAGCGTGCAGATTACCATAATATTAGTTCGCTGCTGCTTACAGCTGCCAAAGCTGTTATAAAAGATAATGGCAACGATTTGATAGCAGCACTAAAGAGCATCAATTCAGTACAGATATTAAACTTAGATAATTGTTCTGGTTGCACAAAAAGACGTTTTTTATCGCATGCAAGACGCGTTTACGACAGAAATAGTCGCGAACTTATCAGAAAAAACAAGAAGAAAAGCTTTTCAAGTATCCAAGTAAAGATGGATAACGGAGTTGTTCGTGAACTTGCTATAATTGAAGCTGACGGCTCAGACTACTCTGTTATCTTGATAAAAGGCAGGATTCCGTTGAATAAACTTAGCGATATAATCAACAACAAGAGTAAGTTGAAGACTGAATAAGTGCTCTTACGAAACAGTTATAAATGGAAGCCTCGCAATTCAAAGCAACTTTCTTGCCGTGCCACCGCTGTCTTTATGGGGTGGCATGGCGACTAACTGGCAATGCTCAGGAGGCTGAAGACTTGGTTCAGGAAACCTTTCTGAAGTTGTGGACACGTCGCCATCAGCTCTCCAACATAGACAATCCTGAGGCTTACAGCAGTGTTATACTACGTCGAATATTCTATGATGTGAAACGAACAAAGCACATTGAAGAAACCGAACAGGATATTAGAGAGATGCAACACAGGACTTCCGAGAACATAAGCGAACATATTGAGGCACAAGACCAATGGCAACGCATCAGAACAATGATACTTGCACT
The DNA here is from genome assembly GCF_000614025.1 of Prevotella aurantiaca JCM 15754. GTDB lineage: Bacteria > Bacteroidota > Bacteroidia > Bacteroidales > Bacteroidaceae > Prevotella > Prevotella aurantiaca. The sequence continues at coordinate 97,045 of NZ_BAKF01000002.1, forward strand.
GCCCGATCCACAAGGAAAGGTAATGCTTATGCGCGATGTGGAGGGACTGACATACGAAGAAATCAGTACAGAAACTGGTCTCACAGAAGTTAATTTGCGCTCTATTCTAAGTCGGGCGCGAAAGAAAATAAGAGAAAGAATTAAGGAAATGAAGCGATAATGGATAGGAAAGATACAGAGAAGCTATTGGAACGGTTTTACAACGGAATTACCGATGAAACCGAAGAAAAACGTCTTACGGAGTACTTCTGTAGCAACGAGGTAGACAAACAGTTACGCAAGGAGGGCGAAATATTCCTTGCACTACAACAAAACAAATCCATTGAAGTACCATTCGATTTGGAAAGCAAGATTGAAAGGCAAATAAATCAATGGAATACAATAGAGTCTACAGCTCGCAAAACGGCGCGTAAGGCCAACCTACGTTGGACAATAGGCATTTGTGCCAGTATCTTGCTATTGATAGGCGTGGGCATTTTCATCGATAAAAACGACAATTCTCAATTGTCGGATACGGAGAAATTAGACACTTACGACAACCCAGAAGACGCTTATGCAACTGCAAATAAAGCGCTCACCAAGTTCTCAGTATCTATCAATAAGGGACTAAAAACAATCAATAACGCAACAAATCTATCAACAAACAAATAAAAATGAAGAAGATATTACTACTTTTACTATTCGGTTTTACATTCAATTGCACTTTCGCACAGAAGGTTTTCTTCGATAAATTCGACGATAAAGACGGAGTAACCACGGTGTATATCTCGGCATCAATGCTGAAAATGATGGGCAACGTGCAGGCAGGCAACAAAGATATTAGCCGCATTGCAAAACGCTTAGACCATATCCAAGTATTAGAATGCGAGCGTCCTTCTCTCATCGGCAACATTAAAAACGCTGCTTTATCCTATTACAATCAGGCTAAATATGCCGTTGTTATGAAAACAAAGAGTAATGGTGAAGATGTAACCATATACGAAAAGAAATATCAGAACGGCAAAAACGAATATGTATTACTCATGGTTGAACACGACGAAATAACGATTGTGAACCTGTTAGGGCGTGTTACGTTGGAAGAAATAAAAAGTATTGCGAAATAATACTATCGCTCTAAAAAATCCATAAAGCTACAATAAGAAGGGATGCAGACATATCTGTACCCCTATTTCGTAGGCACAAAAGCTATGACAAAAGTGTAAATATTTTTCAAACATACTCTTATCGCATAACAAACTCATTATTAAGACCTTACAACACCCATTGTTTTGCATTCCAAAAGAGTCTGTTTTGCACGATAAAACAGGCTCTTTTGCGTTGCAAAACAGCCGCTTTTGCAACGTCAAAGTGTAACCATCACTTTTTAACGAGATTATCTTTACAAAATTATAGTTATGTTTGCGTATACCCAAAGTGCTAAAATGAGAACAGTTTTCCATAGCAAACTCTTAGCAAGCATCGCTGTTCCGTACTACTCTTTTAGGAATGGTAGTCTTAAAAAAACAAAAAATAGTCCCTATATATAAGGTGTATGTAAAAACTTTGCTTAATTTTGCGTCCTTGAATAATGTTACTAATGCTGATATGCAAGAAAACTTAGTTATAGTAGAAAGCCCTGCAAAGGCAAAGACAATAGAGAAGTTCTTAGGCGAAGACTTTAAGGTTATGTCGTCATATGGACATATTCGTGATTTGAAAAAGAAGGAATTGAGTGTAGACCTTGATACTTTAGAGGCCAACTATGAGATTCCTGAAGAGAAAAAGAAGGTTGTTGCAGAACTAAAAAAGAACGCTAAAGCCGCTAAAAAGGTTTGGTTAGCTTCCGATGAAGACCGCGAAGGAGAAGCCATAAGCTGGCACCTTTGCGAAGTTTTAGGCCTTGACGAAGAGAAAACGAGCCGCATCGTGTTTCACGAAATTACGAAATCAGCCATTCTTGCAGCCATTGAGAACCCACGTCGCTTAGACATGAACCTTGTAAATGCACAGCAAGCACGCCGTGTGTTAGACCGCTTGGTGGGCTTCCGCCTATCTCCTGTATTGTGGCGCAAGGTAAAACCTGCACTAAGTGCAGGCCGTGTGCAGAGCGTTGCGGTAAGATTGATAGTAGAACGAGAGCGCGAAATACAAGCGTTTAAGTCTGAACCATATTATAGAGTGAACGCCATCTTTGCTGCAACAAGCGAAGACGGAACGAAAAATGAAGTAAAAGCTGAACTAAACAAGCGCTTTGCAACACACGAAGAGGCTTTATCATTCCTCGAAGAGTGCAAAAATTCATCGTTCCAGATATCTTCTATCGCTAAAAAACCATTGAAGCGAACCCCTGCTCCACCTTTTACAACATCTACTTTGCAACAGGAAGCAGCTCGCAAACTGGGCTTTACAGTAAGTCAGACCATGATGGTGGCACAACGATTGTACGAAGCTGGACGCATCACTTACATGCGTACGGACAGCGTAAACCTTTCAAATCTTGCTATTAGTACTGCAAAAACAGAGATAGACAACCTCTACGGCGTTGAATATAGCAAGACTCGCAAGTATCATACCAACAGCAAAGGTGCGCAAGAAGCCCACGAAGCTATTCGTCCAACCGATATGAGCGCAAGCAGTATCGATGGAACAAGCCAGGAAAAGCGCCTTTACGACCTTATTTGGAAACGCACGATAGCATCGCAAATGGCAGATGCTAAAATAGATAAAACAACCGTTTCCATCGGCATTCTCAATGCTGAAGGGAACGAATCAAACAAGCTTCAGTTCGTTGCTACAGGCGAAGTCATCGCTTTCGACGGCTTTTTGAAAGTTTATCGTGAGTCTACTGACGACGAAAACGAGAACGAAGACACATCTCACGCACTACCAACGATGAGCGAAGGCCAAATATTGGAACGCCGTAGCATTGTTTCTACCGAACGCTATTCTATGGGACCAAGTCGCTATACAGAAGCAAGCTTGGTGCATAAACTTGAAGAATTGGGTATCGGACGCCCATCAACATACGCTCCAACGATCTCAACAATTCAGCAACGTGAGTACGTTCAGAAGGGAGATAAGAAGGGGGAAGAACGCATATATGTGGTAGACACCTTACAAGCACTTAAAATTACTTCTAAAAACAAGAAGGAAATGGTGGGTGCCGACAAAGGAAAGCTTATCCCAACCGATATTGGAATCGTGGTAAACGACTTCCTTATGGAGAATTTCCCAGACATTATGGACTACAATTTCACCGCAAAAGTGGAACAAGAGTTCGATACAATATCAGAGGGAAAGGCTACTTGGAATGCTGCAATGAAGGATTTCTACAAGCGGTTTGAGCCTGAAGTAGATGCCGTAATGAATGCACGTTCGGAGCATAAGGCTGGTGAACGTGAGTTAGGTAGCGACCCTAAGACTGGCAAACCTGTATTTGTAAAGATTGGGCGCTTTGGTCCTGTGGTACAAATTGGTACTGCTGACGATACCGATAAGCCGCGTTTTGCGCAAATTCCAACCGACAAGAGTATGGAAACACTCACACTCGAAGATGCATTGGAGCTATTTAAGCTTCCACGCACGGTTGGTCAGTTCGAAGGAACAGACGTTGTCATTGGCGCAGGACGCTTCGGACCTTATATAATGCACAACAAAAAGTATGTTTCTTTGCCTAAAGAAGAAGACCCATTGACGGTTTCGCTCGACACAGCAATAAAGCTAATAGAGACTAAACGTTTACAAGATGCGCAGCGACATCTAAAGAAATTCGATGAAGATCCGAAGTTGGAAGTAATGAACGGACGCTATGGTCCATACATTGCGTACGATGGAAAGAACTTCCGTATCCCTAAAGCAATGCATGAAAAGGCTTCCGAACTAACTTATGAGGAGTGCCAGAACATCATAAAGAACGCACCAGAACCCAAAGCAAGGCGCGGACGTAAATAATCAAAACAAGCTACTGCCTTTCCTTTATATGGGAAGGCAGAAAGATAAAAAATGACGGAGAACCTACAAAACAACCCGAAACGCATTATCATTATAGGCTATATGGGCGCTGGGAAGACCACGCTAGGAAGGGCATTGTCTAAGATTTTGGGCTTCTCGTTCTACGATTTAGATTGGTATATAGAGACGCGGATGCGCAAAAGCATAGCTCAGATATTCGAACAGAGGGGCGAAGAAGGTTTCAGAACCATAGAATGCAATATGCTACACGAGGTTGCAGAGTTTGAAAACGTCATTATTTCTTGCGGAGGAGGTACTCCTTGTTTCTTCGATAATATGGAATATCTAAACCAACAGGGCGAAACGGTATATCTAAATGCTACTACCGACATCATTTGCAAGCATCTTGATATGAGCAAAAACGTTCGACCACTGTTGCAAGGTAAGTCGCCTGAAGAGGTTAAATCCTTTGTAGACGAGCAAGTAAGCAAGCGAAATGCTTTCTACATGAAGGCAAAACACATAATCGAAGTGCCTCTGATGGATAGTCGCGAAAAGATTTTTACAATGGCAGAACAGCTTATTGAAACAATAGGAATAAGCAAAAAGGCTTAACAGAGATATAAAAAATAATTATAAAAACAACAATACGATTTCATTACTGAGAGTCAATTTCAACTGCGTCATAGTAGGATAAGCGCTCTCAAAACACAATAAGATAGGTTATGAAGAAATGGACTATTGAAGATTCGAAGGAGCTTTACAACATCAAAGGTTGGGGTACTTCTTACTTTGGAGTCAACGAAGCTGGACACGTTTACGTTACTCCGTGCAAGGATAATACTCAATTGGACTTGTGCGAGATAATGGACGAGTTGGTATTACGTGATGTTACGCCGCCCGTTTTGCTTCGTTTCCCCGATATTCTCGACAATCGCATCGAGAAAACATCGTCTTGTTTTGACTTAGCAAGAAAGGAATACAAGTATGAAGGAGAAAATTTCATCATCTATCCTATTAAGGTAAACCAGATGCAACCGGTTGTTGATGAGATTATTTCACACGGTCGGAAGTTTAATCTTGGCTTGGAAGCTGGTTCAAAACCAGAGTTACACGCTGTGATTGCGGTGCAATGCCAAAGCGATTCACCCATTATTTGCAATGGCTACAAGGACCAAAGCTATATAGAATTGGCACTCTTGGCTCAGAAAATGGGCAAGCGTATCTTCATTGTAGTAGAGAAACTGAACGAAATAGATATTATTGCAAAAGCTGCTAAAAAGCTTAATGTAATGCCAAATATTGGTATTCGTATTAAGTTAGCGACTTCTGGTTCTGGCAAATGGGCTGAAAGTGGTGGCGATGCATCAAAGTTTGGTCTCACTGCATCGGAACTTTTGCAGGCTCTTGATAAGCTTGACGAAAAAGGAATGCACGATTGTTTGCGCCTTATACACTTTCATATTGGTTCACAAATTACAAAAATACGCCGTATTCAAACTGCTCTTACTGAGGCTGCACAATACTATGCCAACCTTAGAAAGATGGGATATAATGTTGATTTCGTAGATTGTGGCGGTGGTTTGGGTGTCGATTACGATGGAACCCGCTCATCTAGCAGTGAAAGTTCAGTCAATTATAGTATTCAAGAGTACGTTAACGATTGTGTAAGTACCTTCGTAGACGCTGCAAACAAGCATGGAATACCACATCCTAACATCATTACTGAAAGTGGTCGTAACGTTGCAGCACACCATTCTATCCTTGTTATAAACGTTTTAGAGACTGCTTCGCTTCCTGAAATGTCTGAAGAATTCGAAGCAAAGGATACCGACCATCAGCTTGTAAGGGAACTTTACAAGATCTGGGACAATATAAATTCACGCAATATGCTCGAAGATTGGCACGATGCAGAGCAGATACGAGAAGAGTCTTTAGAGCTTTTCTCACATGGTTTAGTGGATTTGAAGACCCGAGCGGAAATAGAAGCAATGTATTGGAGCGTCTGTCACGAGATAAATACACTGGCTAAAGGAATGAAACACGTACCTGACGAGTTGCGAAACTTAGACAAATTGCTTGCAGATAAGTATTTTTGCAACTTCTCACTCTTCCAATCGCTTCCTGATAGTTGGGCTATCGACCAGCTATTCCCCGTTATGCCAATCCAAAGATTGAATGAACGTCCAACAAGAAAGGCTACTTTGCAAGACATTACTTGCGATAGCGATGGTAAAATCTCTAATTTCGTAACAGGAGGACGTACTAGTCACGTGCTACCTATACATTCGTTACGTCGTAATGAGCCTTATTATCTTGGCGTTTTCCTCGTTGGTGCTTACCAGGAAATACTCGGTGACCTACATAACCTATTTGGTGATACTAACGCAGTACACCTTTCTGTGAAAGATGGCAGTTATCACATCGATCAAATTATCGATGGTGAAACTGTAGAAGAGGTGCTCGAATATGTTCAATACAACCCTAAGAAACTGGTACGCCAGCTTGAAATATGGGTAACAAAGAGCGTAAAACAAGGAAAAATATCGCTCGAAGAGGGCAAAGAATTCCTCAACAACTACCGCAGTGGCCTCTATGGCTACACCTATTTGGAGTAAAAAACTCCAAATAGGGTGCATCGGCACAAGCTGACAATTATAGTTTTTCCCCATAAGGAATTGCATTCAGGTTCTTAACAAAGGTTAAAGTGCAACTTTTTTGCACTTATCTTGTAACTTCCAAGCCTACTAATTCGTCTTACAAACAGAGAGTATGGAAAAAGTGAGTTTCCGAAACGACGTGTTACCACTGAAGAATCAACTCTTCAGGCTTGCCTTCCGCATTACCCTAAACAGGGAAGAAGCAGAGGACATAGTACAAGACACAATGATAAAAGTTTGGGACAAACGCTACGAATGGAGCAGTATCGATTCCATAGAAGCCTATAGTTTGCGAGTATGTAGAAATATTTCGCTTGATAGGCTGAAGAAACGAGATAATCAAAATGACTCTTTAGAGGAGCAAAAGTTTGACTCTGCTCACACTTCCACTCCGCAAGACCAACTGATAACCCAGGATCGAGTACGTGTAGTAAAGGAAATTATAAACTCTCTGCCCGAAAAACAGCGTTCTTGCATACAACTACGCGACTTTGAAGGCAAACAATACAAGGAAATTGCGGACATTTTAGGCATTACGGAAGAACAAGTAAAAATAAATATATTCCGTGCTCGCCAAGCGGTAAAACAAAGATTTCAGAAAATAGAAGAATATGGATTATAAGTACATTGAACAGTTAATGGAGCGTTATTGGCGCTGCGAGACATCTCTCCAAGAGGAAGAGATACTTCGTTTGTTCTTCTCTCAAGGAGAAGTTCCTGCCAATTTGCAGCCTTATAAAGACTTGTTTGTTTACGAACAGGAACAAAAGGCAGCCGACATTCTAGGCGATGACTTTGACCAAAATATTCTTGAAAAGGTGAATGAAGATCAACCTGTAAAGGCTCGTGTTATCACAATGCGCCAGCGGTTAATGCCTCTTTTCAAGGCAGCAGCAGTTGTAGCTATTCTGCTAACATTGCAAAATGCTTTGCAAGAAACATTAAATAATGCTGAGCCTACTACTCAACAACCCGTAGAAATGTCGAATACAAATAAGGCACCTAAAGGTCCTGCAGTGGCAAAGGCAGACTCTACAAAGGTTGATTCAACCCAAAAGGTTAGTACAATCACCGATATAGATTACAATTGAAAAGAATATCATTTTAATGCTTTCTCTATAAAACAAATCATTTTCTAATAAAACAAGTACGAAACTGTGAAGTTTCATCTCTCAAATTTTTTAAGACAATAAAAATAAAAAGCCGACATCGTTAGATGCCGGCTTTTTTAATACCGTTTTTTCACCATTAAAGTAAGCTATAAACCCAATTATATCCGATACTTCAAACAGAATCAATATATGATAGCCATTCTCAAAAATAGAAATGGAAGTGAATGGGCTCTTATTAGCAAGAATAAGATAACAAAAAAAATTCTTGCTTCAATAAATCATTTCAGACTTAAAGCCTATACGTTTCTATTCTCCTTTAATATTCTTGCTCTCTATTCTATTTTAGGTATCTCACAACACTTAAATATTTTTGCTGCAAATAATTCAAATATCCATTTTATTATGGTTTTTTCCACAACTTACTTCAAAACACCTCTCTAAAAGCCCAAAAACTTGTCCTTTATCACCACAAAAGTGTTAAAACAAGGAACTTAGAAAGATAATTGAAATATTTTTAATAACTTTGCAAAAATTATAACAAATTACAGAAATTAAGAATAAAGATTGTAAGAATCAGAGTAACAAAAACATGGTATTTTTGTCATGTTAGTGGAAATATAATTACACAACAGACTCATTTCTATCTTAACTATCCACATGCAAGTTTGATTGTAGGTAGATTTAATTATAAAAATAAAAATGAAAACAGACGTAACTAAACAAAAATATCTTAGACCAGCCATTGCTGTCTTTGATATGATGGAAGATAAATTTCTTTTAGCAGCAAGTCCTAATGCGAGACCTGGTGGAGATGGTAATCCCCCAGGAAGTATTACTATAGAAGGTGCTACACCAGTTGTAGGAGATGATGGCGACGAGCTTTTTGGCTAAAAGTTAGAATAAAGTAGGTAAAAATAAAAGGTAAAAAGATATAATGAAAAAGATTTCTTATCATACACTATCGGCATTGTTTGTCGGTAGCATTGCTTTATCAATGGTTTCTTGTGCTGACGATGATTTAGGCAATAACTTAAGTGATGGCGAAAAAGAAGCTATTGTGCAATTTGAAGTTAATAACGTACAAGAAGAGGTACTCAGTCAAAATAGTGCAGCAACTCGTGGCGCTATAACTCCTGGACTTTCTGATAAAGACCTTGAAGGTAAAAAATTAGAGACTCAAAGCAATGGAAACCTTGATGCTTGTTTAATTGAAACAACCGTTGAAGGTGTTAATCCTGTTGTAGCTGATGCAAGTACACGTGCAAATATCATCGATTTGAATTCATTTGGCGACTTCTCTTCTACTGGTCTTCGTGGCACAACTCCATCAAATATAAAAGAAGAATGGTTTATTGATGCAAAGACAAAAAAGAATGGTGAACTCTATACTAAGATTCCTTGGTCTTGGCAAAAACGATATGGTCGTTTTTTTGCTGTGTATCCAGAACTTAGCACTTACAAGAATAAGATGAAAATCAATAAACCAGATGCTAATGGTTTTCCAAGTGTAGAATTTGAAATCGACACAGATGTTAGAAAGCAAGTAGATCTTATGACTGCTTGTTCTGGTGATGTTAATTATGCAACACGCAACCAAGCTCCAAGAACCAGTCTTAATTTCCGTCATGCATTGACAGCTATCCGATTTGCAGTTGGTCAGAATCTGTCATTCGACAAAACAATTAAGCAGATAACACTTAAGAATGTATTGTTGAAAAGCAAGTATGTAATTTCAAATCAATACAATGGTACTGGTGCAAAGTGGGAATCTACCGGTTATACTTCTCGTGGTAATGCAACTCTCGATGGTCTTAATTACAAGACAAATGAAAATCCAAACAGCATTGTAAGAGATAGAAGTACATTTCCTAATGAAAATTCAAGAGATATCACTAAGTTGAACGACAACTACACCTTTTATATGATTCCGCAGGAGCTCGATAATAAGGTTACTGCCGAAATTACTTTTACCGATAACACTACTATTTCTGTACCCCTCAAGGGTTCTTGGAAAGAAGGAACCACCCGTACATATAAGTTGAGTCATAAGAATTCAAGCTGGGTTTACTCTATCACAAGTGATAGTCCAGCAGCCGTTGCTTACAACGCAACAAGTACAGGAAACTATGGTATTACAAGTTTTCGTCAAGCTCCTGATGGCACAAAGAAACCAGTAGCATGGAAAGTTATTGGATATAGTGAAGATAATGGTAATACTTGGACAACAACCAAACCAGCATGGTTAAAGAGTTTAACTAAAGAATCAGGAAATGGTGGTACTGCTGCAGAACAAGGAACAGCAACATTAGGAACAGATATAGTTGACCTTGTTGCTAAACGTAATAAAGAAATGCAAGAAGCTAAAGCTTTAGGTTCAGAAGCAAAACCTTACAACTTATCGAATAGCGCTGGTGAAGCAGAAGTACAGAATACCGCCAACTGCTATGTTATCTCTGCACCGGGATATTATATGATTCCATTGGTTTATGGTAATGCCATCAAGAATAACAATGAAAATTACGTAGCCTATCAATTTTCAGGTAGTGCTAGCTTTATTAATGTAAATGGAGAAAAGAAAGTAAACATTCTTCCCAAGCTTGTAGATCACAATGGAAACGATATTAATAACCCATGGATTGAGAAAACCAATGGTAAGGCAAATAATGGTATAAATGGAGCACAAATTGTTTGGTCTGACGAAGCAAATCTCGTTAATTTAGCTTCTAATCCTATATATCGTGATGGTAGTGGAAATGCTTTTGTCAAGTTTGAAGTAACAAAGGCAAATATAAAAAGCGGTAATGCAGTTATAGCTGTTAAGAAAGGTAATACTATTGTTTGGTCATGGCACCTTTGGTTTGCGCCTAAGAATGCACTTGATAAAATTCCTGTTACCAATAAACAAAACAAGGTTTATAACTTCACAAGCGAAGCATTAGGTTGGAAACCAACAAAATGGACTGGTACATCTTATTCAACACCACGAACAGTAAAGGTAAAAGTTGAACAAACTATTGCTAACAATGGTATTAAGCAAGTATCAGTCTTCACAATTACACAGAATGCTGGTATTACTGAAAGACGAGGTAATACTACACTTTACCAATGGGGACGTAAAGATCCTTTCCCAAGTACAAATCCTGCTGTAGGAACACTATTTAAGCAAAATGCAGGAAATCAGATTTATATGCAAGCCATAATTCAAAATCCTGGTTATTTCTATGTAACAGAGGGTGGCAGCACTATTCCAGGTTCTTCTTATTTAACACGGTACTATTATTTTTATAATTTGTGGTCTGTTAATAATACAGAAACCAACGGGAATGATAATGCTGTTGTTAAGACCATTTACGACCCAAGTCCTGTAGGCTTCCAAGTTCCTGCTAGTAATGCCTTCACAGGTTTCACTTCAAATGGTGTGAACCAAGGGCCTAAAATGGTAGATGGTACAGAAGTTCCCGCAACATATAATTCTCAAACTGGACATATATTTTGGACTAATAGTGAGAAGAAAGCAACTATCTATTTCCCTGCTACTGGTTATCGTGAAAACGGAAATGGTAATATGGAAAGTCTCAATGTTAGTGCAAACTATTGGACAGCCATTCCACAAGACCTTAATAATGGTCGTTGTTTTGCTTTCAGCCAAGCAGATGTATATCCACTATATAGCAGTGCCCGCACATACGGCTTAGGAGTTCGTCCTGTTTCAGAATAATAAAATCAAGGCATTATAATACCTCATATATTCTTTTTACTAAAATCCCTGCCCTATTTTATTAAGGCAGGGATTTTATTTTTTCTGCAAAAGACAACTATTAAACGCATGGCGTAGTAGATAAATGTTCTTTATGCCTAAAACTTGTAATCAACAGAGAAGCATATAAGAGAAAATAAACTTAATTGTCTGAATGTTTAATCTCTTTTTTATATATCTTTGCAAATGGAGAAAAGAAGATAGAGAACAATTTCTATCAGTATTAAAACTTTTATACGTAAAACTTATGAAACAAATCAAATATCTATTCTTATCTGGAATTGTTTTATTGGCAGCTTGTCAAAACAATCCTTCTAATCAAACAGATAAAGAGGTTCAAAACATCGACAGCATAAAGCAAGAATCGAATATCGATAGTATTAAACAAAATGCCAAACTCGATAGCGTTAAACAAGTACTTGCACAAACAACCGACCCTTTGAAACGCATTAAGCTCCATCGGCAAATAATTGACATCAAAATAGCAGGAGCATCACCAGAAGAGCGTTGTAGAATCTTTGATGATTTCAGTGCGCAAGTGCAAAAAGAGTTGAATAAGATCAATGAGCGTGAGTTCTATTACACTGAGAATTATTACAGTTTTAGAATAGACGACGATGGCAATGAAATAGAGCCACACGATTCCATCAAAAAGAAGGAGTTATTCTATAAGAAAGCAGGGATAGAAATAAAAGAATTAGGAGAGGGTCTCGTGGAATTGACCCTACCAACCAAAATATACACTCAGTATGTCAAACAATTGCCTAAGTACTATCAAGACTACTGGTACCTGAGAAAGGATGCAGAGAACATTGCCCCTGATGCTTCCCTCATAATATCGTGGAGAGAGTTGGGTAATCTGCTTGCTCGATACGAGGCTTACGTAAAGAGATATCCAACACAGAAGGAATTATTCTGTAGACTACAAGATGACTATAAATTCCTTCAGTCTGCCTATTTGTTTGGTGTAGACAATACTCCTGTGTATGAATATGACATAGAAAAAGAAGCTAAAGATGAGTGGAAACGATTTATGAAGGCGTACCCTGATAGTCCGACAATACCTTTTATAAAGGATATGCTTCCGATAAAGAAATTTGAGGATATGGAGACTATTCATCAAAAACTAATAAAGTTTCAAGAGACTTCAAACTATCCTTTACTTAAAGCCTGCTCTTTAAAAGATAAAGGCTAATTATAGATGCCTTAATGTAGATGAGCACTAATCTTGAAAATTAGGCTTAATGGATATTTGGTAGTATGGAATAACCAGCCTATCAAATGTACATTACTAAAAACAAGAGGTTTCAGCCCACCAAATATCCATTAAGCCTATGGCCTGACTTCAATAGAAAAAAGAAGTCCGAAAAATTATTATTATAAATTTCAAAATTATAATAATAAATCACTGAGTTTTTAATTATAAATTTTGAATTTATAATTAAAAACTTTTTTTGTTGTTATTGGTACTTTCTCTTAAGTTATTTAATCGTCCTTTGAAAGCCGTGTTTTCACTCTGAAAATCAGATATACTTCTTCATTTAAATAAAAAAAATGAGTTCGATATATGTTCTATGTGGTTGGTTTGACGTTATCAACTTTATACGTCTTCAACTTTCTACACAGATTCCTTATATCGAACTCACGTTTTATTGGGGAGTCCTTCCTGTTCATAGATAGAAAAACAAGTTTCGCACACTATGAACAACAGCTATTTAGAACCAAAAACCGCTATTATCGTGCTTTCCTGGTTCACCATTCAAACGATAATATAGTTCGGTAAGTGCTTCTTTATAGGTCATATTAAAGCAAGCTTTGAGGGTGTTGATGAGTCGTTTATATGATGTTGGTACTTCGTCCTCCTTCATTTCCAAAGTTACGTTCTCTTCGCCATCGCCCAATTCAGCTCTATCCATATAGACCATTACAGGAATTGTAATTGTAGGATACCATTTTTCGTTCTTGAGTTGCTCCGGTGTTGGTGTCCAATCTGCAATTTTAGAATATTTCTCTACAACATCTCCACTATTATTTTTAAATTCTAATTCCTTCAAATTCACCTGCTTTTTGTTTTGACTCTCCATCAACATGATGTTGAGGTCAAAACTCTGACGACAATATCCAAACGACATAATTCCTTTAAAGCCGAGTGGGTCTTGAAGACCATTGTAACGTCCCTTTCCGCTATGTATAGTTTCATTCCAAGGTGTTGGATCTACATAATCGTAGCGCATAAATTCCTTATTGGTAGGGTTATCGAGCTTTTGGTCGAAGTCTGAAAATGCCTTCTGATTCTTTATTACAAAGAAATGTTGATAATGGTCGCTCTTTCCATTTTCTATAAACTGACCGTTGATTAAGTTTCCTGCTGCATCATAATATTTAATATCCAATGCATAGCATGTGGCTGCTTCGGTATTCTGCATCTCGTTATAACTCATCGCATAAAGATAAGCAGGATTTTTAGCATCGGCAACCCATTTACCATTCTGCATTGTATAAACAAATTCTTGTGGAGCGTCCATATACTTTACGCCAGAATACATCTTGTTTTCGTGGAAACCTGCATAACCGTGCAAGTGTCCTTCGTAAACATTGATGACAACTTTTGCTGGTTTTGGACCTACAATTTCTTCATTTTGTTCTTTTGGTTCTATTTCGTCTTTGCTACATGCTGTAAAGCCAGCAGCTACGAAAGTGCTTATTGCTACGAGGAACAGTGATTTTAATACCTTTTTCATTGCTATTTTCTTTTTTAATGAATTATTATTTTAAGTTTATCAATTCTCTATTTCAATTGGTAGTTTTACACTCAAATCCCATAATGCTTTGTTGAGCTGAGATGGAGAAGGCGCCCAGAAAGGAGATGGTTTTCCATCGTTACCGAACTTTGTTAAATTGCCAGAATGCATAAGTGCTACCTTCAAGTCAAATTTCGTATCGGATTCCAAGAAACGTATAAATCCGAAAAAGCCCATAGGATTACTTGCTCCAATAAATTTTCCTTTGTAGGTATCAGCATAAGTGTATTCGTAAGGTAGTTTTGTTTTGTCTTTTACCAATACATTGTATGCGCCATCGTGTACATAATACATAAAGAAGTGTTGGTGAATTCGGTCTTGTTCGTTCTCAAAGAACTGACTATTCATGTGTTGTCCCTTCGAATTATAGTAATCAATGCGGAGAGAATAAACCACATCTGGGTGGGTCTTTATGTTTTTTACAACAAATTTTGTTTGTCCTCCATCGCTGGTTCTGAAATTTTCGCCTTTCACTACCTCCCAAACAATTTTCTGAACATTACCAGTTGGAACAAAGTCTGATTCCTGTGGCATATTTCCAAACGTTACTCCGTTGGTTAATTTACCTTCGGTGAGTGTGAAGACAGACTGAGTTGGGTCTTCGTGTAATTTATTCTCTTTTTCATCTTCTGGCTTTTCTGGAGTACAAGCAGAGAAAAAGCCAATGCTGAACATACCTAACAAAATAGGTAAAATACTGTTTTTAATTTTCATCATTTTATTTTTATCTTTATTTGTTATTTTCTTATTTAGAACTTCCAACTCAAATTGATTCGGATATCTCGACCAAGGTCGTGTGCGTAATATCTTGCGCGGTTGGTATATTCTTTATATTCTTTATTAAAAAGGTTGTCGGCCGAAATAAACAGAGAGAGGGCATTATTTGCATCTATTCGCCACTCTGTTCCAGCTTCAAAGCCAAACAAACTATACGATGCTGGCGCAAAATCGATAAGATCGGTGGCTGCATCGAAACGATGTTGGCGAGCCACAAAGCGATGTCTGAGTTCTAACCATGGCGAAAACTTTCCTGGAAGTTTTGGAGTGTAGGTCAAACTATGATTAAAACGGAACGAAGGAATATAGGGCAAGTAGTTATTGGTGTGTCGTTCGTTTGCCCAAATCATTGACGATACAAAATGATATTCTATTTCTGCAAGAGGACGAACACGCATATCTAAGTCTATACCCCTAATAAATGCATCGGTTTGCATATATTGGAATAATGGATAAGTGCCCGAAATAACGGTTACATGTTGCCCTTTCATCGGACGATCGTATATGTAATTCTTTACCCATTGTAAATATGCGTCGAGCCGAACATCAAGAAATGTACTACGATAATCAAGCGATGTAACCCATTTATAACTATTTTCTGAATTCATTGTTGAATCGCCACGTACAAAACGTCCCGAACCTAATTCGTTTCCATTACTATATAATTCAAATACATGTGGTGCTCGCCACGCTAAACCTAAGTTAGAAGTAAGCGTTAGCTTATCGGTTATGTGATAATGACCACCTATGCTATAAGTAAAATTAGAGAAAGTACGATGCCCGCCATAATAATCGCCTGTCCAATCATAACCTGCAGCTTTTGTATCTTGCCAATCGAAACGAATACCTGCCTCTGCTCCAAGTTTATTTCTTTCGTATTTTTGCAAAATATAAGCACCTAACTGAGTTTCTGTATGGTTCGGAATAATAGGTACAACACCTGTTCCTCGCTGATTAGTATGGTCTGAATTGGTAAGTTGTGCGCCTATTTCACTTCCCCAAAAACCATAATTCTTACGCCAACGTAAATGGGTTTGCAATGTTTTAAGATGCATACTTACAGCAGGAATATAGGAAAGATTCATACGTCGAATGCGATTTTCCTCTCTATCATCCTTCTGAAAAGCTGCCAACCAATAGAACCTACCATACTTTTCGCTATCGTAGAACAACTTTAGTGTGGCATTGGTATGGATAATATGCTGAAAAGGATAGTCGATATGGCGTGTAAAAGGTGTTATATCAACTGGTCTTCCTATCTTAATTCGTTCTACAAGCAGGTCTTCATCACCCATCTGTGCATTAAAAAGTACACCTAACTTTAGGTCGTAACGACTGAAATAACCTTCAACTCGGAAGTTTTATGGCGATAACCTAATGCTGTTGAGAAATCAAACTCGCGTGTTCCTGTATTATTCAGCAGATAATTTGCAGCCCGTTGGTCGCCACTATTGGCATAAGTAGATTGTATACGCCATGCAAAAGAGGGAAGGAAAGGCATAGAACCTTCAGCATTTCCTACCACTTGATAGCGGTAACCATTAGAACCATACATAGTTGACAACTTGCCGCTTACTCTTTTTTGTTCGTAAGGCAACATATCTTGTTCCATTACTACTATTCCTCCAAGGGCTTCAGAACCATATCGTACAGCCTCGGCACCTTTAACAACTTCTATTTTTGAACTACTATTCTTATCAACTTCTGGTGCATGATCGGCACCCCATTGTTGCCCTGTTAGTCTTGCTCCATTATTAACGAGCAAAATTCTATTTCCATACATGCCATGAATAACAGGTTTCGATATAGTACTGCCAGTTTGAATAGAACTTACACCACTAACACGTTCTAACATCGCACCCAACGATTGTCCCATTGAACGTTCTATGACTTGACTATTAAGCTGGGAGCTTATGACATTGTTGCTAACGAGTTTACGAGTGGTTGTAATTTCCACTCCGTCCATAAGATGGGGATTCTGTTTTATTGTATCTGCCTTTGCCTTAACAACACTTTGCTGTAGTTGTGCGTAACTATTTGTTGGCATACAAATATATAATCCCACTGTGCCCATAATTGTGCAGACGAGTTTTTTCATATTCTTCACTATGAAATAATAATAAAATGATTGGTTCAATAATTTTTTCTGTATTGAAAAGTAATGCTATTATATGGTATTTTACTGATATACAGCTTAAAACTATATTAAATAATGCGCAAAGAGGTACTATAACAATACAGCAAAGCCTACAAACAACAAGGTGTTGCAAGCCAAAAAATGTTCTAAAAATATTTAGAAACTAAGAAAAAAAGGGAGGAGCGTGAGCGTTTACCGATTCAACCGACCTGTAAACAATAATAGGTTCTAACGCTTGAGGCTTATGAATGAGAGTACAAACCAGCTTTGGCACAAAGCTAAATAGTTTTACTGCATTGGCTTTGTGCATTGTAAAATCACAAACAAAGCAAGATGCATGTACCTCAGCATTATGAGTGGTGGCTAATTGCTCTACATGAATATCTTTATTATCATGGAAGTGAAAATCTTTTATAGCAAGTGCTGTCGTGAATGTTAGTAATAACATCCATGCCATAAGTATTCTTGCAAGATTTGTTCTTCTCATTTCAGTTCTATTTACGGTTCTAATGGACTTATAAAACTGATCTTTTTGTTTGTTTATAGGAAACTTTATTCACCAAAACATACATTCCAATACTTATTCATCTCATTAGGTTTCTGCAAAAGTATAGAAAATACTGGAAACTATACAAGTTATTTGCTCTTGTTTATATCTTTTTAACGCTACAAACAAATATCAGCAGCGAAAATCTTCTCACACTTAAACGCTCCTAATATATAAGGTGTAGAATTGAAAACAGCAGTAAATTAGACAAAATGATGCCTAAACTACATATTTTCAGTAAATAATTGCAAAAAGTTTAGATTGTTATAGGAATATTTGTACCTTTGCAGTATTCCTATTACTATAACAATTTAATAAAATTATTACACAAATACTATATGGAGAACTTGGATGCAACTAACGTTTCAGGAGAGAGAAAATCTTCTGAACATCTGAATGCTAATAAAGTTTACTTCGCAACAGAAGTTTTAAACAACAGCAACGTAATGCCAATTTATAGCAAATTGTGCATGGTACTTGATATTTATGATGTGAAGCACGAACTTATCGAAGACCCAACAACACATTCTTGCAAAGCACGAAAACCAGCTTGGCTTGGTAATAATGGCAAGATGGAAGACCACATTGAATGTCTTGTACGACATATTGGCAACAAACGCGTGTTAATGACTAATTGTTCAGAATACGATCCTGTCTTGGCTAAAATGTTAAGAGATAAATTTGAGGCTGATGGATATGAAGTAATTGAACTTAGTTATCCTACTCACGTTGGCATACGCAATGCTAAGGACATGAGTTGGGCTTATATTAACTACATTCAAACATCGAAAGTAGTAATTGTACCTATGCAGCGTACAATAGAAGATAAAGAAGCTTTGCGTCAATTAAAGGCTTGTTTCCCAAATGTTGCAGTTGTGGGTGTATATGCAAAACCATTCTTCAACGACGAAGGTGAGTTTATTTGCTATAGCAAAAGCATTAACGAAAACGTCTTATCATAATAAAAGACGAACAATAAAAAACAAATAAGGCTGTGTTGTTATTCGACACAGCCTTATTTGTTGGATTTCATTAGAGTGGTAAAACAAATTGTTGAGCAATACAACTATTTATTCTACCACGTTATACTTTTATCACATACTTTTCGCCTACATAATGCGAGAGTATAGGAGAATGAAAAACGTTATTCGTCTGCTCTCTTCATTCGAATTGCCAATTGGCAGATGGCAGGAATACAGATACAGAGAGAGAAGAATAAACCTAAATACATCGTTTTCTCACTGCCATGGAAAAGATCAATGAGCTTTCCATCTTCCATATCGGGCATTAAGTGGAACATTATGTAAGCAATACTGTTATTCACCCAGTGAAACACGATTCCAGGAAGTATGCTGCGCGTGCGTACATACATCCATCCTAAAGCTATTCCAAGTATGAAGGCATGCGAAGCTTGAGCAATATTTCCATGAATTATGCCAAAAATCAAAGCCGTTAAAACAATAGCTGCCCATCTTCCTTTATGTCCAAAAGCATTAAGTAAAACTCGTAATATAGCTCCGCGAAAAATCAATTCTTCTGTAATAGGTGCAAGTATGCCTATCACAAGATATCCAAGCGGATGTTTCATAATACCAGAAAATAACTGAGTCATAGAATCAGACATCGTTATTTGTAACTTTTCGTAAATATACTCTGAAGGAAGAATGAGTCCAAATGCAAGCATTGCTATCCAGAAAAATGCCGTCCAAGGTTTTGTATGAAGATAACTTCGAGAGATAGGCGACCACCCTTTCTTTATAAAAAGAAGAATTATGAAGAGACTTGAGAATAGATCGGAAATTATGATAACATCAGAATATTTCCCCTGTTTAAAGCCTTCAAATACACTGGTAAAGTCTAAACCTTTCAAATAAGCATAAATACCAACAGCAGGCAATTGGAAGATGGCTTGAATTAGGACAAATAATGAAATAAAAAGAGCAACGTATAATAGACTCTTTAAAATGCTTTTTTGTTCCATAACTATTTCTTTTATTATTTGGTTTATTGATCCTTTAAAATTGTTCTTATCTGTTGTTCGTCCAATTGCAATTGTTCAGCAAGTGCTTCTAAGGTTGGAAATATTCTGTCAGAACGTACACGACTCATAAAAAACACCTTTATTGTACGATCATACAAATTGCCCGAAAAGTCAAAAATATACACTTCCACCGATAAATCTGAGCCATTAAAAGTAGGACGAGTACCAATATTGAGCATTCCTCCATATATTTTCTCGTTATTTTCGATACGAACTTGCACAGCATAAACCCCCATTGCAGGAAGTAACTTATCAGTTTTGCGAATATCAATATTGGCAGTTGGATAGCCTAACTTACGCCCGTTTTGGTATCCACCGACTATTTTTCCACTCAACGAGTAAGGAATTCCAAGACAACGTGTAGCTGCTTCCATGTTACCAGTCTCTATAAATTGACGGATTACCGAAGAACTTACATTAAAATTGCCCATTGAAAGGGCTGTATTTTGGCACACCTCTATACCTATTTCTTTTCCAAAAAGAACATAATCATCGAAGGTTTCCGTTCTATTATGGCCAAAGCGGTTATCGTATCCCATCATCAATTTGCGGACATTAAGCCTTTCTCGAAGAATGCTTTCCATAAATTGCTTAGAAGTAAGTTGTGCCAATGCTTTGTCAAAATGAAGCACAACAATATGGTCGGATGCCGTTTTTTCAAGTTTTTCTAACTTCTCTTCAAGTGTAGACAACATTCTTGGTTGGTAATTACTTTGCAAAACCTGACGAGGATGACAATCGAAAGTTATTACCATCGACTCTAAATTCTCTTGTTTTGCCATTTCAGCAAGCCTATTAATAAGAAACTGATGACCAAGATGTACTCCATCGAAAAAGCCAATCGTAGCAACTACAGGCTTTTCCAGTGTCAATTCATCTTTATTTATACCTTCAAGAAATATTGTTTTCATTCTCATTTTAATGCTTTCAATACAAGTCTGTAAGCTCACAACCTAAATTTCACGTATATAATCAGAATCTGTAAGCACCTTATCCTATATTACATATCATTCAAACCAGCACTGCAAACATGTATTTTAAGTTTCAGCAATACATAATGGTATCTCTTCAAACATGTTTGCCACCTACAAAATGCAGTGCAAATATACAGCAATTAGCCCTAACTAACACTATGCAGCACGGAAAATGTGTTAAAACGCTAAAAATATCTTACCATCATTCACGTTTTTCCATTTTTTTCATTACCTTTGCAGCCGTATTTAATAAATACTGGACTTGTAGCTCAGTTGGTTAGAGCAACAGACTCATAATCTGGAGGTCCCTGGTTCAAGCCCAGGCTGGTCCACGTTAATAATCAAGCACTTACAGAGTTTCTGTAGGTGCTTTTTCTTTTTCTCGGAAAACAATGGGAAAACACATTGCTTTTGAAAACTCCATGATTTTTCAATAAGCTTGACATCATACCATTCCAAGTAAAGCATGTAAATAAGGTTTTTCTGAGTATCAAAATACGCTTTGGGAAAACATTGACGGAAGATTTTCTTTGATAAATTGCTCGCAGGTTAACTTCTCTTGTTGTTCTTCCTTGTCGCTCTTCTCCATCCATCCCACTCCATCACTCTATATTTGCCCCGATGATGCGATAACTCGTTCATTAGGGGCCAATTTTTGTACCTTTTTGTTAATTCCTGTAAAGAAACCGTACATAAAAAACCTTCTCAGTTTTTGGCCAATAACACAAAAAAAACACTCGGTTAAAACAGACTACCTTTACCATAGAATTCCTAATCACGGGAGTTCAAAGATGGTTCGTGAACCAAGAACTGAAGTTAAATCGGAAAGTCAGGAAGTACAACTGGCCGCCCACAAACTAAATTATGTATGACAAGAGTAGTAACAATAGAGCAGTTGCTCGAAAAACCCATCTGTATGATGTCAGGAGAAGAATTTGTTTTGCTCCTGCAGAACGCGGAGAAACAAACGGCAAAGGTACCTGTCGAGGTAGTAGCAGAGAGACATTACGAACACGGCATCGCTGGCATTGCCAAGATTTTCGGTTGCAGTATACCCACTGCCAACAGAATAAAGAAGAGCGGCGTGATTGATTCTGCCATCACCCAGGTAGGACGCAAAATCGTCGTTGACTCCGAGTTGGCACTGAGTCTTGCGAAGGAGGCTGGTGCCATAAAGGGCTAAATCAGTCATAAATATCAATAAGGTATGACCTACATAGACTATATGAAACAGTTCTGGCGAGCGGCATCAGTCCGTCCGTTCCCTGCGAGCGAGGTGGCGTTGTATGCATTCCTTGTGAACGAGTGCAACGCTCACTTCTGGAAGATGCCCGTGCCGTGCCCTACTTTGCGTATATGCGAGTCACTGCGCATTTCAAAGCAGACTGCGATAACCGCAAGGAAACATCTTGCAGAGTGTGGACTCATCCAGTTCACCAATGGCAAGTCCCGTTTTCTACCGTCTGAATATTCACTGCTTGACTTGACGGCAGACTTGACGCATGGCTTGACCCTTAATAATAATAAAGGTAAAGACAAAGATTATTGTAAAACTCAAAAAACGAATTCGTACTATGATTCAAATTCCAGCAAAAATAGACGTAGGGCAGTTGAAGTCCATACTACTTCAGCGGAGGATTACGAAACCGCGTTTTAGACTGCCCATGTCGCCCCAACAGGCATACGACAGTCTGCTTGCAGCGACCATCGCGGAAGTGGAGTATCGCTGCCGAAGTTTCCAAGAGAACGTCGACGTTAAGGCTCAGCTGCAACAGATAGCCAACTGGCTGACGAGTGACAGCAGTAAGTTCGGCATACTGTTATGTGGTGAATGTGGTAATGGCAAGAGCACTTTGGTCAAAGCGTTTCAACAGTTGCTGAACCTCCTGTCCATTCCCAATCCTATCGGACAAGGTAACTATGGGATTCAGATTACTGACTCCAAATACATTGCCCATCTTGCCAAGACCGACTACAAGGCATTCGTACAACTCTCTCAGAAGAACATGCTCGGCATTGATGACCTTGGCACCGAGCCGCAGGAGGTCATGGATTTTGGCAACGTGGTCACCCCAGTCATTGACCTGCTCACAAAGCGATATGACGAGCAGTTGTTTACCATCATTACCACCAATCTCACACCGAAACAGATTCGTGAGCATTATGGCGACCGTATCGCTGACCGACTCAATGAGATGGTAGAGAAGATTATTTTCAAGAATGGTACATACCGATCCGACAAATCTCTAATCTAATTTTATATGGAAAAGAAAAAGATTCACTATTGCTTCATTCTGTCAGAAGAACAGATGAAGTTTCTCCGCAGCAAGAAGTACAAGATAGACCGCATGGAATGCTTCATGTCGCTTATTGCTCTTGCCGAATGTGAGCCGAAACTGGTACAGGTCAGCAAGACTCAACAGGTTGAAATCTTGCGCGGCCAGTTAATGGTTGACAACACCCAGTTGGCGAAACTCTGGAACAAAGACCGCAAGACGGTTCCTAAGATTCTGGAGGCGATGGAGTCTCTGGGGATTTCCTCTTCGCAGAAGGTAGGAGAAAATCGCGTCTACACGCTGCAATCTCTGTCTGGCTGGTACGTTGATGGCACTCTCATAACCAATCCCTTCGGTATAAGGCGTAGTTCCGATGGCTCGGGAATCTTCCACACGGAAGTTCCGCCTGTCAGGGTCATCACCATTGAGAGCGATGAGACATCCAAGGATGCCAAAAACACGGTCACGGAAGAGAAGGTTGCTGACGGAAAATCTTCCTCTGATAGTATCGAGAGTAAGACTTCGCCTGTCTCTAATTCCATGTCCCATCTGTCATCACAATCTAATGATAGTGCAGACGAGGACAAATCTGGCGATGATGCTGATTCTTCCATTTGCTCTTCAACTCCTTCTTCCTCACGTTCAGAAAGCCACTTCAATTATGCTGTCAGCCCTTCTTCGTCAGAAGGAGCCGAAGGCAATCAGAATGAAGGGAAGGGAAAAGAGAATGAGGATGTACCGCAGCAGCTGGGAGGTCAATCTTCACAGATTAACGGCAATCCTAAGGGTAATAACAAGCCCTACGGCAGTAATATTCCCAATGGCTACCACTCTTAACCTGGAGAACATCGGCAAGCGACCTGCTCTGTCCAATCATCCCAGAGGACGTTTGATAGGTAACCGCTCTACAGGTTCCAAAGCGGGCCTTGCTGCATCAAGGGCAACTTGCAGGTTAAAAGGCCCGATTATTTATAGGGACTTTTCGAGAAATCCTTTTGTATTACAATCTGCCTGACCGCAGTTTTGTAATCCTAAAAGTTTCTCTGGCTACTCGCAAGCTCGCAGCCGATGCCCATCTTTACAAACTAATTTTAATCATCCATCTAACTATCAGTAATCAATATGAAGAAGAAAAAGATTATCAGAAAGCCACCTACAAGGGTGCATACCTTTCGTTGTACCGACGAGGAATATGAAGTGTTGAAGAATCTGGCGCAGAAGTGCGGTCTCAGTCTGAGCCGCTATGTCGTGGAGACAGGCTTGAAGCATCACCCACGCCAGCGACTGACTCCAGAGGAATGCCATGCCCTTGACTCACTCATGACGGCAAGGCAGGATTTGGTAAAGGTGTCCAATGCCCTGAACGGCAAAACGGACGAGGAAAAACTGCGTATGTTCAAGAGCGGGAAGTTCATGAACTGGTGGATTATGGCTGTCGCAGGTCTCATCCAACATTGGCAACACATAGAGGAGAACATCACCTCTTCTGTGCAGACCAAATCAAATAAAGGAAAGAAAACTGCCCCATGATAATGCTTGCCAAAGTCGGTGCCTATGGCGGCAATGCCGTCAGGTACGCAATGGAGAAAGAGAAGGCAAAAGTAGTCAAGGTGAACCACCTGCCCGAAGGTCTTGATGCCACTTCTATCTGGTACAGAATGAAGCATCACTGTCAGCTCCATCAACAGGACAGAACCGTGGGGAGGAAATTGGAACGCTTCATGGTGTCTTTCGTCTTGTCCCCGTCAAAAGAAGAGTCAAAGGACTTCACCATGCAGGACTGGGCAGACCTTCAGAATGAGAGCCTGGAAGTTCTGGACTCCGTCGGACTTTTATCCAAGGGTTTTACGGAAGAGGTCAAGACCAATTTCCACGGCTCCATGAATGTAGGTGCCCTGCACTCAGACTCCAAGTCAGGGACGCTCCACCTTCACGTGGACTGCTGCCGTGTGGACCTCGATGGCAGCACCAACGATGTCCACGATATTCACAAAAGGGCGATGATGGCTGCGGAGATTATCAACATGAGGCATGGCTGGAAACAACCGCAAGAGATACGCGACATGCGCCAGCAAGAGATAGCCGAGTTTTGCGAATACACCCTGCGTAATATGGAGCGTTTCGATACAGACTACTACTTCAAGCTGCTCCGCATGAAAGGCTATGAGATTACACCAAAGTACGCCAAGCAGAAGAAACTCGTGGGCTACACCATCGGCAAGAATGCCTCCGTCTTCAAGGTTTCCGCCATCGGACGCAAGTTCATGGCATCAAGGTTGGAAAATACGTGGAGGAAACTCCATCCGCAGTCGGTTCAGTCCAGACTGCGCCCTGCCATTCCTGTCAACACGTTTGTTGCCAAGCCTGTCCGTCCAGTTGTACCAAAAACGACTACCACTCAGCCCAGGGTTCAACCAACACCGTTCGTTCTGCCACCCAAGCCCACACCGACCAATGCTGTCTATGACATAAAGGTTGGTGATGAGACCTTTAAGGTGGAGATACCAGATGCCATCAAAGACCTCTTCATAAACGATGCACAGGTACCAGAGGACAACGATCTCGCGACTATAAAGGATGTTTCTCGTGTCGCCATGTTGCTCTTTGTTGGCTACATTGACGCTGCCACATCGATGTCCGAATCATGTGGCGGAGGTGGTGGCTCCGCACCGTCCTCAGGTTGGGGCAAGGATAATGATGAGGACGAACGCCAGTACGCTCGCCGTTGTCTGAAGATGGCTCACTCTATGTGTAAACCTAAGCCACGCAGACGTGGATATCATCGTTAAACCATAACAAAACAAGAATCTATGATTAAGAACAGTAAAAACAACGAATCCATGCCAGACTTCAATGATATGATGAACGAAGTTGAGCAGGAGATGGTACTACAAGAGGCCGAGGAAAGTGTCATTGACAAAGTACCCGACCTCAAAACGTTGAATACCAACATCGAGAATGCAACAGCAACCTGGGTGAACGCTACTCTTCAACTGGAGTCGGCAATCCAGCAGTATCAACGAGCAGAAAGGAAGCTGGAAGCTTCAGTAACAACAATCCGAGGTAAGGTTGATACTATCAATGACCATATCGATAACGTTATGGAAAATGCCCCGACCAAGTTGCATGTTTCCGTTTCTGTCTCTGACCCCGACATGAAGAAGATACAGGAAATGTTCGACAAGGAACATGAATGGGTCGTCGCCCAGATGCAGGTACACCTTACCCAAGTCAACAATATGCTAATCGAAGAGCACAGGAAGACCATGGAGCGTTACAAGGAATATGATGGTTGTTATCTCGGCTATCGTGTACAGTGGTTCTTTTGGCTCTTCTTCGCTATAGGTTTCTCTGTGGTTGTTGGAGGTATTGCAATGCTAATAGCACTACATTACGGGAAATAGCAAAATGACAGAAGAGCAGCTCCAAGCGGAACTGCTCTTTTGTTTGCAACCTCTGAATTTTGCAAACGAAACTGCAAACGAAACTGCAAACAAGCTACTTTTGTATTCTCTTGTATCTCACATTGTTAGGGATGCTATCTTCCGTTTGCTCTATCTCTTTTTCTTGGACTAATTCTGCAAACAGACGCGATACCATTGAGCGGTCTTTTTCTTGCAATTTTAGCAATTCACGAGCTTCGGTATTGTTAATCGTATCAATTGAATCCAGATACCTTAGAATAGCCTCTTTCTGTCGAGCCTTATTCTGTTTCTTCCTCTTTACGTAGTCTATCTTGTCTTCTGTGCTTTTGCGCTTGCTGACATGAAGTATGTAGACTAAACCAGAAGTTTTACCTGTTGACTCGACGAATCCCAATTCTTGCAAGTTGTCCAATATGGTCTGTAGACGATATTGGCTGATATTTGGCGTTTCTGCCAATTCTGCCAATGTTACTTTTCCTCGTTTAACAATCTCCGATAAAACGAAAAGCTGGTCTAACTTCAGTGAACGTCCTGCTTTATTTTCATAGAGGAGTGACAACTCTATCAATTTCTCCGTCTTTACCTCCGCCTTAATACGGAAGATAACTGAAGTCTCTGTTTCTTCAGGCATAGGCAGTGCCTTTCCTTTCTTCAACAAGTCTGTGAAAATCTTGTCAAAACCGCTTCCTGCTTTCTCTGCCAATCCGATTTCACGCAGAATGTCCATTACATTGGGATTTCTGGGATTGGTTTTACGCAGATAGTTATCCACCGTCACACCTTCAGGGAATGTGCCTGGGCTTTCTATTTCAAGGTAGCCTCCATCATCATATTTGCGGATTTCAATAATCTGCTGGCGACTTATATCCCTATGAGCCAAAGCGTTGATAAGCAGCTCGCGAATAACAATCTCGGAATAATCTTCTACGTATTCTCGGAATAATCCAAAGACGAACTCCTTCTGCTTTATTTCTGCCTTCAACTGATTGAAACAACCTTCTGCTACCTCTACGATGTTGCCTTTATATTCGTATGGGCGATAAGTGCCATCCGAGAAATAGTGGATGTATTTCACCTGATAATAAGGCAATTCTCTCAGAGCTCGGTCATTACCTATAAATAGCAAACCTGTCGTTGTCGGCAGAATCCCATCATTGTCTTCTCGTATCATTCCAAGTGAGTCCAAAAGATCTTCATCCGTCTTGTCAAGATACGGACTCTCGGCATTTTTTGCTTCAATAAGGTTTCGCAACCGTGCAAGACGCTTTTGGTCAATCCAGTCTTTCCCTACTTTCCACGTCTGTTGGTCATAGACTATCATACCTTTCTCTGCCAAGATTGTTGACATTTCGTATGGTTCAATGGGTCTGTTGCCATCATTGGAACGGATAAGGAATTCTCCACGGCTGGTACGATGCATCTGGCTGGAGAAAGGTATTTCAAGTAGCAGCAAGTCACATCCGTCAACCTTCAGTGTATGAGGAATAAGAGTAATGGTGGGGAAAGTCCTATCCTGTACCTGTTTGATAAGGTCAAACACTTTCTGATTATCATACTTGAACTCTTGGTTGACTTCCTTGGTTCCGTCAACAATTCCCACAAATAGAAATCCGCCTTTTAGATTTGCAAAAGCCACCACATCACGAGCCATTTCCTCATAGTTCGGCGCGAAGTTCTTGTGCGACTTGCCGAAAGCTCGTTTGTCTTCAAGTTGTTCTTTGAAATCCATGATGTCACACTCTCCCTTTTCCAAAAGAGAGTAGAACCATTGCATGCTAAGTTTTGTATATTTCTTCATCTTCTATATCATTATAACGTATGAAATACCGTTGATATTATGATATTTAGGCTTATATTCTGATGCCGTTATCAGATATCTCGATAGACGTAGACAATTCTGCCAATAGTGGAATCCATGTTCCCACACGGTAATGGCATTGAACCATTTCCAACTTTGAATTTGTTGCCAGCATATTACTCGTATAAAGATGTCGCTGTTCAAATGTCATATTCATATTCTTTGCAAAAATTTTGTGTGTTAAACTCCGCTGTTCCCCAATGCTCATCCAAGTCCACATTCTCACTCTGAGGTTGACATTCGCTTGGTAATTCTCCCACTTGTACAATTACGGGCAAGTCAGCTATTACCCCCGAAAGTACACACGCCCCCACTGGAAGTATAGGCAAGGATTCTACTGACACCTTATCAAGATAAGATATTGCCTTTTCTACCATCTCTATATCTCTATTGTTTACCAATCTATGTATCAGATAATTGTGCAATTGGGATATAATCGTGGGAGATATATCTGATGGACGTTGACTTGCAAGAATCAAAAACACGCCAAACTTGCGCCCTTCTTTGATAATTTCTTCAAATGTTTCTAAACGAAAATCTTTCCAAGCCTCACTTTCTCGATTCGATTCGTATGATAAAATATTATGCGCTTCGTCTATTATAATATGTAAAGTATTTGATAGAGTGTCCCCCCTGAGATTTTTATGTTCTTTATATAACTTAGTACAGAGAAGTAAGGGAATCAACTTTTTCATGGAGGTGTTGACCTTATTTAAATCTATGATGGCCAAGTTATATTCACCCCATAGATCGTCAGTTGTCACCTTAAAAACTTTAGTAAAATCTTTCGCAAAACTTTTAAGTCTATTTATTACAGGTGCAATATGTTCGTTGACAGCGCGGTTGTTTAAAACATCCATTATTAACTGGATGTACAAATAGTGAATGATTTTTTCTATTACATCATTGGGCGCAATATAACAATCTACTGCTTTGTACACATCAAGGTTATAAATATCTGGCCAATATTTTTCATCACTGAAGAATTTTCTATTACTCCCTGTGCCTGTATAAAAGCACTGTTGAGATCCATGCCAAGAAAGGTCGCTCTGCAACCCCACCTCAACACCATCTTCTTTTTTGTGGGGTAAAATATTTTCCAAGTAATCAAGCAGGAGTTTACCTTTTGCTCCATCTGACATTTTTACGACACGTTCAACCTGATGACGAAGTATTCCCTTTAAATATTCCGATGTATTTTCCTTTGTTTGAACATTCTCATACAAGTTTAACGCTCGTTTAATAAAAGGCTGTTGCGTCTTCTCTGTTGCACTCGCCATAATGTACAATAGCTCTGGTTCCAATATATCATTTTCTGAGATAGGTAAGCAGTCTCCTCCTTCATAATGCGTACTTATTTTATATGTCTTCTTTTTTGCAATGATAGATGAAACGCCAGAATACTCTCCGTTGAAGTCAAACACAACAAATCTTGCATTTTCTTTAAAGGACAGGGAGGAATCAGCTTGCTTAAACAAGTTATGGAGTATGGAAGTAAGCGTATAACTCTTGCCACTTCCTGTATTCCCAAAAATTCCGATGTGGCTTGTCAAAAGCTTTGAAATGCCTATTTCAATTGGTATGTTGTCATCTGTCAGAAGATAACCAATGTTAATAGTGGCATTGCCTGACCCAAATGTATGTATTTTACGGAATTCCTCCACATCCAGAAGTTGACACACGTTGCCAATTAGAGGCATTTCCTTTATCCCCTTGTAGTACTTCCCATTATCAAAATACCCAAGCAGTTTTATGGATAATTGCCGAAACATTTCCTCGCCTTGTGAGACATAGTCGTTATGAGTTGGATGTACCTCTTTCAGAGTTTCCGACTCAACTTTCCCGACTAATGTGGTATATCCCTTTAATAACTTAACATATCCTCCAACACTAACATTCTTTATTAGTTCTCCCTTGTACACCAAATGCGGCAAATTCTTGTTTTGATCAACTTTGATCAAAATAAGTCGACCTTCTACCGCTACCACTTCTCCTATCCGAAAAATAGCATCTCTGGTATAATCTATGTTGGAATAATTAGTCATTGTTATGATATCAGGTTGGCAAGTGGTTCAAAGACGAACTTGTTAATGGACTCAAGGTCGAACAGTTTAAGGTCAGCCAAGTAACTTTTGAATTTTTCGTCAGAAGAGGCTTTTCGGTAATTCTCTGGTGTTAGGATAAGAATATTTGGATTGATAATGTTCCCACCCTTTGACAGATTACTGCGAATGATGCTTTTCTGCTCTTCATTGAAAGAAAAAACAATAATCTGAAGGGTAGGATTGGCATTGGCGGCTCGAACAGTAATCTGGACGATGTGTTCATCTGCAAAGGAAAAACCTGCAACAAACAATACGGAGTTACTACGTTCCAACGCATTGGAATATAGACGCATCAGTTCATAAAAGTGCAAATCTATTACCGACTCTCGGAACTTTTCCTTTCGTGGATTCACCATCACGAGAGCTTTGTAATGCTGAAGAAAACTTTTCAAAACGGAAGATTGATGACCAATTCTTGCAGAGTCGGAAACAATCATGTCATGCAAATCATTATACTCCTCAAAACTATATATTAGGTCTCTCTCTCTTAAGGCTTTAATGTCTTCACGTAGCGTAAATAAAACCTCGTGGCTCATGTCGTATACAATTTCCCCATCTGCCACAGATGCCCAATTGATTGAACCGTGAACTTTTAGGTAGTTAAAGACGGGTATCGTTGCCGTTGTATGGTACAACGGACTAACTTTTGATACAACATTTGAGAATGCGCTTTCATTGAATGTCGGTTTCATCTGCCCTTTGAAACCTTGGTTAAACTCAATGCCAAGATTCTCGGCCACTTCTTCTACCAAGTTGTCGATATTTGTGGTGAAGACGTTTATCTGTTTATCTAACAGCCCAATATGTCTTCTAGCTATAATTTTATTCCATACTTGAAGGAATTGGGCGTATTGGAATAGAACTTTGTTTTTCCGTGCCCTTTGTTCTTCATCCAAATCTTCTATGCATGGAAACATGACGTTTTCAACGTACTTTACGAGAATATTCGTCTCTATAGCATTACGAGTGGTTGGCGAATCCTTGTCCGTTGTGGATAGCTCCGTCAGCCATTGCTCAACATTGCCCAATGTCGATAAAAATGGGCAGGACAGTCCAGAGCCAAATAAAAAATTTATATGGCACGACTGAACGTATTGTTTGATTCTTTCAATTGTCATAGGATAACACTTTATATCTTGTCTATGTGAGATGTTTTTACTCTGCGCTCGCGAACTTCTTCCATCGTCATGGAAACACCTCGCAACGCATTCTGATAGATACCATACTTCATCGGCCCCTCTTCAAAAGCACAGAAATCTCCAAGATTGAACACAAGACGGTGTGAGGGAGTTACATTAGGGAACTCTTTTGTGCCAACTGACATCACTGGATACAAACCATATACCCATGTATCGACCACAGCTGCAATATATTTAATATGTGACACATCTATCCCCTTAGTCGTGGCCATACGTCCTGGACTAAAAGTTTTGGCAATGCCTTTTTTGTAATTTTCTCGTGGTTCATTAACCTCCCTATCAGGAACAGCAAGGTAAACAATCCATTTCCCAGGCTCTTCATCAGAGTAGTAAAGCCCCTTTTGTGGTATGCTCTTTACAAGCAATGTTTTACGGGCATTTGTATCTTTTAGCCATGCCTCTATCTGCTCTCTTAACACCTGTTCGCTACTATTTGGGTCAAGAATAAGATTTCCATTCTTATCCGCCACCATTTTTCCTGGTTTCAAGGGAAAGGCTCCAATGCCAATCTTGTCAATGGCATTCTTGTAATAGTATTCTGAAAAGTTCTCCTTAGTGACGTTGCCAGGGAACAAAACATATCCACCTATCACCTCGCGTTTCAGGTTATCTTTTCCCTCCTGTGTATAATAAATGGCATCCCTATAACGATGCATTTGGTTTATCGCGCCAACAGGTGGCACGTCAAGGCCACCCTTTCGGGCATCAGCTATACGGTATTTAGCATCAAAGAGGTAAGTGTATTGTATATCGTCATCTTGTTTAGAAAGTCGCAATACAATATCAGGACGCTGCACTGTCGTAAGTGTGTCTGTACCCTCGATAGAAGAAGGATAAGAGGTTTGTTCATCATCCACGTCAATCTCCTCAACCTGAGCATTGTACATTACAGAAACCTCCACATTGTCCTTTTTTAATTTCACTTCCGACTGTGAACCATACACCAACTGACGCACAAATCCCGATGTTAGTTCCCGACCAGTAGTGTCAACCTCAGCCAAATCGCCCATAATATCTTTGACGATATTCTTAACCTTGATAAAACACCAGATTTCGTAAAGTTCGGAAATGTCCTTCACTTCCAACTTTCGCATTCCCTCTTCCAGTTCATATCCGCAAGAGAGTTCCACCCAATTCTTGAATATGTCTTTATAGCCTCTGGCCCGTTTCATGACCAGCGAATCCTGTGAGAAACCCTTGAATTGACCTATTCCCTTGAAGAAACGATGATTCTGGAGGGTAGAAAGCTCCTTGTGCATTGCGTCAAGATTGTTGGCTATCTTCGCATCATCAGCCTTTAACTGCACTTTGATATGCTCTCTAATGATGCCAAACCTGCGGTAAAGTTCTTTAATGACATATTTTAGAAAACGATTCTCCACAGTATCCTTGGAGAGATACATTTCTTCTGAGCGGAAAAGATGTTTTGGGTCTTCTTTAAATTCGGCATACTCATTCTCTTGTTCTGGGGAGATATATCTCAAACGGTCGGCACGCTCATAGCGAACGGCAGTCTTTAATCTACGTTTTGGCGAGTTAATGATGATATGGGTGTTCCTGATGATGTCGTTATAACACGATTGAAATATCTGCCACCAAATCAATTCTGATGACTCACCAGCTTTGGTCTTGAATGAAAGATAGGTATTCTTCAGAAAGGCATAAGATAGCATGCTATACTCCTGTTCTATATCTCTGATAATTGATTTCATATCAGAGCGATAGTTCATCTTGTAGCTTAGCACCTCCGTACAAAAACCTAAAGTTCCTTCTACACCGCCAATAGTGTAAGTGAAGTCGAAGTCAACAAGACCAACTTGATTGTTGAAGTTCAACGTAGCATAATATCTGCCATCATCACTTACGATTGCGTTCTTCAACTCATTGAACTTGATGGCATGTCCCGAAAGACTCATACGGCAGCTATCCAGCGGCTTTCCATCCTTGCCAGAAATAATAAGCGCATAGTCTGTGTTTTCAAAGAAGTAGGCCGTATGAAAAGACATACCATCCTCCATGGGCTTTTCGCCAAAGACAAATGTCACGTCCTTGTCTTTGCCTGTAAAGCGGGACTTTATCTGTTCCTTGCTTTCGTCATCACACTTAACACCAAGGTTATTGATGGTTTCTCTAATGCGACGACCATAGTTAGCACACGAGAACCTAATTTCCAAATCCCCGTTGCTAACCTTCAATGTATTGAAAGTCCCGTTCATAATTTCTGATTTAACCCCAATAAGAAACAAAATGCTCTCGATGAAGAATCTCTATCATTTCATCAAGTTTCTTCATACTTTCACTCTTCTCCACATCCCCAAAGTGCTTTGTCATAACGGCTTTAAGCATACTGAGAACCGTTGTCTGGCCGTATTTATCTGCGGTCTGTGTCAGGCCTCCAATAGCCGTTATTCTGTCATCGTTGGCATCAACCGAAAGCTTAGTCTCGTCACCCTCAATACGACTCAATATCTTCATCAAAGAAAATTCATCCAAAGCCCTTGCGGTGCTGTTATAACCAAAGTCCATGGCACTGCTCACATAGAGCATCGCCTCGTTTGCCGAACGATAGCCCAATTTGAATGGAGTTCCTTCAAGCAGTTTGTTGACATCTGTCAGGAAGTTGATAATCTTGGTAGAAATGTTTCCCAGATGGTCTTTAATCTCACCTGCCTTGATAGGGCGATTAACCAATAGCCCGATTTCTTTAGCCGAGAGTTGGGGAACAACTTGTTCTGATGTTCCATCAAGGAATTTTACGAAATCTACATCGTTCATTTCTATGGACATGGCACGGTCAAGCACCTTGCGAGAGAACGAGAAGGTGGTTTCATCCATATTCACCGTTCCCATGACAATGAGGTTTGGAGGCAGGGTCAGCCCTTTTTCTCGGAACTGCTTGGCAAGAGCCTCAGATTTTCCTGCAAGCTTTGTTATCATTTTAGCACATACAACCTCACCAAAATCTTTGAAGGGTTTGACAATGGGATCAGTCCAATAATTCCCGTCCTCGTCAGCGTATCTGCTTTCGATAGCACTAAGAAACTCTGCGAAATACTCTTCAACAGGCGCAAGATTCATTTCGTCAAGACAAAGAAAATATGGCGTTCTCTTGTCTAACCATGCTTTGGCGACAAATTCAATAAATGGCGTATATTCGTAGTGTTCACCATCCTTGCCTATGTTAGACTTATAGCCAACCACATCCATAGAATTGTGCCAATTTGGTTTCACCTGGATCAACTCAAAATTCTTTGGGCGTTGATTTTTCCAACGGGTATCTTCTTCTGCGTCAGACAGCGTCACACTCGCCTGAGCAAGTTTCCTCACAATCTGACTCTTTCCCGTTCCACTGATACCAGCAAGAAGGATGAATGGCTTAGTACGGATGGCGGATAGATAATATTTGTAATCACGTGTTATTGTATTGGATTCCGATTTTTCAATTGGATTGTAATCTAGAATCCCAAGTGCGTCTTTAGCACCCTCATAAATAGATTTCATAAGCACTGTATATTCTTTTTTGACTTCTTCTGCTTGATTATTAAATATGAATGGCAACCGTTCTATAATGTAAGGTTTTGCCGATGCCTCTGTTCTTTCATCATAGAAGGGCTTAAAGGGTGAATTGTTGATATTTCGACTCTCAATCTGATAGCATAACTCAAGAAAATGTTTGAAATGCTTATTTGCCATACTATAAAACCCAGCCGGATTATTAGAACGCTCATCACCAAATATAAATAAAGGAGACTTTTGTAGGATAATATTCGTCAAGGAAACCCTATCTTCTATAGCAGACATCACATCCTCTGCACTTGATATGGTTTTGCGAGCTTGGTAGCCATTTTGTTTATTAGCACGAATGGTCAACGATATATGAGAAGAATTTGAAAGAAGGAAATTAGAGAAATATACTGAATCTTTCTTGCTCTCTTTCAAATCGTTACGATGTATTTCTACTCGGTAATTTAATTCGCATAAAAATGCCGACAACACATATCTGAACCACGTTCTGAAATCAATGTGCGTTGGGCACGGAAACAGTTTGCCCAATTTGAAAATCAAAGTATTTATTGAAACTTCGTGTTCATCGATCTTTATAGACTGCATTAAGGAAAACAACGCACATAATGCGGAAAGAGCTTTGTCAATGAATTCAGTCCTTTCAACTTTTGCTGCTTTTGCCAAAATTGCAGCTACATATCCTAAATTAGACTGAACATTATTCTGTTCCCTAATGGCATCTAAAGCTGTTTGCCCTTTGGTTAGTTCCATTTTTAGCAATCCTATTCGGAACATCTCTTTGGCCCTGGATCTGCCATCTGAGCTATTAATGCCCAGTGCTTCCGTAAAGTTACTGGCTCCTTCGGGCATAATTCCATATAAGACAGAATCATTCCAAGAACTCCAAATATCCAATAGGGTATTGTAGTAACTATATATGCATTTTAATTCACCAACCATATGTTATTTTTTTAACATTAATACATATTCATATTGAATTTTATTTTTCACATTGTCTCTGGGTATAGATGTTCGATGGTCTTTTATCTGATACTTGTAAATACCAAACCATTTATAACCAACCGATTCTGCCAAAGACGCAATAATCTTATGGGTGGGAACTTCTACTTTTTTAATGATATTATCCCCTATGATTATGTGATACTCTCCATTAAGTCTGAGTGCTTGATATACGCAAATTAGATTTTTGTATATGTCATTGAAATATGCCATACAGGTGTTTGCGCGCCCCTTGTCTTTAGGAAGAATCTTGTCATACCATGGTTTGAATGTTTTATACACAGTATTGTTAATATCTTCATTCTTTCTATTCTCATGGCCCACCTGTACATTTCGCATGTCTGCAGCAATTTCATTATCGATACAATCGCACATGGCACCTTCAATCTTCACACATCTTGTATAGTCTAATGCGTTTATATATGGTGGCGATGTAATTGCGAGATCAATATAAGGACTTTCAGTTCTAAAATTGGTCGCATCATCTCCAATCCATTTTATATTAGCAGGTGTAGCCACTTCTGTCATTTGTTTTATAGCATCAAGATGGGCCTTGTAGCTATAAACAAAAGAATCAATCACTCCTTTTGTTTCCTTAGGATGTTTCCGCGATATATATGGCTTAAGAGATTGTCTTTCCATTAAAGAAACTGGTTTAATGCAATCAGCATAAGCAACCATCATAAAGGAAAGATATTTAGATGGAGTCAGTGTCTTTATGCAATTTTTTAGACTCAGTAGTTTTTTTAAGTCATTTTCCTTAAACCATCTTTCTATACCAGCTAATTTTGGAGTATAAGCAGGCTCAAAAGTACTCCAACTTCTCAAAATCTCTTCAAAGACATTATTCAATGAAGCAAAATCCTTTTCGTTAAATATAGTAGAACTAACATTTGCTATAAGCCTGGCAAATGGATCCATTTCAACGCCAACAGGCATGTTGCCGCTAAGAATAGTTTCAACAGCAGTTGTACCCGATCCCATAAATGGGTCAAGTACGTTAAACCTTTTGTTCTTGTGTTGGGATAATATTGCCCTGGGAACAAGGAAAATGCTACGAGCAGGGTACCTGTTATATACACGGTTCCCGTATTCTGTTAACTTGCGGGTTGATGGAAATGCGATTTCTTCACCCCATGTTAACTGATATGGGTTATACCCACCTGTTCTGTCTATAGTTTCAATATCTATTTCCATTTCAATACAACCATACTTTCTCTAACATATTTCCAATCATCCTTCTCTATCAATTTTGTTTGTTGAGAAGAAGGCACAACCATACGATATATCTTAATATCAGAACATTCATAGCCCAAGGAAAGTGCGATATGGGCCAACAATAAATCCGTAGAGATAACGACACCTGAATATGTGGAATTCCCAACAACGAAACCAACAGTCGCTCCATGATTCAGATTGTTTGATAGTTCCTTCAAACACATTTTCAAGTCATGGAAGTATCCAGATATCATTGACGGGATACTATTGCTCCATAAGTCGCAATCTTCAAGTAATGGTGTGATGAGATCATCAACGATAGGGATGCTTTCGTTGTCTTTTCTCTTCCATCGATAGTGGACATGGCTTTTCAAAGACCTCTCGCGAAAAGACTGTTGGTCTTCTCTTGTGCAAAAGAAATCTCCCATCCATAATTCTATCAAATACACTTTACTATAATCAAAGCAATTTGCATACGGTGGTGATGTGATAACGACATCTGCTTTCTTTGGCAACTTATATGAGTCCAGGCAACTGCCCTCTATTATGTTGTTTTGATTCTTTCTCTGAGACTGTTGAATATCATCAACAATAAGTCTAAGTTTTTTTACCATCAGTTCTTTAAGGGCTGGAAAAGACGTCGGATTAGGTTCGTGAATTTTCCGTTTTACACCGTTACCATTTTTCCTATGGGTGGAAACTTTCTCAAGAATCGCCAAAAGGGAAAGGAGAAAGATATCATGTACTTTCTCGTTTGCTATGTCTTTTATGAAGTTCTTGGTCTGTATAATAGCAGAATACGTTTCCTTTGCAAAGTACCTTTTCACAGTTGGACTGATGTTGTAGTCATCGATGTCATTATAGGAAGCGAGTTCCTGAAATGTCGCTACAGTTTGCTCCAATTGTCTGATATCATTTTCTGCATACTCTCTATTTTTGACTTTCGATGCAAAATTTCCAAGCGGGCTAACATCTAAGGAATATGCTTCATAGCCATTAATGTTTGCTTCTAATACTGTTGTGCCAACTCCTCCGTATGGATCAAATACGATGTTTGATTTGGATGTCGAATACTCAGCTATAAAATCACGAACGAAAGAAGGGGAGAATCCTTCTTTGTAGGCATACCAACGGTGAATGGGACGCGTTAAAGCTTCCTCGAAATTTACGGGAGTGTGATAAGTGCTCACCTCATAACCATGGGGCGAGAATAACTTTTCCAGAGATTCATACGTTTCTCTAAGTTTAATCTTTATTTGATTACCCTTAAGAGGCGTATTGATGCTACTATTACTCATTATAAAAACATTCAGTAGGTTTTACACCTTACCTTTATTTGTTTGTCATTCATTCATTTGCCATCTCTGCCTTTTATATGGGGTAGACATAATGTACTCTAATCTGTTTTTTCGGGTACACGTTCATGATTTCTTTTTCCCTCAATGATGCTTCCAATAGCAGAGCTTGCCTTTTCCATATAAGCATTATATTCGCGAACAATCAGTTCCTTAATGTCAACCTCCAAGAAGTCTGCAATCTTTAACAGACTTGCAACGTCGGGCTGAGAGGAGTTGGTACACCATTTGGAAACGGTGGAGGGTTTTACACCCATCTGCTCCGCAAGCCACTTGTTAGTGCGTTTCTTCTCTGCCAACACGACTTTAATGCGATTTATTTCTTCCATGTCATTCGGTTTCATGGCACAAAGGTAGTGAAAATAAATCATTTTTACGAAAGATAATCGCTCAGAAAAGCTTTACTCCCTTCTTTTTATATTTTTTACGAGTTCTGCCAGATTTGAATAGTATTTGTGCCAATCCAATCGGCACAAATACCGGTCCGCGTAATTGTGCCACTTCAAATGGCACAATTTATTCGTCAATTTTGAAGATTTCCGTCAAATATGCCACTATTCTTCTTCCCCGTTGCCACTTGGAATTCTTGGAAGTCTTGAATTGCTCCTTCTCATATGTAACGAACGAGTCAACCCTTTGAGCTGGGTCATACTTGTACTCCTTCCCTGAAAAATCACAGATGGAACGGAGGAAGACGGCAAAAGGCGTGTTGGGGTCAAGATGACCAGAGCGTATGAGCGCAGCCTTGATGTAAGCGGTCTCATACTCATGTTCCATGTCGTTGAGAGCTGTCCGTATTGATTCCTTCAATGCTTGTTTGTCATCGGCGATAAGAAGGTCATCAAGACTGCGTTCTTCTTGTAGAATGGTTCTTCGCCCATGCTTACCCTTTGTGTTGGCAAGTGCGTTCTTCATAGTCTGCTGCAATTCTGCTTCCTCGACCTCCTTAATCGTTTTAGTCCATTCTGCTTTCTTGTCACACCCATTGGTCACACTTGAATCCACAAGGCGTTCAATGACTGCCTTGATGCTTTCT
This sequence comes from Prevotella aurantiaca JCM 15754, assembly GCF_000614025.1. Taxonomy (GTDB): domain Bacteria; phylum Bacteroidota; class Bacteroidia; order Bacteroidales; family Bacteroidaceae; genus Prevotella; species Prevotella aurantiaca. The sequence goes on from NZ_BAKF01000002.1 coordinate 136,777, forward strand.
CGCATATAGGATATTTGCCTGGCTCCAAGGCTTATCTTGTTTAGTGCCATCGCGCTTTTTGGAAGTCCGTGGTCAAAGCAGATGAAGTACAACGCACACATCAGCAGGGTGTTGTTGCCTGCAAGGATTTGATTGCGAAGTTTGTGGAAGATTTCTGGCAACGTGTATATGGCAGACAACATGACTCGCTTTGATATTGTTGCAAGCTCATCGGCAGAATGCCCTTTGCCAAAGGTGAAGACGGCCATCTGAATGAAAGACGGTAGTGACTCCCAGAACTCTTGTGCCGTTACGCAAGGGATATATAGATGTTCCTCGTCATCATCGCTCTGGTCTTTATCTACCAAACTAAATTCCCTTATCAGGATAAGGCCTCTTGGCTCATCAGGCGATGCATTATCGTCTTTTGCCTCCCCTGTAGCATCATCCCCTATCGTTTCAGCGTACATGCCAAATCTCAGATAGCCTTTTAGCCTCATCAGTTCGTCAATGACTTGACTGGCAACAGCAGCACTATCGTCTGCGGGAATAGATTCCTCCGAGTCGGATGTAAAAAGTTTCTGGCACTCAACAAGTACCGATGTCGGCACGAAGGATGTCGCCATTTTGAATATGCGCTCATAACAACTGAAATCGTTACGAGCAACCTTCATCATCTCCACAGAGAAACGTGAGTATTCTTCTGGGTGCTCCTGTTTCCATGAGTACACCTTATCCATGGCCTCTCTCATGGCGTTATTTGGGGGTTCTTTAATGGATTTCATCTGAACAGTATGATTTTCGAACTAATTCTTTGCCAGCAGTTTGAGAAGCATGTCGGTCTTCTGTTGCTCCGTCATGCTCATGACATCTTCCTCTGTCACCTTTGGCTCCAAGTCTAAAAGCTTATTATTGTACTCGAACATGGTTTCCAACGGGAATTGTGCGATGTACCTTTCGGTAATGGACATTTCTGTCGCATGTCCCATACTCTGTGAGATATACCTTTCCTCTACTTGGGCGTGGGTTAGATTTGTTCCATAGGAATGTCTGCACCAAGTTCCAGATGGACGTATCTCCCAGTGTAACACATCATGGCAAATCTTAATGACACGGTCTTGCACATTCGAGTTTTCCTGAGAGATTCGCTTGCGTTTGTCGGCCTTATGTGTTGCGCCATTCAGAATCTCTGGAAAGACGAATCCGTTGAGCACGGATTCTGCCGCTATCTCATCAAGGACTTTCTGAAGTGGCTCTATAATGGGGATTGTTATTTCAACACCCCCCTCTGTGCTGTGTCTAGTTTTTACTCGTTTGAAATTGAACGCCTTTCTGCCACTATTGAAATAGAATTGCGAATACTTCAGTTCGCCCGCATCGGCCATATTGAAACCGTTGCACAAGTATTGAGCGAGGAACAATCCGAGTGAGTATGGGCTTTCTCGGCATATCCCTTCTTCCATGTGTCAGGATAGCGTTTCTCGATGAACACTCGATAGAGCTCTGTCATCTGCTGGACATTCAGGTAACGATCTTTCCTTGTGTCACCGACAGGAATCGCCACGAGTTTCTTTTTCTTGACATTTGAAAAAGGATATTCTTGATTGGTGAGATAGCCAAGCGACACACATTCATTCCAAACAGCACGGCAGTTACGGAGATAAAGACCTCTTGTTGCCTCCCTTATTTTCCCTATTTCCTTGCCATTCTCGTCCAGTACACCATTTTGCATTCCGTTACTCCAGTATTCAATATCTTCTTTCCTTATCTTAAAACCAGTAATCGGTCTGTTCCAAAGAATCCTTTGGAAAGACTTCATGGCACACTCGTAAGACTCGGCTGTGGTGTATTGCTCTCCGTTGTTGTTGGTTCGGAAGAAATTAATCCTGTCCTGCCACACGCTAAAGAAGGATGCCTCTTTGGAAGTGTCAACGCCGGTGATAGCTGTCTTTATCCTATCGAGCGTCAGACCATTTCCTAGACGCTCTGTCAGCTCCACTTGTGCCTCAAAGATGGCGTCGAATTCCAATTTCTTCTCATAAAGTTCCGAGCGTACGGCCTTGGCGCTGAGATTGCATACTCTGGAGAAATCCTCTTCCGTAAATTCGCCAGCGACATAGTTGTACCACGACCTTCTGCCTATGGTATAGCGCATAGCGACGGGAAATGTATTCCTGTCTTTCTTCGGATGACGCTTGTCAAGAATGAGTGCATAGGTGCAATTCCCGAATCGTGCGCTCTTGTAGGTTGTGTCTAATTTCTTTACCATACCTGTCAATAGTTTGGAGGTCTCAACTTCGCTTTTTACTCCATTTTAGGAAAACAATGGGAAAACAAATTTCCGATTTTTCTCTCAAATCCCCGTGTTTTCCAAGGTTTATCGGGAAAACAATGGGAAAACAGAGTCATTTTGATACGGGGTTTTTCGGAGTATCATAAACTACCGCGAAGTTAGTAACTCTTTGGAAATCAGCAAAACTTTTGATATTAAAAAATCACAAAATATTATTCTGCTTTACTCATAATCTGGAGGTCCCTGGTTCAAGCCCAGGCTGGTCCACAAATAGGTTTCAAAAGAACGTCAAACAATACGTCATTTTAGCCTTCAAAACAAGAATAATCGCTGTAAAACCTTGGTTTTACAGCGGTTTTTTGTTTATTATCCATATCTGTTTGACGGTCAAAACATACCTTTTAATAGTCATCATTCGGTCATTTTCTGCTACAGAAATTGCTACATAAAAGCAGGCTCTCAAAAAAATGTAGCAACGAATAAGAAATGACTATTAAATTGACAGCACACAAAAGTTTCGTTTTCAAGAACTTATTATACAAAAGTATACTTCTATAGAGGCAGTAAGAGTAGAAATACTTTTTTTAGTTTTATGTTCATCGCTTAATCTCTATTTTTCTGGTTTTAGGGGGTATTCTTTATCCACAATTCGTTTGATAATGTAATTGCGAATTTCTATTGGAATTCCAATAATGAATATACACGGCAAGAATACAGGAAAGAAAAGCTTGCTGATGATGTTCCATGTGTTTTTCATAAGTCCTCTATCCAGTTGCCAAAGAGATCCCATATCAAGAATAGTTCTTCCAAAAATGACGGCCCAAAGAGCTATAAGTAATAAAATACTGCCTACTACATAAATGTTCTTTGCACCGCGATTAAATACCTCTATTCGCTTCTCGCATGGTACTCGTTCCAGTATCTTCACTTGCTTGGTAATCTGATTTATTCTTTCTTCCTTATCCATCTTTTTTTATTCTGATAAATCTATAATTTTACCAACTGCTTGTCCTATTATGTTTATATACGTCTTTACATTTACCACTTGTAGATTTTTATTAGATGCCTTGCCTCCCAATGCCAAAGCTGGGACATAACCATAGCATTGACCATATTGTAAAGTAGGTAACTTTCCTTTAATATTTAAATAAGGTCGGGAGTCAAAATACTCCTTGGCTATAATAGCCGTTTCATCCCCTAAAGTAAAGTTTAAAAGAAAATCCATATCACCTAAGATTTCGCTTGTGCACTTTCTTATATTTATAAACAAGATTCTATTTCCCTCATCAGATGAAATTGTCCAATTATCATTTCCTTCCCAAATTAACAAATCTCCTAAGGCCGTAATACCAAATACAATAGAAGGTTCTAACAATTTATCAATATAATCGAATACAAATTCGTACTCATCTGGATTAACAAACTGTATAAAACCATCTTCATAAATACCATAACCCATATCTTTCCAGATATTTAATAGTTCTTCAGGAAGTAGTCCTTTATATTTATTGATTGTATTAATAGGGACATCGCTATACTTGGTATAGTGATTTTTATTTCTTTCTTCAAATGTCAATCGTGCCATAACTTTATCTTTTTATTATTCAGAACTTAAAACAAACCAACATCCGTCATTGCGTTATCAATGTACGTTGTCAGATAAAAATGCACAACTGCAAAAGTAGTTATTTACTCTGATATTTCATTATTTTATCATCGAAAAACATTTTATTGATTGGATTTTGCTTTATTGTTTCTCGCATGTACGTTGTCAAACAAAAGTGCACAACTTGATTGCCAATTAAGTTTAGAGTTTTAGTCTGAATAATAAATAAAAAGGTATTTTTGCACAATGACAACAAAAAAGAATTTATAAAATAAAATGATGACTTTTCAAGTAAAGTAACTATATTTGCAGTTGTGCACTTTTGTTTGATAAAAGTTCAACCACAGAAGAGCAACCTATATAACATATGGTATTGAAACCATTTCAAATGAAATAACTTATGGGATTATTTAATTTTAAATTGGGTGGTTCTAAAAAAGAACAAGATAAACCTATTAGGGATAAATTAAAGGATAAAAAGTACTTTGATAAGATTCTGAGTATTAAGTTAGGAGAAATAGAGCATGATGAAAAGTACATACAGGAAGAAAGGGAAAAAAGTGGAATCGTACGTCCATTTTGGTATTGGTCTTCTGCAGTGAATCATATACGATTAATTGAAATAAGTTACTCTATGGGGGAAAATGTTGGCAAATTAAGAAAGTTATATATAAGTTCTTTGGATAATTATATATTTGGAGCTAACTTTAGGAATCCCATATACGCAGCTGATTTAGATAGAATTTCATTAGGAATACTATTAGACATAGAAAATACAGATTTCAATCGTTTAGTTGACTATATGATGAAAATGGACAAGCAAGCAAAGCCAGCAGGCTGGACACCTGATTTATTACTTTGGTTTATGCTAAACTCTCGATTAAAAGAGAACGAAAAACAAATGTATGCAGATAAGCTTGCTTTCCCTAAGTTGTATAAAGGACTTTTCAAGTTAACACAAATATCAGATGCACAAGAAGCAAAGAAAGCACTTAAAGATTATATAGAGAAATGGTATAATCTGAACAAAGATGCACCTTGGTATAACAATCATTTAAAGAAGAACTGTTATCGTGGCTATTGGGCATGGGAAGTTGCAGCGGTTGCAAAGATAATGAACATAGATGATTCGGAGCTTAAGGATAATCCGTATTATCCCTATGATATGGTACATTGGAAAGATGCAGAAGTTACTATAGAAGAGTAGTAATAGATAACATAAAATGAGAGAATATAAGACACGATGATTTCAATAAAAACCCTATAATGAACTTATTACTTACGTTAGATAATAAATAGTCATTGATAAAAATATATGATAGAAAATAGATTTTTAAGATGGAGATAAAAGACAAAATCTATGGTATTCTGTTTGGCCAAGCTATTGGTGACGCATTAGGTTTAGGAACAGAGTTCATGAGCAAAATAGAAGCTAAAAAGTATTATCCTGACGGATTAACAGATTATAGTCAGATTATCAGGGATTATCATCGTTCGAAATTCCAACTTGGAGCATGGAGTGATGATACGGATATGATGCTCTGCATAGCCAATGCTTTTATTGAAGAAAGTGATTTTAATCTACACACAATTGCAAGAAACTTTAAAAATTGGCTCTATGCATCGGATACAAGAGGTGTAGGTCAAACCACTTTTAAGGTACTATCAATAGCCGATTATGTAGAGAAACCTCAACAGGTGGCAGAGCTAATTTGGAAAATGTCACGAACAAAAAATGCTGCCAATGGTGCTGTAATGAGAACTGCGATAGTTGGATTACTAAAAGAGAACGTGGCAAAAACTGCTAAAGATGTGTGTTTACTAACTCATTTCGACCCGCGATGTGTAGGGTCTTGTGTCATTATCTCTGAAATCATCAATCATTTGATATGGAAAAACGAGCAACTTTCATTGTCACAAATTACTGAAATTGGCAATCAATATGATAATACCATAACGGAATATATTGATAAAGCATTCTATAACGACATTGATAGTTTAGAACTTGACGAACCATCAAGTATAGGTTATACTTTAAAAGCCTTAGGTGCTGCCTTGTGGTGTTTTTTTCATGCCCGCAATTTTGAAGAAGGATTATTAACTATAGTAAATGAAGCTGGAGATGCAGATACCAACGCAGCAATAGCTTGCGCTGTACTGGGTGCAAAATACGGCTATAATAATATTCCCAAGAAGTACGTTGACGGCTTAAAAAAGAAAGAATACTTAGCAAAGGTAGCCGACGATTTGATAGAAATTATTTCGTAATTACTTGCCTCTGTTAACACCACTTTAGAAAAAAGTTATCCTAACTGAATCTTTCGGTAATTGTTTCCTTCAACTTCAAAAGAACGAACTTTGTTCTTTTGAAGTTATACACTATAACTAGCCCTCCCTTAAAAACCT
>NZ_BAKF01000001.1 GCF_000614025.1 Prevotella aurantiaca JCM 15754
TAGAGTAATTTTCTAACACACCGCTTTCAACGTGCTTCTCTCCCGATACGACCTTCTAAAAACAATGGTTGATTCGACTATTAACAGCACCAACGCACATCCTCAGCCCAACTTTTAGAACCCCATAAAAACAGAACTCCCTCAACGGTGAGGCCGTCGAGGGAGTCTATTAAGCTATGAGAAATTTGTTTTTGTTCTTGATTAGTAAGCGAACAATGGGTATTCTTTCATTGTAGCGTTTACCTTTTCACGAACTTCTGCGATGACTTTTTCATCTTCTGGAGCAGAAAGAACCTTGTCAATCAGTTCTGCAACGAGAACCATAAGGTCTTCCTTAGCACCACGAGTAGTCATAGCAGCAGTACCAAGACGGATACCTGAGGTCTGGAAAGCAGAGCGAGTATCGAATGGTACCATGTTCTTATTCACTGTAATATCAGCTGCAACGAGAGCGTTTTCAGCCACTTTACCAGTGAGATCAGGGAATTTTGTGCGGAGATCAAGCAACATAGAGTGGTTGTCTGTACCGCCTGAAACGATGCCATAGCCACGCTTTACGAGTTCGTCAGCGAGCACAGAGGCATTCTTCTTAACCTGTGTTGCATACTCTTTCCAGCTTGGTTCGAGTATTTCACCGAAGGCAACAGCCTTCGCTGCAATAACGTGCTCTAATGGACCGCCTTGGTTTCCTGGGAAAACAGCAGAGTCTAAGAGCTGTGACATCTTCTTGATAACACCCTTTGGAGTTGTCTTTCCCCATGGATTATCGAAGTCTTCACCCATCATAATCACACCACCACGAGGACCACGGAGAGTCTTGTGTGTTGTAGTTGTTACGATGTGAGCGTACTTAACAGGGTTGTCGAGCAAACCAGCAGCAATCAAACCTGCTGGGTGAGCCATGTCTACCATGAAGATTGCGCCTATTTCGTCAGCTACTTTGCGGAAGCGTGCGTAGTCCCATTCGCGGCTATAAGCTGATGCACCAGCGATAATGAGCTTTGGCTTGTGCTCGCGTGCGAGCTTCTCCATGTTCTCGTAGTCTACACGACCAGTCTCTTTGTCGAGCTGATAACCGATAGGACGATAGAGAATACCAGAGTTATTAACTGGGCTACCATGTGAAAGGTGGCCACCATGATTAAGGTCTAAGCCATAAAAGTGTCGCCTGGCTCGAGAATTGCAGAAAGAACAGCTTGGTTAGCCTGTGCACCTGAGTGTGGCTGCACGTTTGCCCAGCAAGCACCGAACACCTTTTTCACACGCTCGATGCAGAGGTTCTCTACTACGTCTACTACTTGGCAACCACCATAATAACGCTTACCAGGATATCCTTCAGCGTATTTGTTGGTAAGGTAAGACCCATTGCCTGCATTACTTCGTCACTAACGAAGTTCTCAGAAGCGATAAGCTCCATGCCTTTCAATTGGCGTTGGTGCTCTTGCTCGATTAGATCAAAAATCTCAAGATCTTTTCTCATGTTGTTTAAGTATTAAAAATGCCTCCACCGACCATCTACATTATTTAGCAAAAAGCCGCCAAAAGCAAGGTTGTTATAATTAGCTGCAAATATAGGAATTTTCTAATAACACGGCAAATATTTTATGCAAATATTTGCAAGGAGGCCTTTAAACTGAGCCTTAAGGTTGATTCTGCAAAGTTGGTATAGCAAAGAGAAAGCGGCAACAAGGTATTTTGTGTTCCTTGTTGCCGCTTTATGTTTTCTTTTTTCAGTGTCTTTAAGCGTATGTTTTTATTGACTTGATAATGTTTAACACAACTCGACCTTGTCCATTTGTTGTTCCTTGTCGCAATAATGGCACTTCAATATGCCTCTCGACTTGTTTACAACGTTGAATATTGTAGACATTGGTTCGTTGTTGGTAATGCACTTTGGGTTGTTACATTTTACGATACCACTCAGTTCGTCGGGCGTTATGACTTCCTTTTTCTCTACCACTTCATAGTCGCGAATGATGTTTAAGATGATGTTTGGAGCCACAACAGAGAGGCGAGATATCTCATCATCGGTGAAGAACTTATCGCTTACTTTAATGATTCCCTTGCATCCTACCTTGGAAGAACTAAAGTTATAGCCAATGGTAACGGGGGTTGAAAGACTCTGAAGTCCGAGAAGATTCACGACTTGGAAGGTCTTTTCTGCAGGTATATGGTCGATTACGGTGCCATTTTCGATGGCTGCAACCAATCGTTCTTTCTTATTCATTTCCATAATCTCCTTATTTAATTATCGTCTTATCGGCTTTCACTTCGTCCATTCCTATGCCGAGACAGTAGGCAAAGATAGCTTCGCGAGCAAAAAGACCGTTCTTAGCTTGCTGTATATAGTAAGCGTGCGGATTACTATCCACGTCGTATGCGATTTCGTTTACACGTGGTAGTGGGTGTAATATGCGCATGTTCGGCTTTGCAAGGTGCAACATATCGTTGCGCAGAATGTAGACATTCTTCACTCGTTCATATTCCATAAGGTCGGAGAAACGTTCCTTCTGCACACGTGTCATATATAATATGTCTGCTCCAGCAATAGATTCTGGGGTAAATTCCTCTTGTTCCGTATATCGAATACCATGCTGTTTGCAGAATATTTTGTACTCTTCGGGCATAGCAAGTTCGGCAGGTGCGATGAAATGGAAGGTTGGATTGAAGTGTCGCATTGCTATTAAGAGCGAGTGAACCGTACGTCCGTACTTAAGATCGCCAACCAAATAGATGTTCAAATTCTCTAAAGTACCTTGCGTTTGGTTGATCGTGTAAAGGTCTAAGAGGCACTGTGATGGGTGCTGATGGGCGCCATCGCCAGCATTCACGATAGGTACAGGCGACACTTCCGATGCATATTGCGCTGCTCCCTCAATGTGATGGCGCATTACAATCGTATCGGCGTAGTTCGCAACCATCAGTATTGTATCCTTTAATGTTTCCCCTTTGCTCACGCTCGAGGCCTTAGCATCGGTAAATCCAATGACTTTCGCACCCAAACGGTTCGCCGCTGTCTCGAAACTGAGGCGTGTTCGGGTTGAAGGTTCATAAAACAAGGTAGCTATAATGCGGCCTTTCAGTAAGTCGCGGTTAGGATATTTCTCAAATTCCTGAGCCATCTGAATAAGATAAAGAAGCTGTTCCTTATCCAAGTCCTGAATGTTCACAAAGTTCTGTTTCTCCATTGTATCGTGTTGAATTGGTCGTTTTCGAGCGTAAAGGTACAGAAATAATTTTTATTGAAGGACAATTATAAAAGAAAATATCTATATGTTTACCTTCTTTTAAAAATCCCATTGTTTTTATTTTGCCTTCTCATTGATTTACTATACCTTTGCAATCTAAACACAATAGATTGAAATGCGAAGACATCTCATACGTACTTTTTGGGCTATATTGATATTCGTTATCGGCTTCACTACCATCTTTTTCGTTTCGGTATGGAATGGTTGGATAGGCTATATGCCTGATATGGAAGAGCTTTCAAACCCTGTAGACAAGTTCGCATCGCAGGTTTACTCTGCCGACGGAAAGCTTATTGGAACATGGAATCAAGATAATGCCAACCGTGTGGCAGTAGATTACAACAGCCTTTCGCCTCATTTGGTGCACGCTTTGGTATCTACTGAGGACGAAAGATTCTACGAACACTCTGGAATAGACTTTATTGCGCTGGGCCGTGCTATACTTAAGCGCGGTGTTTTGGGGCACGATAAAGCGGGTGGAGGTTCTACTATAACGCAGCAATTAGCCAAGCAGGTGTTCTCAGAGAAAGCATATAGCACTTTAGAACGTGTACTGCAGAAACCTATTGAGTGGATTATCGCCGTGAAATTGGAGCGTTATTTCACGAAAGAAGAGATTATTGCGATGTACTTAAACTACTTCGACTACCTTCATAATGCCGTCGGCATTAAACGAGCAGCCAATATTTATTTCAGCAAAGAACCTCGGCAACTAACTGTTACCGAGGCTGCAACGCTTATAGGGTTATGCCAAAACCCTTCTATGTATAATCCTTTACGCTACGAAGAGCGTTGTCGTACACGCCGAAACGTAGTGTTAAGTCAGATGTGCAAGTGTGGTTACATCACTCGTGAAGAGTATAACGAACTCATACAGCGCCCCTTAGGCATCAAGTATTCAAAGGGAAAGAGTATCCAAGGTGCCGGTGATTACTTCCAAGCGTTCCTCCGTCAATACATGATGGAGAAGAAACCAGAACGAAAAGAGTACCAAGCATGGCGCATGCGCGACTTCGTTATCGACTCAATAGCATGGGAGAAAGACCCTCTCTACGGCTGGTGTAACAAGAATAAGAAGCGCAATGGCGAGAACTACGACGTGAATACAGATGGTCTTCGCATCTTTACCACCATCGACACACGTATGCAACAATATGCCGAACAGGCTGTTCGCAAGCACGTGGGTGGCTATTTGCAGAAAGAATTCAACATTGCCAACCGTTACAAAAAGAACGCTCCGTTCTCTTCGAACATATCTCGAAGCACCATTAAATCTATCCTTAATCGTTCTTGTCGTCAGAGTTTAAGATACCTACGATTAAAGGAACAGGGTGCAACACCCGATGAAATACGTCGCAGTTTCAGAACGAAACACGAGATGACGCTCTTTACTTACCACGGCAATGTGGACACTTTGATGACGCCTATCGACTCTATTCGTTATTACAAATCGTTCTTACGTGCTGCCTTCTTAAGTATGGAAGCACGCACAGGTGCCGTAAAAGCCTATGTAGGAGGTATCAATTACGACCAATTTAAATACGATATGGTGATGGGAGGACGCCGCCAAGTGGGTTCAACCATTAAGCCTTTCCTTTATGCACTGGCCATGCAGAACGGCATGACACCATGCACTACTGTTCAAAACGTACAACGTTCGTATGGCAACTGGACTCCGCGCAATGCTTCGAAGGCTCGCTACGGACAGCAAGTACCACTACGATGGGGTTTGCAACAGTCTAATAACTGGATATCGGCTTACCTCATTAGCTTGCTCGGACCATCGCAATTTGTAAACATTCTGCACGATTTTGGACTGAACAACCCTGACATTGAGAAGAACACATCGCCTGTTTTGTGTCTTGGACCATCAGAACTCTCACTCGGAGAGATGTGTAGTGCATATACTACATTCGTCAATCATGGTGTGCGTTGTGCCCCTCTCTTTGTTACACGCATAGAAGATAGCCATGGCAACGTGGTTGCTAAGTTCCAGCCTTTGATGAATGAAGTAATCTCAGAAGAAAGCTCTTTCAAGATGCTCGACATGCTTCAAGCCGTTATTCAGGGTGGAACTGGTGGACGTTTGCGCTACAACTACAACCTCACAGGCGAGATAGGAGGTAAAACAGGTACTACAAACAACAACTCAGATGGTTGGTTCATGGGCTTCACACCGCAGCTTGTAAACGGCTGTTGGGTGGGTGGAGAAGACCGAGACATACACTTCGACTCTACAGCAATGGGACAAGGAGCCACAATGGCACTGCCAATATGGACTTACTTCATGCAAATGGTATATGCCGACAAGTCGTTGCACTATTCGCCAAATGCTAAATTCGACATTCCTTCTAACTTCGATCCATGCCGTTCTACGGACTCTATCTCTGTGAATAGCATACAAGAGGTTTACTTCTAAGAAAGAATAACAACTAATTCTATATATAATATGAAAGCAATCCTACTATCTGTCTTCATGATGGGCATAGCGCTCACAGTGGACGCACAAGCAACTGTAAAGGCAAACTTCGCTAAAAACGACACCACTATATATAAAGAGGTGATGCAAATGGATGTGAGTTTGCCGATGGGACAAGGCAACAAGAAGGTTGAAGTAATCAAGGAAACACGCTACGTGGTGCTCGATAAGACTGCCACTGGCTACAAAATTGAATACACCGTTACCGATATAACCATTAAAGGCGACGAGGATGTGGCTGAACAAGCACAGATTGCAGGCAACCAATACGTGAAGGGTGCAAAGATGATATTGCAGACTAACGCTGAAGGAAGAGTTGAAAAGATACTTAATCTCAACGAAGTGGCAACTCAAGGAAGCAAGAATGCAATAGCAGAAATCGAAGAAGAATACAAGAAGAACCCAATGATTGAACAGGTTTTGCCTAAGTCTAAAGCGCTAATGGCAATCAGTCAGCAGTTCGAAGAGAAGGCGCTCATCGACAATCTCAACGAAAACACCTTCTTTGGATACTACGGTAAGAACCTAAAAACCATCGGTAAGGAAGATATTATAAGGAAAGGCATGAAGCTAACTGCCACTTACGCTGTGGCAAATAATAGCGACAACACCGTAGTTACGATGAATGTGAAGAGCAACATGACCGAAAACGATGTGAAAAAGATGATGATTGACCAAATGCAGAAAATGGGAATGGGCGAAGAAGTTACCTCTCAGATTGAAGCAAACTGGGGCCAATTTAAGTCAATGGGCATGGCAAACATCTCTGCTACTGGCACCGACTACCTCACATTCCTACCAAATGGCTGGTTGCAAAACACAACTGGAACCGCTAATACAAAGGTAATGGGAATGGATATGAAGTTCGACACCAAGTGCGAAATCTCATACAAGAACTGGAAGTAAGCCTTTTACACACCAGTAAATCAACACTAACGATTATTTATCCGAATACTGGCACGCTGCAAGGCGTGCCTTTTTTTGTGCCATTACATCAGCTTTTGCGGAAGAAATATAAGCAATAAAAGAGGCAAGAAAAAAGCGATGACCCTCTCAGGCAACCGCTTCTTAAACCTTTAATAGGTATTAGTGGATTTAAGGTAAAAAAGATTGTTTTCAGGATAACGGCAACAAAGGTATGTATTTAATTCTTTTGTGCCAAATGTTTTCACTTTTTTTTTAATCTTTCACCGCTGTGCACGCTAACAGAAACAATGGTTTTTTAACAGCAAGATGCACCTTAAAACAATCCCTTCTCCACCCCTACTTACATCGCCAACAGTACATTGCATACGCATTACCCATACCCTCGTTTTCTGTATAAACTTGCGTTGGTTTATAATAAAAATGCTATTACAACGCAACACCTATTCTTACGTTCTGCAAAAGTGCCTATATTGCCGTGCAAAACAGGCTCTTTTACCACGCAATATAGGCACTTTTGCAACGCAAAACAAGGGGTATTGTAAAGCGTTAGTAATAAGCATGTTACGCGATTACAGCTATAAAACAACACTTTTGCATGAATATTCCGTTCTAACGAATACACAATAAGCTACCAACCACAAGATTTTCGCCTTCTCAAAACTGCAAAACTGCATCGCTTGAAAACCATTTCGAGCAAGTGTTTCGCATCGCTATGCCAACTCTATTCGTTAGGATTTATTATGATTCTATGCTTTTCTTTTTGTCTTTACAATTATTTATATTATCTTTGCAGTGCCTAAACGCAGACTTATTAAATCGTTTCAGCGTTGTTAAACCTTATATATTATAGAATGAAACTTCTATAAACGGATAGCAACAAGCTAATCCACAAACCGAATAACTTGCCTTTAAGCGACAAGATTCCTTTTGGAAGGCTGATTTATGCAATCTGCCCAGCAGGTAAAAAGTCTAAACATTAATTCTTTAAACAATCAACAAAATGAAGAAATTCTACTTATTGGCGTTTGCCTTATTACAATTCTGTTGTATGGCAAATGCCCAAGTCATCGAAGGAACGGTGCTGAAATCGTGGGACGGAGCGACTGGAGCGATTGAGATTCCAGCCCATGTTACCGAGATTGCGGCTAACTGTTTCTACGAGCCAGCGGACGAAGACCCAGACAATTGGGACTCTACGTCAGAAGAAAAGTGCAACACTAACATTACAAGCATTAAGCTGAACAATGTTAAGAAGGTGGGTAAAAACGCCTTCAAAGGTTGTTCTAACATCGAAACAATCGATGCGCCAAACGTTGAAATCATTGAAGATGGTGCATTCGAAAGATGCGAAAAGCTGACCACATTGGCGCTTCCAAAAATCAAAAATCTTGGTATCGATGCGTTCCAAGGCTGCGACCACTTGGCTAAACTTACTTTAGGCAGCTCTCTAACATCTATGTTCGGCAGCTCTTTCAAGAACTGTAAGGCATTGGCAGACATCACTATTGAGGCTGGCGGCAGCTATAAGTCTGTAAACAACGCTATTCTCAGCGCCGACAAAACATTGGTTTACCTCGCTGGACAGGCTAAGGAAATAAAGCTAACAGCTGACGAATGTATTGCGATTGGCGACAATGCAATGTATAACAATACCAATGTTGCAAAGGTAGATCTTCCTGGTGTAAAGACCATCGGCAAGGCAACTTTCACTGGTTGCAGTGCTTTGTCGGAACTCTTAGTACCAAATCTCGTTAGCGTATCTACAGATAGCTACATCACATGGAGCGGTGTGGCATCGCTAACAGTAGTAGACATTCACCTAAGCAAGGACTTTGTATCGTTCGGAGCAACCGAATTTACCGACAAAACAGCTACTACCATCTACGTAGCAAACGAAGATGTGAAGGCAAAACTCGCTAAAAAGTTCAACAAATGTAAGATTGTTGTGGGCGAACCACAAGGCGTTCAGAAGTTCGTTGTGAACTATTCTATCTCTAACATCACTGTAGGCGGAAGAAAAATAGGCGAAATAGAAGCATGGACCGACGGTGCTCGCGACTTTGAAACAGGCACAGAGATAGCTGCTGGCAAGGCTGTTTCGGTGATGGTTACACCTTATGGCGGCTACAAAATAGACAAATGGGAAATCAATGGTAAGGCTGCTGCAACCGAAAATATCAGACCTTCTTCGGCTATCAACGGCGAAATATGGTCTATCAACCACATTACCGAAGCACTAAACATCGTTGTTACCCTCAAAGCAGAGGAAGAAGGAGACATTATTTTCTTCAAGAGTAAAGAGCCAGACTTTGGTAGTGTAACTTGCACTGTGCTTGAAACAGGCAAGCAAATAAAGAATACTGAGAAGGTAAAGAAGGGCACAAAGCTCCACTTCGAGGCATTCCCAAAAGAAGGATACCACGTTACACAATGGTATAAGTTAGGCAAAGAGGTGGTTACCGACGCTGACGGAAACAAAAAAACAATAGACGCTTATCAGCCAATCGCAGGCTACGACAACAAAACCGTGTACGAATGCAACGCTGAAGATGCGCTCGACATACTCGTAGACTTCGACCGCGAGGCTGGCAAACATATTGTTAAGTTCAAGTCTCTCAATACCGATGGCGGCGAAATCACCGCTACTGTAGACGGAAACAACATCAACACTGGCGCAGTAGTAGCTCATGGAGCTACCATTGTGTTCACTGCACACCCTAAAGAAGGCTATGTTGTAGACAATTGGATGCTGAACTCAAGCGAATTAAAGGGCGAAAAAGGACTCACCTACACCATTACCGACTTGAAAGAAGACGTAGACGTATGGCTCGTTTGCAGCCCTAAGTCGGAAGAAAAGGAAAGTAATGCTGTGATAAAAGACGGCCACCTCATCTCATGGCAGCCAAAAGGCAAGGCAACAACACCTGCTGGAGTTGAATATATCGACAATAATGCATTGCAAGCATCTATGGAACTTGAGTCGTTCCACATCACAAAGAGTGTTAAGAGCATCGGCGAATTGGTGTTCTTGTTCTGTACTCAGCTTACAGAAATCACTGTAGACCCAGACAACCAGTACTTTACTTCGGTAGACGGAGTATTGTATAGCAAAGACAAAACACGCCTGATGGCTTATCCTCCAGGACGTGCGAGCAACTCATACGAAATCATTCAGAGTGCAACCAGCATTAAACCAGGTGCATTCGCACTTGTTCCAGCTCTTCTCGGCGTAACTGTTGCGAAGGGTAACACCGCTTTGAGAGCTTCAAAGGGCGCACTTTACACAAAGAATATGTTGGAATTGCTCTATCACCCTACTGTTCCTCAAACTACACCGGGCACCGATAAGATTGCATTAAACGAAGGATTGGAGAAGATTGCACGCTATGGCTTCGCATTCAACCATACTGTTACCGAAATAACATTGCCTGCATCGTTGAAGGTTATCGATTCTAACGCACTATCAAACAACCCTAACTTGAACTGCATTAAGTGGGAAGAAGGCGTTGAAGCTGAGCTTGAAGAGATTGGAGACTCTGCTTTCTATCACGACGGACAGCTTACAATACTTCAGTTTATCCCATCTTTGAAGAAGATTGGAGCAGGCGCATTCATCAAGAATGCTAACCTTTTGGAGGTTCATATACCTGATGGTTGCACCATAGGCGATAAGGCTTTCTTCGAATGTTTGGCACTTCAAGATGTTCATTCTTATGGTTTGGTACCGCCAGTAGTTGCCGACGACGCTTTCAACTCTATCTATTATCTCGACGATGCGGTGCTGCACGTAGACAAGAATGCGGTGGAATCGTACAAGAAAGCTGACGGTTGGCGCCACTTTAAGAAGTATGATACAAACACAGTTACCGCTATTGGCTCAGCAAAAGCTGACGCTGGCAAAGCTATTCGCGTGGTTGCACAAAGCAACGGCTACTCTGTTGAGGGTTTGAACGCAGGCCAACGCTATACGCTCAGCACGGTTGCAGGCACTCAGGTAGCTACTGGCGTTGCTAAGGGTGGTACTTTGTTTATCCCTGTTCAGCGTAACCAGATTTACATTTTGAGCATTGTAGGTGTGAAAGCCTACAAGTTGTTCTAATCAAAACGGCAAATTAAGACCTTAAAAACAATGTCGTGTCGGCAACGACACACCACATATTAAGGTACAAAACGAATAAGGCAGGAACGCAAATTATTACGTTCCTGCCTTTTTTATGGTCTATGGAAGGGGGTAAAAAGTGGCATTTGAATGTGCCGAGATACTTCAAACAACACTTAGCATATTATATGTAATAGGCGGACTTACAGGCTATTAGTAGTTATTCGCAAAGTTATTGAAGAGTGGCATCATCTTTCTTTGAACCTATATGTGTGGTATGCGGTTAGCTATTCAGCTTTATTCTTCTCCAAATCCAGTTCGGAATAAGTCGCCACATAGCTACTAATATGCGCCAACGCCCATCAATCACGCAGACGTGTTGCTTACTTTCGATGGCTTTCATAATACTTTTCGCAACATTTTCGGTCGTCATTAGCATAGGAAGATTAGAAGAACCATCTAACAACGGAGTATCAACAAAACCAGGACGGATATCTGTAAAGCAAATGTTATTACGCTTGCTGGTTGCCAACTGTTCCAAAGCTTGCAGGTAAGTGTTCTGCATTGCCTTCGTAGCACTATAAGCAGGCGCAGCTCCTAAGCCCTTTGTACCCGCCACAGAAGTAATGCAAACAATGTGTCCACCGCCGTGTTTGGCAAAATAACGATAGGCTTCTCCCACCATACGAACAAAGCCAAGACCATTCGTTTGCATTGTTTTCAGCTCTTTTTCAGCCTCTAAAGCTGAATTTTTCCAGCCTATTCCTGCTGCATGGAAATAGAGATTGAGTCCTCCAATCTGCTCCACGAGTTGGCCAAAAGCCTCGCTCGCCTGCGCGTTATTTACATCTATCTGCGCTGTAACGACACGTTCGGGCGCATAGTTCTTTAAGTCTTCCAACTTATCCGTGCGGCGTGCCGCCACTCCAACCGTCCATCCTTGGATGATGAGGAGCCTCGCCACCTCATGACCGATGCCACTGCTGGCACCTACTATAATTGCTCTTTTCATAAATTATAAGTTCATAAGCCATCTGTTTGTTACCTTACAGCCTGTAATTAGTTGTTTTACAAAGTTATGAAAGAAGTATCAGAAAAAACAAAAATTCGCCTATCTTTCATTCCTTTAAAAGTGCGTTTTGCCGCCAAAGGAAGCCAGAAACAAGTAGGATTACACCCATTTGGGGCAACAAAAAAAAGGGCTGGAACCAGCAAAACGTGGTTTCAACCCCTTTGATATATCTATTGAAAGCTACAACAGACGCCTCTATTACCAGACATTAGAATGGAAGGTCGTCGGCTGCACTGTCTGAAGCAGCAGGTGGGAATGGCGCTTGACTGCCAGCTGCAGGCTGACTTTGTGGCGCAATAGGAGCAGCAGCAGGAGGCATATTGCCCGCTTGTGCAGCAGCAGCATCAACTCTTTGAATGTTCCATGCACGGATATTGTTGAACCATCTGCCATTGTATTCGTGAGCATCTACATCAAAGCTAACCAAGATTTCCTCTCCAGCTTTAATCGCAAACTGGTCTATACGCTCGGCACCGAAGATGTCAAAGACCATCTTCTTAGGATATTGGTCGTGTGTTTCAATTACATACTGCTGTGATTTCCATGGTCCACGTGCTGAAGTTCCCTCACGTGGCTCCATTACTGCAATAACTCTACCTTGTAGTTCCATATTATATATTTTGCGGTTTTATAATTAAATGAGTTTCTAAATACACTTTTTACATTAAATAAGCCACACTTTGGTAATTGAATGTAAGCTCTCTTACCACACGCTGGCATTATTTTTGCGAAATTACTAAAATAGTTCTAAAAACAGAAACTTTTGGCTTTAAATTTTGTTTTTCCAACGGCTTTTTCGTATTTTTGTACGACCAAGAAGAAGGAATAGGTTTTTCCAACGGCTTTCTTCAGCTATAGTTAGAATAGAATAAAATGAGTTATAACTAAAAAATATATAGGAACTAATGAGATTTACCATTTCAAGCACTGCCTTAAGCAACAGACTTCTGTCGCTTTCGCGTGTTATCAACACCAAGAATTCTTTGCCAATATTAAACTGCTTCATGTTTGATGCACAGAACGGACAGCTCACTATCACTGCTTCTGATAGCGAAAATATTGTTCGTATGTCGCTGAATCTTGATTCACTCGAAGGAGAAGGGAAGTTCGCAGTAAATAATCACAATATCCTTGATGCTGTAAAGGAACTGCCAGAGCAGCCTTTAACGATAGATGTAAATATGGGAGAACACACCATTTACATCAGCTATCAGAATGGTTCTTACAACTTCCCTATCTTGGAAGCAGACGAATTCCCTGTACCACAGCCGCTTTCAGCAAACACTACAACCATCACGTTGAGCGCAGACATGCTGGTTGATAACATTACTCGCTCGCTCTTCGCTACCGCACAAGACGAATTGCACCCTGTAATGAATGGTATCTACTTCGACATCACTGCCGATAGCTTGGCTGTTGTAGCTACTGACGGACACAAATTGGTGAGAAACCGCGTGTTCGCTGTAAAGAATGATGTTCCTGCAGCCTTTATCTTGCCAAAGAAACCTGCGGCTTTGCTGAAGGGATTCATTGCTAAAGATGGTGGAGATATCGTTGTTCGATTTGATTCTCGTTCGGCTGAATTCTCATTCGGAGAAGGTAATTTGGTTAGCAGACTGATTGATGGAAAATACCCTAACTACAATAGCGTAATCCCAGAGAACAATCCTTACCAAATCACCATAGACCGTAAATCGCTCATTGGTGCCATTCGTCGTGTACTTCCGTTCGCAAGTGACTCTTCACAACTGATTCGTTTCCACATTGCAAACGGACAATTAGACCTCAGCGCAGAAGATATTGACTTCTCAACAAGCGCAAAAGAAAGCATGACTTGCACATACGAAGGCAATCCTATGAGCATCGGCTTCAAGGGAAGCAGCATCTTAGAGATACTGGGCAACTTGCAAAGCGACGAGGTAAACATTCAGTTGGCAGACCCATCACGCGCTGGATTGGTTGTACCATCAGAGCAACCAGAAGGCGAAAACGTGCTTATGCTCGTTATGCCGGTATTGCTCAACGACTAAAAAGAGATTTACAAAAGACGTGGGCAGATTTTCAAGAGAAGTCTGCCCACATACATTTAAATAATAGCAGAATGTCATTAAACTTAAAAAAGCCTTTGATTGTCTTCGATTTGGAGACCACGGGGCTCGACCTTGTAAAAGACCGCATCATTCAAATATCATATATTAAGGTTTTCCCAGATGGGAAAGAAGAAAGAGAAAACCTTTTTATCAACCCTGAAAAAGAAATTCCTCAAGAAGTAGAAGAACTTACAGGTATCACCAACGACGACGTGGCTACCGCACCAACATTTAAGGAAAAGGCTACAGACCTGGCTAATAAATTCACTGGGTGCGACTTTGCTGGTTTCAATTCTAATCGATTCGACATTCCTATTCTTGCAGAAGAGTTCCTTCGTGCGGGCGTAGACTTCGACTTCTCGAAGTGCCGTCTTATTGACGCACAGAACATTTATCACAAGATGGAACGCCGTAATCTTGCAGCAGCATACCAGTTCTATTGCGGAAGAAAGATGGAAGATGACTTCACAGCACATAAGGCTGACGAAGATACTGAGGCTACTTGGCGCGTATTACAAGGACAAATAGAAATGTATTCTGCTGAAAAACAAGACGATCCAGAACGTATTCTGAAGAACGACATGG
The DNA here is from genome assembly GCF_000614025.1 of Prevotella aurantiaca JCM 15754. Classification (GTDB taxonomy): domain Bacteria; phylum Bacteroidota; class Bacteroidia; order Bacteroidales; family Bacteroidaceae; genus Prevotella; species Prevotella aurantiaca. Next base: position 14,501 of record NZ_BAKF01000001.1, read on the forward strand.
ACGAATTGGCAGAGTTCTCACGCATGAACGACAACGTAGACTTTGCTGGACGCATCGTTTGGAAAGATATGACTGACAAAGACGGAAACACTTTGCTCGACGAAAAAGGGCAACCTCGCCGCCACGAAGTATTCAACTTTGGCAAATATAGAGGCTGGGACGTTGCGGAAGTGTTACGCAGAGACCCTGGATTCTATAGCTGGATTCTTTCAAGCGACTTTACTTATAACACCAAACAGGTGCTTACACGCATCCGTCTACGCGAATTTAACAATCGATAAGCCATGCTTAAAGGAAAGAAAATCGTTCTCGGTATCACTGGTTCTATTGCTGCATACAAGAGTTGTCTTATCATTCGTCAACTTATAAAGCAGGGTGCAGAGGTTCAAGTGGTCATAACACCAAGTGGAAAAGAGTTCATTACACCTATCACACTATCTGCATTGACGCAGAAACCTGTCATCAGCGATTTCTTTTCTCAACGCGATGGTACGTGGCACTCGCACGTTGACCTCGGATTATGGGCTGATGCTATGCTCATTGCGCCTTGTACAGCTGCTACATTGGGCAAGATGTGTCACGGAATAGCCGACAATATGCTTGTTACAACTTATCTTTCAATGAAGGCTCCTGTATTTATTGCGCCAGCAATGGACCTCGATATGTACAAACATCCGTCTACATTGGACAACATAGAGTTGCTTAAACGCAGAGGAAACCATATTATAGAAGCTGGGAATGGGTTCTTGGCAAGTGGATTAGAAGGCAAAGGACGCATGGAAGAACCTGAAAACATCGTAGCGTTTTTAGACCAATTCTTCGACAACAAAGCTGTAACCACTCAAGATTTAGAAGGAAAGAATGTGTTAATTACGGCAGGTCCGACATACGAAAAGATAGATCCCGTACGTTTTATAGGCAACTACTCGTCGGGAAAGATGGGTTTTGCTCTTGCAGAAGAGTGCTTTAGACGTGGTGCAAACGTTACTCTTGTGACTGGACCTGTGCATTTGACGTGCTCAGAAGGTATCAATCGCATTGATATAGAAAGCTGTGAGCAGATGTATGAGGCTTCCATGAAAGCCTTTCCAACCGCTGATGCTGCCATATTGTGTGCTGCTGTGGCCGACTTCAAGCCTCGTAACTTCTCAGAAACAAAGATAAAGCGCGAGAAAAAGGACGAGCTTCAGATTGACCTTCAGCCTACACACGACATTGCAGCAGCCTTAGGACAACTGAAGAAAAGCCAACAGCGTATCGTTGCTTTCGCCTTAGAAACAAACGACGAGGAAGCTAACGCATCGGCAAAGTTGGTAAAAAAGAATGCTGACTTTATTGTTCTGAACTCTACTCGCAATGCTGGCACAACCTTCCAGTCGGACGATAACCAAATAACGATTATATCAAAAGGAGGAAAAAAAGAATATGAAAAGAAGTGTAAACACTTGGTTGCTTGCGATATTATTAACGAGCTGGCTTCTATTCTTTAACAATCATGCTGCAGCACAGGAGCTGCAAGCAAAGATAAGCATCAACCATAACCAGATACAAGGTACCGATAAGTCGGTATTTGAGAACTTACAGCAAACGCTTGAGCAGTTTGTGAACGAACGACAGTGGACAAATATGAAGTTTCAGAAGAACGAACGCATCGTCTGCAACTTCAATATTACTGTAACAAAGTACGATCAAAGCACCAACACCTTCACCTGTTCAGCGCTCATACAAGCCAATCGACCTGTTTATAACTCAGCATACACGTCTACTTTATTTAATATTAAAGACGCAGACTTTAACTTTGAGTTTGCGCAATTCGACCAAATAGAGTTCAACGAGGAGACTATCAACAATCAACTCACGGCTCTTTTTGGCTATTATGCTTACTTAATCATTGGCTTAAACCTTGATTCGTTTGCGCCAATGGGTGGCAATGACATTCTGCAACGCTGCATGAACCTTACCAATAATGCACAAAACCTTAACTTTACAGGCTGGAAAGCATTTGAAAACTCCAAGAATCGCTTTGCTATCATCAATGATTACCTTGATGGAGGTATGAAACCGTTCCGCCAATTGCAATACGATTACTATCGAACGGGCTTAGATGAAATGGCCAACAGCCCAGAAAGAGGTAGAACAAACATAACAACGGCATTGCAAAACGACCTAAAGAAGGCGCATGAAGATAAGCCTATGAGTATGTTACCGCAGATTTGGACCGACTATAAGAAAGAAGAACTGGCCAATATATATTATAAAAAAGGTACGCAGAAGGAAAAAGAGTCTGTCTACGAAATACTTTTCAGCATCAATGCAAGTCAAAACGCATCGTGGGACAAGATTAAACAATAATACAAACAACCATGCTCAAGCATCTATATATAAAGAACTTCACACTTATCGACCAATTAGACATCGACTTCCACAATGGTTTCTCTGTCATCAGTGGTGAAACTGGTGCAGGAAAAAGTATTATTCTTGGAGCGATTAGTTTGCTTTTAGGCAACCGAGCCGATAGCAAACATATAAAGCAAGGTGAGAAAAAATGTGTCATTGAAGCAACATTCAGTCTTGAAAAAGGTGCTTTCGATACTTTCTTTGCTGATAATAACATTGATTTCGACGCCGACGAAACCATTCTACGACGTGAGATTGGTAACAACGGAAAGTCTCGTGCATTCATCAACGATACTCCTGTTCCATTGAATTTGATGCGTGAAGTAGGCGACCAATTGGTAGATATACATTCTCAACATCAAAATTTGCTCCTCCAAAAGGAAGATTTTCAGCTTAATGTCATTGATATATTGGCAAGAAACGACAAGGAGATGGCTGCCTATAAAGAGACCTTTAAGGTGTTCAAAGATGCTGAAAAGAGACTGGAAGATATTAAAAAGCAGTTGAAAGACAACGCTGAAAACGAAGAATTCATGCGTTTTCAGTACGAAGAACTATTGAGTGCCAACCTCCAAGAAGGCCAACAGGAAGAGCTTGAAGCCGAAAGCAAGACGCTCTCTCACGCAGAAGACATCAAAGCTTCGTTATATAATGCCGACAATTCTCTGAACGATGACGAAACAGGAACGGTGAAACAGCTAAAGTCTGCCACCGAAGCCATGTCGAGTATTGCTGCTGTTTACCCAAAGGCAGAAGAACTAAGCAGTCGTCTCGACACCATATATATAGAGGTGAAGGACATAGCTGAAGAGGTTAGCAAGGCAACAGGAGACATCGATTTCGACCCCAACAGATTGGATTACATCAACGAACAACTTGATAAAATCTATCATCTTGAGAAGAAATTCCACGCTGAGACTATCTCTGAACTGCTCAATATACAAGCTGAACTTAAGCAAAAGTTAGACGGAATAGACAATAGCGATGAACTTTTGAAGGAAGCTGAGCAGGAAGTTGCTACCAAACAAGCCGACTGTACCCAGCAAGCTGCTCTCTTAAGCAAGGGCAGAGAGAAGGCGGCAAAGGCGATTCAGAAGGAAATGAAAGAGAAACTTGTACCTATGGGAATACCTAACGTACAGTTTGACATACAGTTTGAGCCTAAGCAATTGGCTACAGATGGTGCCGATAAGGTGCAATTTCTGTTCTCAGCCAACCGCAATAGTCCGCTACAACCCATTGCGCAAGTGGCTTCGGGTGGCGAAATTGCCCGCGTAATGCTCTCGCTTAAGGCGATGATAAGCGGTGCTGTGAAGTTGCCAACCATTATTTTCGACGAGATAGACACAGGCGTAAGCGGCAAGATTGCCCAGCAAATGGCTTTCGTTATGCACCAAATGGGCAGCAACAACAAGCAAGTTATCTCCATAACGCACCTTCCTCAGATTGCAGCATTGGGCACAACGCACTACAAAGTTGAGAAACACGACACTCCAACAGGCACAACCAGTCAGCTAAGACAACTCACTGCCGACGAAAGAGTGGCTGAAATAGCACAGATGCTCTCTGGTTCTGACATTTCAGAAGCAGCCTTGCAGAATGCACGCGAACTATTAAACATCAACAAACCAGTGTAAACGAACATAGAATTATGAAAAAAACAAAGATATTTTTCCTCCTTCTCACCCTCTGTTTTAGCTTTGCCACAATGGCGATAGCACAGTCATCGGCTGTTAAGAAGGCTGCCAACACTACTTTCACACTTACCACCTTCGACACTAAGGGGTCTATTCTTTCTACCACAAATGGCGTTTTTGTTTCTACCGATGGTGTCTGCGTTAGTACGTGGAAGCCTTTTGCAGGAGCTGCAAAAGCTGTTGTTATCGACAACAATGGACAGAAATACGATGTAGAAACCATGCTCGGAGCCAACGAGATATACGATGTGGCAAAGTTCAAGGTAAACGCAAAGACTGCTGCTGCGCCTTTCGCATCTTCAGCTACTGCTAATTCAACTGCATGGGTGGTTATACCTACAAAGGCGGGCGAACCGATAAAAGCCAGCATTAACAAGGTTGAAAAGTTCATGGATAAGTATAACTATTGTGTGCTTACCACCTCAGCGCCCGAGAAAAATAATGGGGCTCCTTTGTTAAACGAGCAGGGACAGATAGTAGGAATATACAATAGCAATGGCAATTTGCAGAGTGCAACAGACGCTCGATATGCCAACGACTTCGTATTGGTGGGACTTTCACAAAACGACCCTACCCTTCTGCAAAGCGGAATCAGAATCGGACTGCCGCAACAATCCGACGAAGCCATTATTGCGCTGATGTTGTCGTCTAACAAAATAGAATCTTTAAGAACGGCTACCATCAACGAATTCCTCCAAAAATTTCCTGCATTAAACAATGGATACACAGCTTTAGCATCTCTTTTGTTTAGCAAAGGTAACATTGCCGAGGCGGATAAGGTGTTGCAACAGGCTATTTCGAAAGTAAAAGAAAAGAACGAAGCACACTATAACTACGGACGAATGATTTACCAAGGAGCAACTATGGCTTCTCTTGCCGACAAGGCTAAGGCGCAAGGATGGACATTAGACAAGGCGATGAGCGAGGCGAACGAAGGCTATAAAATAAAGCCTGAGCCTATATACAAGCATCTTCAAGCGCAAATTACCTATGCTAAAGGCGACTTCCAGAAGGCATATCAAGAGTTCGAAGCATTGACAAAGACACCAATGAAGAACCCAGAACTATATTTGGAAATGGCGCTTTGCCAAGAAAATCTTAAGGGTAACGACGACGCAATACTTGCTCTCTTGAACCAAAGTATAGAACTTTGCGATACTCCTTACATGGATACTTCATCGCCATACTTCCTCGCACGCGCCAATCAATTGGAAAAAATGGGTAAGTATCGAGACGCTATGAAAGACCTTTACCTCTACGAATACCTTAACCAAGGCACCTTAGAGGCCGACTTCTACTACATGCGCGAACAGATAGAAATAAAGGGAAAGCTGTGGCAACAGGCACTTCAAGACATCTTGATTGCTACAAAACTGAACCCAGCAGAACCGATGTATTGTGCAGAAGCCAGCAACTTGCTGCTCCGACTCAATAAATTTGAAGAAGCAATATTGGCTGCAAAGCAGGCTATCGCCCTAAAAGATGATTATGCCGAAGCCTATCTCGTACTGGGAATTGCTCAATGCAAGAACAACCAAAAGGCGGAAGGTATTGCCAATATAGAGAAGGCTAAAAGCTTAGGCAACCCTCAAGCCGACACTTTCTTGAATCAATTCAAGTAGGAAACCAACAAGATTTGCACACCAACTTGTGCCAACTATGGTAAAAAACTTAACCGATAATTTGGTCATAACGAATAAAAGCAGTAATTTTGCAGCCGAATTCAGCGGTTCCGTAGCTCAGTTGGATTAGAGCAACAGCCTTCTAAGCTGTGGGTCTTGGGTTCGAACCCCAACGGAATCACGAATAAAACATTAGTTAGAAAGCACCATTTGATTTTATCATTTGGTGCTTTTTTTGTTTTTGTTTGTATCTTACCATAGTACTATTCCCAATTGATTGCACCTGCCACCTGATGGAAATAGTTGCTGAACAGCATGCTAAATTCTTCTTATTGCCAACTAATAGCCATACGCCTGACCTTACTTCGGGAATGCTAACAGCTCTCTTTCGTTCCTTAACTCCGTTCATAACAAGGGTATAAACTACCTTGCGCTTAAACCATTTACACATTATTATATATAGAGGCACTGACAAATACAATCCGAGAATTAGCAATTTGTAAAACAATATGGGCAGAGCTACACAACAACAGAACAGCAAACCGAAACACAAAATAAGTAGATAGCAGGCAAAATATATGGGAAAATCGACATTACACATGTAAAGCGATGCGTAAGTTTTTATGAAAAAATAGACAAGAAAATTTGTAAGTACAGAAAATAAATATTACCTTTGCACAGCATTTCAAAAATGCTTGGCAACTCAGATAATGAGACCTGACTGGAAGGATGGGTGAGTGGCTGAAACCACCAGTTTGCTAAACTGACGTGCGGGTTACCGTACCGGGGGTTCGAATCCCCCTCCTTCCGCCACCCTTTTGGGAAAAATCGACAATCAGAAGGTCGGTTCATCTAACGGTTAGGATACAAGATTCTCAATCTTGGCATACGAGTTCGATTCTCGTACCGACTACAATAAAGTCCGTAAGCAATTGCTTACGGACTTTATTGCTTCTTACCCACTCCCTCCTATTTACTATCTTCCATCTCTATACACAAATAATAAGAAGGTACATACTCTATTATCTGATTATAAATAAAGTACTTCAGTTCCATCGTTCTTACATTAATATTATCTCCACTAAGATGTTATAACAGTTCTTTCCAACTTAAAAACACTCTACAAACCTTATTCTTAAGCGCTTGAAAAATAACGAACAAGGGCAAATAACGTCCATTTTTAAATGGGTAATCGTTTAAAACATCGCAATCCGTAATAGATATTATCTGCCGAAAAAGTACCTTTTTAGTTGGTTTATCGTTCAACCTCGCTCTCTCCCCACCTATAATATTTTGTATTCAGATTGGTGTTCTAAAGCGAAATAAGTGTAAAGATTTTACAGGCCCGCCCATTTCTTCCAACATCTTGTATATCAACACTTTGCAACACCCATTGTTTTGCATTGCAAAAGTGCCTGTTTTGCACGCCAAAAGCGCCTATATTGCAACGCAAAACAGCCGCTTTTGCAACGTAAAATCGTTTCCATCGTTTTTACTTGATGTTTTCTTTACAAAACCATCATGGTTGTTTCTACGTAAAACAATACTTTCTTTATATCTCAACGTAAACAAAAAGTGAACTATGTTTTACTTATTCATTAGAATTCATAAGCCGTATTTAGAATTTCTCTCGGTCGATTTCAATAAATCAAATAGTCTTTATTGAACTTGTTTATTAGTTGCCATGCGATGAAAGTAAGTCCATTGATGAGTTAAATAAAATAAATATTTTAGCTTATTCTTATTTGAAATGTTAATAAAAAATATTACCTTTGCGTGTAATAAAAGCAGTACCTAAAGTATATTGGATTTATGAACAATCAGTTAACTGCATATAATGCTTCACTCGCAATACTACAACACTGAGGGTTTCTGCACTATTAACACTCATGGTATTTGCATAATATCATTAACAACATGTATATTTTAAATGTAGAATAGGAAGAATTTATAATGCTATGGAGAAAATAGAAGTTATTCAAGAAGGTGCAGTCACTTCGTGCAACATTGGAGTCAGCAAGGAAGAATGGTTGGAGTTTCTGAAGGATTCTGCAACGTCTAAACATTATAAAGAAGCTTTGATAAAGGTGTTCTACGCCCCTGAGCATAGAGGTTCGTGCATTTCTATTTGTAATATGATGGGGGGCAATCCCCAATCGCTTAACAGTTATATTACCAAATGTGGAGAATATGTTCAGAAAAAGCTTAATAGATTTCAGATTATCCGCCCAAATGGAGAACCATGCTATTGGTTAGTTCCGATGGCAGAAGGCAAGGACCTACCCAAAAACAGCGAAGGAACGTTTGAATGGAAACTTCGTCCAGAACTAATAGAAGCTATTAAAGAATATCTATATTGGCATTTGGTTGAATGTTACAAAAGTCTAAGAAAGGATATTCGTATCGATGATGAAAAATGGAACGAGGCTTATAAGTGGCAACTCATAACAGAATGTCAAGACAAAGACTTTATAAGCATTGTCGATAAAGTACGTGTTACGAATTTGGTTTATACACCTTTGGTTAGTCCAACGCTCGACTTTGTGATAAATTATCGTCGTAAAGAGTTTGAAAAGGCTGTCCAATCGCTGGCAGATGGGCAAGTATTGCTGGATAAGCGCATTCAGGATTTCTCTGCTACCATGCAGGAAATAGCAGATGTTCCAGACAATGACAAGCAGAACTTGTATGCAAACGATGAACGCACAGTATCGGCAATACTGACTTGTATCGACCCCAATACCTATACAACTTATAAATATGGGCTATATAAGTCGGTTTGCCAATATTTAAATATACAGCCTAAGAAAGCAGGTAAATGCTATTCTCATTTCATGGAACTTATAAAACCGCTTCTGTATATAGTTGAAAACGACAAAGAACTACACGATTTGGTGGCTCCATCTATTAGCAATTACGTTCAATCTGACTTACTTTTATCACAAGATATACTTTGGGCGCTCTTTGTTTCGTTCCCAGAACGACTTGATTTTCTTTACTCTTTATTGTTTAGGACACGTTATTGGTGTGTCGGACAGACCTATAACGATGAGGATTCGCAACTATCTCGCTTTGCAGAAGAGGGCATTTGGGAAGCATGGTTCAATGATACAAATGATGGAAAACGCCAATTAAAGTTCGCAAAAGAAATAAAAAAAGGCGATATTGTTATTATAAAATCATCGTTTACCAAAGGTACAAACCACGATATACCATCTATACGAATATTTGCACTTGGGGAAGTTGTAAGCGAAAAGAGTTCTATAAGAAAAGAAGATACGAGGACTATTGTCTCTTATAAAGTGAACTACTTTTGGCAAGGACCGAAAGATTTTGATGGCTCTAAATATGGGCATTTTCGAAGAACTATAGACGAATGTAATGATATGGAAGTAATAAAATTCATAAATAGTAGGAGGAACGAGGAACCTACGAGGAAGTATACCAAATACATAGAGCTACTTGAACAGAACAAAAATATAGTTCTCACAGGTGCACCAGGTACTGGTAAGACGTTTATGGCGAAGGAAATTGCCAAAGAAATGGGCTGTTCTGACGACGAAATGGCTTTTGTGCAGTTCCACCCATCGTACGATTACACCGACTTTGTAGAAGGATTACGCCTGTAAAGGGTGGTGATAACTATGGATTTGAGCTGCGCAATGGTGTCTTTAAGGACTTCTGCGCTAAAGCTTTGCAGAATTTTATAGATTCTGAGAAACCCATCGAAAGACTACAAAAGGAGAGTTCGGTTCGAGAAATATTAGAAGACTTCATAGAAGATGCCATTGATAATGAAATGACATTCGAGACATCGGGTACTAAAAATAATTTTTCGATAGTTGAAAACAATGAACGAACCATTACTGTGGAAGTTCCTGCGAATGAGAAAACAAGATTGGTGAAGCTATCAAAAGCAGAGCTTATTGACTTAATGGAGAATGAAATACCTGTTACAAGTGGTAAGGATATTCAGGAACACTTCCACAGAAAGCATCGCATACAGCAAGACTCGTACACCTTTGTACTTTATAACGCCATTAAAAACCAAGTTGTTAAAGAGCCGTCGGTAGAAGTTTCGAAAGTTGAAACAAAGAATTATGTATTCATTATTGATGAGATTAACCGTGGCGATATATCGAAAATCTTCGGCGAATTGTTCTTTGCTATCGACCCAGGATATAGGGGTGAGAGGGGAAAAGTGAATACCCAATACCAAAACATAATAGAAGATGGAGACCCTTTCAAGGACGGTTTCTTTGTTCCAGAGAATGTTTTCATCATCGGAACAATGAACGACATCGACCGTAGCGTCGAGAATATGGACTTTGCAATGCGCCGTCGCTTCTCGTGGATAGAGGTTTCACCTAACGATACGGAATCTATGCTCGACGAATTGTCGTGTGTAGAGAAAGCCAAAGACACCATGAAGCACTTAAACGAAGCCATTGAAGAAACAGAAGGATTAGGGTCTGCTTATATGATAGGACCGGCTTACTTCCGTAAACTTGGCGAAAACGGAGGCGATTTCGTGAAATTATGGAAAATGAATATAGAGCCATTGCTTAGAGAATACCTTCGTGGATTCCGCAAAACAGGCGAAATTATGAATCAATTAAGAGAGGCTTACGTTGGAGAAAAAGAAGAAGAGCATTCAAATACCCCAGAATTGACAGATGAGAATTAATCTGACAGACAACAATATCGGACGGCAGATACCCAAACATTCCTACGGAAGGAGGTTGCTGCTTTGTTTCCAATTGCAGATAAAACGATTGCTGAACTATGCAGGGAGAACGAAAGCCTGCTCATCTTCCCACACAGCATCAACGAATCTGACGATAGGATTGGCGATTCTTCTGTCATAAACATCTTAAATACCGATGATGCGGAAAAAGTACGCATTGCTACTGGCAATATAATGGGCTTTATCGGTGTAGGCAAACTGCGGATTAAAATTAAGTCAAGGTTCGATGTTGGGCACGATGATTACCTATTGCATTATATGCTTCAGAAGGTTTTGTCGTTCAATCTTTTCGAACTCAACCATAATAATGAGCAGGAAGATGTATTCGATTTCATTATGTTTATGTTTCCGTATTTCCTGAAAGCTGCTTTACGTCAAGGTGTATATAGAGAATATCAGCACTTTAAACATAATGATTCAAACCTTAAAGGAAGGATAGACATAAGTCGCCATATTGCACGAAATATCCCTTTTGTTGGCAACATTGCCTATTCGACCCGCGAATACAGTCGCGACAACGATATGACAGAACTTATCCGACATACTATTGAGTTTATGAAAACCAAAAAGTATGGAGAATCTGTCTTGAATATAGACCGCGAAACGAGAGAAAACGTAGAAGCAATTATTGAACATACACCTTTATATAATAAGCACGAACGTAACAATATCGTTGGGAAAAACCTACGAATAAAAAATCATTCTTACTATTCGGAATATCGCCCACTGCAGATTCTTTGCTTGCAAATTCTACGAATGGAAGAAGTTAAGTATGGTGAAAACGATAAAGAGGTTTGCGGTATCTTATTCGATGGCGCATGGCTATGGGAAGAATATGTGAATACCATTTTGCGTGAGGTTGGGTTTAAACACCCAGAAAATAAACTTCAAAAAGGTGGTATATACCTTTTTGAAGACCATAGCGGCATTCGTTATCCAGATTTCTATAACGACGATATGGTGCTTGATGCTAAATACAAACAACTTGGTAGCTATAAGAGGGTCTCAAATGTAGCACCTGACGATGTACACCAATTGATTGCGTATATAACAGCTTTACATGTAGAGAAGGGAGGCTTTGTTGCTCCACTGGAACAACCACAATTTGAAATTCCAACTTCGTATTTAAAGGGCTCTACTGCAAGTCTTTCGATTTACGGAATTGAGATTGTGAAAGATGCAATATCGTATGCTGACTTCTGTGATAAGATGAAAATGACGGAAACAACATTTATAAAATCTATAATGCAACAACGATTTCAACAATAAAGAAAGGATAATCGTACTTGCTGGACGTAAATAAAAAAAGAGGTAAGAATTACCAATTTATAGAATAGTTATATGGTTAAGCACAGGTCAAAATGTAACCACAGGAATACATAAACCACAAAAAGCTGAGTCGTTGTGATAATGATAGCAAATAATAAAGGTGCTTACTCTATCCACATACAAAGTTCTTATAAGGCGAAAGCATGTGTTTAATGCCCTACTCTATTCTGCCTTATACATTTGAATAAGGACGTACAGAATTGAAATGAAATGTAAAGATTTCGCCAACTTATATATATCGCATAACTATCTATAAATCAACGCCTTGCAATACCCATTGTTTTGCATTGCAAAAGTGCCTGTTTTGCACGGCAAAAGAGCCTATATTGCAACGCAAAACAGCCGCTTTTGCAACGTAAAATCGTTTCCATCGTTTTTACTTGATATTTTCTTTACAACATAAGAAATGCTTTTCGTGCTTGTCAGTGTAAATATATGGAAAGGTGATTGGTTGAGTTAGAGAAGGTGAAAGCAGATAGTATTGAGCTGTAAATACGGATACAAGGAAAACAAAAAAAGGTGCCTACATGTCTCATGCAAGCACCTTAATATTATAAATTGAATTCTCAGTCTTTCTTAATCCATTTGTTTTTAACCGAAATCGTCGAAGCGAATTGCGTCCTTTTCTACGCCGAGGCTGTCCAAATAGTCGGTAACAGTCTTGATAAGCATAGGAGGTCCGCAGAGATAATACTCGCAATCTTCTGGCGCTTCGTGGTTTTGTAAGTAGGTTTCGCGTATGCAGTTCACCGCAAAACCTTGGTAATACTTCACTCCAGCAGCATCAGCTACAGGGTCAGGTTGGTCGAGTGAGAGGTGCATATGGAAGTTTGGATATTCCTTTTCAAGCTCCCAGAAGTCTTCAAGGAAGAAGGCTTCACCCAATGCACGGGCTCCGTAGAAGAAGTGCATCTCGCGATCGCGAGTGTGTAACGTCTTTAACATGTGCATAATCTGACTGCGCAATGGTGCCATACCTGCACCTCCACCAATCCAAATCATCTCTTTACCAGATGTATAGTTAGGTGCAAACTCTCCATAAGGACCACTCATCATAACCTTATCACCTGGTTTCAGCGTAAAGATGTACGATGAACCGATACCCGCTGGTACGTTTTGGAAACCTACTTGTGGGCGTGGCAAGAACGGAGGAGTGGCAATACGCACTGTAAGCGTAATAATATCACCTTCTGCTGGATAGTTTGCCATTGAGTAAGCACGTACAGTGTCTTCTGGATTGCTGGCTTTTAAAGAAAGGATATTGAACTTCTCCCATGTTGGTAGATAGTCTTTGCCAATGAGTTCCTTATCAAAATCCTTATCATAGTCAATGCAATCGTACTTAGGAATGCGTATCTGAGCGTACGAACCAGGCACAAAGTCCATGTGTTCGCCTGGAGGTAGCGCTACCTTAAACTCCTTAATGAACGATGAAACGTTCTTGTTAGAGATAACAGTGCACTCCCATTCCTTAACACCCATAATAGATTCAGATATCTTTAAAGAGATATCGCCCTTCACTTTTGCCTGACAACCGAGACGCCAGTGGTCTTTAACCTCCTTACGAGAGAAGTGTGGACGCTCTGAATCGAGTATTTCGCCACCGCCTTCGAGTACTTGACATCTGCACTGACCGCAGCTTCCCTTACCTCCACAAGCCGAAGCCAAATGGACACCGTTCTCGTTAAGGGTTGACAAAATGGTACCGCCCTGTTCTACTTCTATTTTTTTATCGTCATTAATAGTTACTGTTACCTTACCACTTGGACTGAGGAACTTCTTTGTAACAAGGAGAAGGACAACCAAAAGAAGGATTGTAACCAAGAAAACAGCAATGCTGTATAATATAAACTCTGCCATTTTATTATATTATATTTTAAGTCCTGAGAAGCACATCATAGCCAATGCCATGAGTCCTACGGTGATAAAAGTAATTCCAAGTCCTTGTAATGGCTTGGGAACATCAGAATATTCCATCTTTTCACGTATTGCACCCATCAGTACAATAGCAAAAAGCCAACCGATACCTGAGCCAAATCCGTAGACAAGAGCGTCCCAAACAGAACCGATGTACTGCGAACTTGAAGGGTCAAGACCAATGCGTTGCTGCATAAAGAGGCTCGCTCCCATGATCGCACAGTTTACGGCGATGAGCGGAAGGAAGATTCCTAACGCACCATAGAGCGATGGTGAGTATCTTTCAACAGCCATTTCAACAATCTGAACAATGCCCGCAATAACGGCAATGAAGAGAATAAAGCTTAGATAAGAGAGGTCTACACCTTCTAATATACAATCGGGGCCGAGTACTTTGGTTTGCAAAAGGTAGTTCACAGGCACGGTAACAACCAATACAAAGGTAACAGCTGCACCGAGACCGAACGATGTTTTGACGTTTTTAGATACGGCTAAGAACGAACACATTCCCAAGAAGAATGCGAATATCATGTTGTCCACAAAGATGGACCTGAAGAATAAACTTATTAAATGTTCCATAATTATTTTCCTTCTTCTTTATAGAAATATGCACGATGAACCCATATTACGCAACCAACGAGTATTAACGCCATAGCAGGCATGGCCATCATACCGTTGTCTACATAGCCCATATCGTAAAGACTCTGTGGTATTACCTTGAAGCCAAGCAGACTTCCACGTCCGAAAAGTTCACGAAAACCACCTACTAATACAAGGATAAGCGCATAACCTAAGCCGTTTCCGATACCATCGAGGAAACTTGGCCAAGGCTTATTGGTCATGGCGAAGGCCTCCAAACGTCCCATAAGGATACAGTTGGTAATGATAAGACCTACATAAACCGAAAGTTGGACACTTACATCGTAAGCAAAAGCCTTCAGCACTTGACTAACGATGGTTACCAAGGCAGCCACAACTACAAGCTGAACGATAATACGAATGCGGTTTGGAATGGTTTTACGAATAATCGAAATAATCACGTTCGAGAAGGCTGTAATAATGGTTACCGCCAATCCCATGACGATAGAAGGTTTCAATTGTGAGGTTACAGCCAAAGCCGAACAGATACCTAACACCTGAATAAGCACAGGATTGTCAAGGTTCAGTGGGTTTATAAAAACCTCTCTATTTTGTTTTGAGAACAAACTCATAATCTTTCTGTTTTATAATTATTTATTTCTCAATATTACTTTGCGGTTAGGAACTTAACATAAGGTGCAAGTCCGCCTTTCTCGTTGTGGAACATTTCGGTTACACCATTACTTGTTAAGGTAGCTCCGGTTACAGCATCTACCTGGCTTTCGGGCTTCTCTACCTTCTTTGTTACACTGAAAACGATGTTCTGTTTCTGTGCATCGAAGATGTTCTTTCCCTTGAATTTGTCTTGCCAATCCTTACTATCTTTGATTTCTGCACCCAATCCAGCAGTCTCACTCTCATGATTAAAGTACACACCAAAGATGGTTGCCTTGTCTTCGTTCAATGCTATGAAACCATTGATAGGGCCCCAAAGTCCATTACCATAAACAGGAATAACGTACTTATCCTTGCCATCTACCTTGCAGCGGAATAATGCCAGCTTGCCTTCTTTAGCGTCTTTGCTGTCCAATTTAAAGCCAGTATCAACACCGCCTTGCTTACCTTGCTCTACCACTTGGCCGTCAGCATTGATAATATCATCGGCAAGAATAATCTCGTGCCATAGCTTTTGCGCGGTTTCGTTCGACATATCACGGTCTTGATTGAGCGCAAAGAGAATCTGTTTCTGGTGATCTATCTGTACATTAACGTCTTGTGTAGGTTTCAAAGCTTGGAAAACGAAAGCCAACAAGAAAGCTACTACCACCACAAGGACCACAGAATAGATAATTGTATATGAATTGCTATTTGTCTTCATCTGTTCTTTTCCTCCCTTAGAGTTTAGCACGCTTAGCACGTTTGTTGATATTTGACTGAACCACACAGTAGTCGATTAATGGTGCACACATATTTCCGAAGAGGATAGCGAGCATCATTCCTTCTGGATAACCAGGGTTCAACACACGTATAATGACTGCCATTGCTCCAATCAACAAGCCATAAATCCACTTTCCGCATTCTGTTCTTGCTGATGTTACAGGGTCGGTTGCCATGAATATAGCACCAAAACAGAAACCGCCCAGCACGATATGCTCGTACCATTGTAGTGGACTTGCACCTGTAGAATGGAATAATAACGCCATAGCAGCACCTCCTACGAAGACGCTAAGCATAGTTTTCCAGCTTGCAATGTTCGTCCATATCAGAATAATAGCACCAATTGCGATAGCGATAACCGATGTTTCGCCCACCGAACCAGGTATTAAACCAATAATCATATCGTTGAACGATGCGTTCACAGCAGTACCTTGAGCTATCTCACCCAACGGAGTAGCCATCGTAAAGCCATCAGGTAGTGCATAGCCGAAGCCGAAAATCTGATCCGTTGCAGTCCAAATCTTATCTCCAGTCATGCTTCCTGGGTAAGAGAAGAAGAGGAAAGCGCGTGTAGCAAGAGCCACATTAAAGGTGTTCATACCAGTTCCGCCGAAGATTTCCTTTGTGAAAATCACAGCAAAAGCCACTGCTAAAGCCAGCATCCACAATGGTAACGTAATCGGAATGATAAGCGGAATGAGTATACCACTCACCAAAAAGCCTTCTTGAATCTCCTCACCTTTCCATTGAGCCCAGGCAAATTCAATACCCAAACCCACGATGTAAGACACTAAAATCTTAGGCAACAGCATTAAAGCACCATACACGAACATGCCCATACAGGTTGCTTCGCCTAATTTTCCGGCAGCAAATGCATTCTGATAACCAATGTTGTACATACCGAACAACAATGCTGGTATCAGCGAAATCACCACCATGCTCATTATTCTTTTTGAATCGATGGTATCATGAATAGACGTTCCGCTCTTCGAAGTCTCATTAGGGACATACAAGAATGTGTCCATACCATCATAGATACTCTTGAAAGCGTGCAGCTTTCCGCCTTTTTCAAATTGTGGGCGCAGCTTATCAAGATAATTTCTTAAGCTCATATTGTATCACTTAAAAGTTTTAATTCTCTATTATAATATAAGGTGTACTTACGCATTCTCCTTGCGTAGCGTATTCAAACCATCGCGTACAATCTTCTGCAGTGGTTGTTTTGAACTATCTACGAACTCTGCCAATGCAAAGTCTTCGGGACTTACTTCGTAAATACCAAGCTGTTCTTGTTTGTCGATATTACCTGTTATAATAGCTTTAATAAGGTATTCGCCATATATATCCATTGGTAACACCGAGTCATATTCGCCGCTCATGATGATATTACGCTTTCCTCCCTTGATACGCGCGTCGAGGTCGTACTCCTTATTCTTTCCGAAGAGCCAGCTAAAGTAGCTTCGTGATGTTGAAAATTGGTTGAAACGAGGCATTATCCAGCCTGCTAATTCGTTCACATCGTCGCCTTCTGGTATTGCAACAACCTCAGAAACGTGAGCACCGAGGAAGCTATTATCGTCTGCTATCGTACCTGTCAGCGGATTACCGTTCAACAATCGCACATGTTCAGAGGCTGTTAGTCTTCCTGAAACAATATCTTTAATAGGTGTACCCACCAATGCTTTCACGTAAGCAGGTTCCTTTACCTTACTACCAGCTACAGCAACCACACGTGTTAGGTCTACCTTTCCAGTTTGGAGGAGTCTTCCAAAGAAGATAACCGCAGTAGGATCAACTGTCCAAACCACCTCTCCCTTGTTCACAGGGCATAGATGATTCACCTGTACACCCACGTTTCCAGCTGGACATGGACCATCGAAAACAGTCAGTTCCACATCTTTAGCCTCTGTCAGAGCCTTACAATTTTGTTGTGCTCCGATAGATAAATAAACCTTAGAAATCTTAGATAGTGCGGTTAATCCAGTTTGAAAAGCTTCTTCCTGACCTTGAAGTTCATATTCAAAGTCGCCTTGTAGCGGCTTATCTCTAAGTGCTGAGATGAATATTGCCTTTGGTTTTGTGTCGGGAGTAGTAGACACTGCATAAGGCAATTGGTTGATATACCCGAAGAGTCCTGCTTCTAACAGAGCCTTCTTTACACCTTCTCCATCCAGTGTCTGCACGTTTTTGACACCGAAATCGGCAAACGTTTGTTCGTTATCTGCCTCTATGCTAACGTACAAAATCTTTCTACGGTCTCCTCTTACAATCGATTTTACGACACCGCTTACAGGAGAAGCAAATCTCACTTCTTCTGAATTCTTGTTCACGAAAAGCGTTTCGCCAGTCTTGACATGGTCGCCTGCCTTCACTACCATTTTAGGAATAACTCCTACGAAGTCCTCTGGTACTATTGCATACAGCTTCGACGATTCCAATGGCATGGTTTCTTTCTTAGCACGTCCTTTGAGTTTTATGTCTAAACCCTTACGCAACCTTATTTGTTCTGTCATAATTTAAAATAATGAAAACATCACTTTTTTCAGCTTGCAAATATAGTAATTTTTAGGCACTTTAGAAACTTTTTACCGCTTTAATTTTAGTATGAAAGGGAAAAATTGTAGTTTTGCAATTGCTTTGAAACGGTTGAAGACTTTTATTCGTTGGAGCGTATGGTCCTTAATAGGATCATACTTGCTTATTATTACGCTGTTACATCTACCAGCCATACAGCATTTTGTTGGCTCGCAGGTGGCTGATGCTATTGCGGATAAGCTGGGAACAAAGGTTAAAATAGAGCGTGTTGACCTCGGTTTTCTTAATCATTTCATCGTTGACGGACTGATTATAAACGACCAAAAAGGCAAGCAGATGGCAGAAGCATCGCGCATTGCTGCGAAAGTAGACCTATGGTCGCTCATCAGCGATGGTAAGGTGCGCATTTCTTCGGCACAGGTTTTCGGTCTGAATGCCCTACTCTACCGCAACTCTCCCACCGAAAAAACCAACTTTCAGTTCGTCCTCGACTCGTTAGCATCGCGTGATACAACGCGCCATACCCCTTTAGATCTTCGCATTCAAAGCCTTATTATACGTCATGGAAACGTGCGATACGACCTTCTTTCGGCCCCTATTACACGCAACAGACTTAACCTTAACCACCTCAATGTTAAGGAAATATCGGGCCACATTAACTTAAAGGTTCTCACAGATAGCAACGTTAATGCCGAGATACGCAACTTCTCGTTTGCCGAATCTTCGGGTTTAGATGTGCGTAACCTGCGCTTGCATCTGAAAGCCAACAAGCAACAAGCCGAATTAAGCAACCTTTTTATTCAGCTTCCCCAGTCAAAAATCAATATACCTTTATATATAGCACGCTTCGACAGTAAGGCTGCGAAGCCCTATTTTGCTTCTGCTTACCATCAGATAAGCATTAATAAGTCGTATGTTACCCCTGCCGACATGGCTTGTTTCATGCCTGCGCTGAAAACATTTGGCAGCAAACTGCACTTCAACACTAATATTTCGGGTACAGCCGACCAGTTGAATTTGAAAACGTTTGTACTCAACTATGGCAAGAAAGACATTGTTGCGAACCTCAATGGCTCGCTCGCTCATCTTACCACACAACCTGCCTGGAACATCAACGCAACTGCTTTGCAACTGAAAGGCGACCTTATTCAAAAGGTGGACAAGGCGTTCCGCCTGAATCTTCCTGCCGAAGTGTTGCGCTTAGGCGACCTCAGTTTTAAAGGAAAGGTGCGAGGAACACGGGGCTACCACCACGCAAAGGGTACACTTGCCCTTATGCATGGCAATGCCGATGTAGACTTTTCGCTTCGTGGAAAGAACTTAAAAGCTGAACTAAACACGCAGCGTTTCACTATTGGCAATATTCTCACATCGGCTCAGCTGGGTACGATGGCTGCAAACATTAAGAT
The DNA here is from genome assembly GCF_000614025.1 of Prevotella aurantiaca JCM 15754. Taxonomy (GTDB): domain Bacteria; phylum Bacteroidota; class Bacteroidia; order Bacteroidales; family Bacteroidaceae; genus Prevotella; species Prevotella aurantiaca. Next base: position 34,170 of record NZ_BAKF01000001.1, read on the forward strand.
AGAAGGCACCACCGACCTACGTTATTTATATGCCAAAGGAACCATTCCTCAGTTCGATTACAACGGCTATAGTTACCGCAACATAGCGATTGATGGCACTTATACCAACGATACTTTCAACGGAAAGGCGTCTATCAACGACCCAAATGGTAAGTTAGGAATTGACGGAATGGTGGGTAACATTCGCAAATTCATTGAGAAGAAGGGACAAATAGCCGTAAATGCACGCATCGAAGCAGACAATGTTAATCTGCACAACATGCGCATTACGGAGGCTTTAGGCAACCGAACGCTCTCTTTTAATTCCACTTTGGCGGGCAGCAGTTCGTCTATCGACGACCTTATCGGTAAACTTACGCTCGACAATTTCGCCATGCAAGAGGGCAATAAACGCAACGTTGCGCTGAAACATTTGGAGATAACGGCTGCCAATAAGCTCATGGGCAAGTCGATAGACTTACAGTCTGACTTTGGCACAGCGTCTATTTCGGGCCGCTTCAACTACTCTTCGCTGGTGCAAAGTGTGCGGAACATTGTGGGTTCATACCTTCCTGCGCTGGTGGGAACACCTCGCCGATGGAACAAAACCACCGATAAGAATGTGTTTCACATTGAGGCTAACATTACAAACACACAGATTTTACACGACTTAGCGAACCTTAAAATAGCGCTTTCGCCCTCGCTCCGCCTCACAGGAGATGTTGACGAAGCCCACAATATGCTTACGTTGAACATTGCGGCACCGCAGGCTGACTATGGTAGATACCATTTCGAAAACTTCTCTTTGGCGCTTTCTACACTCAATAATAGTCTGGATATTGGTCTGAAAGGCGAATGGATAGATGGTGCTGGCCGTCGTCTTGCATTGCAAACCATAGGTTCTGCCAGAAACAACGAGCTGAATACGCTGTCTTCTTTCAACGCTTTTGCACAGAAAACCTTTATGGGACAAGTGGATTGCACGGCTCAATTCGAGCGCATTCAGGGCAATAAGCTGGCTACGCATTTGCATTTTGCACCGTCAAAGATACGCATCGATACCATCGCACTGCAGGTTCAGCCTTCTGAACTCACCTATACGCACAACAATTTAGATATAAAACACTTCGAATTATCGAACAAAGAGCAGCACATTATCGTGAACGGACAGACTTCGGGCAACGCTTCCGACTCGCTCACGGTACAGCTTAAGGACATCGATGTACCTTATATATTAGACATTGTAAACTTCCACAGCGTGTCGTTTGGTGGCTTTGCATCGGGCAAAGTGGTGCTTAAGTCGGTATTTAATAACCCTCGCGCATACGCCGACCTTATTGTTAGAGAGTTTAAGTTCGAGAAAGCCGATATGGGAACGCTGTATGCACAAGCTAATTACACCAATAGCGAAGGACGAATAAATATCGAAGCGAAGGCGTTAGACGACGAAACATCGACTGACGTAAACGGTTATGTAGACTTAAAACATAGCTATATCAACCTTCCTATCTTTGCTCACGACACGTCGTTGGCCTTCATTAAGCGGTTCTGCGGGGCGTTTATGGACAACATTAAGTTGCGTGGCAACGGCTGGGTGAAGGTAGTTGGTCCGCTATCTAAGGTTAATCTCGAAGGCGATGTACTCGTTTCGGGCTCGGTACGCATAAAGCCGCTCGGCACAACCTATACGGTTCAAGATGGTCGTGTATCGCTTATTCCGAACGAAATCAACTTCAACAGCATCAACGTAACTGACGGAGAAGGACACAATGGTATAATTACGGGAGGACTAAGCCATCAAGCCTTGCGCCATTTAACGCTTGATATAGACATTCAAGCCAACAATCTGCTGACCTATAACCTACCCCGTGAGTCTACATCGGCTAACTTCTGGGGACGCGTTTATGGCTCGGGCAAGTGCCAAATCGTGGGCAATGAGAACGAAATAACGTTGAACATCAACATGACACCGAACCGAAACTCGCACATTACATACAATGCGGCGAAGAATGCCATAGACGAAAACTCGTTCATACGATGGAGAGATATGACTCCAGACAGCCTTATGCCAGTGCTAAGACAAGACACTACATGGCTGAAACACAATGTGGAAGACAATTACAACAGGAAGATGGCGGCCGATTTGCGTATCAACTTACTCGTCAATACCACACCAGACTTCACGCTGAGTGTGCTGATGGACGAATCGTCGGGCGACAACATCACGCTGAATGGCTCGGGTGTGGTTCGTGCCACCTATTATAATAAGGGGGCTTTACAACTCTTCGGTAACTACAACGTGAGTCGAGGAGCCTATAACATTACCATTCAGAACATTATAAAACGACAGTTTGCCTTCGACGATGGCTCGCTCATCGCCTTCGGCGGCGACCCCTTTGCTGCCTCGTTGAAGCTGAAAGGACGTTACACACTGAACTCTGTGCCGCTCTCCGACCTAAGAATGGGAAGCTCGTTCCGCACCAGTAACACGAAAGTAGACTGCTTATTGAACATCAATGGCACGCCAGAGACGCCTTCGGTAACCTTCGGACTCAATCTGCCCGAACTGTCTTCCGATGCAAAACAAATGGTGTTGTCGGTTCTCAACTCCGAACAAGACCTTAACCAACAGGTGTTATACCTGCTCGCTGTGGGCCGTTTCTATCCGCAATCAAACAATAATGCAGCCCCACACGAGCCCAATCAGTCTGGACAAGCGTCGCTTGTGATGCAGAGTATCCTATCAGGAACACTCTCACAGCAGATTAACACCGTGCTATCGAACGTGATTAACGACACACATTGGAACTTTGGAGCGAACATTGCTACGGGTAACGATGGATTTAACAATGCCGAATACGAAGGCATATTGTCGGGAAGTCTGCTGAATAACCGCCTACTCATCAACGGCGAGTTTGGCTATCGCGACAACGTAGCCACCAATACGTCGGCTTTCATCGGCGATTTCGATATTAAATATCTGCTCTTGCCCAGTGGAAACATAGCCCTGAACTTCTACAATAGGGCCAACGACCGCTACTTTACTCGCAACTCTTTGAACACACAAGGCATTGGTGTGATAATGAAAAAAGACTTCGTTAATTTCAAAGACTTATTCAAGTGGAAGAAGAAAAAGAAGAAATAAACTTCTTCTTCCCACTTTTTACGCACCGCACAGAAGCCGTTCGGTAGGCAGGAATGGCATCGGCTACTCGCCTACTCGCTATCTGCTTGATGGCAAAGCAATGCAAGTTTATCCGCTTTATCCATCTTTTTTATATTTTTTTCAAAAGAAAAAGCATTACATTACTACATATAATACATCATGTTTTAGTAACCCTTACTTAACATACAGTTTACGTTTATTATGAAAGAATATGCATATTAGAAAGTAATACCAATGCTTTCGTTTTGCAATAGAGCCTGTTTTGCGTTGCAATATAGGCTCTTTTGCCGTGCAAAACAGGCCCTTTTACAACGCAAAACAATAGGTATTGCAACGCATTGGTGGTCAGATGGTTACACCATACAATTTAAACGAAACAGCATATACACTTTTATTGCATAACGTGCATAAAACTTGCATAACGCAATTCGACAACTAAGGCAGTTTATTTGTATAAACGTTTATAATTATTATAATTATCAAACTTACATAATTGTTTAATCTTTTTCACTACATAAAATTGCATTTTTCACGAGAAACGTATAATTTTGCGAACGTATTGCGATAAACTGGACATACTAAAAACCATCATCTAAATGTATAGTCTACGCAAATGTCATAAGAAAAAAGTGAGTATTAAACGAGAGTAACATTAATTTAATGACGGCAAATGAACAGGAAAATTTACACGAAATCCTTATAAAGGGAACTAAAGGCACTTGGAATAATAGGGTATCCAATGCCGAAAGAAAAGTCATAAAATTTATTTTTAGGTCTTTCAACAGACACTTAATGTGTAGAAAGATACAAAACCAGTCTTAATACAGAGCATAAGCCACTTGTTAAAAATAGCTTGCGGGTACGCTATGCATAGGGTCTTGTGTACCCGCAGCTAATGTAACATAGGTGGAATATGCCTCTAAAAATCAATTTTTAAACTTAGCTATTTATGAAAAAGCATTTTTCGTTTCTTACGCTCCTACTTGGAATGAGCGTAACTACAGTAGCTGCGCCTATCCAACCACAGAAGGCTAAGCAGTTAGCAGAGAACTTCTTCAAAGGCTCTAAGAACGGTGGAGCAAAGCTGAAGATGAGTTATCAAGCACCAGACGAGACCAAAAGTGGTAACAGTCTTTACTATGTTATCAACCGAGGCGACAACCAAGGCTTCGTAGTTGTATCTGGTGATACACGTACGCGTGCTATTTTGGCTTACTCTGACAAAGGTTATCTCAATGAAGAAGCAATTCACGAGAACCCTTCTATCCACGGTATGTTCATCGAATTCGCTGAACAAATCGAGTGGGCACAGCAGAATATAGCAGACAAACCATCTGAATCTTATAAGCTATTAGCTGCTCGTGGCGACTTCAAAGAGCCACGCCACCTTATCGAACCATTATTGGTTGTAGAGAAAAGCAACCGCAATGTAAACCGTCCAACCCCTATTAGCTGGGGACAAGACTGGCCATTTAACCTATACAGTCCAACTATTTCTGATAACGCAGGACGTAGATATAAGACTGTATCAGGCTGTGTTGCAACGGGTATTGCAACCGTTGTTCGTTGGCACGCATGGCCTGCTCGCCCTAAAGGATCTACATCTTATACATGGAGAAGAACTAACTCTCGCATGGCAATCAACTATGATCAGCAACCTGCTTACGACTGGACTAACATGCCAGAAGGTGTAGACGGACGTGGAAACGACCGCAGAACTGGTCAGAGAGTAACTGAAGTTCAGGCTGATAACATCGGTCGTTTGTTGCGCGATATAGGCTATGCTGTTCGCATGAACTTTGGTCCTGCACAGACAGGAGGTAGCGGAACGCTACTTTCTTATGCTCCTGCTACATTGGTAAACAACTTCAGTTACGATGGAAGATTGCAATGTATCATGCGCTCTAACTTCTCTGACGCAGCTTGGTGGGCTGGTATTCAAGACGAATTGACCAACTATGGCCCTATTGTTTACGCTGGTTACTCAAACGGCGGAGGCCATTGCTTCGTGGTAGACGGTCTCGCTGAGAACAGATACGTACACGTTGACTGGGGTTGGAACTACTCTTCTAACTGCTGGACATCTATCGATGTACTCGAACCAGGTGGCGAACACGGCATCGGAGGAGGCATTGGAGCGTTCAATCGCGGCCATCAAATGTTGCGTTACTTTAGACCTGACGGCGATGTAAACCCTAATCCAAATCCTAACCCAGAGCCAAAACCAGAGCCAAAACCACAGCCAACACCTGATACAAAGGGTGTATTCTCTGTTGTTAAGACTGTTTCTCCAGCTCAGTTCTACCAAGAAGCTAACCAACGTATGACTATTTCTGTTAAGAATATCAGCAACGTTGCATACAACAGCTACTTCAAGCTCTCTGCTGTTAAGCAAGGTTCATCTTACGCAACCAACCTTACAACAACTCCTAATAAGATATATGTTGGTAGCGGTTCAACTAAAGAACTCAGCTTCTACGCTGACCTTAGAAACTTAGAGAAGGGCAATTACGACCTACGTATTAGCTATGTAAGCAACGGTAAGTGGACTGAAATGGAGGAAAGTGCTGGCCGTATGACTATCAGCAGCCGTTCAACAGGTGCTAAGGTGGTAGCTACTTCAGCTCTTCCAACCGTTACTACATTCGTTGGAGAGGCTGTTAGAATCGAAGTTCCTGTAATGAACACAGGCGACGCAGACTTCAATGGCAACGTTGAAATGCGTGCTAATGGTACTGTTATCGCTGGTGGTGAAGTTGCATTGTCAGCTTCTGAGCGTGCAACACTTGCATTCAGCACTAACACAAGAAACTTCCAAAGCTTGAAACCAGGTACTTATACCTTGACAATTTCTTATGGAAATGGTCAAAGTGTAACCTATGGTAACTCAGCAAACTTGGGTTCTCTCATCATCAAGTCTAAGGAAAATCCAGTTATTTCTACAGGTGATGTAAGACTAAACTCTGCTTTCTTCTATCAGAATGGCAGATATGTAGGTTCTAAGTACAGCACTATTTCAAAGAATGCTGACCTCACTGTAAGAGCATACCTATACTCTTCAAACGGCTTCGAAGGCTCTGTTAAGTTGTTTATCACCGACTCTTACGGCAAGACAGCAGGCAACAGCGCTGCTCTTGAAAGCGTTAATAACATCAAGTTAGACAAGTATGGCAGCGGTTATGTTGAGTTTACAGTTAAGCAAAGCGAACTTACAGGCAGCCGTTACTATGTAAACCTCGTTTATAACGATGGTAAGAAGGACATCTGCAAGTCTTGGGACGGCGTTGCTTTCTATGTAAGTGCATACAATTCTTACAACGGAACCAGTGCAAACGACTATCCAAGCGACAAGGGAATCGAAGTAAAAGTAAAGGATATTACTTACGGTGACGCTTACATTGCAGTAGGTGCAAACGACGAAAACCTCGTTGCTGGCGAAACAAACGGCATCGAAACTGTTGCTGTTCAAAGCGCAAGCCTCTACCCAACAGTAGCAAGCGAGACAATAACCATAGCAACTGCTGAAGCAGGTATGGCTAATATCTTCAGCGCTGCTGGTGCTAAGGTAGCTGAAATCTCTCTCAAAGAGGGTAACAACACTATTGCAGTGTCTCAGTTTACACCTGGCGTTTACTTCGTAAAGGTTGCTAACAAGACCTTGAAGTTCGTTAAGAAATAATCCAGTATAAACTATATTAAGATTGGTTCTGAATTTTTATATAGGTCCTGAAGGTTGGAATTGTCCGACTTTCGGGACTTTCTTTTAAAAGAAAAGATAGACTCCGATGACCTCAAACCTTATCATCAATATTCAAAAAGACCATGTGTTAGCCGTGTGCATATACATAAATATGTAGTCGTTTGACAATTCTAAAACTGCTGTAAAAATTATAATTCAAAACAGCAGTATCGGTTTCACTTTCCAAAAGAGCCTGTTTTGCGTTGCAATATAGGCTCTTTTGCCGTGCAAAACAGGCACTTTTGCAACGCAAAACAATGGGTATTGCAACTCATTGATAACAAGATAGTTACACCATAGGTATTGTATGGGTAGCAATTGGAACTTTTACAGCATTTTCTTAGCTTTATTGAGGCAATTTAATCGTAGTAAAAAGGCAATATAAAATAAATATGCTTTAATTACTATTATATTTGCAAAACTTATGCAAACTTTTAATCTTTTTCACTTTACAAAGTTGCATTGTTAATAATAAATGTATAAATTTGCTTCCGTATTGCGAGATTTTAGACATCATTACAACCATCATCTAAATATATAATCTTCGCAAATGTCATAAAAATAAGTGAGTATTAAACGAGAGTAACATTAATTTAATTTATCATCATGAATAAAAAAGCTTACACAAATTCCGTATGTTGGAAACATCCGGTACTTGGGAAAGTTGGGTAACCATGACCCATTAAACAATCATAGAATATATTTACCTGTCTTTCAATAGACACTTTGAGTGTAGAAAGATACAAAACCAGTCTTAATACAGAGCATATTTCACATGTAAAGATAGCATGCGGACACGCTATGCATAGGGTCTTGTGTGCCCAAAGCTATGGAAACATACGGGAAATATAGCTCTAAAAAACAATTTTTAAACTTAGCTATTTATGAAAAAGCATTTTTCGTTTCTTACGCTCCTACTTGGAATGAGCGTAACAACAGTAGCTGCGCCTATCCAACCACAGAAGGCTAAGCAGTTAGCAGAGAACTTCTTCAAAGGCTCTAAGAACGGTGGAGCAAAGTTGAAGATGAGTTATCAAGCACCAGACGAGACCAAAAATGGTAACAGCCTTTACTACATTATCAATAGAGGCGATAACCAAGGTTTCGTAGTTGTATCTGGAGATACACGTACGCGTGCTATTTTGGCTTACTCTGACAAAGGTTATCTCGATGAAGAAGCAATTCACGAGAACCCTTCTATCCACGGTATGTTCATCGAATTCGCTGAACAAATCGAGTGGGCACAGCAGAATATAGAAGACAAACCATCTGAATCTTATAAGTTATTAGCTGCTCGTGGCGACTTCAGAGAGCCACGCCACCTTATCGAACCATTATTGGTAGTAGAAAAAAGCAACCGTAACGTAAACCGTGCGACACCTATTAGCTGGGGTCAGGACTGGCCTTTCAACCTCTATAGCCCTACTGTTGTAGACAGAGGACGTAGATATAAGACTGTATCTGGCTGTGTTGCAACTGGTATTGCAACCGTTATGCGTTGGCACGCATGGCCTTCTCGTCCAAAAGGATCTACATCTTATACATGGGAATCTACAGACGAAAGAATGGCAATCAACTACGATCAGCAACCTGCTTACGACTGGACTAACATGCCAGAAGGTGTAGATGGCCGTGGTAATGACCGCAGAACAGGTCGTAAACTTTCTGAAGTTCAGGCTGACAACATCGGTCGTTTGTTGCGCGATGTAGGCTATGGTGTTAAGATGGACTTCGGTCCTGCACAAACAGGAGGTAGTGTACATTCCTTACTTATGCTCCTGCTACATTGGTAAACAACTTTAACTACGACGGCAGATTACGTTGTATTTCACGTCAGAACTTCTCTGACGCAGCATGGTGGGCTGGTATTCAAGACGAGTTAACCAACTACGGACCTATCGTTTATGCTGGTTATTCAAGAGGCGGAGGCCACTGTTTCGTTGTTGACGGACTTGCAGAGAACAGATATGTACACGTTGATTGGGGCTGGAACTACTCTTCTAACTGCTGGACTTCAATCGATGTTCTTGAGCCAGGTGGCGACCATGGCATCGGCGGAGGCATTGGTGCGTTCAACCGCGGACACCAAATGTTGCGCTATTTGAAGCCAGATGGTGAGGTTAATCCTAACCCACAACCAGAGCCAAAGCCACAGCCAACACCTGATACAAAGGGTGTATTCTCTATCGTTAAGACTGTTTCTCCAGCTCAGTTCTACCAAGAAGCTGACCAACGTATGACTGTTTCTGTTAAGAATATCAGCAACGTTACATACAACAGCTACTTCAAGCTCTCTGCTGTTAAGCAAGGTTCTTCTTACGCAACCAACCTTACAACAACTCCACAAAAGGTATATGTTGGTAGCGGTTCAACTAAAGAACTCAGCTTCTACGCTGATCTTAGAAACTTAGAGAAGGGCAATTACGACCTACGTATTAGCTATGTAAGCAACGGTAAGTGGACTGAAATGGAGCAAAGCGCAGGCCGCATGACTATCAGCAGCCGTTCAACAGGTGCTAAGGTGGTAGCTACTTCAGCTCTTCCAACCGTTACTACATTCGTTGGCGAGGCTGTTAGAATCGAAGTTCCTGTAATGAACGCAGGCGATGCAGACTTCAATGGCAACATCGAAATGCGTGCTAATGGTACTGTTATCTCTGGTGGCGAAGTTACATTGAACGCTGAAGAGCGTGCAACACTTGCATTCAGCACTAACACAAGAAACTTCCAAAGCTTGAAGGCAGGTACATATAACTTGACAATTACTTATGGTAACGGTCAAAGTGTAACCTATGGTAACTCTGCAAACTTAGGTACTCTCATCATCAAGTCTAAGCAACAACCTGCTACTGCAACTGGTGATGTAAGACTAAACTCTGCATTCTTCTATCAGAATGGCCAGTATGTAGGTTCTAAGTACAGCACTGTTTCTAAGAATGCTGACCTCACTATCAGAGCATACCTCTATTCTTCAAACGGCTTCAAAGGTGCTGTTAAGTTGTTTATTACCGACTCTTACGGCAAGACATCGGGCAGCAGCGCAGCTCACGAAAGCGTTAAGAACATTCAAATGGATAAGTATGGCAGCGGTTATGTTGAGTTTACAGTTAAGCAAAGCGAACTTACAAGCAGCCGTTACTATGTAAACCTCGTTTATAACGATGGTAAGAAGGACATCTGCAGAACTTGGGACGGCGTTGCTTTCTATGTAAGCGCATACGATTCTTACTACGGTACAACTACAAACACCTATCCTGGCGACAAGGGTACAGTAGTAAATGTAAACGGAGCTAAGTTCGGCGACAAGTACATTGCAGTAGGTGCAAACAACGAAAACCTCGTTGCTGGCGAAACAAACGGCATCGAAAATGTTGCTGTTCAAAGCGCAAGCCTCTACCCAACAGTAGCAAGCGAGACAATAACCATAGCAACTGCTGAAGCAGGTATGGCTAATATCTTCAGCGCTGCTGGTGCTAAGGTGGCTGAAATCTCTCTCAAAGAGGGTAACAACACTATTGCAGTGTCTCAGTTTACACCTGGCGTTTACTTCGTAAAGGTTGCTAACAAGACCTTGAAGTTCGTTAAGAAATAATCCAGTATAAACTATATTAAGATTGGTTCTGAATTTTTATATAGGTCCCGAAGGTTGGAATTGTCCGACTTTCGGGACTTTCTTTTGCACCTAAATAATCTCCCCCACTATCTGGAAACACATTATTGATGCACCGAAAAAGTCGATGCAGCATGCTCGTCTTCACATGAATTTAAATTCATTTTCTAACGCTTAAACTGCTGTAAAGATTACAACACAAAATAGTAGTATCGCTTTCGTTTTCTAAAAGAGCCTGTTTTGCGTTGCAATATAGGCTCTTTTGCCGTGCAAAACAGGCACTTTTGCAACGCAAAACAATGGGTATTGCAACGCATTGACGGCCTGATAGTTACGTCATGGGTATTGAATGGGTAGTTATTGGAACTATTACAGCCTTTTTTTAACCTTATAAATGAAGTTTTGTTATTATAATAAGGTGGTACAAAACAAATATGCTTTAATAACTATTATTTTTACAAAACTAATGTAAACAAAATCTATTTTTTTACTTTCAAAGTTGCATTGTTCGCAATAAATATTTATATTCGCAAACGTAATGCGAGATTTTATACATCATCACAAACATCAGCACATTATACAATCCTCGCAAATGTCATAAGTTACAAGAGAGAATTAAACGAGAGTTACATTAATTTATTTTATCATCATGAACAGAAAAGGTTATATTAAAACCGTTTGCGGGTGCATTCGGAGCATGGAAGAGTTGGGTATCCATGACAAATTAAAAGTCATAAAATATAATTACCTATCTTTCGAAAGATTCTTTCTACTTTAGAAAGATACAAAACCAGTCTTAATACAGGGCATATTCCACGTGTAAAGATAGCATGCGAGTACGCTATGCATAGGGTCTTGCGTACTCACAGCTACCATAACATTCGTGAAATGTGCATTAAACAAAAAATCATTAAACTTAGCTATTTATGAAAAAGCATTTTTCGTTTCTTACGCTTCTACTTGGAATAAGCGTAACTACAGTAGCTGCGCCTATCCAACCACAGAAGGCTAAGCAGTTAGCAGAGAACTTCTTCAAAGGCTCTAAGAACGGTGGAGCAAAGCTGAAGATGAGTTATCAAGCACCAGACGACACTAAAAGTGGCAACAGTCTTTACTATGTTATCAACAGAGGCGACAACCAAGGCTTTGTTGTAGTATCTGGTGATACACGTACGCGTGCTATTTTGGCTTACTCTGACAAGGGCTATCTCGATGAAGAAGCTATCCATAGCCACCCTTCTATCAATGGTATGTTCATCGAATTTGCCGAGCAAATCGAGTGGGCACAGCAGAATATAGAAGACAAACCATCTGAATCTTATAAGTTATTGCTGCTCGTAACGACTTCAAAGAGCCACGCCACCTTATAGAACCATTATTGGTGGTAGAGAAAAGCAATCGTAATGTAAATCGTGCGACACCTATTAGCTGGGGACAAGACTGGCCTTTCAACCTCTATAGTCCTAATATTGTTGACAACGGACGTAGATATAAGACTGTATCTGGCTGTGTTGCAACGGGTATTGCAACCGTTATGCGTTGGCACGCATGGCCTGCTCGCCCACAGGGATATACCTCTTATACATGGGAATCTACAGGCAAAAGAATGGCCATTAACTATGATGAGCAGCCTGCTTACGACTGGAATAACATGCCAGAAGGTGTAGATGCTTACGGAAGAGACAACAGAACAGGTAGAGAAATAACCGAAGCTCAAGCTGATAACATCGGTCGTTTGTTGCGCGATGTAGGCTATGGTGTTAAGATGGACTTCGGTCCTGCAGAGACAGGAGGTAGTGGTACATTCCTTAATTTGGCTCCTACTACATTGGTAAACAACTTCGGTTACGATGCAAGATTACAGTTCTTAACTCGTTCACGTTTCTCTGACGCTGCATGGTGGGCTGGTATTCAAGACGAATTAACCAACTACGGACCTGTTGTTTACGTTGGTTATTCAAGAGGCGGAGGCCACTGTTTCGTTGTAGACGGACTTACAGAGAACAGATATGTGCACGTTGATTGGGGTTGGAACAATAACTCTAACTGCTGGACTTCAATCGATGTTCTCGAGCCAGGTGGCGGCCATGGCATCGGCGGAGGCATTGGTGCGTTCAACCGTAACCACCAAATGTTGCGCTATTTGAGACCTAATGGCGATGTAAATCCTAACCCAAATCCAGAGCCTAACCCACAGCCTAACCCAGAAGAAGAGAACCTATTCTCTATCGTTAGAACTGTTTCGCCAGCTCAATTCTATCAAGAAGCTGACCAACGTATGACTGTTTCTGTTAAGAATATCAGCAATGCTTCATACAACAACTACTTCAAGCTCGTTGCTGTTAAGGAAGGTTCAAGATATGCAACCAACCTTACAACAACTGCTAACACGATGTATGTTCGTAGCGGAGCAACTAAAGATATCAACTTCTACGCTGATCTTAGAAACTTAGAAAAGGGCAATTACGACTTATACATTAACTATGTAAGCGACAATCAATGGAAAGAAGTGAGCGAAACTGCAGGCCGTATCACCATCAGCAGCAGATCAATAGGTTCTAAACTAATCGTTACTTCACCACTTAATACCATCTCTACCTATGAAGGAGAGGCTGTTAGAATAGAAGTTCCAGTGATGAATGATGGCGACGAAGACTACAATGGCAGAATAGATTTGCGTGCAAATGGCACCTCTATATCTGGTGGTAACCTCAAAATGATAGCTGGTGACAGACTAACTCTTGCATTCAGCACGAACACTACAAACTTCCGTAACTTGCGTCCAGGTACTTATACATTGACAATTACTTATGGAAATGGACAGACTATGACTTATGGTAACTCAGCAAACTTAGGTAAACTCGTTATCAAGTCTGACCAAAACCCATATTATGCAAGCGGTGATGTAAGACTAAACTCTGCATTATTCTATCAGAATGGCAAGTATGTAGGTTCTAAGTACAGCACTATTTCAAAGAATGCGGACCTCACTATTAAAGCATATCTATATTCTTCAAACGGCTTCGAAGGCTCTGTTAAGTTGTTTGTTACCGACTCTTACGGCAAGACATCGGGCAACAACGCTGCTCTCGAAAGCGTTAAGAACATTAAGATAGACAAGAATGGCAACGGATACGTTGAGTTTAACGTTAAGCAAGCTGACCTTACAAGCAGCCGTTACTATGTAAACCTCGTTTATAACGATGGTAAGCAGAACGTTTGCAAGAACTGGGACGGCATCGCTTTCTATGTAAATACAAAGACATCGTACAACAATTCAACTGCAAACTACTATCCAAGCGATAAGGGTATTACAGTAAATGTAAACGGAATCAAGTGCGGTGAAACTTACATGCCTGTTGGTGCAAACGAAGAAAACCTCGAAGTGGGCACAACAGATGGTATCGAAAACATCGCTGTTGAGAGCATTAGCCTCAACCCAACTGTAGCAAGCGAAACTATAACCATAGCAACTACAACAGCTGGAATGGCTAATATCTTCAGCGCAACAGGTGCTAAAGTAGCAGAGTTCTCTCTCAAAGAGGGTAACAACACTATTGCAGTATCTCAGTTTACACCTGGCGTTTACTTCGTGAAGGTGGCAAACAAGACCATGAAGTTCATCAAAAAGTAATTCAGTATAAACTATATTAAGATTGGTTCTGAATTTTTATATAGGTCCCGAAGGTTGGAATGGTCCGACTTTCGGGACTTTCTTTTACACATAATACACCACTCCAACAACTTCAAACCGCACTGCGAACCTTCCGAAAAAACCGATGTAGCATGCCAACATAAACATGAATTTTAATTCATATTCTAACGTTGAAACTGCTGTAAAGATTACAACGTAAAACAATAGCATCGCTTTCGTTTTCCAAAAGAGCCTGTTTTGCGTTGCAATATAGGCTCTTTTGCCGTGCAAAACAGGCACTTTTGCAACGCAAAACAATGGGTATTGCAACGCATTGACAGCCTGATAGTTACGTCATGGGTATTGAATGGGTAGTTATTGGAACTATTACAGTATTTTTATAACCTCGTTCGTGATATTTAACCATAGTATGAATGCAGAATTAAACAGCTAAAATTATGGAATGATAACATCAGTAAAAGTTCTATAAATATTATATCTTTTCCCTTTGAAAAAGTTGCATTATTAAGAATAAATGTATATATTTGCGATTGTTTTGCGAGATATTAGTCATCATCATGACCATCATCTAAATTTATAATCTTCGCAATTGTCATAAGATACGAGAGAGTTTAAAACGAGAGTTACATCAATTTAATTTATCATCATGAAGAGAAAAGCTTACATTAAAACCGTATGCTGGTAGCATTCGGCACTTGGGAGAGTTGGGTATCCATGACCGATAGAAAGTCATAAAATATATTTATCTATCTTTCGGAACAATCTTTTTGCTTAGAAAGATACAAAACCAATCTTAAAACAAAGCATATTCACATGCCATTAAGCATGCGAACACGTTATGCATAGGGTCTGATTTGTCCGTTGCTATAGGAATATTGTGATGCGCTTTAAACAAACAATCATTAAACTTAGCTATTTATGAAAAAGCATTATCCGTTACTTACGCTTCTATTTGGATTGAGCGTAACAACAGTAGCTGCGCCTATTCAACCACAAAAGGCAAAGCAGTTAGCAGCAAATTTCTTCGGAAATAGTTCTAAAAACAATAGAGCTCCGTTGAAGATTAGTTATCAACCACAAGGCGATGCAACTACTGGCAATAGCCTTTACTACGTTATCAATAAAGGCAACGACCAAGGTTTCGTTGTTATTTCAGGCGATACGCGTACACGCGCAGTCTTGGCTTACTCTGAAAAAGGACATCTAAATGAAGAAGATATCCTTAATCATCAATCAATTCAAGGCATGTTTATCGAGTACGAAGAACAGATAGAATGGGCCATACAAAACGTTAAGGACGTTCCATCTAAATCGTATAAGATGCTCGCTGCACGGCAAGACTTCAAAGAACCACGTCATATTATCGAACCATTATTGGAGGTAAGAAAGAGCAACCGTGCTCAAAAGCGCGCTACTCCTATCAGTATGGGACAGCGATGGCCTTTCAATCTTTACAGCCCAACGATGATGAACCAATATGATGAATCTGAAAAGACAGTGTCAGGCTGTGTAGCTACTGGTATCTCTACCGTACTTCGTTGGCACGAATGGCCCGCTCGTCCAAAGGGATCTACCGAATATACATGGAGAAGTACAGGCAAAAAGATGAGCATTAACTACGATGAGCAGCCCGCTTACGACTGGAACATCATGCCAGAAGGTATTGATGCAAAAGGTAACGACCGCGTAACTGGTCAGAGAGTTACCGAAAAACAAGCCGACAACATCGGTCGTTTGTTGCGCGATGTAGGCTATGCCGTACAAATGAACTTTAATATTTCATCAAGAGGAGGTAGTGGAGCAATTCTTTTCAATGCTGTTCCTACATTGATAGAGAACTTCGATTACGATGGCAGACTGGAGTGTTTAACACGTACTAACTACTCTATCGATGCTTGGTGGGCTGGTATTCAAGACGAATTGAATAACTATGGCCCTGTCGTATATGGTGGACAATCAAGCCGCGGAGGCCATTGCTTCGTGATAGACGGCCTCGCTGAGGACAAATACGTACACGTTGACTGGGGTTGGAACTACGCTTCTAACTGCTGGAGTTCTATTGATGTGCTCGAACCAGAAACGCAATACGATGGCGGAGGCGTTGGAGCGTTCAGCCGCAACCATCAGATGTTGCGCTATTTGAAGCCATCTGACGGTACAAAATTCGAACAAATCACTTTAGTTGGTGGCTTATCTCAGACCAGATATCAGAAGGAAAGAAACCAAAGCATCTCTATTAGAATTAAGAATCATCGCACTCAAGCATTCTATGGAGCATTCCGTTTGTTAATCAGCAAGGCTGGAAGAAACGACTATAGAACTTTAGAGCAGTCATATAACATGTTTATTGATGGTAACGGAGAACGCGATTATCAATTCTTAGTAGACCTTTCTGGTTATCAAGAAGGTACTTATGACATTCGCGTAAGTTACTCTAAAGATGAAAGAAAATGGGTTGAAATTAGCCAAAATGCTGGTCAAATCACTATCGGAAATGCTAAACCAGAGCCTAAACCAGAGCCAACTCCTGAAATAAAAGACCAGTTCTCTATCGCAAAACAGTGCGAACAAACTGCCTTTAGCCAAGAAGCTGGACAGAAAATAGCTATCGGTGTGAAGTACACAGGTACACAAGGCTACTACGATTACCTTAAACTCGCAGCTAAAAAAGAGGGCGGTAACGGCGAATACGACCTTGGTAAGTCGGCTTCAAAGGTTTATATAGACAAGAACGGAAGCAAAACTGTTGTGTTCTATGCAGACTTTAGCAAGGTGCAAAGAGGCAAATACGACTTGCGTATTAGCTATGTTAGCAACGGAAACTGGAAGGAAATCGATGCAAGTGCGGGCCAAATCACTGTTAATAATAAGGCTATTGGCGCTCGTATCGTAGCTACTGCAGTGCTTCCTACACTCTCTACCTTCGAACAAGAGGCGGTTAGAGTTGAAATTCCTGTAGCTAACCAAGGCGATGAAGACTTCAATGGCAAAATCCAATTGCTTGCTAACGGCTCTCCTATCGCTGAAGGTAATCAATCAATCAAGAGCGATGCCGATGCTATACTCGTATTTACAACTAACACTACAGCCTTCAACAGACTGAAAGCAGGTGAATATACATTGACAGTAGCTTATGGAAATGGTCAAAGAGTAATGTATGCTAACACAGCAAACTTAGGTAAACTCATCATCAAATCTAAGCAACAGCCTACTCCTTCAGTCGGTGATGTAAGAATAAACTCTGCTTTCTTCTATCAGAATGGTAGATATAAGGGTTCTAAGTACTGCACTGTTTCAAGAAATTCTGACCTCACTGTAAAGGCTTATCTATACTCTTCAAACGGCTTTAATGGTCCTGTTAAGGTGTTTATGAGCGACAGCTACGGCAGCAAAGCGGCTACAAACAGCGCTCTCGAGGTAGTTAAGAACGTCAATATTGACAAGTATGGCAGCGGATATGTTGAAGTTTCATTCGACAAGGCATACCTTACTGGCAGCCGTTACTATATCAATGTAAGCTACAACGATGGTACTAAGGATATCTGCAAGACTTATGATGCGATTGCATTCTACGTAAGTTCTTACTACAATTCATACAATAACGATGGCGCAAACAATCAAAGCGACAAGGGATTCACTGTATATGTAGACGACTTTACAGATGGTTTTACATACATTCCTGTAGGTGCTGAAGAGAAGAACCTCGTTGTTGGCGAAGCTACAGCTATCGAAACTATCGACGTTCAGGGCGTTAGCCTATTCCCAACTGTAGCAAGCGAGAATGTAACTATCGCTACTGCTGAAGCTGGTATGGCTTACATTTACAGCACAACTGGTGCTAAGGTGGCTGAAATAGTACTCAAAGAAGGTAACAATACCGTTGCTGTTTCTCAGTTTACACCTGGCGTTTACTTCGTGAAAGTGGCTAACAAGACTTTGAAGTTCATCAAGAAGTAATCCTTTAAAATACTAATTTAAGATTGGTTCTGAATTTTTATATAGGTCCCGAAGGTTGGTTTTGTCCGACTTTCGGGACTTTCTTTTATCTCCGAAACAATATATCAGTAATCTAAAATCACAGCATCAATATTCCGAAAAAATATGTTTTGTGTGCACACACAGACATGAATTTAAATACATCGTAGTACTTCATATCAACTGTAAACATTACAACACTAAATAGTAGTGGCGCTTTCGTTTTCTAAAAGAGCCTGTTTTACGTTGCAATATAGGCTCTTTTGCCGTGCAAAACAGGCACTTTTGCAACGCAAAACAATGGGTATTGCAACTCATTGATAACGTGATAGTTACACCATAGGTATTGTATGGGTAGCATTTGTAACTTTTCCAGTGTTTTTATAAGCCTCTGATGCACTTTCATCGTCGTAAAAAGGCAGTAAAAAACAGATAAGATTTAATTACTATTATATTTACAAAACTTATAGAAACATTTAATATTTTTCACTTTGCAAAGTTGCATTATTCATAAGAAATGCATAGATTTGCATTAGAAAAATAAGGTATACACGAACGTAACAACCATCGTCTAAATGTATAACCTTTTCAGATGTCATAAAATATAAGAGGTTTTTAAAGAAAGTTACATTATTTTTATTTCAAAACGTAGATTAAAAAGCAGAAAGAAAATCCGCTTGAGAAAACCAATCGGTACTTAGGAAAGCTCAGTATTCATGCCCCGTAAAAGGGGCATTGAATACTTTATCCAATTTGATGAGACACATTTTTCAGTGTAGAAAGAGGTAGAATCAGTCTATATACAGGGCATTTCGCACATGTAAAAAAGCACGCTGGGAACGGAACACATAGGTGGTTTTGTCCTCTCAACTATGGTAACATTCGTGGAATGCACTTTCAACAAACAATCATTTAACTTAACTATTTATGAAAAAGCATTTATCGTTTCTTACGCTACTACTCGGATTAAGTGTAGCAACAGTAGCTGAGCCTATTCAACCGCAGAAGGCTAAGCAGTTAGCAGAGAACTTCTTCAATGTCTCTAAGAGTAAAAAAGCACTGTTGAAGATGAGTTATCAATCGCAAAACAACGCTTCAACAAGCACCCGTCCGTACTATATCATCAACCGAGGCAACAACCAAGGCTTCGTTGTAATATCGGGCGACACGCGTACGCGCGCCGTTTTGGCATACGCTGATAAAGGTTATCTCGACGAAGATCTTATCGAAAGCAATCCCGCAATGAGTGGATTGTTCAACGATTTCGTCGATCAAATAGAGTGGGCACAGCAGAATTTGGAAGACAAACCCTCTGAATCGTATCAGAAACTCGCAAGGGCTACGAGATATCACGATGTAATACCTATTATAGAACCATTACTTGAAGTTGAGAAAAGTAATCGTAAAATCAGACGAAAATCGCCCATCAGCTGGGGAGAACGATATCCTTTCAACCTCTATTGCCCTTATTATACAAAAGAAGGTAAACGTACCAAATCTATGACAGGCCCCATTGCAACTGCTCTTGCAACTGTGATGCGCTGGCACGAATGGCCTGCCCGTCCCAAAGGATCTATACAATATCTATGGGAAAACACGGGTGACACGATGCGTTTAAACTACGACGAGCAACTAGAATACGACTGGAAGAACATGCCTGAAGGTATAGACTACAAAGGAATAAACCGCGAAACAGGTCAGAAAGTAACCAATATTCAAGCTGAGAATATTGGTCGTCTACTGCGAGATGTGGCTTATGGCGTGAAAACAAACTTTGACGCTCCATCTTATAGTGGTAGCAGAGTAAACCTGTTTGATGCTCCTAAGACATTGGTTGAGAACTTTAACTACGATAAAGGAGTTCAATTGTTGAGACGTAGCGACTTCTCTTACTCTGAATGGATAGCTGGAATTAAAGACGAATTAACTTCTTACGGACCTATAGTATATAGTGGATCCTCACCGTATTATACTGTTTACTTCGTTATTGACGGCCTTGCTGAAGATGGTTATGTACACATTGATTGGGGAGAAAATAGCAATGCAAACTGTTGGACAGATATTAATTTAATAGAATATACTGCTACAGGACTTGGCGTAGAACCTTATCGATTCGATAGAAACCACTATATGCTACGATATTTAAAGCCAAATGATGGTATTAAACCACAACCGGTAGTAGAAGAAAAGGTCAAATTATCAATCGCAAGGGGTTGTACACCAGCTCAATTTTACAGAGATAATCAACAATATTTTACCATTTCTCTGAAGAATACCAGCAAAACGAAATATCATTACTACCTCAAACTCTCTTTTGTTAAGGAGGGATCAAACGCTGAAACAAAAAGTATAACTACCAGACATGCATCTCTTATTGAAGGCGGAGAAACTAAAGAAGTCGACTTCTACACTGATTTTAGCAACTTTGAGACTGGCAATTACAAGTTACGCATTAGCTATAGAGTCGATGGAAAATGGGTAGCAATAGACGAAAGTGCTGGCATTATCAACATTAAAGATTTTCCAGTAGGTCCTCATATTGTAACTACAACTACTCCATCTAACGTTTATACCTATGTGAAAGAAGCTGTTAAGATAGAACTTCCTGTTAAAAATATTGGAAAAGAAGACTATAATGGTAAGATTGAACTACTTGCAAATGGTATTACTATCGCCACTGACAGCATTGCAATTAAGGCTGGCCAATGGGCAAAACTTGCGTTCAACACCAACAACAAAAACTTCCTCAGCTTGCAGCCAGGTGCTTATAAACTATCAATAGCTTACGGCAACGGAAAGAAGATTATATATCATAACTCGGAGAACTTATGTTCTTTGATTATCCATCCACGGCAAAAGCCTTCTCCTGCTACGGGTAATGTAAGACTTTACTCGGCTATTTTCTATCAAAAAGACAAGTATGTAGGCAGCAGATATTGCACTGTTGCAAAGGGAGTTGACCTTACCGTGAAGGCGTATCTATACTCAACAAGAGGCTTTAAAGGCTTTGTTAAAATCTTTATCACCGACTCTTACGGAAGCAAAGAAGCTAAGATATCAGCTCTTGAAAGTGTTATGCATGTCCAGATAGATAAGTATGGAAGCGGATTTATAGAATTCAAGGTGAACCACACAAAGCTTACAGACAAACGTTACTATGTAAATATTCTCTACATAGAAGGCGATAAGGAAGTTTGCAATACTTGGGACTGCGTGCCATTCTACGTGGGTTCTAAAGTTAAATATACTGGTGCAACGAATAATTACGATTCAGACGACGAAGGAATTGTAGTAAATGTAGACGAATTACCACAGCAACCTGCCTACATTCCTGTAGGTTTTGATGAACGTAATCTTGAAGTAGGCACTACAAATGGCATTGAAACTGTGGGTGTCCAGGGCGTTAGTATTCAGCCAACTGTTGCAAACGAGCATATAACCATCGCAACAACAGAAGCTGGCACAGCTACCATCTACAGCGCAACAGGTGCAAAGGTGGCTGAAATAGCGCTCAAAGAAGGTAGCAATACCATTGCTGTTTCTCAGTTTACACCAGGTGTTTACTTCGTGAAGGTGGCTAACCAGACTTTAAAGTTCATCAAGAAGTAATGCACTAAAACACGATATTAAGATTGGTTCTATACTTTTTCATGCGTCCCGAAGGTTGGATTCGTCCGATCTTTGGGACATTCTTTTATACCCAAATCAACGCTCGAACCAGCACAAACCACAGCTTCAAAATTCCGAAAATGCCGATGCCACTTGCTCATATACACGTGTATATAAATCCATCTACGCACGGCTAAAACTCAATAAATATAACAACGCAAAACAATACTGCCGCTTTCGTTTTCCAAAAGAGCCTGTTTTGCGTTACAATATAGGCACTTTTGCCGTGCAAAACAGGCGCTTTTGCGATGCAAAACAATGGGTATTGCAACACGCTGATAACAAGATGGTTACGCCATACATATTCAACAAATAAGCGAGAGAGCCTCAACAGCCCTTTTCTTGCATATATATACAATAAAAGCCACGCCCAAAACGGAGCGTGGCTTTATCGTTAATGTGGGTTATTCTTAGTAAGAACGTGCGATAATAACACGGTGTTTAGCAGGCTTTCCGCTCACCATGTCAACGCCTTCGGTTTGTTCAAACATGAATGGAACGCAACGAATGGTTGCCTGCGTCTCTTCTTTAATCTTCTCTTCAGTCTCTACTGTACCGTCCCAGTGGCACAAATAGAAGCCACCGTCCTTTACTTTCTCTTTAAATTCGGCATAATTGTCGCACTCATGTATATTTGCGTTGCGGAAATCCAATGCCTTTTGGAAGATGTTAGCCTGGATATCGTCGAGCAAACTCTTTATGCGCTCAACGATACCGTCGAACGATACGCTTTCTTTTTCTAATGTATCGCGACGCATAATCTCCACAGTGTTGTTCTCTAAGTCGCGTCCGCCCATTGCTAAACGCACAGGAACGCCCTTGAGTTCGTAGTCGGCGAACTTGAAACCAGGTCGTTTGTTGTCGCAATCGTCGTACTTTACGCTGATGCCGAGCTTACGAAGCTCGTCGATAACAGGCTGAAGCTTCGCCGAAATAGCCGCTAACTGCTCGTCACCCTTAAATATTGGCACGATAACAACCTGTATTGGAGCAATCTTTGGAGGCAGTACAAGACCATTGTCGTCCGAGTGTGTCATGATGAGCGCACCTACAAGACGAGTACTTACACCCCATGATGTAGCCCAAACGTATTCTGGTTTGTTCTCCTTATTAAGGAAAGTAACGTCGAACGACTTAGCAAAGTTCTGACCAAGGAAGTGCGATGTGCCGCTCTGTAGCGCCTTTCCGTCTTGCATCATCGCCTCGATGGTGTATGTATCCAACGCTCCTGCGAAGCGTTCGGTCTCGCTTTTCACGCCCTGCACTACAGGAATGGCGAGCCATTGTTCGGCAAAGTCGGCATAAACCTTAAGCATTTTCTTTGCTTCATCTACTGCTTCTTCGCGTGTTGCATGCGCTGTGTGGCCCTCTTGCCATAGGAATTCCGATGTACGGAGGAAAGGACGGGTACGCATTTCCCATCTCATTACGTTGCACCACTGGTTGCACATCAATGGTAAATCGCGATATGAGTGTATCCAATTCTTATAAGTGTTCCATATAATGGTCTCGCTTGTTGGGCGAATGATAAGTTCTTCTTCAAGCTTAGCAGCTGGGTCCACCTCTACTCCACCCTCTTTCTCGTTAGAACGGAGGCGATAGTGTGTAACCACGGCACACTCTTTGGCAAATCCTTCTACGTGTTCAGCTTCACGAGAAAGGAAGCTCTTCGGTATAAGAAGGGGGAAATAAGCATTCTGTGCACCTGTTTCTTTAAACATTTTGTCTAACTGTGCTTGCATCTTTTCCCATATAGCGTAACCGTAAGGCTTAATTACCATACAGCCACGGACGGGCGATTGCTCGGCTAATTCAGCCTTAACAACCAAGTCGTTGTACCACTGTGAGTAGTTCTCAGCACGCTTGGTAAGATGTTTTAGTTCTTTTGCCATAATCTATATTAACTTTTTCTTATTATTCATTACTATAGGTTAATTCCCCAACGGAATAGGAATTTTCCTCCTTTTTGTTTACGCAATAGGCGTAACTTTGTGCAAAATTACAAAAAAATGTTGGCAAACGACATATTAAAATCAAAATAGTTGTATCTTTGTTTTGCAAGTAACGACTAATCGTCAAGCAAGTTCAACAGGATAACAGCGGTAAGTCGTTTAGCTTACAGAGAGCATATATTAAAGTAAAATAATTAAAGTTATACGCATTATGAAGAATTTAAAGACAATAGCAGCTGGACTTTGTGTCGCTACTCTCGTATCAAGTTGTGCAACAAACCAACAAACTTATGGTGCAGCAGGCGGAGGAGCAGGTGCCGTTCTTGGCGGTATCGTGGGCAATGTAATTGGTAAAAACACGAAAGGCACTATGATCGGTGCTGCAATTGGAGCCGCAGTAGGTGCTGGAACAGGTGCTATCATCGGTCGTCACATGGACAAAGTGAAGCAACAAACCCAATCACAGGTGGACAATGCAAAGATTGAAACAGTTAAAGATGCTAACGGTTTCGATTGTGTCAAGGTTACTTTCGACTCTGGAATCCTCTTCGCACTCAACAGTTCTACCCTCAATGCTTCTGCAAAAAATGACTTAACAAAGTTCGCTGGCGTTATGAAGCAGAACAACGACTGCGACGTTGCCATTCAAGGATACACCGATGCATCGGGTAACGACGATATAAATATTCCACTATCAGAGCGTCGTGCTAAGGCGGTATCGTCTTTCTTGCGCAGCAATGGCGTATCTTCAAGACAGATTCGCACCGTTGAAGGACTCGGTAGTTCAAACCCTATTGAGAACAAACGCATCAGCCAAGCCAACCGAAGAGTAGAGGTTTACTTGTACGCTTCTAAGGAAATGATTGACAAGGCCAATAAAGGTCGCTTGTAATTACATAAGGTAAATTTGACTAATATATCTACAAAAAGGGCGCGTTCCTCTTTCGGAGCGCGCCTTATTTTGTGTGTTTGGAAGAACACAACATGGGGTGTAGCAAGTTGATGAATATTCTTTTCATGCTTATTACACCTTACAATTATTTTTAATAAGGGCAGAAAACAAGTATGTAATACATATAGCTACAAAGGAATAAATCCGCTCCTTCTTTGTAAAGAAAATATCAATGAAAAACGATAGCATCGGTTTCGCATTGCAAAAGAGCCTATATTGCAACGCAAAAGGGCCTGTTTTACCGTGCAAAAGAGGCTGTTTTGCAACGTAAAACAAGGGGTATTGCAATATGCTGATAACGAGTATGTTACACAAAAGATACGCTTCTGTAAAATGTTTACAATTTTACAGAAGCGTTATTGCCTTTATCGTTAAAAATGAAAACGAATATTTTAAGGAACGAAAGCCTAATTTGACCACTCGAATACAAGGACTTTCGATTCTGAAAAGCACAATTCTTCCCCACCCTAAAGCAGACTTTTGCTGTGCTTTCGCTATCTTTACATGAGCATTGGAACTACGAAACGGGCCAGACAATAGCCGCCTCCTATGAGCCAACAATAGATAATGGCTGCCAACAAGAAGGTTTAAAACCTGCTTTCTTAAACTTATCTATGCTTGTTTCTGCTCCTAATGCCGTCATAGCCATCGTCAAAAGGAAGGTGTCTAAGGTTACAATGCCTTTCACAACTGGCTCGGGCAACAGGTTAAAACTATTGAAACAGATTACAAGTAGGAACATTATGGCAAACCAAGGCACCTGTATTTTGCTCTTCTTACCCTCTGTCTGTTCGCGATTGGCAACATCTTTTGCCACAAAAAAGGCGATAACGAGTAGCACAGGAACCAACATCATAACGCGAATCATCTTTACTATGATGGCATTATCGCTGATTGCGGCTCCCATTGCATTGCCTGCTCCTACTACGTGGGCTACTTCGTGTATGGTAGAACCAGCGAAAATACCCATCTGTTGAGCGGGCAAATCGAACACGCCAGCACGATAAAGAACGGGATAAAGGAACATGGAGAGGGTGCCAAAGATAACTACTGTGGCTACGGCAACAGCGGTTTTGTAGGGCTTCGGACGTATTGCGCCGTCCACACCCATAACGGCTGCCGCTCCACAAATGGCACTTCCGCAGGCTGTAAGCAACGCTATGCTGCGGTCCATCTTTAGCAATTTGCCCACGAAAAGACCGAGCAGAATGGTTACGGTTACTACAATGGCATCGATAATGATGGCTGGTAAGCCAACAGCAGTGATGTCTTGGAAGGTTAATTTAAAGCCGTAGAGAATGATACCGAAGCGTAAGATGCGTTTCGAACAGAATACAATACCAGGTGTCCACGTCTCTGGTAGGTTGTTTCTCAGGCTGTTAGCGTAAAGCATACCAAGGATAATACCGATTATCATTGGCGAAAACGACAGGATTTTGGCAAACTCCATGTCGCCGAGATAAAAGGCAGCACATGCAAAAAGTGCCATTAAAAGGACTCCATGAAGCATGCTACTGCGTTGTTCTGTAAGTTTCATATATGTTGTTTTAATACTTGTTATTCGCTCTTT
Organism: Prevotella aurantiaca JCM 15754; assembly: GCF_000614025.1. Lineage (GTDB taxonomy): Bacteria > Bacteroidota > Bacteroidia > Bacteroidales > Bacteroidaceae > Prevotella > Prevotella aurantiaca. The sequence continues at coordinate 60,437 of NZ_BAKF01000001.1, forward strand.
GCAGGCTTATTTCTGAGTCGAAAAAGTGTCATAACACGGTTTTATTGCTGCAAAGGTACAGAAAAATCAATAACTCGGTTATACAGAACGACAATTATTTAACATCTTCTACCTACCCTTTGCACCTCCATTGTAAAAGAAATGGTAACCTATCCCCATTATTAGGTATTTTGATAAAGTTTTAAGTAGACGATGTTTTCCCTACAACGATTTCTTTGTATCTTTGTAGTAGTTAAGTGGCTTTGGGGGTATCAGTCTGCAAGTTGCTAATACCTGCCATCGCATTACTTTTGTTTTAAAGGACAAGATTATGAAGTTATCAGAACTGAAGACAGGCGAAACGGGTATCATAGTTAAGGTTTCGGGACATGGAGGCTTCAGAAAACGAATCATAGAGATGGGGTTTATCAACGGAAAAGAGGTGAAAGTACTCCTCAATGCTCCGCTACAAGACCCTGTGAAATACCGCATTATGGGCTACGAGGTAAGCCTCCGACACAGCGAAGCAGACTTGATTGAGGTGATGGCTGTGGACGCAACGCCTCGTAACACAATGGATAACACTCAATACAACCCCGCTATTGAGGCCGACCCTAACGACCCTTTTGAACCCGCACTTACGCCCGACGAGGCTGTGAAAGTGGCTAACCGAAAGCACCACACCATCAATGTGGCGCTCGTGGGCAACCCTAACTGCGGCAAAACATCGCTCTTTAACTTTGCTTCGGGAGCGCACGAACGTGTCGGAAACTACTCGGGCGTTACGGTAGATGCCAAGTATGGCTACACCGATATGCTGGGCTACCACTTCGAATTGGTCGATTTGCCAGGCACATATAGTCTTTCTGCTTACAGTCCAGAGGAACTTTACGTGCGCAAACAAATCGTTGAGAAGACGCCAGACATCGTTATCAACGTTATCGATGCATCGAACCTCGAGCGTAACCTCTACCTTACTACGCAACTAATTGATATGCATGTACCTATGGTATGTGCGTTAAACATGTACGACGAGGTAGAAAACAGGGGCGACAACATCGACTATAAGAAGCTCGGAACGCTGCTTGGAGTGCCTATGGTGCCCACTGTGTTCAAGTCGGGAAGGGGCGTTGAGGACCTATTCAGAACGGTAATACAGATCTATGAGGGCAAAGATGGCGACTCTCCGCTATACCGACACATTCACATCAACCACGGACACGAACTCGAAAATGGTATTGCCGAAATAAAGGAACACTTGAAACGTGAACCTGATATTAAGCAAAAGTACTCTACGCGCTACCTTGCGATTAAGCTATTGGAGAACGATGAGGAAACCGAAAAGCTTGTTTCTACTTTCTCGGAGGCCAAAGAGATAATGCAACACCGCGACGAAACGGCAAAAAGAGTAAAGGAAGAGACGGGTAAAGATAGCGAAACGGCTATCATGGACGCTAAGTATGGTTTCATTCACGGAGCGTTGCAAGAGGCTAAATATACCACAGGCGAAGGTAAAGATACTTATACTACCACTCGCAAAGTAGACAAAATACTAACGAATAAGTATCTGGGCTTCCCGCTTTTCTTCCTCATTCTCTTTGTCATGTTTACTGCAACGTTCACTCTTGGGCAGTATCCTATGGACTGGATTGATGCTGGTGTGGCTTGGATTTCGGAACTTTTAAACAACGTTTTGCCCGATGGTCCAGTGAAAGCCATGCTCGTTGATGGTGCCATTGCGGGTGTTGGAGCCGTTATTGTGTTCCTTCCGCAAATCCTAATCCTATACTTTTTCATCTCGTACATGGAGGATTGTGGCTACATGTCGCGCGCTGCTTTCATCATGGACAGGCTCATGCACAAGATGGGACTGCATGGAAAGTCGTTCATTCCGCTTATTATGGGCTTCGGTTGCAACGTTCCTGCCGTCATGGCAACGCGTACAATAGAGAGCAAACGCAGTCGTTTGGTTACGATGTTGGTATTGCCTATGATGAGCTGTTCGGCTCGCTTACCTATTTATATAATGATAACAGGGTCGTTTTTTGCTGCTCAATATCGCTCAACTGTTATGATGGCGCTTTACGTTATCGGTATTCTGATAGCGGTATTGCTGGCTCGTCTTTTCTCTAAAACTCTTGTAAAGGGCGAAGATACACCTTTTGTGATGGAACTTCCACCCTACCGTTTCCCTACATGGAAGGCGATAGGACGCCACACTTGGGAGAAAGGTAAGCAGTATTTGAAGAAGATGGGAGGCATCATTCTGGTGGCTTCGGTCATCGTTTGGGCCTTAGGCTACTTCCCATTGCCCGACAATCCCGACATGGGAAAGCAGGAACAGCAGGAGCAAAGCTATATTGGTAGAATAGGAAAGACCATCGAACCAGTGTTCCGTCCGATGGGTTTCGATTGGCGTTTAGACGTTGGTTTGCTTGCTGGTGTGGGCGCAAAGGAGATTGTTGCTTCTACGATGGGCGTGCTATATACCAACAACGACTCGTTCGGAAACGACAATGAGTACAACGATGAAAGCGGTAAATACGAGCTATTGCGCCACCAAATGACTGCCGACATTGCGAAACGAAACAACATTTCATACGATGCAGCAAAGCCTTTGGCCACGTTAACGGCTTTCTGTTTCTTGCTTTTTGTGTTGCTCTACTTCCCTTGTGTGGCTACCATTGCAGCCATAAAAGGCGAAACGGGCAGTTGGAAATGGGGCTTGTTTGCTGCCTTCTACACCACAGCATTAGCATGGGTGGTCAGCGCTATCGTCTTCCAAGTGGGCAGACTCTTCCTCTAACAGCACGTACCGAAGGCCCCGCTCCGTGCTAATATGGGTGCGGAGGTGGGTGTATTGTTCTTGTAAAATTAGGTAAAAAACGTCAATTCACCCACTGGAATGGTGCGGATAGTGTAATTATTGTATATCTTTGTAATCTGAAATCTGAAAACTTTGTAATATGAAAAGATATATCTTAGGTGCCATTTGTGCCTTTATGGCAGCCACAGCCATCGCTCAAGAGTACCACGGAGAGATGGAACGACTGTATCCCGATAAGGTTAAGACACCTCAAACAAACAAGAAAACAACTCAACCAACTAACAAAACCACTACGACAACGACTGCGGAAGAGGCCACAACACTACTTCCTGAGTTGCAACAGCTAGCCAACGAACTGCTTAAAGGGCATAAAGGCAGCATTATTGCCATCAGACCAAGCACGGGAGAGGTGATATGTTTGGCGACAAACTCGCCCGAAGGACCGAACAACGACCTCGCTATTGCCACCGCTTATGCCCCTGGTTCTACCTTTAAAACGGCTCAAGCGCTCACGTTTCTGTCGGAAGGAATCATCAAGGCCGATACAAAACAAACGTGCTTTGGGGCTTTTCGTGAAGAGAACATCAAGGTGAAGTGCCACAAACACGCCTCTCCGCTGATGCTACGCAGTGCCATTGCCAACTCGTGCAACACTTTTTTCCTAAAGTCTTTCAAGGATATGATTGGCAATAAAGCCAAATATGGCTCTTTCGATGTAGCCATCGAAAAGTGGCATAGCTACATGAAGAGCATGGGATTGGGCGGTCCGCTCGGCATCGATATACCTGGAGAGAAGGGCGGTTTGCTGCCTACTTCAAACTATTTAGCACGCCGTTACAGGAATGGATGGCGACCATTGACCATTATTTGGACGGGTATGGGACAGGGAGACATCACTGTTACACCGCTTCAGCTTTGTAATCTTGCAGCCTCGATAGCCAACCGTGGCTACTTCTACACACCGCATATTCGTCCTAATACGCCCGAAAATCCGTTGCCAAAACGTTTTCTCGAACGCCACCAAACGCTTGTTTCGGCTGACGCTTATACTCCTGTGATTGAAGGAATGCGCAATGTTGTAACATGGGGAACGGCCCGTGCCATCAATACAAAGGAATTTTCGATTTGCGGAAAGACGGGTACAGTGGAGAACGAGGGCAAAGACCACTCTGCATTTATCGCCTTTGCACCTATGAACAACCCTCAAATTGCCATTTCAGTGTTCATCGAAAACGCTGGATTTGGGGCTGATGTGGCTGCTCCGATGGCCGCAAAGATAATTCATAAAGCACTAAAAAAGTAGGCCCGACTGGCTGCTTTGGGTTCCGATAAGACCCATGCACAAACAGCGTATAGCCTCAGCAGCAATGCTATACAGCCTATGCAGCAACGATGCTGCATGGTTTGCAGTCCGAATGCGAAGCCGTAGCACATAATGTGCAGAGGCTCTGCATTCGGACTTTATCGTTTATATGGGCAGAGAAAGTAGATTTTTTAACGTTCCGATGGTGCTGTTCTTGCTACTTTTTTTTGCTTTTCTCGCAAAACATTCTTACTTTTGTAGGGATAACGAACAACAACAAATGAAAACTGGATTGGTATTAGAAGGTGGCGCAATGCGGGGCTTATTCACCGCTGGTGTCATTGATGTTATGATGGAAAACGGCATCGAATTCGATGGCGCAGTGGGCGTTTCGGCTGGCGCAGCCTTTGGTTGCAACTACAAAACAAAGCAAATTGGGCGTGCAATTCGCTACAATAAGCGCTTCGCAAAAGACCGACGGTACGCCTCTTGGTGGTCGCTCTTCACAACAGGCAACTACTTTAACGCTGAATTTGCCTATCATACGCTGCCCAACGAACTGGATATTGCCGACTTCGAAACCTTCCGTAACAATCCAATGGAGTTCTGGGCAGTGGCTACCAATGTGGGTTCGGGTAAGGCAGTGTACCGAAATCTGAAGACGTTAGACTATGATGAGCTCGAGTTTATAAGGGCTTCGGCATCTATGCCGCTTATGTCTAAGGTGGTAAATCTGAACGGACAACACCTTTTAGACGGCGGTGTGGCCGACTCAATACCGCTCGACTTCTTCCAACGGCAGGGATACGAGCGCAACGTTGTGGTACTAACGCAGCCCAAAGGCTATCGAAAGCGACCCATAAACATTATGCCGCTGATGCGATTACAGCTAAATCACCACGCAAAAATGATAAAAGCACTCGCAGAACGACACATTATGTATAATAAACAGCTCGATTTTGTACTGCAAGAGGAGCAGGCTGGCCGCATATTTGTTATTCGACCACAGGCCGCTCTCAACGTCGGACACATGACACATAACCCCGAAAAGATGCAAGAAATATACGAAGAAGGACGAAAAGTAGCTACTGCCGAACTGCAAAAGCTACAACAATTCTTGGCAAAATAGCAACATTTAGATTGCAAAAACAACATCAAAACCGAACAACAAATACACAAACACACAGCAAGAAAATAATTCTTTTTGGAAAACTTAGACGACATTGTTTTCCAAAAAGTTTTCCAAAAAGAAAAATTTTCGGCTCTTTCATTTCGCAAAAGATTTACTCTTTTTTCTAAATAAGCAAAGAACGTTCGCTTTAAAGCGTATTTTTTATATGCTTATTATCAGTTAGTTATAAAACATAATAGTCGTTTCGGCTTAAAAAGACAGGAATTTTTTCGCTGGAAAAATTTGTTTTATTCGTTTTCTTTTTCCTACCTTTGCAACAGATAAAGTTTACCAAAACGATATTCAACAATTAAAAACGTAGTGCATCAATAAAGCAACAATAACACCAAATAAATAACAAGGATATACTAAAAAGTTAAGATGAAGAATTTCACCATTACCAAACGTGACGGCTCTAAGGACCGTTTCTCACTCGACAAGATTATGAATGCCATCATAAAGGCATTCGAAAGCGTAGGCGAACCTACCGACCTCGGCACAGTTTCTAAAGTTCTTGCGAACATAGACATTCATGATGACATTAAAGTAGAGGACATTCAAAACCAAGTAGAAGAGGCTTTAATGAAGGAAGGACACTACCATGTGGCCAAAAGCTTCATTGTTTACCGTCACCAACACACCGAAGACAGAGAGGTATTAGAGAAGATGCGCTTCCTAACAGACTACTGTCATGCTGAGAATGCAGCTACTGGATCTAAGTTTGATGCCAATGCTAACGTGGAAAACAAGAACATTGCAACGCTCATAGGCGAACTTCCAAAGCAGGGTTTCATACGTTTGAACCGCCGATTGCTTACCGATCGCATTAAGAAAATGTATGGTAAAGAGGTTTCGGACGAGTATTTGCACTTGTTGAACAACCACTTTATATATAAGAACGACGAGACAAACCTCGCCAATTACTGCGCTTCTATCACCATGTACCCATGGCTTATCGGTGGAACAACGTCGATTGGAGGTAACTCTACAGCCCCAACCAACCTTAAAAGCTTCTGCGGTGGCTTTATAAACATGGTGTTTATGGTGTCAAGTATGCTTGCAGGAGCATGCGCAACACCCGAATTCTTAATGTATATGAACTACTTTATACAGAAAGAATACGGCAAAGAGTACTGGAAAAACCCTGAAAAGGTGGTGGACTTGAGCTTGAAACAACGCACAATAGATAAGATTATAACCGACTTCTTCGAGCAAATCGTGTACTCGTTGAACCAACCAACAGGTGCAAGAAACTACCAAGCGGTGTTCTGGAACATATCGTATTACGACAAGTTCTACTTCGAATCGCTCTTCGATAGCTTCTATTTCCCTGACGGATCGCAGCCCGATTGGGACGGCGTATCATGGTTACAAAAGCGCTTCATGACTTGGTTCAACCAGGAACGCACTAAGGCTGTGCTTACATTCCCAGTTGAAACAATGGCGCTTCTCTCTGAAAATGGTGAATGCCGCGATACCGAATGGGCCGACTTTGCAGCTCAAATGTATGCTGACGGACACAGTTTCTTTACTTATATGAGCGACAATGCCGACTCGTTAAGCTCATGCTGCCGTCTCCGTAATGAGATTCAAGACAACGGTTTCTCGTACACACTCGGTGCAGGAGGCGTATCAACAGGTTCTAAGAGTGTGCTTACCATCAACTTAAACCGCTGCATCCAGTACGCAGTCAATAAGAATCTCGACTACAAAGAGTATCTTTCACACATCATAGACCTTTGTCATAAGGTGCAATTGGCATACAATGAGAACCTGAAAGACTTGCTAAAACACCACATGTTGCCGCTCTTCGACGCTGGATACATCAATATCGACCGCCAATACCTTACCATTGGTATCAACGGACTGGTTGAAGCAGCCGAGTTTATGGGCTTGAATATTACACCAAACGACGAATACAAGGAGTTTGTACAAACCATCTTAGGTCTTATCGAAACTTATAATAAGCAGTATCGCACGAAGGAAGCCATGTTCAACTGCGAGATGATACCTGCCGAAAACGTTGGTGTGAAGCACGCAAAGTGGGACAAAGCCGATGGATACTTCGTACCACGCGACTGCTATAACAGCTATTTCTATCGCGTAGAAGACAATTCTTTAACGATATTGGATAAGTTCCGCTTGCACGGAGCGCCTTACATAGAACACCTTACAGGTGGTTCGGCACTGCACATGAACCTCGATGAGCATCTCTCACAGGCTCAATACCGCCAGCTTATGCGCGTTGCTGCAGAGGAAGGATGCAACTATTTCACGTTCAACATACCGAATACGGTGTGCAACGAGTGCGGACACATCGACAAACGTAACCTTAAAGAGTGCCCACACTGCCACTCTGAGAACGTAGATTACCTTACCCGAGTTATCGGATATATGAAGCGTGTAAGCAATTTCTCGGCTGCTCGTCAGACAGAAGCAGGCAAACGCTACTACGCAACAAAGGAAAAGTATACAGTATAGGTCCTCAAGCGTGAGGTGCATGAGGGTGGATTACATTACACCTTCAATGATTTATATTTTCGTTTATAGTGTGTGCATACTGCGTTGAGCAGTGTGCACACCATGTTTAATAAAGGCTTTTTAAATGCTAAAATACGTAGATACCGACATAGTATTCCAAGAATTCCCCGACGAAGTAACGCTGGCCATCAACTTATCAAACTGTCCTTGCCGCTGTCCGGGCTGCCATAGCACCTTCTTATGGAAGGATGTAGCGACGCTTTAACCCCCGAAGCAATAGAAAAGTTGCTGAACGAGCATGGCGAACGCATTACCTGCATCGGCTTTATGGGTGGCGACAGCGAACCAGAGGCCATCGACCGTTTGGCTGCTTATATGCGAATGCAACACAAGGAGATAAAGGTGGGCTGGTACACTGGCCGCACTACCATAGCAGCGGAGATTCAACTGCCCCACTTCGATTATATTAAGGTGGGACCATACATTCGCCATTTGGGTGGATTAGACAGCCGACGAACCAACCAACACATGTATAGGATAACGGAAGACAGGAAGTTGGAGGATATTACCAACCTGTTTTGGAAGAAATAAAGCTTTTAGAAAAAAGCGCGAAAGAGGGGCAAGGCGATTCTATTTTTCATAGAACTTATAGGAGAACTATAGAATCTAAGAAAGATAGAAAGCCCTTAAAATCATCTAAAAGCGAGCCAACCACATTTTAAAAGAAATACCATTGAAAAGCAAAGAAGTTTTTAACATATATCTTTTTTTATTCAAATATTTTGTGTAAGTTTGCATTTAGGAAGCAGAGAAGTGCGATTTATCTAAATAATTGCATCGTATTAGCATTCTATTGTTTACCTTTTTGTGATGTATATTCTACCGATTTAGCTGTGAATATACGAGCAGTTGAACAATATTACGATATAGTTTAAAACGCTTTAACAGATATACATAACAACAAAAGTGAGAGATTAGTATGGTTTTAGACATGCCTATACCAGTAATTTGCCTTATTCTGACAGGGTTCGTATATGCCCTTGTCGGTGGATTGGTGCTACGGCCGAAGTTCTACCATCAAGAACCTGAAACACGAAACCGCAATGCCAAGAGGGTATTTCTATTCAATACGGTGTTCTTTGGCACGATAATGATGATTCTCATCAGCCCTATTCTCCCCATCAATATGCATATCTTCCCCGCTCTTCTTGCTGTTTTCATCTTTGCAGGAAGCATTATTTTCTTTATATTTTTGTTACGAACGAAGCAGTGGAAAGCCCTAAACGCTAACCACGCAACGCTCCGTTTCAAGCAGGCGAAACGCTATTTGTTTGCCCACAGAACCATTATTGTATCGATAGACGGCATGCCTGAAGGCAGAGGACTCGTATTTTGGGCTTTCAACAGATGTTTGATTCCGCCTGGCAAACACCGCTTTCACTTCAGAGTGGTGAAGTCGTTAGAAAACCAAACGAATGCTGAAGAAACCTTGTTCAGTCAGGAAGTGGAAGTGGAACTGACCGAACAGGGTACCTACTACATAGAAGAAGATGAACAACGACAGGCGTTATACTTCCGTTTACAAGCTTAAAAAATTGATGATAGCATGGGTTTTGATTACGTAATATTTATATATGTTACCGTTTTTTTCGGGTTATTGTTTGCCATTTTTACAGGTATCTATTTCGAACCGAGGTTTTTTCACACCAGCAATTACTCGAAACAAAACATCATTATAGGTGTTTTGTTCGTCTTATTCACAGTTACTGGCTTGGCATCTTTTTTGGTTTCGATGTCTGATAACATGCTGATTCGGTATGGAATTCCTATTCTTTTTGCAGTTGAACAATTCATTGGAATCATATTGTTTGTACGGTATCTCCGACTGACGTACCGCTGGTTGGGCGAACATCGAAGTGCTGTAACATTGCATTTCAATAGAAAAAAGTTTGCCGTAATACCGAAAAGAATCGTCATAGAAGCCATAGATGGAATGCCAAACGGCAAGGATGTAACCTATTGGATATACAATAAGTGCCTCATAGCTCCAGGATTTCACCACTTTAAATTCCGTGTTGTAGTAGACAAGAGAGGCCGAAGTACTTATGGAGAAGAAGAACTTTTCTCGTACGAAACAAAAGTCATGCTTCGCCCAGACGGCAGATACTTCATAGAAGAGGACTTAGATAAGCAGTGCATTATCATTACACCGATGTTCCATGAAATTATAGAATATACGGAAGAAGAGCCGATGAATGAGGAACAAAAGTGGACTGACGACTCGCAAAAGTAATACGCAATCCACACCGAATAAACACTTCAAGAAAAGTATTCGGACGGAATAAGAACAAACGCTAATCGCTTTCTCTTTCCATTTCAAAAGCTGAAAACACTGAAAACAAGTGTAAAGATTTCGGAACGCCCCACATTTTGTGTAACAACCACACTTTCAGCACGTTGCAATACCCCTTGTTTTGCATTGCAAAAGTGCCTATATTACACAGCAAAAGCGCCTGTTTTGCATTGCAAAACAGGCGCTTTTGTATGATAAAACAACTTCAATCACTTTTCACATGTATTTCTTTTACAAAACAGGAGCAGCTAAACCAGCCCACCCTACTCAATTTTTAAGATGTAAATATCGGGCCAAATGGTAATATCTACCTTCACTGTTGTATCCGATTTGCGGAACTGCAACACGTTGGTAGCAATGCTGCTGTTGCTCAAAACAAAGCCCATATTGCGCAATTGTTGGGCAAAGCGGCGATAATAAGCCTTGTCCCAGAACACCACTTCGATGCTTCCACCTTGCGTATCAATGATGGCAATCGACGAAAGGTCGTCTCTTTGAAAGAGTTTATATAGCGGTTCGGTAGCAACATACTGCTCGTTGGGGTGCAAACGCAAGCCCCAGATGTGGCGAGGGTCGCTATCTTCAAGATATTTAGAGGCACGAATACGTCGCAATCCGTAGCGTGCGAAGGGCGCAACTGCCGACTGCTTGCGTGTCTTTTGCAGCTGATATTGCAACAAATCGACCGCTGTTAATTGTACATAATTGCCATATTGAGCTTTCCCCAATATGGCAACATATAATAAAATTAATGTAATTAGTATTCGTTTCATCTATTTTAGAGTTGCTCTATCTCTGCCAACCAGTTGGTACTGTTGGCATCTGACGGCATACGCCAGTCGCCACGAGGCGACAAACTAACGGTTCCTACCTTCGGACCGTCAGGCAAACATGAGCGTTTGAACTGGTGTTTGAAGAAGCGACTAAGGAAATTGTAGAGCCATTTCTTTATTTCTGCACCCTCATACTTACTTCCAAAGGCTTGCGTAGCGAGGAAATAAATCTTTGAAGGCTGGAATCCGTGGCGCAAGAAGTAGTATAGGAAGAAGTCGTTCAGCTCGTATGGGCCCACAAAATCTTCTGTTTTCTGCTGTATCTTGCCCTCTTCGTCGGCTGGAGTAAGCTCTGGCGAGATAGGTGTATCAACGATATCGCGCAACGCTTCAGCCACTTTTTCGTTATCAGAAATATCCGCAACGTATGTAACAAGGTGGCGAACGAGAGTCTTCGGTACGCTTCCGTTCACAGCATACATACTCATGTGGTCGCCATTGTAGGTACACCAGCCAAGCGCAAGCTCGCTAAGGTCGCCCGTTCCAATCACCATTCCACCGTATTTGTTGGCTAAATCCATCAAGATTTGGGTACGTTCGCGTGCTTGTGCATTCTCGTATGTAGAGTCGTGCACGTCAATATCGTGGTCAATATCCTTCAAATGCTGGATTACCGAAGGCGCAATGTCAATCTCTTTTATATCCACTCCCAGCTCTTCCATCAGCTCAATAGCGTTCTTACGGGTGCGGTCGGTGGTGCCGAAACCAGGCATTGTAACACCGAGAATGCCCTTACGGTCTAACTTTAGCTTATCAAATGCACGCACGCAGACAAGCAATGCGAGGGTAGAATCGAGTCCGCCACTTACACCAAGCACCACTTTCTGGCAGTTGGTATGTAGCAAACGTTTTGCCAAACCCATCACTTGAATGTTGAAAACCTCCTCGCAAGCGTCTTCCATGTTGCTGCTTTGAATGAAAGGTTGGGGGTTTATCTTGCGTGTTAAGGTGAATTCGCGTTCCAAATTCTCCTTTGGCAGACAGTTAATGTATGTCTTTTCGGGCAGCACACCGCCTATTGGATCAACGTACATATCCTTTTGTGCATTCACAAAGGTAGTGTTTGAGCGTCTTTCAGTACGCAGTTTCTCTATGTCTACCTCGCCTATTACGAGCTGAGGGTCGAGCGAAAAGCGTTCTGCCTTGGCGATTTGAGTTCCGTTTTCGTATATAAACGCGTTGCCACCGAACACTACATCCTGTGAACTTTCGCCGAAACCGCAACTGCTATATACGTATGCCGATATGGTACGAGCACTCTGTTGCGCCAATAAAGACTCAAGATAGTGGTGTTTACCAATCTGTTCGGTACTTGCCGATAGGTTGAACATGATTTCAACGCCCGCTAAAGTGAGTGCGTTACTTGGAGGAATAGGCGCCCATATATCCTCGCATATCTCAATACCGAACTTCACACCGTCGTCGGTACGGAATATTTGGCGAGCTGGAGTAACCAATATGGTTTGACCAGCGTAGTGTATTTGCGTTGGACAAAGGTCGCGAGCAGAAGTAAACCAGCGCTTTTCGTAGAACTCAGCATAGTTCGGCAGGTATGTCTTTGGCACGATACCGATTATCTTTCCGTGCTGAACCACAGCAGCACAGTTGAGCAACAGCGGACCGACACATACAGGAATGCCCACTATTGTAATGATGTCGAGCTGACGTGTGAAGTCGAGTAGCATCATCATAGCGTGCTCCGAGTCGTCGAGTAGTAGCTGTTGGCGGAACAAATCCTGGCATGTATATCCTGTAATACAGAACTCTGGGAAGACGATTATCTCAACCCCCTGCCCTTCAGCCATTACTATTTGCTTCTCAATAGCCTCAAGATTAAACTTAGTGTCGGCTATCTTAACTTCTGGTATAGCCGTAGCCACTTTGATAAATCCGTATTTCATTCTTATAAAAATATATTAGGTTATTATTGTTACTTGGGTTGCGCCGTAGCCATATTCACGGAATGACGCGTCTTGGAACTGGTATTTCTTGTACCGATAGTTTAGTTCGCGGAGGATAGAACGGCGCAATACGCCTTCGCCTTTACCGTGAATAAAGACTATTTTCTGCTGGTTCTTGTTCTTATACTGTTCCAATGTGGCATGGAAAATGCCCATCTGATATTCCAAGATGTCGCCTGCGGTCATGCCCACAGTTGTTTCCAAAACCTCTTCAGCATGCAAATCTACAACAATTTTATCGTTTTTAAGAATTTGTTTGGCATGTTTTGCTTTGCTTTGGTTGTTTTCGTACCTTCTCTCTAAGGGTTTTCTGGCTGGTTGTTGCTGTGGTATGGTGGGCTGGGTGTGGCTTCCTTGCAGTTTTTTAGGTAGTTCCAGCTTTGGTTCGATGCGTGTTTCGTCTACCTTTGCCTTCTCGGTGATGGCGTAAAGCAATGCTGGTGAGTCGAAGAAATCGTTCTCACGGAAGGTGTTTAGCTTGTAAAACTTGGTGGCATCGATATGTATTCGTCTGTCGAGTGCTGGCTTTCTTTCGAATGGTTTGTCCACTTTGTAGGCGAAAAGCTGTATGCATGTTTCGGTAATGTCGTTTAAATCGTTGTACGAAAACTGCTCTACGAACACCTTCGTGTTGGGTTCTATCTCGCCCACCGACTTGCATTGCCATTCTTTTCCGCTGCTTACCATATATATATAATGTATATAATAGTTGCTGTCGTTGACCATATACGACTCGAAATCGGTGTTATTAAGTTCTCGAACCTTTGTTGGGACAAAGGCTAAGTAGGCTGTTAGCGTGTTGCCACCCTCTCTTTCGCGTGGCTGCGGCACGAAGTTGTCGGCTGGATCGTAGTCTGGCTCTTCCACTTCGTCCCACTTTTCGTCGGTCGCTGTATCGTTGCTGTCGCTCAGTCGTGCCTTTATCGATTTCGATTTGCCGTCTTCTTGTTCTTCATTTGTTTGTTCCAGGCTCTTTATTTTGGCCTTTGCGACGTCGTCGTTGCCCACTAATACAATGTCGTTTATTGGCGTTGGTATTTCAAAACCGTCTTCGTCTTGTACCAAAACTATCTTGTTACCTTGGAAACCAGAGATGATGCCACCTCCAACTTCGCTTAAAAATCGAATCTTATCGCCTATTTTCATTTCTTATATTTGTTACTTCTATTACTATAATAATTATTGACAAAAAACCATTCGTATGCTATCGTTTTGCAAAAGTGCCTATATTGCACGGCAAAAGAGCCTGTTTTGCAGCGCAAAAGAGCCTGTTTTGCTTTGTAAAAGAGGCTCTTTTGCTTTATCGTTGTAAGCTCTTGATAGTCAAAGAATTATCTTCTTACTGTTTTGTTGAATATTTTTACCGTTTTAGTAGTTGTTTTCTGTCGTTATTCTCTTGTATCTTTTCGGCTGCCGAAGTTAGGGTATGAGCAGACTGCTGTCGCCATAACTCAAGAAACGGAAGTCGTTTTCGAGTGCATAATCGTACACTTTGTGCCAGTCGCCTTTAAGGAATGCACTCACCAAAAGCAGGAGTGTAGACTGCGGTTGGTGGAAGTTGGTAACCAGCATCTTCACTATTTTGTAGTTAAAACCAGGTGCAATGATGATTTGAGTGCTTGAATGAAGGGCTGAAAGTGCGTTGCTGTCTAAGTAGGTCAGCAGGTTTTGCAGTGCGCGCTCTACGCTAACGGCGTTTCCATTTACGATAACGAGGCCGTCGGCATTGTGTTCTTGCTCGTAGGGTTCCCATTGGCAGACGTGCAATTCTTCTTCTGCTGCCTTTGGATTGCGTTCGAGTTTCACGCCCATATAGTAAAGACTTTCGAGTGTGCGCACGCTGGTTGTACCCACAGCGATGGCCGAACAGTTGTGCGAAAGAAGGTTTTCAAGGGTGTGTCGGTGCACTACTACGTATTCGGTGTGCATATTGTGGCCTTCTATTTCGTTGCTCTTTACGGGTTTGAATGTACCTGCACCCACGTGTAAAGTTAGTTCGTCGCGCACAATTCCTGCTGCATCGATGGCTGCCAGCACCTTGTCGGTGAAGTGCAAGCCTGCTGTTGGAGCGGCAACCGAACCTTTTATCTTCGAATAAACGGTTTGATAGGTTTGCTTATCGCTCTCTTCGGTGTTGCGATTCAAGTAAGGTGGTATGGGCAATTCGCCTACTGCTTCGAGTATTTCGGCAAACGACACCTTGTCGTTGTCCCACGTAAAGTCTACCCAATGGTTGGTTCCGCCTGCTGCTGCCGTGTCTGCTTTGGTGCGATCTACGGTGGCTGTGAGTTCTAAATCGTGTCCGTTGATTTGGAACGAGCGTTTCAGTGTGCCCTCTTTCCACTTCTTCAGATTGCCAATCATGCAGAGCCAAGAACACTGTGCATTGGTTTGGAACATCAGTTCGTAGTCGGTTGGCTGTGCGGGTTCCATGAGGAAGATTTCGATGAGTGCGCCTGTTTCCTTGCGAAAGTGCATGCGTGCCTGTATCACCCTTGTGTATTGAACACCATAAGGGCGCCTTTGGGCAGGTGGTTGGGCAGATTGCAGAACACATCTTCGCCTACTTCGCCATGCTTATAAAGCAAAAGTTTGCTGTGGTCGCGCTGTGCAAGTGGGAATTTAGCAATACGTTCGTCGGGTAACGGATAGTCGTAATCCGATATTTTTATATGTTTTGTTTCGTCTAACATCTTATTTGGTATTAAAGTCCTGCTTCGATGACACCACGGATAACGCAGTAAATGCAGGTGAACATAATGGTGCAAATCACCACATCTATATCTTTTAGGCTGTAACCTGTTGAGGTGTACTGGTCGCTTACATAGGAAGAGATGGGCGCAACACGGCTCGACACCCTGCTATATCCAAAGTAGCACAGCGTAGCATTGAGCGTTCCGACAATAGTACCGACCAAAACGTCGGACGGAAAGTGCACTCCCAAATACATTCGTGTCCATATTGTGATGCAAGCCCAGCACAATAGGAAAATGGAAAGCATGCGACTGCGCACCAAGAACACAAAGAACACAGCTACAGAAAAGGCGTTGCAGGCGTGAGCGGAGAAGAAACTGAACCCTTCGGCGGTGTAACCGTTCACCAATTCAATGCTGTTTGCAAGCGAAGGGTCGAACGATGGGCGCAGTCTACCGATGTATGGCTTGATGAAACCGCCGTTTAGACCGTTCGAAATAAGCATAGATACAGCAATAGTGCCCATGATTAAGAAGATACGACTCCACTTTTCGTTGTTCTTAATCACTAAAAATAATAAGGAAATATACATGGGAATCCACGTAAAACCCGAAGTAAAGACGAGTGCTACGTGGCTTAGAAAAAGATTGTCGTCGCTATTTAACGCCAACAGCAATGCTTTGTCGTATTCTAAAAAAGTCTGTAAGTCCATCGTGGCTATAGCTTTTTTATATCTCTTCTAACTGGTTGGCTGGTATCCAACCTGTTGTCTTGTCCGACAAACGTATGCCTTTCCAGTCGTCCATGCTGTTGTCTACGATTTCAACTTTCGTTCCTTCGTGCAACGTCATCGCATTTTCGCCCTTCGCATCGGGGGTCGATTTCACGGTCGCAATGGAAGCAACGATGATGGCTTCAGTGGTATTTCGTGTATCGTTCAGCTGCTTTTTCGCACAGACAAAGCTGATAACGAACAGCAAGAAGAAACTTACGGCTGTGAAAAAACCTAACTTGCGCTTCTTGATACTGGTGGCAAGAAGGTATAACATAACAAAAACAAGACTGCAAAGGAGAAATACCAAACTGGCAACAGCCCAAGCATCAATGCTCAGAGAGTAGACTGCTGTGTGCAACCAGCGCATGAAGAAGACGTCAGAGTCAGACGATAAGCGGTCGATTGTCTTTGCTTGAGCCAGCTGTAGGTTGTATCTTGTGTCCTCGTCGCTGGGCGATAGCTTCAACGCACGCTCATAAGCGATGATAGCTTGCGTAATATCGTTCTTGCGATAGTAGGCATTTCCAAGGTTGTAATAAAGGGCAGCACTGGGCTGTTGCTTTATCATTTCCTTGTAATTCTTGATGGCTTCAGCATAATTTCCCTTGCGATAAGCCTTCTCTGCGTCCTTCATTGTAGCGGCAGACACGTGCTGCGAGAGGGCGAAAAGGGCAAAAGCGATAGCCAACAACAGCAAGAATGTCTTGCCACTGCTCTTTTCTGTCGTCTTAGTGCGTTGGTTTCTCATTGCTTCTTCTATATCGGTGATGGCCTTTATAGCCGCATCGTAAGTCATAGACATATTGCCTCGCTCGTCGCCAGGGGCGTAACGCTGGAACTCGCATTCGTCTAATGCAGCGATAAACTCATCGATTACAACGCCATTGATACCGAGTTGAGCGAACTTTTCCTTCACATTGTCGCGCGAAAGTTGCTCTACTGGCACGTTCAACTTGTCGCTTACGTATCCCCAAAGGGCACGAAGGTTCTCGTCGTAGAAGTCTTCTGCCTTGCGCATCTCAAGGAAAACCTTTGCTTTATGCAGTCTGTTGAGAGCCACACGTTCGGCATTCTTACCCTTAAAGCGGGCGATATCGCCTCGGATATTGGCACGTTTGCGTAGCAAAATAAGGGTGCAGGTGAAGCAAACTACTATCAATGCCATGAGAACCCAGTAGGTCCAAGAGGCAAAGAAGATTGTTTCGACAAGCGTTTGTTCGCTTCCTGTCTTCAATCCGCGTATGTCTTGATTGCTATTATCCGTGAAAGCCTCAACGCTTTGCGATGTTCCGTCGCCCTTAGCAACCTTGATATGGAAGGCCTCCGTGCTGAGGGTTTTGTACGTTTGGGTCGCTGTGTCGAAGTAAACGAAGGTTACTGGTGGTATGGTATACTCGCCTTGCTTGCGTGGAACCGCCAAGAAGTCGTACACCATGCTACCTTCTACGCCGTTCGAAGCGAGGTGAGTCTTGTCCATTAGCTTAGGATCGTAAACGTCAAAGCCTTCTGGGAACTTCACAACGGGCTTGCGCATCAGTTTCAAATTGCCCACTCCGCCAATGACAACGCGTAGGTTTATCGGG
This sequence comes from Prevotella aurantiaca JCM 15754, assembly GCF_000614025.1. Taxonomy (GTDB): domain Bacteria; phylum Bacteroidota; class Bacteroidia; order Bacteroidales; family Bacteroidaceae; genus Prevotella; species Prevotella aurantiaca. The sequence continues at coordinate 78,397 of NZ_BAKF01000001.1, forward strand.
TCGCCTTCCTTTACATCGTTCTTGTTTAACTGTGCTGTGATGGTGAGATTGCCTACTCCTCCAGAGAAGTTTGTAGGCTTTTGAGGCAATGGCAATACATCAATGGTAAGACCAGCAGCGTTAAGTTGCTTTTGTATATCGGCCCCATCGCTCATGAAACCAAATGGATCGAAGTCGTCCATCTCGGGCCGAATGATGCCCGTAAAGCTTACAGAAGGTATGCGTAGCTTACCTGTTACCTGCGGATATACTACATATTGGCTCCAAGTAGTGGTGAGATATTTGCGTCCGTTAATTCGTTCGGTGCGGAAAACCTTCTGCTGTGGCAAAGCGATTTCCTGCACATGAGCACCTTTTATATCTGGCATCTTACCTGCCATACGTACCAAATTGACGGTTGTATATACCTTATAAGTAATTAAGACAGGCTCTTGCTCGTGCACAGAGTGCTTGTTTGCCGTTACCTTAACGAACAAATCTCTGCTTCCAATGCCTCTATTCTCGCTTCGTGATGGTGTAACGTCTTGCCTTCCGCTACTGTTTAACTGTGCCGTTCTGCCTAAATTGGCATTTCCTATAGCCGTAATCTTCACTGGTGTAGACGCTAACGTCTGCCCATTGACATTGATTCGGGCAGGTGGAAGGGTGTAATTACCACGCTTCGTAGCCATAAATACATAACTGTACGCCTCTGACGAAGAACTATTCATGTGGCCATTCACCATCTGTAAGTTCCTTTGCGAAGTATAGTAAGGCCCTGCCAGCAATTCGATACCGTTTGGCATCTTGCCCAACTTCAGCCCTTCTACGTTGTCAGTGTAGATTATATACTCTACTTGAAATTGCTCTCCGACTTCTACTTGTCGCGGTGCTGTAACACGAACGTGCTGTGCCAACGCTGCAAGCGGTAGCAAAATAGAAAGCATTATGTTAATATATCGTCTCATCATCACGTTTACCAGTTCTTATCTAAGTGCCTGCTTTGAGGCTGTTGCATATACTTTTTGAGCTTATCTTGCGTTGCTTTCTCCTCTTGCATGGCTGCATTGAGCATCTGTTCGGCATTGTCTTTGCTCATTCCGTCGTCCTCTTTGTTCTTGTTTTGAGGCTTCTGCTGCTTATTATTATCTTTGTTCTTATTTTTGTTTTTGTTGTTTTTGTCGTTCTTCTGTTGCTGGTTGTTTTGCTTGTTGTTCTGCTGTTGTTGCTTCAGAAGACGCATACACTGGGTCAGATTGTAGCGTGCGTTGGCATGTTTCGGATTGTTTCGCAGTGCATTTTTGTAGGCATCGATGGCTTTTTCATACTCTTTCTTGCCCTGATACACTGTGCCGAGATTGTGGAAAGCACTTGCTTTGCGTGATGAGTTCACCTCGTTCTTCGTTGCCAAAGTATAGTTTTGTATTGCCAAAGAATCTTTGTGCTGCGCTTGTAAGGCGCAACCAAGGTCGTAAGCAGCTATCGCATTCTCGCCATTAGCGGCAAGAGCTTTGCGGTAATTGGTCTCTGCTTCGCCGTATTTCTTGGCTGCAAAGGCTGCATTACCCCTACGAATGTACTGCCTATCGGTCTGTGCTGTTGCCGTAACAACGACAAAAGCAAGGCAAAACAATATGTATAACTTCCTTATCATTTATTTCTTTGTAAACAGATTGATGCGGTTGAGCAACGGATTCTTACGCTCTATGAGCAGCGCCTCTACGATAAGAAGTAGTAAGGCAATAGCTGCAAGGGCGGGAAACTGTTCGGCGTACTCGCTGTACGAAACGCTTTCAACTTCTCCGTGCTGCATTTTTGCAATCTCGTTGTCGAGCAATTGCTCTGCTGCCGCAGTGTTATCGACGTGTATATATATGCCTTTTCCTGCCTCAGCCACCTTCCGACACATGTCTTCGTTGAGCTTTGTCATGACTGTTTGCCCGTTTTTGTCTTGCAAATACGAGCCTTCTCCCATCGGAATGGGTGCTCCTGTGGTTGAGCCAATGCCGAGAATGAAGACCCGAATGCCTGCTTTCTCCGCCTTACGTGCCATCTCTTCTGCTCCACCCTCGTGGTTTTCGCCATCGGTAATGATGATGATGGCCTTGCCAAACTTACTGTTCTGCGAGAAACTTTGCTGCGATAGGTCGATAGCTTTGGCTATATCGGTGCCTTGAGTGCCTATGAGCGAAGGACTAATGTTATCTAAAAACATCTTAGCAGATATGTAATCGGCAGTAATTGGAAGCTGAACGAAGGCGTCACCAGCAAAGACTACGAGTCCGATTTTATCGTTTGTGAAATGGTTTAGCAAGTCTTCCACGAGTCGTTTGCTACGTTCTAACCTTGAAGGAACGACATCTTCGGCCAGCATAGAGTTACTAATGTCGAGCGCTATCATGGCTTCTATGCCCTCACGCTTATCTTTTGATATCTTCGTACCCATCTGTGGGCGTGCCACTATCAGCACGATGAGCGTCAGAATCGCCTCCATTATATAGAATTTCAGCAACGGGCGGTACTTCGAATAGCCTGGTACAAGTTGCTTCAACAGTTCTTTGTCGCCGAAACGAGCCATGCGTTTGCTTCTTTTAAAAGCCCAAACATGATAAACCACTGCCAATATTGGAATCAGCAGGAGCAACCATAAGTATGTGGGATTAGCAAATCTGAACATTCTTTCTATTATTCTTATCCTCTCCGAACGCCTGTGCGGCCATTAAGGAATACGTTTAAACACTGTTATTCGTAACATTATTTCGATGAAGAACACCAACAATGCCAACATGGCAAAGGGCATATAGGCTTCGTATCGCTTGGCATACGAGGTGGCATCGAGCTTGGTTTTCTCCAGTTTATCGATGTCCTTGTAAATCTGCGATAGTTCGCTACGGCTCTGTGCGCGGTAGAATTCGCCATCGGTTTGCATTGCAATGTTTTGCAATGTCTTATAATCTATCTCGCCAACTACCCTTCCTAAGGCGTCAGTACCGTCTGTTCCGAGTCCGATTGTATAGACACGGACGCCGAATTTCTTCGCTATTGCAGCGGCAGTGAGGGGCGATATGTTGCCCGCATTGTTACTTCCGTCTGTCAAAAGTATCACAACCTTGCTCTTTCCCTTTACATCTTTGAGGCGACCGACGGCATTTGCCAGTCCCATACCGATTGCGGTACCGTCTTGTATCAGTCCGCTTGTCGAGATATCTCCCCTTATTCCCGCGAGAAGATTGAGCAATGACACGTGGTCGGTGGTCATTGGGCACTGCGTGAACGCCTCTCCTGCGAAGATAGTCAGTCCGATATTGTCGTTCGGACGTGAGCTAATGAACTCTTGTGCCACCGCTTTTGCTGCTTCGATGCGGTTAGGTTCCACATCATCTGAGAGCATACTGGCCGACACATCGAGTGCTAACATGATGTTAATGCCCTCCACTTGTTCGTTGTCAATGGGGTTATTGGTTTGCGGACGAGCCAGAACGATAACCACCAGAGCATATACTACACAGCGTAACAGCATGGGTAGATGCACAAGACGCACCTTCCAGCTCTTCGGAGCATACTGAAACGTGAACGTATTGCCCATTCTCATGGTGGGTTCGCTTTTGTGTCGATAAAGGAAATACCATATTATATAAGGTATAACGAGCAAAAGCAGCAATAAATATTCTTTGTTTGCAAATTCCATTTCGCTTCGTCCTCCTTTTAATTCAACAATTCGCTGATGCCCCAAGCGGCTATTGCGGCGAACGCAATGGCTGTTGCTATGGCGGCATACTTGCACCAACGCAAGATGAGACGCATGTGCTGGTTGCGTTTGTCTTCCTGTTCTGCTTCCGAGATGGCAGGTTCTTGTGGTGGCTGATAGCCACTTTTTGTTTCTTCTATATAGTCTACGACATTTCCGAGATAGTAGTTTTTCTCGTTGTCTTGCGTAGAATACTTTGCAAATTTCACCAAGTCGGCCGTGGCAAACACGCGTTCGAGTTCGGCATTTGTTTCGCTATTGCCTTCGCGTCGTAGTGTTTCCACGATTTCAGCCGATGTCATTTCCATTGCCTTAATACCGAAACGGTCTTCCAGATACTGTCGTAACACATCGGTGAGTGCCGTGTAGTAAACCTTCTGATCAGCGTTATCGCTACCGCTGTATTGTGATTTCACCTGTTCGATGGCACGCATTGCCTTTTCGTGTGGCAGCAATTTGCGTTCGGGTTGTCTGCGTTTTACGAGCGGTTTTTGGTTTTTCAACCGCAGGTTAATGATGTATGCAGCCACTAAAAGTAGCACGGCGAGCAAACAAAGCACGTAGTATGGCAGCCATTCGCTTAGCAAGAAGGGCGACTTTTGTATGCCGTCGCTGGGTCGGGCAGGCGCTGTTGCCGCCGTATCCACCTTCGTTTCTATTACATTAAAGGCCAGTTTGTTGGTGGTATAGTCCTTTCCGTTCACCTGGACAGTTACGGCAGGCAGTTCATAGTTGCGTGCGTCCCATGCAGTCAGTGTTCTATGGAAGGTCCATGTATATGCGTTGCCATTGGCAATGGTATCTAAGTGTTGCTCCAAAACCTCTATTCCGTGTGGCACATTGGTAGTATCGGCAAAGTGAGCATAGGCCACTTGTGCACCTTTGGGCGCATCTACGGTGATGGTCCAATGTGTTCGCTCGCCTATGAGTATCCTTGTTGAATCCAAAGATGCCTTCACTCGCACCTGAGCAGAGGCGAGTAGAGCCACGAGGGCAAGGGTTATGGTTGCAAAAAACTTCTTCATTAGCTTCGTTGGGCAAACAGTGCCATTAGTTTTTTAACGTAATCATCGTTCGTTGCAATGGATATACAATCGACATTACTCTTGGAGAATATCGTCTGTAACTGGTTCTGTCGTTTCATCCAATTGGCCTTATAGGCATTCCGTAGCTTTGCGCTGCCCGTATCAACCAGCATTTCGTGTCCTGTTTCGGCATCGCAAACCTTCATCAGTCCTACGTCAGGCAGTTCCTTTGCACGTGGGTCGTACACCTGAAGGGCGATGATATCGTGTTTTCGATTGGCTATCTGCAACACGTGTTGGAAGTCGGAACGCACATAGAAATCGCTCAACACGAAAGCCGTACACGTATGTTTTACCACACGAGTAAGGAACTCTAATGCTGCGCTAATGTCGGTTTTCTTGCTTTCGGGCTTGAAATTGAGCATTTCTCGTATGATGTAGAGAATATGCTTTCGTCCCTTTTTGGGTGCGATATACTTCTCTATGCGGTCTGAAAAGAAGATTACGCCAATCTTATCGTTGTTCTGTATGGCCGAGAAAGCAAGCGTTGCAGCTATCTCTGTGGCCATATCTCGTTTTGTTTGATGGGTTGTTCCGAAGTCTAACGAGCCGCTGACGTCGATGAGCAGCATCACGGTGAGTTCTCGTTCTTCTTCGAATACTTTCACAAAGGGGTGATGGAAGCGTGCCGTAACGTTCCATTCAATGTCGCGAACGTCGTCGCCGTACTGGTATTCGCGCACCTCAGAGAAGGCCATACCACGTCCCTTAAAGGCTGAATGGTATTGCCCAGCAAAGATATTCTGACTAAGACGTCGTGTCTTAATCTCTATCTTTCGTACCCTACTAAGTATTTCGGTGGCGTTCATTCGTTATCCCTTTGCTGCCTTTATGGCACTTGCACTTTGTTAATGATATCGCTTATGATGCCTTCTGTGTTGATGTTGGTGGCTTCTGCCTCGTATGATAGACCGATACGGTGGCGCAATACGTCGTGTGCCACAGCACGAACGTCTTCTGGAACCACATATCCGCGACGCTTAATGAAGGCGTATGCTCGTGCAGCCTTTGCTAAATTGATACTTGCACGAGGGCTTCCGCCGAAGGTAATCATCTGCTTTAAGTTCGTCAAACCATAGCGTTCGGGGTAGCGGGTGGCGAAAACGATGTCTGCAATATATTGTTCTATCTTCTCGTCGATGTACACTTCGCGCACCACTTTGCGTGCTTCTAATATTTCTTCGGCCGTTACGATAGGGGTAACGATAGGCAAATGCTCGCGAAGATTTTCACGAATGACACGTTTTTCCTCCTCTAAGGTTGGATAATCGATTACTACTTTGAGCATAAAACGGTCTACCTGAGCTTCTGGAAGCATGTATGTACCTTCTTGTTCTATTGGGTTTTGCGTTGCCATCACCATGAAAGGGGCTGGCAAAGTAAAGGTTTCCTCGCCAATAGTAACCTGATGTTCTTGCATTGCTTCGAGTAATGCACTCTGAACCTTGGCTGGTGCGCGGTTAATTTCGTCTGCTAAGACGAAGTTTGCAAACACGGGGCCTTTCTTAACCTGAAACTTTTCTTCTTTCTGCGAGTAGATTTGAGTTCCTACAACATCGGCAGGAAGAAGGTCGGGAGTAAACTGTATGCGACTGTAACGGGCATTGATGAGCTGCGAAAGTGTCTTTATTGCGAGGGTCTTTGCCAAGCTGGCACTCCTTCAAGCAGGATATGTCCATCGCTAAGCAGACCTATGAGCAACGAGTCGATGAGATGTTGCTGACCCACAATGACCTGATTCATTCCTGTAACAAGGTTTGTTACGAACGCACTCTTTTGTTCTATTCTTATGTTTAGTTCACGAATATCTATAGCTTCTGCCATAATTGTTAAGTTTTTTCCACTTTCTTATAATATCTACGCAAAAGTAATACATTATAAGCGTAATCGTATCAGCTTTACAACTAAATTATATTAAAAAAGGCTGATAGGTATTAGAAATTAGGAAACTTTGAGGAAAAAAGCAGAAAAGACAACAAATTAACACATGAAAAAACCTCCGATGCATCACGCACCAGAGGCTCTAAGTAGTATATTTAATAACTTTACTTTTTAAGGTCGATTTATGTAAGGCGGACAGACGATGTTTTTCCCTTTTCCGAATTAAGCGAATTGTCGCCGTTCGGTGTGCTGGCCAACTACTGCTTTGGGCAGTGTTACAGCGCAGTAGGATTGGTCTGACTTGCCAATCTCAACGATTACTAAAACTATTCATGACATTTGTCTGATTTGTAGATGGTTCTTTCTTTGAGCAAAACTTGTTTTCTGCTGCTTCCATTGGGTCGTTTTTCTGTTCTAAAAGGGGTATTAAAACCTTCTTTCTGAGTCGCTGTAACGGCAAAAAAATGTGCCTTTAGCGTTGCAAAAATATCGCCCTTTTTCATCATTGAGCGATGCAAAGTTAATGATTTCCATCTAAATTTGTAAACATTAAAGAATCTTTTTTGTTTTTTTACTTTCTTTTTCTTTGCGCCATACGGCTATTTTTGTGGGGTGGAACTGGCAGCAATGCTGTGCTGCCCTACTCTTCTGACCTTTTATAGGCGACTTATTTCAAGTGTGATAACTGCCAAGATACAAGGCTTTGGCTGTGTTCTTAAGGGGCTGGAAAGGGACGAAAATATGGCAATTGAAATGTAAAGATTTCGTCAAAGCTACCAAATCGTGTAACACTCTTACTATCAACGCTTTGCAATACCCATTGTTTTGCGTTGTAAAAGTGCCTGTTTTGCACGACAAAAGCGCCTATATTGCAACGCAAAACAGGCGCTTTTGCAACGCAAAAGAACTGAGAAGACTTTTTACATGTGTTTTCTTTACAAAATAAAAGCGTGGGGGTATGGGGTTCTCGGAGCGGATATGGAGAAACGGAAGACTAAGTTCAAAGCTAAAAAACAGCCATTGAGAACGACGAACGGCAATATTTTGAATCTACTACGGCAGATATATACCTTAACAAAACAAGGTGATAAAAGAAGCTGAATACCAGTTAGTTGATAAACATCACTTACGATTTTAAATTCGTTTCTGGGGCTAAATTGGTATGACTGAGGTATAACTTCTTTTCGTTTTGCTTTTCTTTGAACACATACATCGTGCCTGCTGCGGTGTCGAGGTCTATGTAATCGGTGTACAAATAGCTTAAACTCTTGCCTTCTCTACTCAGTATATCAAAACTAAAATTGTGTTTTCCAGACACAACAAATATTTCGTCATCTAACGAAAAGCTCATTCCTCTGCCCTCCTTCACACCGTTCATCTTTCCAATATGCAGCTTATGGTGGCCTTTTATCCACGAATGTGGACTGTCTAAAACGAAGAATGCGTAGTCGGGATGCTGGTTTATCCATAGCCTCAACCGCAAGTATGTAACAAGAGAGGTAGTATAAATGTACATGATTAGTAACAGAACTAAACCTATATATCTATAAACTATAAATGTTTTCGACTGAAGATATAAGTAAAAGATGTACGCAATGCTTATAAGAGCCGCCCCAGTAAACACCATTAGTTCGGCTTTTGCCACCTTTAAGGGATTGTACCACCTGTCGAGAGGCAATCGTTTACGACTTCTCAACATATTAATAACCACAAATGGGAGTATCCACAATGCTGTAAGAATCCAAAAAGAGTCGATGTTCATACTGGGTTTTATTTTCTTCCTTATAAGGTTGTATTATCGGTTTTGGGGGCTTTGCACTTAAAGTGGTAGTTCAATTTTCCGTCCATACCTTCTCTTTTGATAATATACATCGAGCTTGGCGCTAAGTCGAGGTCCATGTGCTGGGTGAACAAAACATTATCGTTTCCTTTAAAACGGCTTTCTTTCACCTCAAAATGAAATGTGTGTTGGCCTGGCACAACCAAGTATTCGTTAAAGGTGCGTATGGCAAGTCCTCTGCTAATAGGTAGGAAACCATCGTTCAATATTCTCGCTATTTGCTTCACATACCCCTTATCCTGAAGGTCGAAAACCAGTATGGCGTAGTCTGGGTGTTCGCGTATCCATCGCTCTAAACGCTGGTTTTGAATAAGAAAATAGGCAAATGCCAGAGATAGAACAACTAATATGTAGATGAAATCGCCCTTTTCAGAGAAGATAACTCTGGGCTTTGAATCATCGGAAGAAGGACTGTTAGAGTTCCGAATTTCGGTATTGTTAGAAGACACTTCCCACTCAATAGTTTTGTAACAGAACACACAGATACTGATAAAAAGAAGGGTACCGCTAAGTGTTACAAATTTAACGCTCCGTCCTAATAGGTTGTTCCATCGATCAAGAATGGGGGCGGTCCATTTAACATATAGCAAAATAGCCACCAAAAAGGATAGTAACCACAAACTTAAAATCCAAAAAAAATCAATGTTCATAACCTATTTTATTTACTTATTTTTTCAGTTTTGTTATCTCTCACAGACGATGAGCAACTGTCATAAAAGTGCAACTCGTCCACCATATCATCTTCTTCCACCACGTACTGACACCCTGCAGACAACTGGAGTTCCATTTCTTGGTCGAACAAACGCCTATAACTGCCCTTTCCATGTAGTTCTCCCACCCAGAATTGATACTTATGTTTGCCTGGCAACACCAAGTATTTATAATAAGACAAGATGTATCTTCCGCCACAAGACTTCACATCATCAACGCTGGAAATAAATATTTTACGAGGCGGCATCTGGGGTAACACCTTGAAAGTGAGTATCGAATAGTTCGGATTCTTCCCTATCCACCTTATTAAACGCAAGTGGTTGTAAAGCGGAACAGCAAAAAATACAAATAAAACGAATGACATCAACGCGTAATCTAAGCCAAAAATAGGCTTTGCCAGAGGGTCGTGAAGACATGCATTGAAGTCGGATATTGATCTAAACTCAATGTTGTTGTGCCTTTGATAGCGCGTTATCGTTAGGTATGAATGCACAACTATGCTGACAAGGGATAGCAAAAAAGCCGAATTAACTACGAAACGACTTTGCTTTATAGGGTTATTCCAACGCACATGAGACGGGTTTACCAGATAAGAAACAGCTAAATAGCTAATTACCCACCACAGAAATAAAAGAAAATAGATAGTAGCCGCATCCATAATGATGATATTATTTTACTTTATTCGTTACGATATTGTTTTGCTAAAATCTGGAACTAAGCTGCTCGTAGAGGAACTTGCAGAGGCTCTGTCGTTGGTTTTTATTCTGTTGTCTGATGGATATTAGGGGCAAAACAGCTTAAAGAAACACTCACGGAGAGCGACGCATCGTGTTCTTCTACAACGTATAAGCCGCCTGGTTTTAGGTCTATTTCTATGTCATCGTTGAATATTTCGATTGGGATAGAATAGCGACCGCTGGGTTGTTTCTCGGATACTACAAAGCTAAACTTATGCTTTCCTGGTACCACCAAGTATTTACCCATCGATGAAAACATTATTTTGCTTTGGCCATACACGCCATCTATCGTTCTTATCTGAGTGGTATGAGAAAACATATGCCCTGTTTCGTTCTTGAAAACGAGCATGGCATAGTTGGGATTGGTGGCTATCCAAATCCGCATACGTATATATAAATAAGCAAAATAGAGGGGGACTGAAACGATAAGAACGATTAAAATAATTGAGACTACACCCAAAGAAAGGTAGTCGAAACTTGCCCAAAATATGGCGGCAATGGTTATAACAGATAGCGAACAAGTAATAACGAACGCCCAAAAACGTTCTTTTAATACATCTTTCCACTTGGTAAACGATGGTCGGGTAGCCCTAGCTCCGAAGAAAAGTGCCACTATCCAAGCGATTACAACACCAAAAAGAACGGCCGCTTCGAGTAGTATTGGACCAATCTCGTGTATAACTTCTTCTGCAATATCTGTTTCCATAATTGATGATTATAATGCTGATGACTTATAAAAGTTAGGATAAAAAAAGTCAAAAACAGCTTGTTTACGTTTTTGTTTACTCTATATGAAGTCCTAACTGGTCTATAAGTTTCTTGATAGAAGGGTTTTGTTGCTGCATCTTCTCCAGCTCTTGACGAGGTGTGAGAATGGGTTTAATCTCTTCAGCCTTTGCCAATCGCAACACCACATCGATTTGTCCGTTGTGCAAACGCTGCGCCATCGTAGCACGGATACGCCCATGAATGGCTTTCATTTCGTCGAGAAGGATTTTGTTTCCAACCACAACTTCAATCTTTCCGTCAGCCAATTTCTGTGGCTTTATTATCTTCATGCGCTGCGCTAAGCCTGCGTTCATCTTCGCAATGCGGTTGCACATGCCCTTCCATTCGACGATTAGCTCTTGCGAAGTAAAGCTTTGATTCTCGTCTTTGTTGGTTATTTCTATCTCTTCCTCCTCCTTTTCCTCTTTCTTTTCAGCCTTCATCAAGTTCTGAAACGACATTCCAAGACTGCCTAACCGAACCTTTGGCATAGCGGGAATAGTGGGAGTAGTGTTTACGGGAGGGGTTTTGGTGCTGGCGGTAACGTGCGTTTCCACACCTTCACGCTCGTTTTCGTGAGCGTTATGCCTACGGCTCGCCCCAGCTACCTGCGACGCTGATTGCGGTTGAGCCTTTATAATAAGATTTCTGAACAGGGTTTTTAGCTGCTTAGGCTACGCCCCGAGCTGGGCACATCGTCGTCTTTCTGCGTTATTTGCGCCACTTGTATGAGCGTAAGTTCCACTAACAGACGCTTGTTGGAACTCTGTCGGTATTCCACATCGCAACGATTCATCACCTCTAAAGCCTTATAAAGGAACTGAGTGGGGCACTTTGCCGCCTGCTCTTGATAGCGTTGGCGTTGCTGTTCGCTGGTTTCGAGCAGCGGAAGTGTCTGCGAATCCTTCGCCATTAGCACGTTTCTAACATGCGATGCCAAGCCGTTCACAAGGTTTCCAGCATCAAATCCTTTGTTAATGACGTTGTTTAAGAGTACCATAATCTCTGGAACTTTGTTCTCAACAGACAAGTCCACGATGTTAAAATAGTTCTCTGAGTCCAACACATTAAGGTCTTCAAGCACCTTTTGATAGGTTATGTTGCCCTGAGAGAAGCTCGCTGCTTGGTCGAAAATAGAAAGAGCATCGCGCATTCCGCCGTCTGCTTTCTCGGCAATCACGTTCAATGCCTGCTCTTCATAGGCGATACCTTCTTTCTCGGCAACCTCTTTTAGGTGGTTGATGATGCCCGATACCGACATACGTTCGAAGTCATAGATTTGGCAACGCGATAGTATGGTAGGCAAAATCTTATGCTTGTCCGTTGTCGCAAGAATGAAAATGACATGTGCGGGCGGCTCTTCCAGCGTCTTTAGAAACGCGTTGAAAGCTGCAGTGGATAGCATATGCACCTCGTCAATGATGAAAACCTTGTACCGTCCAAGCTGTGGTGGAATGCGAGTCTGCTCCATTAACGTCTTAATATTCTCTACAGAGTTGTTGCTTGCAGCATCAAGTTCGAAGATGTTGTAGCTCCTTCCCTCGTTGAAAGACTGACAACTCTCGCACTCATTGCACGCTTCGCCCTGCTCAGTAGGATTATTGCAGTTGATGGTCTTAGCAAAAATGCGCGCGCAAGTAGTCTTTCCTACACCACGAGGGCCGCAGAAAAGGTAAGCGTGAGCAAGCTTTCCGTTCTTCACTGCGTTCATCAACGTTGTGGTAAGAGCCTGCTGTCCCACTACAGAAGAGAACGACATGGGTCGGTATTTTCGTGCCGAAACGATGTATTCGTCCATAGTTCTTTTTATCATTTAGTGATGCAAAGATAATAAAAAGTAAGAGAATGGGGAGTCTGCATAACGTATTTAATTGTTAATAAGCATAAAATATGGCAATAGCTCCCCTGTTTTCAAAAAGTTTTCATTACTTTTGCAGAACATAGCTACAATGCCATCGACACAGCTTTGCAGCACAGTGACATTTGCAAATGGCTATTATAATAACTATAAGGAACTAGTGAATAAGGTTACAGGACATATTTTCTCATTCATAAGTCGCTTCAGGTATCATATCGTTATCATACTTGGAGTTCTCATTGTAGGCGTTTTCGACGAGAATAGCTTCCGCAGACGCATGGAATGTTACTACCAAATAGAAGACCTAAACACTGAAATTGCAAAATACGAAAAGCAGTATCAGCACGACATGGAAAGGCTAAAGGAGCTGAAAACAAACCCTGATGCCATGGCAAAGATAGCCCGTGAGCGTTATTTCATGAAGGCTGATGACGAAGATATATTTGTTTTGAGCGACGACGAACAGCCCTCTAAGGGTAAAAACTTATATGAGACAACTGAATAAAATAGAAATATTCATCTACGCCTTAGGCGGTTTGATGATGGCAATAGGCACCTGCCTCTTCACATTCTTCATCAAACAAGACATTGCTTGCATAGTTATGCTCATCGGAGCCATAGGCTTTAGTACCATGCAAATGCGACAACAATACCTTGGAACAGACCTAACAATACGACGTTTGCGCAAAATTATGTTGATAGCAGACTTCGGTTTCATTCTCGCAGGACTTTTTATGGTAGAGGATATCTACGGAATTATAAGGCCGTTTTTCGTTAATTCGATAAGCGGATACACTACTTATGTAAACATTTTCTATCATAATTGGGTGGTAGTGTTGCTCATTGCGACTGCAATAGAGCTTTACACGATTCATCGAATCGACCATTTAATCAAGAAAGAAAGCCAAACATAAACTTGAAAAAAAGCCTAAAAACCCGACAATTGTTTTAAATTCAATGAAAAACTTTCATCACTTCACATATACGTTGTACTTTTGTAAGACAGAATAAGATAACTTTCTATGAAGAAAATACTATACGCTCTTATTACCTTATTAGCATTCACATCGTGCGCTAAGTCGTATGACATACAGGGAACGTCTAACATTTCCAACCTTGATGGACGTAAATTGTATCTCAAGGGAGGTTCTGCCGATACGCTAATTACCCTCGATTCGTGCGAAGTTGTGCATGGAGAGTTCTCTTTTACAGGCACTCTCGACTCTGTACAGGTCGCTCAAGTGTACATGGACGATATGAATTTGCAGTTCCCCATCGTACTTGAGGAGGGCAAAATACATCTTAATCTCGACAATACGCAGCTCCGTGTGAGTGGAACACCGCTGAATGACAAGCTTAATACATTCTGGACAAAGTTCACACAGCTACGCAATCAATATGTAGAAATAGACCATGAGGAGAGCGTTGCCATCATGAATGGACACGACGAAGCGGCCACTGACGCTCGACTTATCAAGAAAGCGTTGTTAGTTTATGGTAATATCGACAAGCTGTTTACGTCGTTTATCACCGAGAACTTCGATAATACGCTGGGCGTTTGGGGCTTTCTTACCCGTGTATCGTACGATATGACACCTAACGCATACCCCGTTTGGATGAACGACTACCTTTATATGAACGCTAACAACCAGTTGTCTTCATGGGTAGAATACATCATGCTAAAGGCTTCAGACATATTTAAGAACAACCCAGCCATAAAGGATTTCTACAATAAATTCCAACGAGCGCAGAAGGAAATGAATGGTATGGAAATGCCAACACCTGACGTTAGCACGCAAAATCCAAGCATTGCGCCACCTACTCCAGCTGAAATGGCAGGCGACACAGCAGTGGTTAGATAACAGAAAGTACACATTATATAATACATTAACAATACAATGAGGAAACTCATTCATGGCGGAACGATTGTCAACGAAGGACAAAGTTTCAGTGGCGCAATCGTCATTGAAGGCAATCAGATAGCCGATATCATTACAGAACAGGAAGCACCCCGTGGCAATTTCGATGAAATCATCGATGCCACGGGGTGCTTTGTTTTACCAGGAGTCATTGATACGCACGTTCATTTCCGTGAACCGGGAATGGAGGATAAGGCTAATATCGAGTCGGAGAGCCGTGCTGCCGCTTTCGGAGGGGTTACTTCGTTCTTCGAAATGCCTAATACCAGTCCGCAAACTACGACTATCGAGGCTCTGAACGATAAGTTCGAGCGTGCCCAACGCAGCTCTCACATCAACTATTCGTTCTTTTTTGGTGCCACAAATGCCAATAGCGAAACCATTAAACAGCTTGATAAGCACTGCGTTCCAGGCGTAAAACTTTTCATGGGAGCCTCAACGGGCAACATGTTGGTGGACCGTCGCAACGCATTAGAGAGCATTTTTGCCACCGCTGCAGCCGAAGGTCTGCCTGTAATGACGCATTGCGAGGACTCAGGCATTATCAGCGACAACATGAAAAAGGCGAAATCGCTGTACGGCGACGACCCTGATATTATTCATCACCACGAGATACGCAGCGAAGAAGCGTGCATACAAAGTTCTAAATTGGCTGTGGAACTGGCGTTAAAGCATAAGACGCACCTCCACATTGCCCACCTTTCGACTGCCAAAGAGCTGGATTTGTTGCAGCAACCGCATGTCCGCGACTTCGTAACTATGGAGCTGTGATTGCGCATCTGTACTTTACGAATGACGATTATGCCACAAAACGGGCCTTAATCAAGTGCAATCCATCGGTAAAAACGGCTCACGACCGTACCGAACTGCGCCGAGCACTGGCCGACGGACGCATTACGACAGTGGCAACCGACCATGCGCCTCACCTATTATCGCAGAAACAAGGCGGTTGTGCAAGTGCTACTTCGGGCATGCCGATGGTGCAATTCTCTCTACCCACTATGCTCGAGCTGGTCGATAACGGCATTATCGGCATCGAACGCTTGGTAGATCTTATGGCGCACGCCCCTGCCCGACTCTTCCAAATCAGCCAACGTGGTTTCTTGCGCAAGGGCTATCGTGCCGACATTGCCATCGTTAAGCCGAACACGGCTTGGACGGTTAGCGAAGAAAACATACAGAGCAAATGCAAATGGAGCCCTATGCAGGGACACCAATATAATTGGAAGGTGATGCACACCCTATGCAATGGCGCCCACATACTCGATGTTGATAGGTTCGATACCGACTATCGAGGCGAACAACTGCATTTCCGCGACGAAAATATATAAAGCTTATGATTGCCAGAATTGTTATACCTCTGCTGCTTGTCATCGTACTTTCTGACGTTTATATAGACGCCTACTTCTTCCGTAAGCGCATACATGTTAAGTGGTTTCAACGACTGGCATGGTGGATTCCTACGATTTTCCTTGTTGTTTACACCAGCGTTCTGGCTTCTATACGCAACTTTGCACCTGCCAATCTTACTTGGCTTTACACTTATTTATTCCTCTTAGGCGCTATTGCAGGACCGAAAGCTGTCTTTTCTTTCTGCTCTCTTGTTGGCTCATTGGTACAGAAAACCATCGCTAAAAAGCGTCGCAACTATGGTCATGGCGTGGGTTTTGCCATCGGAATAGTCGCTTTTGCAGCCTTTTTGTACGGCTTTACCTTCGGATTTACGAAGATAAAGGTGCGCCACGAAACGCTTTACTTACACAATTTGCCCAAAAACTTCGACGGATACCGCATCGTTCACGTGTCGGACCTCCACGTTGGCACCTTCACAAGCTGGCGAACGAGTATTCTGGAAGACGAAATGGACAGCATAAAGCGTATCAATCCCGACCTAATATTGTTTACGGGCGACTTGCAAAACATGCGTCCGAGCGAGCTATTGCCTGTTGCCGACTTGCTGAAACAGGGCATGAAGAACGCCATTGCGGTAAGGGGCAACCACGATTACACTGAATACGTGAAACTTACACAGCAACAACGAAAGCAACAAAACAGGGAATTTGAAGACATTGTACGCAATAAACTGGGCTGGAACCTACTGCAAAACAGCCATATTGCCATACACAAAGGCAACGACAGCATTATTATTGCAGGCACAGAGAACGATGGTAAGCCACCATTCCCACAGAAAGCCGACTACAAAAAGGCGCTCGAAGGGGTGCAACAGGGCAACTTCGTCATCATGTTGCAGCACGACCCATCGGCTTGGAAGCGCCATATACTGCCGCAAAACCTTGCACAGCTAACGCTGAGCGGCCACACACACGGCGGACAAATGCAGTTTTTTGGATTCCGTCCTACGCATATCAGAGAGAAATACGACTACGGTATTTACCGCAGTGGCAACAACATACTTAACGTAACAGATGGTTTGGGCGGCTTAGTACCCTTCCGTCTGAATATGCCAAACGAGATTGTGGTAATTACGCTAAAGGCTAAAACAACTTAATAAAAGGCTTTAAGAAAAACTTCAATGCAACAGAACGACAACCTTAATGCTGTTTCTACACAGCGCAGCACGCCCCTCGCCATAGTGCTTACCTTGCTCTATCGGCTTTATGGTATCTTTATTTTCGTACCGCTGTTTCTCTTTTCTTCTATCCTTACGGCGGTTGTAACGGTGGTTGGCTGCCGTTTCGGCAATGGCCACTTCTGGGGTTACCAGCCAGGACGACTATGGGGAATGTTCACTCTCCGCCTTTTGCTGTTGCCTGTAAAGGTGGAAGGGCACGAAAACCTACAACAAAACCAAAGTTATGTGTTCGTTGCCAACCATCAAGGGGCTTTCGATATCTTCCTCATCTACGGCTTTTTAGGGCGCAACTTTAAATGGATGATGAAGAAAGGCATACGCAAAATACCTTTCGTTGGCCTTGCCTGCGAATACGCTCACCATATTTTTGTTGATAAATCGGGGGCAAGTAAGATAAAGAAAACCTACGACGAAGCACGCAAAACACTGCGCAAAGGCATGTCGGTAGTGGTATTCCCCGAAGGCGCACGCACCTTTACGGGCCACTTAGGTTTGTTCCGTCGTGGTGCGTTTATGCTTGCCGACGAACTCGAACTGCCCGTTTGTCCGATTACCATCAATGGGTCTTTCAACGTAATGCCACGCACAAAAGACTGGCATTTGCCTAATTGGCACCCCCTAAAACTTACCATTCACAAACCCATAGAGCCGAAAGGGAAGGGTGCCGAATATGTGAAAGCGATGATGGAAGAGGCATACGAAAAAATAGAAAGTGGACTGGTGGAAGAATATAAGGGGTATGTGGAAAACCCAGACCAATAGAAACGGCGATGTCTTTGCAGGCGGAAACGTTGCTGAAACGGACATACACCACACCCATAAAACTGTAAAGAATTCGCCAAACCGCCACAACCGCATAACCGCCTGACCAACAACGCTTTGCAATACCCCTTGTTTTGCATTGCAAAAGCGGCTGTTTTACACGGCAAAAGTGCCTATATTGCAACGCAAAACAGGCGCTTTTGCGAAGCCAAACAACTGCAACGACTTTTCTTATGTATTTTCTTTACAAAACAAGCCTGATATTATCGGCTTTTCATCATGTATTTTTTTATCTGCAATCGTTAGAAATATAGAACGAGCAAAAGACTATATTCCTGCTCTATATTGGTAAAATAAATCGCCCCCAACCCCTTGCTGAAGATGCGCAAGTGGTTGGGGGGCGATGCTGTTATCGGCACTATCCTACTGCGTTAGGTTCGCCAAAAGCAGCGAAACATAGGCAGATGGCGTGTCTTCAGTGGGCGTTTATTTAAACTTCATGCCCATGTTGTACATAATAAAGCTGTATATATCGGCTTGTTCCTCGAGCTGTTTCGCCAATGGTTTGCCGCTTCCGTGACCCGCTTTGCTATCGATTCGGATAAGCACAGGGGCTGAACCGCCTTGACATTCCTGCAAAGTTGCAGCGAATTTGAACGAGTGAGCAGGTACCACACGGTCGTCGTGGTCGGCTGTTGTAACGAGAGTTGCAGGGTAGCTTACGCCCTTCTTCAAGTTGTGCAGAGGCGAATAGCCATACAAGTATTGGAACATCTCCTTGCTATCTTCGCTCGTTCCGTAGTCAGGGGCCCAGTTCCAGCCGATAGTAAACTTATGATAGCGCAGCATATCCATTACTCCCACTTGTGGAATACATACTTTGAAGAGGTCGGGACGCTGTGTCATACATGCGCCAACGAGCAAACCGCCGTTGCTTCCGCCCACTATTGCGATGTGATTCTTACTTGTGAAGTTGTTGGTAATGAGCCATTCGGCTGCCGAAATAAAGTCGTCGAACACGTTTTGCTTCTGCATCTTGGTGCCAGCGACGTGCCATTCCTCTCCATATTCGCTACCGCCGCGGAGGTTTACCTGTACATATATGCCGCCATTCTCAAGGAATGGGATACGCATAGACGAGAAACTGGGTGGCAAAGCAACGTTAAAGCCGCCGTATCCATATAGGAATACAGGATTTTTGCCGTTGCGTTTCATGTCCTTTTTATAGGTAAGGAACATCGGAACACGTGTTCCGTCCTTGCTGGTGAAGAACACTTGCTGTGTAGTATACTTGTTAAGGTCGAACTTAACCTTAGGTGCTGTGTAGAGCGTGCTCTTGTTTTGCGCAATGTCGTACTGGTAAATGGTGCCCGGAACAGTGAACGAAGAGAAGCTGTAGAAGCACTCTTTCTGTCCGCGTTCGCTGCTAAAGCCTGCTCGTCCAACGGTAGGGAGCTTTATTTCGGTTATCTCTTTGCCGTCAATGGTGTAGAGATAAAGGTGTGTCGATGCATCTTGATTGTAGGTAAGCACCATCTTATCGTCGGCAAACTCTACGTTGTCGAGCATGTGTTTGCTCTCTGGTACCAGCTCTTTCCAGTCTTTAAAGCCTGGTTTATGTATGTTTGCAACCATCACTCGTCCACGTGGTGCACCGTCGTTGGTAAGCATATAGATGTTATCACCGATGGTTCCGATGGGGTTATACTGCATATCGAGGTTGGAAGTCATCTGTATAAACTGAGCGTTTGGCACACGAAGGTCGCGCACATAGACGTTCTGACCAGAGCCAGCGCCGCTCTCGTAGAGGAACATAATGGTTTCTTCGTCGTTGATAGATACCGAATAGAAGCGCAAAGGATAGGCAGGGTTTTGGTAGAACAATACGTCTTGGCTCTGTGGAGTACCTATCTTGTGGTAGTAAACCTTGTGAACTTCGTTCTTAGAACTAAACTCTTTGCCTTTTTCGGGGGCGTCGTAAGCACTGTAATAGAAGCCGTTGCCACACCATTGTGCGCCTCCAAACTTCGCCCATTCTATGTGGTCGGTCAGCAATTCGCCCGTTGCAATGTCCTTCACGTATATTTCTTGCCAGTCGCTACCGCTGCGCGAGATAACGTAAGCCATGTATTTTCCATCTTTAGAGAAGCTTGTGCTTTGCAGCGCAACAGTGCCGTCGTCGCTCAATTTGTTAGGATCGAGGAACTCACGGAGCGGTCCTCCCAGCTCGTCCATTTGGTAAAGAACGCTCTGATTCTGTAGTCCGTTGTTCTTATACACGTACCATTTGTCGTTCTTCTTAAACGGAGTGCTCACCTTTTCAAAGTCAGCCACTTCCTTCAAGCGTTTCAATAGTTTTGCACGGAAGGGTATTTTAGAGAGGTAAGCATTGGTTACTTGGTTCTCAGCCTCTACCCATGCGGCTGTTGCAGGGCTTCTGTCGTCTTCCAAAGGGCGGAAAGGGTCGGCCACTTTCACCCCGAAGTAAGTGTCTATCGTACCGTCTTGCGGTGCTTTAGGATAGGTAATGTTCTGTGCTGTCATTGTTGTTGTTGTCAGCGCGAGTGCCGATAAGGCGATAATTTTACTCATTTTATATATAGGTTAATGTTATTCAGATTTCTCAAACGCTACAAAGATAGTAATATTTTTTATATTGTTGTGGAGTGTTTCCTAAAACTTTTCGTTCCGATACTTGTCGTAAGTACGTTAAATAACTACCTTTGCATGGCATCTTAATAGTTACAATGTTACAAGCTACAACTACTATGAACAAACCAGAAGAGGAAAAACATGAAAAAGAGGTAAGTGTTTTGCGAAAGAATGTGCCTTATAACGAATTGTTTTTCTACCAAAAGGCCGATGCTATTTATCAGCTAACGTATGTCTTTTGTCAGCGTTTTCTACCTAAATATGGCGACCGCACGGTCGATCAAATGGTACAAGCGGCTCGTTCAGGTAAGCAAAACATCGTGGAAGGCATAGAAGATGGCAACACATCAACGGAGATGGAGCTGAAGCTTCTTAACGTTGCACGCAGTTCGTTGCAGGAGTTACGCGAGGACTACGACGACTTTTTGCACACTCGTTGTCTTACTCGTTGGACATCAGAGCATTCTCGTTACAATGCCATGCTGCGTTTTTGCAAATATCACAACAAGGCGAACGACTATCTATCTTACGCCAACAAGTGGACAGCAGAGGAGTTTTGCAACACGTTACTGACGCTTTGCCACATCACAGATAAGATGATGTGTAGCTATTTGGCCCGATTGGAGAAGATGTTTATCGAACAAGGGGGCATTAAAGAACGTATGCATGCTGCACGAACAGGCTATCGCAAGGCACAGGACGAGTTACTAAAAAAGCTGCAAACAGAGAATTTGCAGCTTAAAACCGAGCTGGGAAGGCTACAAAGCGAGGCACAGACGCTGCGCCAAGAGGTGGAAAGGCTGCACCAAAAATTGCAAAGGTAGCCAGCAATAATGGGGGTAGCATTAAGGAAAGGGTTTCTTTTTGCTTCCTGCCAATGTTTAGGAGCTATGTTGAAACATAGCCCCTAAAGGTTTTGTTTTCCTAGTTTTCCTAGGGGTTCTAGGAAATCTAGAATCCCTAGCTTCCTAGCCTTTCTAGCTCTCCTAGCCTTCCTAGAAGCACTATTTCTGCTTCGCTTTCCTCGCATATTCAAACAGCGACGAGGGCAGATGGCAATACCCCTGAGGGTTCTTCTCAAGATAATCTTGGTGATATTCCTCCGCCGTATAGAAATTCTTAAGCGGAAGAAGTTCCACTTCGAGCGGCACAGAATACTTGCGTTCTTCCGCATCGAACACCTTTTTAATAATAGAACGGTCGGCTGGGTCGGTGTAATACACCCCTGTTCGGTACTGCGAACCGCGGTCGTTGCCCTGCCGATTATAGCTTGTGGGGTCGATAGACACAAAGTATAGCTTCACAAGGAAGTCCAATGACACCACATTAGGGTCGTATTTGATGTGCACTGCTTCGGCAAATCCAGTGGCATCGGTGCATACTTCTTCGTAAGTAGGGTTCTTTGTGTTGCCGTTAGCATAGCCCACTTCGGTCGATAGCACTCCTTTTATCTGCTTGATGTAGTGTTCTGTGCCCCAGAAACAACCGCCTGCAACGTATATTTCTTTCTCTTTGCGCACCAGTTTGGTGTACGCTCCATAACCTTCTTTCTCCATTTCGGCAAGCGGAATAAAGCGTAACGAAGCACTATTGATACAGTAACGCAATCCGCCCTTATCGGTTGGACCATCTTCGAATACGTGTCCAAGGTGGGCATTGCCTGTGCGGCTCTTCACTTCGATGCGCTGCATACCATGCGAATTGTCGGCTTTCTCTACCAAAAGACGCTTGTCTATGGGCTTCGAAAAGGCGGGCCAGCCGCACCCCGAGTCGTATTTGTCGGTGGAAGAGAATAGCGGTTCGCCCGTAGTAATATCTACATAGATACCTGGACGAAACTCTTTGTCGTACTGATTGGTAAACGGTCGCTCGGTAGCAGCGTGCTGCGTAACGGCATATTGTTCTGCTGTGAGCTGGCGACGGAGTGTTTCGTCGTCGGGTTTGGTGAACTTTCTTATTGTCATATTGCTTGTTTTGTTTGACGTATTATTTTTAATGTTTGTAGAATCGCCCCCTCCATTGGCTGTCCACTTGGTATTATTGCTGCACGACGCACCCATCGCAACGCAACATAATACGAAAAACGACAAAACAAAATGTAGGGTTCTTGCTTTCTGAACACACATTGCCCACTTAAAAATGTAGGGCAAATGCATTGTGTCTGTTATAAAAGTTCGCTTTTTCATCATCTATTCATGTTTATATTTTGGTGATGCTAAAGTACTAAAAAATATCCAACCACATAGCGTTATTTGCTCTTTTTTAACTAAATAGTGATGAAATTAATGTTACTTTCGGTTTGAATTGTTTTTTATAATATTCATAATTATTTCTTAATATTTACTTGCATATATTAAAATATAGTTGTAAATTTGCCGCATAGTTCTCACGTTAAATGCCTAAGAAGGGGATATTTGATAGAAAATATGGTCCCTTTTGGGTTATTTAATTTTCACAAACAACATAAAAATTTATCTTAATTATGAAGAAAAAGATGTACAAAACGCCTAAAACTAAAGTTTATCCATTGGAGATAGAAGGCTATTTACTTACAGGATCAGGAAGCAGAAGCGGCGCAAAAGGGTTTGAAACGACACTTCCAACAATTCCGGGCGCTATTATAGGAACCATCCCTATCACTGGAAGAACATTAGGAGCAAAGACTGAACAAAAGGAAAACGAAGTAGAAATACAAGACGAAAACAATACAATATAATTATCAGACATCATTGTTTAATATTATAAAATAAGTCGATTTGGGGGAAAGGTCGTGTACCTAATCCCCTTTTTTATTGCTCATAACGTAGATGTTTGCCACCACTTGGCAGATTGTCGTTCGTCATTTGCCCAACCATAGCAGAACAAGAAACGCAGTTTCGCAATGCACTTACCCATACCACGAAAAACAAAATCCAAGTATTTTCAACACCGCAACGATGTAAACATTTTTTCAAACAGACTAAATCGTGTAACTTTCTATATTTCAACGCTTTGCAATACCCATTGTTTTGCAATGCAAAAGCGCCTGTTTTGCACGCCAAAAGTGCCTATATTGCAACGCAAAACAGGCACTATTGCAACGCCAAACAGTTTACTTTCGGATTTAGCATGTACTTTCTTTACAAACTAAACACCTTCTTTGCACCCTCCACACAAATTCTTTCGACTTACTGAAAGGGGTAAAATAGACATTGTTGGCGTAAAACTTATGTAATAAACCGATTATTTTGCCGAATTGTTTTGGTCTTCTGGAATAGTAAAAACCACGCTATCGACACCTGCGCAATTGGCTTTTATAAACTAAAAAGATGTGAAATGAGGTTTCATTGAGCCGAAACGACTTTCCTATACATTTATAATAGTTTTTTAATTTTTCCTTGCATATTAAAGAAAATAGTCTTATATTTGCAGCGAAATTATCGCCATAGGCCCACAATAACTAAGTCAGTATTGTAGAAACTTACCAGTTTTAACGTGTTTGATATTTAATAACAATATAAAATTTTAATTTAATAATGAGAAAAGAAGTGTATAAAACACCTACGACACAAGTATATCCTCTTCAAGTGGAAGGATATATGTTAACCGATTCGCAGCGCCAAAAGCGTATGGATAGATTTGAATCAACGCTTAAACCATTTGCTGACGGCGGTACAGAAGAGTTGGAAGACGAGAATGCTGAATAACCTTTCAACTATAATTCAAAAGATTCAAGACAACATTTAAAAATTAAAACAAGGGAAAAAGAAAATGAATAAAACAAAGAAAGCAACCTATGTGATGTTAGGCATAGTTGCGATTGCAGCTTCATTTGTAACAGCTTGTAGTAATATTGAGGCTCTTCCAAACCCTGAAGAGAATATTGCAGAGGGCATCAGATTCGACGTTAACGATGTACAAGAGACTTCTGAAGCGTCTCTTCCTAAAACTCATGCAGCTTCAGTGTATGCAACTCGTACCATCGATTTGCAAGGAGAAGGCTCTGAAGGTTTCTATATAGACGAATCAACCATCGAAGGTGTGAACCCAATGCAGATTACACCAGCAACTCGTGGTAGCATTAAGACAGCCGTAGATGCCAACTTTAGCGTCTTCGCAGCTAAGCCAGGAGAACAGCCAGCCTACCTTTATAATGCACAAGTAGGGAGCAACGGCGTGATGGCAACACCTAAAGAATGGAAGGTAAGAGAAGCAAGCGCATTGTCGTTCTATGCCATTTGCCCTGCAACTGCTACTGGTTTGAGCATCACTCCAAATACTGCTACAACACCAACAAAGCCTGTTATCACTTACAGCCCAGCGGTTAATGCAAAGAATCAAGTCGATCTTTTGGTGGCAGCCAACGAGAATTTGACATTCAATAAGTACGAGGCTGATAACAAAATCACACTGCCTTTCACCCACGCAACAACTGCTATTATCTTCCAAATCGGTAAGGATTTGTCGTACAATCGTAAGGTTGAGAAGATCGAATTGATAGGTGTTTACGGCAAAGGTAAGTTCAATCTCACCGAACAAAAGTGGGAAGCTGATGGCTATTCAACCCCTACTACCTTCACACTCGACTATGGAACAACTGGCACTTCTACCGCTAATGTAGAGGGAACAGTGCTGAATCCGAACGACGGAACCTTCCTAATGCTCCCTCAAACATTGCCAAGTACAGCCAAAATAAAGATTACTTTCAATGGCGGTAAGACTTGGACTGCGTCGATAGCAGGCAAGGAATGGGTGCAAGGAACTACTAAAACATATAAGATTTCGAACACTAACGATACGGAAGACCGTGACTTTATGCTCACTGCAACACCAGAATCGAATACTCTCAACTATACACAGACAAAAGCAGAGTTCCTTATTCGCAGCTATAGAAGGCCAAAAGGCTATCCTGAAGCAAATACAAACCGCGATAAAGCAGAGCCTTGGGAAGTTGTAGGATACAATCTCGATGGCAGTAATACTTGGATAGCTCCCTCTGCAAATGGCAAAGTAAAAACTGCCACTGCACCTAATTTCGATGGTGGAAGTGCTGGTGTTAAGCTCACAGTAACTGTCGATCCAGACATTATAGACCTATTGGCAGAGCGTAACAAAGCTCTTAAAACTGCTGCAAAACCAACATCAAGACTTGACCTTTCAATGGTAAATGGTGTAAGAAGAGCCGCTAACTGCTACATTGTGTCAGCTCCTGGCGAGTATCAAATCCCTATAATATATGGTAATGCGTGGGATAATGGTGCCAAAAACGAGCAAGCTTATAAGCCAGGTGGCGTTTCAGGAGACAATGCTTTGACGACTTTCAAAAGCGGTTGGGGCAATATTGACCAGCCTTATATCACGAAAGGAAAGGATGTTGAGGTGATATGGGAAAGCAAACCAGGACTTGTTACAGCCGAAGGCGTAACTGCTAATAGTGGTGCGAACCGCTTTATTAACTTCAAAGTTAACGAAAACAACATCGAAGAAGGCAATGCAATCATTGCTTTAAAGGATGGTAATACCATCTATTGGAGCTGGCATATCTGGATAACTGGTAAGGAAGTAGCCGACGTTTCATCGGGTAAGTTTATGCTTGAGCCACTCGGTCTCAAACATGAAACATGGCTTAAGACTGCTTATGACGTTAATCGTACCATACATATTAAGCTAAGACAGACAAGAGCAGATGGCAAGGGAGCAACTAAAATCATTAAGGTTATCCAAACGCCAGGTTCAAAAGAGACTGGTACTGCAATGTTCTATCAATTCGGACGTAAAGATCCGCTGTTAGGAAATAATCCTAAATTCGTAACAAAAGCTAATGGATACTCGTTGAAAGAGGCTGCTCAGAACCCAATAACATGGCTGGTCAGTGCAACAAAGGCATTGGTGCAAGTACAACAACACAAGGAATGTACGACTGGAACACCGACCATAAGAATGATAACTCGTATTACAACCTATGGGATGCTAAGAATACGACAGGCAATTCATACGCTGGTGCGTTCATTAAAACGGTTTACGACCCATCTCCTGCAGGCTTCCATGTACCACGAAGGGCAGCGTTTAGCATTATCCAAGATGGTAAATATGCAGGCAAACCATTCTTGCCGACATCTGGATTCTATAAGCCAGGCGTAGCAGCAGACCCAAAATCAGACGAAACTGGCTATGATATTTATAAAAATACAACTAATGGTTACATTTGGACATGCGAAAAACTAAAATGGATATGGCCTGGTCAGACTGCGCATCGTGGTATGGCTGCCTACACCAATGGCAACCATGTAGAAATGCTTCCAGACACTTATCCATTAGATTTGCACTATGGTGCCAACGTAATTCCTATTAAGGAATAATGAATTCATAATATTCTAAATTAATAATCGCAATATATTAACTCGGTAGGCCTATGTTCTACCGAGTTTTTTATTAAGTTAAAATAAGACCGTAGAGACTTAGTGGTAATCAAAGAAAAGGTTTGTTCTTCTTTGATATTAGTAAAAACATGTGTTCATGGTAAAGCAAAACAGATGCTATAAGGCTCAGGCTACACTCAAACGAGGGGGCATTTAGCTTTTGAAACTGATTGTAAAGATTGTAAAAAGTATGGATATTATTTGGAAAATTCAGAAAAAATGACTAATTTTGCAACCTGAAATAGAACAATAATACTATTATAATAATATAAAAGAATTGTAATTATGGATATAAACAAGACAATGGAAGCTGCTTTTAACAAGCAGATTGAAGCAGAATTATGGTCAGCAAACATTTACCTCGCTATGGCTTTTTGGTTCAAGAAAGAGGGCTGGAACGGCTTCGCAAGCTGGCTTTTCAAGCAAGCTGACGAGGAAAGAGGACATGCACTTGATATGGCTGACTACTTAATAGCACGTGGTGGAGTACCTACAATTGGCGCTATTCCTGCAGTAAAGAACGACTGGAAGGACGCTAAAGAGGTGTTCGAAGCTGTACTTAAGCACGAACAACACGTTACAGAACTTATCAACGAGTTGGCAGATGTGGCTGATGCAGAGAAAGATCGTGCTTCGCAGAACTTCGTTGCAAAGTATATTGACGAACAAGTTGAGGAAGAGAAGAACGTGAAAGATATTCTCTTGCTCTTCGAGCAAATGCCTTTACACGCGCTTTCACACATTGACCGCAAGGTTGGAGAGCGTGAATAAGAATATTTCATAGTTATACAATGGAACAAAGAGAGGGATAGGCTGTGTGCCTAATCCCTCTTTTTTTCTTTGTGGGTGGGAAGGTTTGGCGAGTAGAAGGGTTAGGAAGAATGAATGGGTTAGGGGTTCTAAGGAAACAAGAATGTCTTGGAAAACAAGGAAAAACTATAAACTCGATGAGATTGATAGAAGCTAAAAGCAAAACAACACCTTTGACCTGCAAGCTGAAAAAGACGTACCTGTAAGCTCAAAAAAACGCACTTGCAAAGCCGAAAAAATGTAAACATTTCGCAGTATAGCCTCAACGCTGTAATCGTTTGAGCTACAAAGCTTTGCAATACCCCTTGTTTTGCATTGCAAAAGTGCCTGTTTTGCTCGGTAAAAGTGCCTATATTGCAACGCAAAACAGGCACTTTTAGAACGCAAAAATAATTATTATAGTTTTTTTATTGAAGTTTCTTTACAAAATCAGAATCATTTTATGGACTTTCAAACACGGGACAGGTAGAAGGGAATGGGCCCTGAAATAGCCTTATTCAGCATTTCTTTTGAATTGTTTTGTAAGGTCAATTGCACCATTAAAAATAAAGTTTCCAAAAATATAGGACACTCTATTCGTTTGCAACTTCAAGTTTTTTCTGTAACTTTGCAAACACTATACAATATAAACAAGACGAATATGGAATTATATCCAAAACTCATTACCGACGCTTGGAGCAGGTAATGTATCCCGGAACTAAGAAGAACTTGATAGAAAGCGATATGCTCGCTGACGATATACGCATTGATGGAAACAAGGTAAGCTTTACTTTGGTGTTCCCACGCGAGACCGACCCCTTCATGAAATCGACCATTAAGGCTGCCGAAGCACAGATTCACTACTCTGTTAGTAAGGATGTTGAGGTGGAAATCAAGACCGAATACACGTCAGCACCACGCCCTGAGGTTGGAAAAATGCTACCACAGGTGAAGAATGTAATCGCTGTTAGCTCGGGAAAGGGCGGTGTTGGCAAGAGCACCGTATCGGCTAACCTCGCCATTGCCTTAGCTCGCTTGGGCTATAAGGTGGGTTTATTGGACACAGACGTATTCGGTCCGAGCATGCCAAAGATGTTTGGCGTTGAAGATGTACGCCCTTATGCAGTGGAAAAAGACGGCCGACAGCTCATCGAACCTGTTGAAAAGTATGGCGTAAAGCTACTTTCTATTGGCTTTTTCGTTAATCCCGACACTGCAACATTGTGGCGCGGAAGCATGGCTTGCAACGCTTTGAAACAGCTAATAGCCGATGGCAACTGGGGAGAGTTGGACTATTTCATTCTTGATACGCCGCCAGGAACCAGCGATATCCACTTAACGCTGCTCCAAACCTTAGCCATCACGGGTGCAGTTATCGTAAGTACGCCGCAAAACGTGGCCTTAGCTGACGCTCGTAAGGGCATTGACATGTACCGAAACGATAAGGTGAACGTGCCGATACTGGGCTTAGTGGAGAACATGGCATACTTTACGCCAGCCGAACTGCCCAATAATAAATACTATATCTTTGGCAAAGAGGGTGCGAAACAGCTGGCGAAGGAAATGGAATGCCCGCTTTTGGCACAGATTCCGTTAGTGCAAAGCATCTGCGAGAACGGAGATAAGGGCGAGCCTTCGGCTGTAAACATCGACAGTGTAACCGGTCAAGCCTTCATAAACCTTGCCCAAGCTGTTGTAACAGTGGTGAACCGACGCAACAAAGAGCAAGCTCCGACGAAGATCGTTAGTGTAGATAACGAATAAAAACAAACCATATAGGGGTGCAGTCTGACAATAAGCAGACTGCACCCCTGTTTCTTTCTCAATATTTTATGATGCGAATGAAGAAGGTACCATTACTATTAGGAATCATCTACCTCGCCGTGCTATGGGGCGGATTGGTCGTCATTGGATTTAATCTGCCTGACGGTGAACCTCCTTTAGAATACCAATGGGAACAGGAAAGGGCGGCACGTAAACCGATAAATGTAGACCATTTCGCCATCGAACGTATCAATGGGGCAAAGGAATTATGGCTGCGCGATATGCCAAATGCATCTTATGAAGTTATTGTTACAACTACCAACGACCCACGCAAGTGCTGTATTAAGTACCCGAAAGACCTAATTCAGATTACATTAAACGATGGGGTGCTATACGGAAACGCCACTCCGAAGGGGGAAAAAATAGATACTAAGAAACAAAAACTGATTCATAACTACTCCGATTTCGATAAACGTGTGTTGAATCATTGGGACACTCCCGATTCATTAAAAGAAGAATTAGCCCCCATGCAAAATAATACTGACGACTTTACCATCTTCATTTACATGACAGTAATGAAAGATTTCAGCTCTATTCGCACCGATAGTCCGGGCTTTACCTTTAATCTTCTCGATGTAAATTTCACCGATATTTACTTCACTGCTGCCTATAACACCTTCTTACATCTTTACGGTAACACGAAGATAGACCGACTTTGGGTGGCATGGGTAGGCTACTTATTAAACTTTGGACAGGCTAAAATAAAGAACCTCCGCATAGATATTGACGAGGAACAGGACTTCATCGACATGCATTGCAAGGTGGACACGCTGCTGCTAACAGGCAAAGGCAACGTATCATACCTTACGCGTAAGTCGTTTAAAGTAATCGAAGTGCAAGAGAAAAAGCCTGGCGATATTAACTATGGGTACGACAGTATCCCGATGATAAACATTGCAAAGCCTTATGGAAAGAAATAAAAAACACTTTGAGGATAACCCTTTCATGTTCTATTTACAAGAATTGTGGCTTCTAAGAAAGAAGAAAATAAAGTACATAACATTCGCTTTCTTGGGAGTGCTATTACTCATTGATGGGTTTATCGGAACTTTTAAAGGCATCGGTTCGCCCACTGGTAACACTTATTCAATCAGCGAAGTCGGTATGTTATACCCTTTCGTACTGCTTGCTTGTAGCCTTACGGCTTCGCTCGGCACAGGCAGTTCCAACCTGTTATCGGCTCGAAAGCTGTCTACTTTCAAGGAATGGAGCGCTCGTTGGCTATTTTTTGTTGCAGCGCCTACCCTCCTTTACATCTTCTTTGCCCACTTCATAGACGCTGTTTTCCTCTCTGTAGAGAGCCAACCCATGCCTTGGGAGGTTATGCTCGACGATATTTCGCCCAGCTATATCCTGGCTTTCATCTTTTTTTCTACATCGTTCTTCTTCCTCATATCGCTCTATCTCCCTCGCTACACCTTCTTTTTGGGTGTCCCTGTAGTGGCTCTTGCCATGTATATAGTAGAGAGTAGCTTTGTGAAATACAGACGTACGGGTAATTTAATAACCGACTTAACGCCAACATTGAACCTTATTTTCATTGGCATAGCGTTGTTCTTACTACTGCTATCGTACAATAAAATAAAGTCGAACAAGGAAGAAAACTACGATTTCGACGACTAATGGCAATGCAACATGCCCACAGAGAGGGAATTGTAACAACCATTTAATATTAAAGAATAGATAATACAACAATATGGAACAACAAAGTTTTTCTGATTCTAACGTATATATGAGGGCCTACGCAAAGGCTTTATGGCAGTCAATCAAAAAGAAACAACGCAACATTACCATCATTGCTCTGGTGCTAATGTTTATTGTTGAGCTCTTCGTCGCATCTTTTCGAGGGTTTGGTTCGCCTACGGGACATGTCGGAAATTATAGTGTTATCGAGTCAATCTACCCCATTATGGTCATCGCTTGCTGCCTTGTAGCCTCGTTTGGAATGAGTTCTAAGAACCAAATATCGGCAAAAAGACTAAGTGCTTCCAAAGAATGGCTGGTCCGTTTCGGCATTTTTGTTGTGCTACCCACCTTGTTTTTCTTTTTTTGCGGGCATCTAATAGACCTCTTTGTAGCCAGTCCTTCATCGCAACCAGCACCTTGGGAGATAGGTTTTTACCCCTTACAGGAGGTTACACCGTACCTATCATACTCTTTCTCATATCGTTTTACTTCCTTGTATCCACATTCTTAGCAAAGTATTCGTTTGTTTTCGGCTCTGTAATCCTACTATTTTTCTACATCACAGTGCCTGCAATCCTACCAAAAGAGAAGTTTTGGCACAGCGGTTGGTACGAGGTTTCGCCCCCTGTAATAGCTTTTATCATCGCCATGACGGTGGTATCAATCGTTCTTTCCTACATTATATTATGGTATAACAGAAAGAGCGAGACTGCTAAAGAGGTGCAATAACCAAACTTGCAGCTATGTACATTGAGACAAAAGTAGGTGAATAAAAATGGAACTGAGACATTCTATGGAAGATAAGCAGGACATAATGGAGTTTTTAAAGGCTTTGTGGGACGCAGCAAAGTGGAAGCAAATCATAGCAATGGGGCTTGCTTTGGTACTGATGACAGTGCCTCAGATGCTCAATTCCTCCTTTACTGACGGCACAGGAGTGGATATTACGCCCGAAGAAACAACGATTTTTTTCAACTATCATATTGCTTTTGTGATTTGCTGCATTATGGCTTCGTACGGCATGACAGCCCTTGGTAGCCAACAAATGTCGAAGTTGGGCATTTCGGTTTTAAAGGAATGGGCGGTTCGTTGGATTCTTTTCGTACTGTTGCCCGTCCTCTTTTTCGTTGCCATCGTTCACCTTTTCGATAATATCGGCGGCGATTCTCCATACATCACCCACTTGTTTGGAGTTCGACTCTTCAACCTATTGGCGTGTTATACGTTGCCTATCTTCTTATTTGGCACGTCGTTTTTCTTCCTCATATCTACCTTTTTCAAGCGTCTTAGCTTCCTTTTCGGTGCGCTAATCCTACTTATCGCCCTCCTTATCCTTCGCACTTTACAGCCCGAAGGGGGCTTTTCTGACGAAGCAATGCAGTCTGCGGCACAGCCAGTTATCGGCTTTCTCGTTGTCGTTTCGGTGCTAATGCTGGCGCTTTCCTATTATATAATATGGTGGAAGAGGAAAGAACAGGCTGCAACAGCGCCTTAATGGCTGCACGCAACCCCTTTTAGCGCTCTACGTGGCAAGTATGTTTTGCTTGCCTTTGTACGTTTTTCCGCCACTCGACGACGCAAATCCCCACAACGAAACCGCAGAAAGTCCGATTTTCCTATGGCGTTTTAGGACATTCCCGATGGCAGTATCAGTTTTTACTGCTACCTTTGCAATATCATTAAACCATCAGCCTACGGGCATAAAACATGAAAGGAAAGAATATGAAAAAGATGAACTTTACCAGCCTACGTTGCAGCGTTATCTTATTATTCGCTGCCTTTACACTAACATTGAGCGCACAACCAGAGCAACAAAATAAGAAACTCTACTCGTTTAACCGACAGGGTGTCTACTACGAACGACAGCCAATAAGAGACGCCGACTATCGTACGTTCGTCGATTTAGGCTTCGGTTACGCTAAAGACCGATACAATGTGTACTACATGGGACGTATTCTTCCTTACGTAGACCCATACACTTTCAGTCTACGCATAGCGGTTAAGCCTTACCCAGACGACTATTCGATGGACGATGATTACGACGATGACGACGATTACTATCGCTACATCATCACCAACAACGCTGTTATCTACCGCGGTAATAAGATTAGCGACTCGCCAAGAAGCTTTAAAGACCTTGGTTGGGGATATGGAAAAGACAGCTTCAACGTCTATTACAAGGGAAAAAAGATAGACGGAGCCTTCACAAGCACCTTTAGAGTTCTCGAAAATGGCTATGCCGAAGATACTTTCGAAAGCTATTATAAGGGTAAGAAAATTAAGTAAATAAAAGGTCGGAAGACTATTGCCGACTTACAAAAACAGCACGCTCACTCATTCCGTCTGACCCTCTTGGGTGTCAGCGTCAATATAATTCCAACCCCTACGCAGTTATCTCACCAAACGAGAACTGCGTAGGGGCTTTTCGTTTTAGTAGCTTCGACTGCTATGCTTTTATGCTATCGTCGGATAGTTGCAGCAATTCTTTGAATATATCCTTGCTGTATTCCACAAAGCGTTTGCTTATTTTTACGTCCGAAACATCTACTACGATGATGCTATCGTCGAACGCAAAGCTCATGGTTTTACTTGTAATTGTTGCCAAACAACTCTATTTTCTCCATTATTTTTCGCTGTAAACATGTTATCCGAATGTGCTGTTCGGTGTCAAGTTGTGCCACTCCATGCGAAAGTCGGTGCTTATTTCTCTGAACTTTTCCGTTACGATGTAATGGCTTCTGTGGTTTGCATCGCGCACAATATATACGTCATCGTCGGGCTGTACGTACACATAGGGCGCATCGCAAACCCACGATCCATCGGCAAGTTGGCTTCTGCCAGTTAGTTCCACATCTAATATGGTGGCCTCTTTCAGTATGCGAGCCATGTAGAAAGTAAGTATTTTGTCGTGGAACTGCACCCTACACGGCAAGAAAAGTAGGTCGTTTTTCAGTGTGTCGCCATTCTTTTCTACAAACCGTTCAGAGAAAATGGGAATGGGCAGAATACAGTTTAAGAAGTCTAAACGCTCGAGCTGGCGAAGCGAATAGCCTGTGTCGGCTATCAGCAAGGGGTTCACATATTCTGCACGAATTACATCTTCGTTCTCTACAAAGTATTTCCAATACCTTTCAGAGTCGGCTACCGACTTGAAGTTTACAATCTGATCGAATCCTGTTTGTATTTGTTCTATTTTATACATTGGTCTTGTTTTCAATATGTTATGCCCATTTTCCTGCATCATTTCTTGGACGGCGACACCTCCCAATAATGGCTATCGAGCGTACTTTCTACTTGTTTCTCTATGTCGTCGGGCAGGTTACAGAAGAAGTCGATGCCTGTTCGCTTTTCCAATTCTGCTATTGTGATGTATTCGGTAGGCGAGTTCGAAGCTACATGGGGCGACCAAATGCCCATCGCTCTGTACTTTTTGGTAGCACAATCGTAAGCCAACAGCGCCATATAGAAATACTTTGGTATGATAAGATGGTTCACCTTACGTTCGTTTGGCTTTGTTCGTCCCATAATATCGGCCTGCTTATCGATGGTTGCAGCCTTTACAATGTAGAGCGTATCGCACTTTTTTTCTTGTGTTCCCTTCTTGTATAACCAGCCGTTTTTGATGCGTTGCTCTAACCGCGACCACACTCCTGCGTTATGTCCTTGTAGCTGTGGCTGCATATTGGTGAGGTAGAAGGTTTGTGCATTGGCCTCCGACGAACAGATGCGGTCGTTGGAAGGGCATAGATGACCACGGGAATAGCCCGACTCTACATAGTCTGCCAGTTCGGAACGGTACTTGGCGGGTATGCTGGTATCGGCCTTAAAGGCATCTTTTCGCTTGCCATTCTTTTCGGCAACGGCGTCATACATCTGATAACAAGTCCAACGATTGGCGCGCTTTGTGCCGTCCCATTCAACGGAATAGTTCACTGGGTTGCCTGCCATATCGCTGATGTAGTACGACTTTTCGTAGGTTACGTTGCTGCCTTGATAGAAGCGTGGGAACTCTAAACGCCAGCCTTCCTTGTTCTTAGCAAGGTCTTTCTTCGTGTTCTTGTTGGCGTTTCCTGCAACAAGAGGCTGTGTTGTCTGCGACAAAGGGTAGTCTATCGACACCTTCGAGTTCTTGGGATAGACTTTCACAACCACTCCTTCTACGACTCGTATGCTGTCTGCATCTCTGTTAATCGTAAAGGTATAGGTAGTTCCTTTCTTCGTTTCAATGGTTAGTTTGGTTTGCGCTTGCATACCGATAGTCATCATCAATGCAGGCAATAACAACAAGAATTTCTTCATAGCTTGTCCTTTTGGGGTTAGTAAATTTAGATTTTCTTTTCTCTTTCAATACGATTTTGTGCACCACGTGGCAATATGCTGTGTCGTCCTATCGGAAATAATTCATGCTATCCGATAGGGATTCAGCCTACTATTCCATCGCCATCGCCCCACTCTTCCGCCGAGTTGGGTGCGCCTATGGTGGTGTAAAGTTACAGAAAAAAAGATATAAAACAAAGAAAAGAATACACAATTCAGAAAGAATATTACTATCTTTGCCATTACACAAGGCAAAGATTTATTTGCAAAAAGAGGGATAAAAAACTTCCATGCCAACATTTTAGATACGCACAAAAGGGCATGGATACAGATAAAAGAATAGTTATTTTAAAGGTAAAAGACAATGGAAACAAACAAATTGGGTAATGTATTGCTCGTTACAGGACATACTTACGAACAACATTCGGTAGCAAACAAGTTGATAATAAAGGGTATTAAGGAACGCATACCATCACTAAAAGAAGACAATTTGGCGCAACTTTATCCCGATTATCGCATCGATGTAAAGGCAGAACAGGAAAAATTGCTGTGGGCTGACACCATTATTATTCAGGTTCCGCTGTTCTGGTTCGCAATTCCTTCTATCGTAATGCGATGGATTGAAGAGGTTTTTGTGCATGGCTGGGCTTATGGTAGCAATGGCAAAGCACTGCAAGGAAAGAACATTTTAGTGGGTATCACAGCTGGTTCGCCTACCAATGCATACGAAGAAGGTAGTAAAGGTGTGGGCATAAACGATATTAACAAGCACCTAAACACCATTTTCTCGTTCTGTGGCATGAACTATAAGGGACTAATTTTCAATGGAGGGTTCCTCAATACGGGCGATGGAACTGCCGAAACCACCTTCCCTCCTATGGCAGAAAAGCATGTTTCTGACATCATGAACAAGCTGGAACAAGGTTGAAAATCAAGATAATACGTTGAAATATCGGTTGTAGCTACCACCAAAAGAACAAGGCTGGCTGTGCAAAAACGAATGTTCTATGAACATAGAAGACTTCCGTAACCACTGCTTATCGTTGAAAGAAGTTAGCGAGGAAATGCCTTTCGAGAAATCTAAGAGCGACTACGACCACAACATACTGGTGTTTTCGATTGGCAACAAGTGGTTTTGCTTGGTGAATATCGAGGTGTTCTGCTGCTGTATTCTTAATTCTTCACCCGATATTTTAGCCAATTTGCAGGCGGAATACGATGCTGTACACCCTGCTTATCACATAAATCATAGGCACTGGATATCGGTTTTCTTTAACCAAGATATGCCCGACAACCACATCATCGAACTTGTAGACGAAACCTACCACCATGTTCTTTCGTCGTTGCCGAAATACGAATACAACAAATTAGCGTAGCTTTCTCTAATCGTTAAATTCTGTTTAAATTTGCAAACAGAGCGGGTTTAAAAAACATTAGCGGCTGTTTCGCTTTGCAATAGTACCTATATTGCAAGGCAAAACAGCCGCTTTTAGCGCGCAAAACAGGCACTTTTGCAACACCAAACAATACCTATAGTAATGCGCTGATAATAAATCTGTTAGACAATAGTGATAATGGGGCAACTCATTAACACTATTAACACTTTTTTAGATAGCACCCTACTTCCTGCAATCCCATTTCTACTGCTATCTTGTTGCAATGGAGCAGCACACACAAATGCTCTCGGTGAAAGGAAGATATTGGGCACTACGCCCAGCGGTTAAGATAGGGATAAAACAAAAAACAGCCCCAAACATGGTAGTTTGGAGCATAACTTGACATCTCCTTTAGACGATATAAGAAGACAAACTACCTACAAGGGGCAATAATAAATACTTATATTTTTGATTCATGAAGCCTTAAACATCTACGTTAAATATTTATTATCCACATTCCATCATTGCTCTTGCCCATGTGTTTTAGTATTCCTTTCGCTTTCAAAACAGAAATATCACGTTCAATTGTACGTGTACTTACGGACAAAGTAACCGACATTTGTTTGGCAGTTATTGTCGGTAATGACTTTATTAATCTCAATATTTCGTTCTGTCTATCAGTAAGTTTCGTTTCCGACACATCACCGACAAAGCGACCGACAGGCCCTTTTGCAATTGCTTCGGCTCCAGATGCGAAGATAATAGTTTGGAATTGAGTAGGTGTTGATTTGAATATTGGTTTTAATTCTTCCTTATATCCATTAAGTGCCTTGGTCTCATTACAGATGCGTGTTAGCCCACTTCCTCTCTTTTCCATATAGTCTAACTGGGCCATAATGTTAGCAAGAATCGGATTTCTCCTTTCTGACGATACGTCAAATATATCTAAATCTTGAATCAATAAGCCATTATACATACCTCCTGGTGAAGTTACGATCAAACGATTGTCGTAAATATCAAGATGCACTTCACTTCCAATTACTGTGTAATCCCTATGTATAAAATGATTAACAAGTGTTTCCAACACTGCTCTCTCAGCATATTCAGGTGCATTTTTTCTACCTTCAGGCAGTTTTTTCCAACCACTTTTGGTATTTGACTTTACAAAATTCAAAGCCTCCCGCAATAATATTAACACATTACCAGTAAACTCTGCGGCATTGATAGCATCGTTTTTCTCTACTCCTTCCCATCTTGTACAATATAGACGCGACTGAGTTAGAGGGCAATCATCAGCAAATAAGGCTCCAGCATTTGTTAGATTACCTTTATTTGTTACAAGTCCGAACGAGAGTAAGAACTTCTTATTCCATACTTGACCAGTGCGTTGATTAAATGAATTTGCAAGTATGGAGAAGGAGAAATCATCATTTCTATAGTCTGTATGTAAGGAATCAAATGTCATATTTGAACCTTTTAAAACTAATCGCAACATTTGTTCAGCTGTTGCGGGAATACTTTCATCACCTATACGTACGAAAGCTATACGCTGTCCATCGCCTACATAATAGTAAGGAGCATAGTTTTTCCTTTGTTAATCTTGAGCTGTAGCACTTCCAAATCATCAATTCTTTGAGGTATCAGCTCTACTTCTGGGATTGGATCCATATGGTCTCGGATTTTACAACTAATAATTTCGGAAGTATGTTGTATATTTTCGAGACCTCTAATCACACCATTATTATCTATTCCAAAGAACAAAGAGCCTCCTAATCCATTAGCAAAAGCACTTACGCTTTTTAGCCAACTCTTAGGCTTTTTGCCTTCTAACATATCAAATTTAAGCGAAGAAAGTTTTTCTTGGCTGTGGTTTGATAAGTAAACATAGTATATATTTGTCTTTTAGACGATATTTCTTTCTACCCTATAGTATAAGTATGAATTTCATCAATGCTATTTTTAGGCTTAAAATAGCAGCAAAAACCTTTTTCTTTTAATACTTATTTTTGTAGAGGAAACCTCAAAATACCACACACAAATGCTCTCGGTGAAAGGAAGATATTGGCCACTACGCCCAGCGGTTAAGATAGAGATAAAACAAAAAACAGCCCCAAACATGATGGTTTGGAGCTGCATCTATTGAAATGTTAGGGTTCGGTTTTATAGACTTTCTATATCTATATATCGCAGAAACTTATTTTTTATTTTGCAAGAACCGAAGAAATCGGTCGTAAAGCGTTGGTTCTTACGGTTTCCGAACCCTACTTTTTTATTCTGCTGGTACTTCGAACTTGTCGCCAGTTTGCTCGATGAGCGCCTTGCGAGCGGCCTGGCTCATGCCTGGACGTGCTGGACGAGCACCCCATCCTGTCTCTGTACGTTCGAATTTACCGTCTTTTTCTGGTTTCACAGCCATATCGTTGTACTTCACGATAAGGTAGGTTGCGAGTTTTTTCCACTCTGCAAGCATTTCATTACTCTTAGCAACTGAGTAGTCGTTGAGCAACTTTATAGCTGCAGCCTTATCGTTCTGGTAGAGTTGTTGCGCTCTTTCTTCAATCAACTTTTGGTTGGCTGCATAGCCTTTTTCCAAACGATCGCGCACTTCTTTAAGCGATGGGAACATCTGAGAGTAGCGTGGATAAACCATGTTTGCCACCCAGTTGCATACCCAGAATGCGTTTTTGTCTGAGAAAGTAACGGCATCTGCGCCTGGTGTATTGAAACATTCAGCGCGCTCAACGTTGCTACAATAGATTGGAACATACGCTGCCATGTTGCTATCGTCGTTTGCAAACCAGATGATACCACCGATTTCGCGTGGCAACCATGAGCGTAACTGGCACACATAAGAGAACGCGCTCTGCTGTGTAGAGGCTGGACGCTCTGTGAAATACTTCTTTCCGTTGTACTCAAATGTCAATGGTGTTGGGCGATATGGCATCTCCCAGAGTCCTTGACCGCAGTCGTTAAGGGTGCTAAGTGCTGTTCCTTCGTAGTGATCGCGCATGCTCATCTGCATATCAGCGAGTGTTAGCTTGCGGTCTGGTTGTATCCAAAGAGGCATTTCTTCGGCGTTTTTGTCTTTACCAAGCGCCCAAGGCAAGTAGCGAGACATATCTTTGAAGTGGTTGAAGAAGCTCCATACGCGTGCATCGCAGAAGCGACGGCCGCCGAAAGTGGGTGCTGCGTAAACCATTTTCCAGTTAAAGTCTTTGTCTTTACCATTGAACCAGCCCTTCTCACGAGCGTATTTGATGCAGTTTTTAGATGTCATTACATCGGTGTTGTAGGTAGAGAACTGACCGATACGGGCTTGATTGGCGTGTCCTGAAATCATTCCGTCAGGGATACGCACAGCAACCCATACCACCTTTTGCTTCTTATCGCCACCGCAACCCATCATTTCGAGAATCCAAACCTCGTTAGGATCGGCTATGGTAAAGCTTTCGCCACTTGACTGGTAGCCGTATTTTTCTACCAATTCGGTCATCACTTTGATGGCTTCGCGAGCTGTCTTGGCACGTTGTAAGCCTAAATACATGAGTGAACCGTAGTCGATAATACCTGTCTTATCGATCATTTCTTCACGTCCGCCATAGGTTGTTTCGCCAATGCTGAGCTGATACTCGTTGATGTTACCGATAACATTGTAGGTTTCGGCAGCCTCATCGATAAAGCCATGGCGTTCGCCTGAGTCGTAATCAATGATTTCGCGCTTTGTTCCCTTTGCGTGTTTGCCAGCGGCATAGTGGCAAAGATTGGTGAACATACCGTAGTCGTCGGCACTGTAAGTAACGTAAACCGAGCCGTCGGTGGTTGCACCACGTGTTGCAATAAAGTTTGTACAAGCCTCTGCCGTTGCGTATGTGCAGATGGCAAGCACTGCTAATAGTAGTTTCTTCATAATTATGTAGGTTTTTAAAAATATTACTTTCACATTATATATATAGTTCGTCAATAAACTAATTGCGTTGTATAGGTGGCCACATTCTCCCTGCGGTCGGTAACGACAATGCGCAGCGTGCGTTGCGCTTTCGTAGGTGGAAGGGGCGTTTTGCGTAGGTCGCAGAAGATGATAGAACGGTCTTTGCCTTGTTCGAACAACACAAACTTGTTGTCGAGGTAGGCTTCGTAGCTCTTCACTCCGCTACCTGTGTCGGACAACTGGAAGGATAACGACGTCGGACTGTTGGACGTTTGTCGGATTACGGGCTTCGTATTGTCGTACGCAGCATAGTAAACCAGACCGAGTTCGCGTATGTTTCCTTGTAGCCAACCGTCTTTATAAGTGCCTCCGCAGAACATAGGCGGTGTGCCAGGACCGCTCGTTGGCGACTGGGCAGCCATGTATAGCTTAGACGGAACGGCTGGAGGGGTGGCTATTCGTACCTTTAAATCGGTGTAACTGAGCAGTGGGAATGCCATCGGAGCAAAGCGATAGCCAGGCGATAAGGCACCTGGAACATTGTATTGCTGGGGGTGTAAGAGGCTGTTTCGAGCCAAAAGGTCGCCCTTTACATGGAGCAAAGCTGCACCAAAAGCTACGTTGTTGTTGCGGTTTACAAGTAGGGCTGTGTTGCCATTGCCTATGGGCTGTGCGGGCGGAATGGCATGGGGAGTGCCTACTACATATATATCTTTAATGGTTTTGTTACCGTAGTAGTCGCAGAAAACATATTGAAGGTGGTACTCTCGCTGTTGATTGAAGTCGATAATTCCCTTCGATGCATTGGTCTTAATGAATGGAAGGCGGTTTCCTGGTTCAACAAACGATTTCAAATACCATGTGCGATGGCTTGAGAAATAGTCGTAATCGCCCCACACGTTAATCATTCTGTTGCACTTCTGGGGTATGTTGTTCACATCGCTTTTATAGATAAGCTTGCCGTCGCAATATAGTTCTGTGTAGCGAACGCCATAGTTGTTGTACACGCTATCCATGTGATCGTAAGCCCATGTGCCGAAACCTACCTTGCCCCAGGCGGGGTATCGGGTTTCGCCAAACGAGCAAATGCGACTTTCTTGTGTACCTTGAAAGACGCCTTGCCCCTGCTGTGGGTAGGTTTTAAAGGAATAAGCGGTGGGTGCTTGTGTATCAGGAGCGATGTGGGAAAGCCAGTTCAGGGGGTCCATCAGGTTGCCGGTGGCGGTTTGGTGTACCTCTAAATGGAGGTGCGGACCTTGCGATGAACCTGTGTTTCCGCTAAGAGCGATGAACTGTCCTTTGCTTACTGGGAGTTCACCAGGGCGGAAATGTATGTCGCCATTGAACTTTTTATGTGCATATTGCCAGCGTTCTACGGCTGCTTGCACCTGTGGGGCAAAGCGATTGAGGTGGACATAGAAACTGGAATAGCCGTTGGGGTGAGCCACAACAAGGGCGTAGCCGAATCCATATTCGCCTACGATGGCTCGAGAAATATAACCATCGGCTATAGAATAGATGCCGAAGTTTACGCCACGCTCGGTCTTTATGTCGATGCCACAGTGGAAATGGTTGGGTCGTGGTTCGCCAAAATTGCCCGCAAGCTGCACTGGTATGTGTACAGGCGAGCCGAAAGAGAGGGCTGAAAGCAGTAAACTAACAAAGAGTTGCATTGGTTTTTAACTCGTTTTCTTTATTCTTTTGTTGTTGTTTTATTTTTGTTTTGTTGTTTTGTTTGTGCCTTTAAAAAGCATGTTCGGTGAGCATTTTGCCATCTTTATAGGCACGGAGGTTGCCCTCATGGCCTTGTATTTGAACTTCGCCGCCTATCCATTCGGTCATGGCAAGCTCCTCTTTGAGGGGGAAACAGCGCACTACGGCGTTGCCAACGAGTTCTATAACGGCAGGTTCTATGCGTTTATCGTTGCATATTGCCGTGTTTGCGGCTACCCTTCTCATCGTGTTTGGGGCGTGGGAATGCCTCTTTCTATACGGGCTTCCTCTGGTGTTCGCACTTTCTCAATAACGGGTTGGTCTCCGTTTGGGGGTATCTGACCTTGGTCTTTGCCCACTGGCTCACCGCCAACGTTGCGTATTGGGTAGTTGTTATCGACAGAATCGGACGGCGCTACGGCTGGCGGCTTCTGCTGATGCATGCGAATAAGCTTGATATTAGTGATGGCTAAGAGGCGGAAAGTGGTTGTTTCTTCTTTAGGTGGCGGCATGTAGAAGAAGCCACGCACCCTCTTTATGCCCAGACGAGCGTCGTCTACGATAGCCACTACTTGGTGTCCATCGTTGAAGAAGCGTGCTGTTTCGATGGCAACACTGTCGTTTTTGAAGGTTACAGTAAATACTGCCACACCTTCGCGGGTACCATCTTGCACTATGAACAAGGGGTCGAACTCAAGCGTTAGCAGGTCTCCTCGGTGGAAGGCGGTATCTGTTTTGATTTCAAAATAGTCGTAGTTGTAAGGCGATTGTGGCAATAATACCATCGATTTGGCCTTGTCCCACACGTTTGTGGTGTCGCCATTGAGTGTCGTTTCACCGTATTGACCGAAGTCGGAGGCCGTTGCTCCTTGTGCAATGGCTTCCTTTTTCAACCTGTCGCTTATATTTTCGTACATCTTTTTCAGGCGTTCGGTGTGGCGGGTGTAGTATTTTAGCGAGTTGTCGAACTCGGTTTGGTCTATTCCGTAGC
Organism: Prevotella aurantiaca JCM 15754; assembly: GCF_000614025.1. Classification (GTDB taxonomy): domain Bacteria; phylum Bacteroidota; class Bacteroidia; order Bacteroidales; family Bacteroidaceae; genus Prevotella; species Prevotella aurantiaca. The sequence goes on from NZ_BAKF01000001.1 coordinate 121,952, forward strand.
GCTGGAACACCGCCAGCTTGTAGGCTTCTTGCTCGGTGGGTGATACGCCTTTAACCGATGCCATCGACATGGCAACGTGGTAATCGTACAACAAATCTTCCATCTCATCAGGCTGAATGTATTCTGAAGGTACGGTTGGCTTGCACGAAACCAACACAAATGCGAGCAAGACGAAGAGTTTTGCCCAACTTCTTTTACGCTTATTGTGTGTTTGTACGTGCATTGCTGTTGTTGATTTTTATTTGTTTGCTGTTATTTGTGTTATTCTTTCGTCTGCGTAAGCTCGTTGTCTTCAGCCTCACATTCGTCATCTTCTGCTACCAATTGTGCGGATCCTGTATTGTTAAAGTCGTTTCGATAGAACAAGAAAAGCACTACTACTCCCACAGAAATACAGGCATCGGCAAAGTTAAAGATGGCTGAGAAGAAGGTGAAATCTTCGCCACCCCACACTGGGAACCAGTCGGGGAAGGTGCCATGGAACAGCGGAAACGAGAACATATCAACTACATTGCCCATCAGTATCGATGCGTAGCCTTCGCCCCATGGTACGAGTTGGGCAGGCGGTAAGTTGCTATAATAAGGGTGCGAGGCCGTAAATATTTCGCCATAGACAAGTGAATCGATGATGTTTCCAGCCGCTCCAGCGTAAATCATGCTCAGTACGACGATGTAACCCATGCTTGCTCCCTCTTTGATTTTTTTATAAATGTACCACGTTAAGCCTCCTACAGCAACGATACGGAACAAACTTAGGAAGAGTTTGCTACCGATTTCCATGCCGAAAGCCATGCCGCGGTTTTCTATAAACGAGATGCGGAACCAGTCGAATATGACGATTTCCTCGCCAATATTCATGTTTAGCTTCACCTCTACCTTTATTATTTGGTCAATCAACAGCAGCAACCCGATGATTGCTGCTGCGATAACACTTTTCTTTTTGGTGCTCATTTGAACCTTTAATGGTCTTTATTAGCCTGCTTCGATGCCACGCTGAGTGTTGCGTGTGGCACTATTCTGAGGCGTTCCTTGGGAATTAGTTCTCCCGTTATTCGATCTATACCGTATGTTTTATTATCTATACGTATCAAAGCTGCCTGCAAACCTTGAATAAACTTCTGCTGACGCTGTGCCATTTGTACGAGTTCTTCCTTGGATTGATTGGTGCTTCCTTCTTCCAAAGTCTTGTAAGTGGGTGATGTATCATTTACATCGTTGGTGTTTTTGTTCATCAACACCTTCATGGTTTCCTCATAATCAGACTTTGCAATCTCTAATTTCTGATTGATAATAGCGCGGAACTCCTCGAGTTCTTCATCGCTATAACGCTTCTTTTCCTCCATAGTTTTTAGCTTAATAGTGTTTTACTTGGAACTTTTTCCTTTTATCTTAATATATAATAAGGTGTACTGCGTTGTGGTGGAAGAGCGTTCAGCCACCACAAGCAGTCCTCCTTCTTATGCTTTTTGTACGAGAATGTTGAGCTTGAAGTCGTCGAATTCCACTTCTGTTCCATTATTTTCAGCCACCAAGATGTCGTTTGCGAGCACCTGAGTCTTAATGTCTTCGCCGAAGACAGCGATTGCTGCAGCAGCTTCTTCATGAGGTGCTATGGTAACAATGATGCGGTCTGTGATTTCGAAACCAGTTTCCTTGCGGAGATTCTGAATACGATTGATAAGTTCACGAGCCATTCCTTCCTTCTTCAACTCGTCGGTTAGCTCTACTTCGAGGGCCACTGTGAGGTTGCCTTCGTTGCTTACAAGCCAGCCAGGCATGTCTTCTGAGATGATCTCAACATCGGTTACGTCTACGCTGATAGGCTCTCCTTGCAAATCGAAAGCATAGTTTCCGCTCTGTTCGAACTGCGCTATCTCTTCCTGACTGAGGCTGTTCATCTTTGCAGCAACGTCTTTCATGAGCTTGCCATACTTCTTTCCCATGACACGGAAGTTACACTTCACCTTCTTCACAAGTATGCCTTGACCTTCTACGAAGTTAAGTTCTTTCACATTAACCTCGCTCTTTATGAGGTCTGCCATAGCTGTAATGTGCTGGCGTTGTGTGTTATCGATGGCTGGAACCATGATTTGTGCGAGCGGTTGGCGCACTTTTATGTTCACTTTACGGCGCAAAGCCAATACCATAGAAGTGATGCGCTGTGCCATATCCATACGTGCTTCGAGGTCGAGGTCGATGTTTGCTTTATCAGAAACAGGCCACTTGTCGAGGTGAACACTCTCTTTCTTGCCGCCAAGGTCGTGATATAGTTCGTCAGCATAGAATGGAGCGAATGGTGCAACAAGCTTAGCAACCGTCATAAGACATGTATATAGCGCGTCATAAGCGCTGCGTTTGTTGCCACTCATCTCCTTTCCCCAGAAGCGTTTGCGGTTTAAGCGCACGTACCAGTTGCTCAAATCGTCGTTAACGAAGTTGTCTATCAAGCGTCCAGCGCGTGTTGGGTCGTAGCTTTCAAGCTCTTTTGTAACCTTATCTACCAACGAATTGAGTTTAGAAATAATCCAACGGTCAATCTCGGTGGCATCTTCAGTCAGCACAGGAGTGCCTTCAGCAGGCAGTTCGTAGTTATCTACGTTTGCATAAAGAGCGAAGAAGCTATACGTATTATATAATGTGCCGAAGAATTTGCGGCGACATTCGTCTACACCATCGGGGTCGAACTTAAGGTTATCCCATGGTTCGCTGTTGGTCATCATATAGAAACGCACTGGGTCGGCGCCATACTTCTCCATCATTTCGAACGGATTAGTAACGTTGCCCACGTGCTTACTCATCTTATTACCCTTTGCATCGAGCACGAGACCAGTTGATATTACGTTCTTAAATGCCACCGAATCGAACACCATAGTAGCGATTGCGTGCAGTGTAAAGAACCAACCACGTGTTTGATCAACGCCTTCGTTGATGAAATCGGCTGGGTAGAAAGCTGGCGGAACAGCTATTCCGCTGTACGAAGAGTTTACAAGTTGCTTGCGATATTCCTCTTCTGAGAGTCCAGTTTTAGCCAAACCCTCTTTATTTATTTCGCCTTCGAATGGATAATGGAGCTGTGCGTAAGGCATAGAACCGCTATCGAACCACACGTCGATAAGGTCATCTTCGCGTCGCATAGGCTCTCCTGCGTCGTTAACGAGTACGATTTCGTCCACGTAAGGGCGATGTAAGTCGATACGATCGTAGTTTTCTTGACTATAATCGCCTACTATGAAGCCACGATCCCTTAGTGGGTTGCTCTTCATAACGCCTGCTGCCACTGCATTATCTATCTCTTTGTACAGTTCTTCAACCGATCCGATACACTTTTCGTTGCGTTTATCGTCGCGCCAGATAGGCAACGGCGTGCCCCAGAAGCGCGAGCGGCTCAAGTTCCAGTCGTTAAGATTCTCCAACCAGTTGCCAAATCGGCCTGTACCTGTAGACTCTGGCTGCCAGTTGATGGTTTTATTAAGTTCCACCATACGTGCTTTTGCGTCCGTATCTTTGATGAACCAGCTGTCAAGCGGATAGTAAAGAATTGGCTTATCGGTACGCCAGCAGTGCGGATAGTTGTGCGTATGCTTCTGAATATTGAATGCTTCGCCTGCTATTTTCATCTCCATGCAAAGCACAATGTTAAGGTCTTCGGCCTTTTCCGAGCCTGTTTTGTCCCACACACCATCTGGATTGAAGCGTGGATCGTATGCATTCTTCACGTAATCGCCTGCATGTTTGCCGTAAGCATCTATGTTTACGCAAGCCGAAACGAAGTTTTTGTCGAGCTCTTCAATGGTATAATACTTTCCTTGCAAGTCTACCATAGGACGTGTTTCGCCCTTTTTCGAGATAAGATAGAGTGCTGGAATGTTTGCATCCTTCGCTACTTTGGCGTCATCGGCACCGAAAGTAGGTGCAATATGTACGATACCAGTACCATCTTCAGTAGTAACGTAGTCGCCAAGTATAATGCGGAAGGCTTCGCTTTCCATCTCTACGAATGCGTCGCGGCCGTCCTCGCTTTGGAAGACCTTATCTTTATGTGTGTCAGCGTAGTTGTTTACGAATGCAGGAGCGAACTCTCCGATTCGTTCAACAGGCTTAATCCATTTCATAAGTTGCTCGTAGTGAACGCCTTCGAGGTCGGTTCCCATCACCTTACCCACGATACGGTAAGGCAAAACCTTATCGTTTGGTTCGTAAGCAGGCATTTCTCCTTCCTTCACTTCGCCTTCTGGCTTGAAGTAAGCTGCCACTCTTGTAGATGCTACTACCACTGTTGCCTTGTCGGCAGTATATGGATTGTATGTTTCAACTATCCAATATTCAATCTTCGGGCCCACACAGAGTGCCACATTCGATGGCAATGTCCATGGAGTAGTGGTCCAAGCGAGGAACGAAGGTTTGCCCCACGCATTGGTTTTGATGCCTTGTTTCTGGCAAAAAGCCTTCCAATCGTTTTCTACGATGGTAAAGTGTACTGTTGCGGTAGTATCTTTTACGTCGCGATAACAACCTGGTTGGTTCAGCTCGTGGCTTGAAAGTCCTGTACCAGCACCTGGTGAATAAGGTTGAATGGTGTAACCTTTGTAAAGCAATCCCTTGTTGTAGAGCTGCTTTAAGAGCCACCATAGTGTTTCGATGTATTTGTTATCGTAGGTGATGTAAGGGTTGTCGAGGTCTACAAAGTATCCCATTTCTTCTGTAAGTTTACGCCATTCTTCTGTAAACTTCATCACGTTTTCACGACATTTGTGGTTGTATTCCTCTGTCGAAATATATTTTTCAGACGCTTTATTGTCTATATCTTTCTTCGTTATGCCAGTTCTTTCTCCACACCGAGCTCTACTGGCAGTCCGTGTGTGTCCCAACCAGCTTTACGATGTACTTGAAAGCCCTGCATTGTCTTATATCTGTTGAACGTATCCTTAATGGCTCGCGCCAAAACATGGTGTATTCCAGGGTGTCCATTAGCCGATGGAGGACCCTCAAAGAAGATGAATTGCGGTTCACCTTCGCGTTCATCGATACTCTTATGGAAGATATCGTTCTTCTTCCATGCTTCTAATACGTCTTTATTGGTACCTACCAAGTTCAGTCCGTTATGTTCGGCGAATTTCTTTACCATAGTCGTATGTTTCTGTTACCTATTTTCTTTAGAAATGCAAATGTACGTATTTTATTTTAATTATGGGGGAGAAATAATGAAAAAAAGACGAAACGAAACTCCGATAGAAACTGAAAGGTGCCGCATACAGGGCCTTCTTGGCTTATCGGGGTGGCTCTAAGGACTGCCACACCCCTACTCTGACGTTGCAAAACGATAAGAACAGAAACACGACAATAGTAAAAAATCACAAAAAAACAATGCTATTTATTTGGTATTAAGAAGATAAAACGCTATTTTTGCGAAAGTTTCATACATTAACTTAATAGAAAACGAAATGTCCTGATTACCCAACTAAACGCCCAAATCTCCGATTCGGCGTGGCTCCTATAGGGGAGTTTCAACAGGGAGACACTGCTAACATGAAGCCTAACTTACTTAAACACGCTTACGCAACCTTTGTTGCGATGTTCATCACAATGCTTTCGATGCCTGCAATGGCGCAATCTGAAGGCAAAGCGAGGATTATTCTTGAAGCTCACAACGTGTGGAGCGACGGCAGCGGATACCAAATGTTGCTCGATGCCGACCACAATTTGTATGGCGATAAGATACCTGCGGAGGGGCCAATATGGGACGATAAGAATCCGCCTGCTAATCTTTACGATGGCTTCGAGTACAAAATTCCTGCACAGGCCGACCCTTCTACCACACCGAAATATATGGTGATGGACGGCGAAGACTATGTGGACATTCCTGCAGGTATATACGATTTCTGTATCGTTGCGCCTCAAACGGATACTAAAATATGGATTGCGGGCGATGCTGACGGCCCTACAAGGGGCAACGATTATAACTTTGAAGCGGGCAAAACCTATCGTTTCACGATGCATATCGTAACGGAAGTGAACAACGATGGGGCGAAACTTGTTATCACTGAAGGCGGTAAGGTTACTACATACGACCTCTGGGTGGGCGGAACTCAGGTTACTTCGGAAAACTGTAACGACCTTCCGCACTCGAAAGGCACTGTGTTTTACGACCCTTCAACGAAGACTTTGAACCTCTACGATGCTTATATCAACATCTACGGAGCCGATGAAGCCATCAGAACGAATATGGACGGCCTCACCATTCACGCTGAAGGAACGAACATGCTCGCCTCTACCGATGGCGCAGCTATCAAGACCGACAACGCGAAGGTTACGATTACGGGGGGTGGAGCGCTGACTTTAACAGGCAAAAAGTTTGGTTTGCACGCTGCCAACAAGTCGTCGCTGCTGCTCGACAATTGTACTATTTCGTGCGAAGGTACCTTCGGTAACGATGCCAACGATGCTGCCATCAGTATCAAGCATGCCACCGTTATGGCGAAAGGCAATAAACTTGCGAGTGTTTGCGGTATTCAATCGCTCGACCTTGGTAGCGCTTCTATCTCGCAACCTGCTGGTGCTTACTTCGATGCAACGCTTGGTGGCATTGCGCTCAACGGACAATTGGTGAACGATAAGGTGATTATCAAGGCGAAGGATATTGTGTATTACGACCTCGAAGTGGGCAGCCGAAAGGTTACTTCGGCTAACTGCGACGACCTTTCTAAACTCGATAACGTGAGCGGAAAGGCAAGTTACAACCCTGAAACAAAGGTGCTTACTTTCGAAAATGCCGACATTTCTGGCACCATCAATGCGATTGTATCGCACATCGATGGCCTCACCATCAAGCTCATCGGCAACAACTCTTTCGTTACAGAATATGTTGCAATTAGCATTACTAAGCCTTTGACCATCACAGGTGGTGGCTCCTTGAAGGCTAAGAGTACGAGAGATTGCGCTATTTACGCCAATCAAACCGACCTTCACATCGAGAATTGCACCGTGAATGCGGAGAGTCCTGTGTACGGAATAGCTGGAGATGGCGGCACTAACGAACATCTTAGCATTAAGAATGCAAATGTTACAGCCATCGGAACCGAGTATGCTTCTATCGCAGACTTGGCTTCTCTCACGCTCACCGACTGTGTTTTAGTTCAACCTTTTGGTGCTGCCTTCGACCCTGTGAAGCACTGTGTGGCTCTTAACGGAACTCCTGTGAAAAGCAAGGTGGTGATTACGAACGACCCGAATGGCATCGTTAGTCCTTCGGTTGATGCTCCAACGGCTACTCAAGGGGTTTATACGCTGAGCGGAGTGCGCCTCTCTGCCGAACCAAAAGACTTGCCGAAGGGCATCTATATCGTCAATGGCAAGAAGGTGGTGAAGCCTTAAACAACGCTGCGGGAGTGCAAATTGGCGCACTCCTGCCACGCTTTTCAAAAATAATATCAAGGACATAGTTTCTATATATACTCATATTTTTTTCATTCTTCCGGCTCAAACTTTAATCTACATCACAAGGGGCGCAACGCTATTGCGCTCCTTTCTTTTTGTCGCCTTGCTTGTTTTTCTGTATGGCATCAGCCCTAAAACTTTCTTGCTGAAGTATGCAAACATTGGAATAAATATGCAAACACAATGTTTGCGCATATCTTTCGTGTAACCATCTGACCTACAAAGCTTTGCAATACCCCTTGTTTTGCATTGCAAAAGTGCCTGTTTTGCTCGGTAAAAGTGCCTATATTGCAACGCAAAACAGCCGCTTTTGCGAAGCCATACCGCAGGTAATGATTTACCACAGCATATTTTTCGCAAAACAACGCAACTTTATGCAGAAAATCGTTCCGATGGGGTGGCGTTCCTGAAGCGGTTTTTTACGAATGGAATATTTGGTGAATGAGGGAAGAAAAATTGGAATTTAAAATGCACAGAAATGCTTTTTTGTAAAAACATCGAGTATATTTGCACTCATCATCGCAAGGGATTGTGTTGTTCAACGCCATGATTTGAAAGAACGAAACAACCCTAAGCCGCATATTATCAGCCTGCAACGTGGAAGTCTTAAACCGCCTTGCACGCTGAAAAAATACCATCTAAACACTACTTTTCAACTTCGCTAATCTCACAAAAAATGTGCTTCTACCGCAAAAACGCACAATGAAATGCCACAAAAACGCACAACGAAATGCCACAAAAACGCACAATTAGTTGGTTAATCCACTATATTTAAGTATATTTGCAGTGGTTTTCAAAGTATATAAAGTATATGGAGTACTACAAAAGAGTAGCAGATAAGATGCTACATGATAGACTTAAAGCCTTTGGTTCAGTTCTTATTGAAGGACCAAAGTGGACGGGTAAGACAACCACAGCCGAACAACAAGCACGGAGTGTTGTAAAAATGCAAGACCCAGACAAGGCTAACGAGTATCTTGCAGCAGCAGCAATAAAGCCTTCTCTCCTTTTAAAGGGCGAGCAACCTCGACTCATTGACGAATGGCAAGACGCACCAGTGATTTGGGACGCAGTGCGTATGGCAATAGATAACTCGGGCGGTGCTCCTGGACAATATATCCTTACTGGAAGCAATACCATTGATAAAACGAAGATAAGGCATACTGGTACTGGCCGCATTACACGTATGATGATGTATCCAATGAGCCTTTGGGAGTCTAAAGACTCATCAGGTACGGTTTCGTTACAAGAACTATTCGATAATCCAAACTACAATATTGATGGAGCAAAAAGCGCATTAGACATTCCTGAACTCATACGTGTAGCGTGTAGGGGAGGCTGGCCTGCAACGCTACACCTATCTTCTGAGGCAAGCATGATAGTTGCTAAGGATTACGTAAAGAGCGTTTGCAGTCAGGATATATCTGCTATTGACGGCAAACAACGCAACCCTAAGATTGCAACACGGATTATACGCTCTTATGCAAGGAACATTAGTACGTTGGCAAAGAAAACAAATATCTTGGCAGACGTGGCTGGTTCGGAAAACATTGAGATATCTAAAGGTACGCTTGATGATTATATCGAGGCTTTGGAAAAGATATTTGTGATTCAAGATATCGATGCTTGGTGCCCTGCTATACGAAGCAAAAGCGCCATTAGAAGTGCTCCCAAACGTTGTTTTACCGACCCTTCTATTGCGGTTGCAGCTATGAATATCAACGCTGCAGGACTTGAAATGCAATTGAAAACTTTCGGATTTATCTTTGAACAGATGTGTGTTCGCGATTTGAGAGTGTACACCGCAGATTTCGATAGCCATATTTCTTATTATAGAGATCGTTACGGTTTAGAGGCCGACCTTGTTCTTCACTTGTCTGATGGTAGGTATGCGCTCATCGAATGTAAGTTAGGTAGTAGAGATATAGACGAAGGAGCAGAACATCTTTTAGAGATAAAACGTTTAATAAAAGAATATAATCAGACTGAAAAACAGGTGCCTTTGCGTGAACCAGACCTCATGATTGTGATGACAGGGGGCCAAATGGCTTACACAAGACCAGATGGAGTAAAGGTTATTCCTTTGGCTTGTTTGAAGGATTAAGGCTGTTGTTGCTGATTGGCTGAAAAGCTTTTATAATCTGTTTCTTTGATAAAAGATACCTCGAAGTTATGGGCTTGTTTTGTAAAGAAAGTACATGCAAAAGTCTGTAATATCGGTTTTACGTTCCAAAAGCGGTTGTTTTGCGTTGCAATATAGGCACTTTTGCCGTACAAAACAGGCACTTTTGCAACGCAAAACAATGGGTATTGCAACGCTTTGCTAATCAAATTGTTACACCATTGTTGCGCTTTGGCGAAATATTTACATTTTTATAGGCTTCTTTTTCTACAAGTTGTTGTCTATAAAAAGGCGCAATCTATACGCTTTTTCTTGCATGGTAAAAGGGAGAAAAACCTTTTTAAACACTGCTTTTCAGCTTCGCTAATCGTGCAAAAAATGTGCTTCTACCGCAAAAACGCACAACGAAACACCACAAAAACGCACATTAAAACACCACAAAAACGCACAACGAAATGCCACAAAAACGCACAATTGGGATACTGAAAGGGAACGAACGAAGGGTGGAAGCGTAGAAAAAACAATAAAAAAATAGGACAAATTATTTGGAGTTTAAAAGTAAATATGCTATTTTTGCGAATGTTTCATACATTAACTTAATAGAAAGCATTTCTTAATTAACCTACTTTACGCCCACATCTCCGACACGGCGTAACTCCGAAAAGGGAGTTTCAACAGGGAGAAACTGATAACATGAAACCAAATCTACTTAAGAACACGGGCGCAACTATGGTTGCATTGTTCATCGCTATGCTCGCTCTAACAACTTCAGCTCACGCTCAAGGCACAGCAAGAATTATTCTCGAAGCGCACAACGTATGGGGCGACGGCAGCGGATACCAGCTGTTGCTCGATGCCGACCACAACCTTTACGGCGAAAAAATACCTTGTGGAGGACCGCTATGGAAGGACGCTAATCCGCCAGCTGACCTCTATAACGGCTTCGAATATAAGATTCCAGCTAACGCTGACCCCTCTACTACTCCGAAATACATGGTGGTTGACGGCGAAGACTACGTGGATATTCCTGCTGGTATATACGATTTCTGCATCACAGCACCGCAGGCTAACTCGAAAATATGGATTGCGGGAGATGGCGATGCGCCCACAAGGGACAACGATTACAAGTTCGAAGCGGGCAAAACATACCGCTTTACAATGTATAGAAGTACGGAAGATGAGAACGATGCAGCCAAGCTTACGATTACTGGAAGTGGCGAGGTTACAACCTATAAACTATGGATTGGTGGCACACAGGTTACTTCTGATAACTGCAACGACTTGCCTCATACCGACGGAAACGTTAGCTACGACCCTGCCACAAGGTGCTTACGCTCGACAACGCAACCATCAACGCAACTGGAGATAACGATGGTATATGGTCGAAAACTGATGGTCTGACAATTATTATTGTCGGAAATAGCACCATAAACGCTACGGGTGGCGCGGCTATCAAGGTGGAAGAATCGCACTGCACAATGGGTAGCGGCGACAAACTGAACCTTTCGGGAAAGAAATATGCACTGAATGTTACGGCTAAAGCAAACCTATTCCTTAGTAATTGTACCATCGATTGCGATGGTTCGTTCGGCAACGACATCAACGATGCAACGGTTTCTATCAACAATTCGAACATTACGGCTAAGGGAAAGGGCACCGAAAGTGTGCGCGGAATAGAGAAATTAACGCTCGAAGGTTGTGCTGTTACCAAACCTGCAGGGGCTACTTACGACCCAACATTGTGTGGTGTAGCGCTTAACGGTAAACTTGTTGCCGACCAGGTAAGTATCTCTACCATTGCTGCTTACGACCTTGAGGTGGCTGGAACAAAGGTTACGGCAATGAACTGCAACGACCTTTCGAAGATTGAAGGCTTGAAAGGTAGTGCCCATTACGACCCAACGACAAAGGTTCTGACGCTGAACAACGCTACCATAGACACGGAAAGCGAAAACGCTATCCTCTCTAACATCGACAATTTAACCGTGAAATGTATCGGCACCAATACGCTAAAGGCACAGAAAGCAGCCATTAGTTTGAAGAGTTCGCTGACCATTAATGGCGGCGGAATACTGAACGTGGAAAGCGAGAAAGATTGTGCCATCTATGTAAACAATGCCAACCTTATTGTGGAGGACTGCACCTTGAACGCTAAGAGCAAGCTCTACGGCATTTCGGGCAACAACGGTGAGAGCGAAAATCTGACCATCAGAAACGCTAACGTAACTGCTGAAGGTACGGAAAGAGGTTCTATTGTGGACTTCGCATCGCTCTTTATGGAAGGTTGTAGCATAACGCAACCCACTGGAGCGAAGTTCGATAAGGCGAAGCATTGCGTGGTATTGAACGGCGAAAAGGTGAAAACAAAGGTGGTAATAGCAAAGAATGCCAATGCCATCGACACGCCATCTGCCGACGAGGCAACGGCGACAACGATTTATAACCTTAGCGGTATGCGTTTGTCTGCCGAACTAAAACAGCTTCCAAAGGGCGTTTATATCGTGAATGGCAAGAAGGTTGTGAAGCCATAAAGGCACTGGGCAGAACATATTCGCACCCCTGTGCTGACTTATCGGACCGACTTTGATGTATAAATACAATAATAGGAGCGTGGGAGAACTACGCTCCTATTATTGTATATGGACTGAAAACAGGGTGGAAGAACGGCGAACCCACTTAGTATAATCGTTACAACCGAATTGTATTTAGACTAAAAACATCGTGCAAAAACAACAGGAGCAAAGGGGTGAGGCAACTCCATCGGCTGCCCTACCCTATGCTTTTGCAAAACCAAAGTATGAACGAGGCGACACAAAAAAGGCCTCAGCGTTGTTACGATGAGACCGGATTGAGTTATTAATAAAGTTATGCGACAAGGGGTTTTCTTAATTTATACATCGGCATTGTCGTTCGTTAGGTTTACCGATTCGAAGTCGATACGAGTTGGAATGCTCGCATCTTGATCCTTTAAGCGTGCCAATTTGGCTTGATTTCCGAAGGCAGTATTGAACTATGCAGCCGTTAATGCAACGGGAAAAGTAATTGAACTCCACAGATTTTGGGTCATTGTGCGCTTCAATATCCGCGTATAAGCATGGGCAGAGTTAAGTCCTTGCTTTGTAAGATAGGCGAGCGAGGTTTGCATTTCGTCGAATACCATGTCGTTATCGCCGCAGTATTCGTGGTGTTTGTTGTATCATTTTTGAATGTAAACATTGGCAAACTACACCTTAGGGAGAAAATAATGTGATAAAATTGTGGGTGTTTAAATTATTTATTGTACCTCGCATATACTCGAGAACACCTAATGTTTGGGCAGTATAGAATGTATTTAATAAACACATAGAGCAGTTTCCGTTGTTAGTTGTAACTATCACCGTAAGGCTTTTTAAGTTATTTAATCTATACAAAAGGCCGTTTTTTTAACACTTTTCTTAGATGGGGACAAAGGTATATAATACTTTTTAAATACACATATTTATATTGTAACAATTATAAAACATTAGGAAATAACGCCCAAAATAAGATTTTTGTTTCCAAAAAAGAACATTTTAACACCACAAAACCGCCATATTGACCACTTTTTTCAACTTCTTTTGCAAAATAATATCCACTTTGTTAAGTCATGGTAACGGCTTCTGTATATTACTGTTACCATTTGTTGAGAATTTATAAATAATACGTTCATATTGCCATCTAAGTTGCATTTATTATAAAAACTATTTATCTTTGTCCCATAACTCTGCAAGACTCAAAACAGAATTAAATCCATTTTAACTACTATTTATGCCTAAGCAGAGTTCGAAACAAAGATATATGCTATTCAATTCACGTTAACTTAACTTTTAAAAATGAACAAAAAAATTTACATTCACCCCGATTGTAAGACCTATCGGTGTATGAAAGAAGTTGCATTACTTGCAGGTTCTGCTGATCTTGTCAAGCCCGATCCAGGGCACGGAGGCGAGGATAACTTAGCCAAACCAGGCGTCTGGGAGTTCGACAGTAACGAAGAAACCAATTAAAAAAAACCAAAACACTATGAAAAAGAGAAACAAAACACTACAAGCTACCTGTGTAGCGTTGTCGTTGTTGGGCCTTTTTGCTTGCAGCGACAAAGACGAATTGAACGACGGAAACGCTGAAAAACAAAGCTATACCTACGATATTGAGCTGACAGCTAACAATAATGGCAACGACGAAGGCAGCAGTTCGGCAAAGGATATGACGCGAACGCTTGAACCAGATGAGAACAACGACATCGTTTCTAACTGGGCTGTAGGCGATAAAGTCTTTGTTTACAACCTCTCGGATAACGATAGGAGCACTGAACTTTCCTATAGTTTAATGACTGCTAAGTCGGCTAATGGAAAGATAGCAACCTTTAAGGGCGTTATCACCAGCCGTCAAAAGATGAACACTACCGACAAACTTGCGTTCTTCTACCCTGCCGATGCCCTTGAAGAACCACGTACAGTGGAACAAGTTGACCCTACTATTCATTCAGAAACTGCGGGTAGTGGTGCTAATAAAAATACGATAGAGTACCACGTTTCCCCGAAAGACAAAACCATTAAGAGTACTGTTTCGCTGAACATGACGAAGCAAGACGGAACGCTAAAGACCATCGATAAGAAGTTCGATTACAACTGGGGAGTTACTTCTCCAGAGCTTATTACCGTGAGCGGCAACCAAAGTCGCTTGCTCAAAGCCAGTGTTTCGCTGCAACGTAAGGTGTCTTTCTGGGGCTTAAGGTTTAAGAAATCGGACGGAACCTTTATCTCCGACATCGATAGTGTAAAGGTTTACGGCTTGCGTTCGTACGATGTGCTGAGCTTGAAAGATGGTTCTTTCGTTGGAACAGATGACGAAAAGGAACACAATATCAACATAACCATCAAGGATAAGGCGGCCATTGCTGCTCAAGGTGGCTTTGTATGGTTGGCATTCTTGGCAGAAAACCAGTCTACCAACTTCACCGTTACGGTTTATACGCCACAGGGTGCCTTCTCGAAATCGGCTTCTAAGTTGTTCAATTCAAACTTCGATTACCGCACGAACGTTACTGTTAACAACATCGTACCGAAGCCATTTATCGAAGTAAACGGCGTGAAATGGGCGACAGGCAACTTCATTCACTACGTAAAAAACGGCAAAGAGTACTGGGGAATAGCCCCTGCGCAATGGTGGATTAGTAGCTATGGCGAAAATCCTGGTCCAGAACACAAGGCCAACAATAAGGAAATTAAGTATAACGGCTTGGGTTCTCAATACTGGTACATAGACAACCATATGGGAAGATTCTCACAAACAGCTAACGATTTAGACCTTTTCCAATGGGGAGTCATCAAGGATGCGCTGAAGTTTAACGATGTTTACTACCTTTTAGGCATTAGTTCGTACGACTTGGCAGGTAAGTATTATAATGGAAAAGGAAGTATTTGGGTGAACCCAACGCCAATTACCGATAGAAATGCGGCTACGCATGGCGACATCGTTAAGTACTGGACGGAAGACGGAAAGCACACTTATCATTACCAATATCCGTCTGATGCCAACTTCGAATCGTTGTTCAGGGCCAGCACTATCATTCCTGCGTACTGCTATACCGATAAGGGTAACAAGATTTACGGGGCTTACTTTAGCGATACGAGGTATGCGGGAATGAGTCCGAAGCCTAAGTTCCCTACTGGCAGAAAGCTTTGGAAGTATCAAGATGTAACGGGTTTGGTGGTGGCTAACCAGGGGTTGTTCCTCCCTATTGCGGGCAGACGACCCATTAGTAGTGCCTTTGTAGAGTTCCGACATACGGCTGAAAACAGCGGTTTCTACGGACAATACTACACGGCACAAAGCACATCATACTCTATTCCGCATGGTGTCTTCTTCGGAGCTGCCTTCAAAATGAACATCGCAGTGCCTTCTAAAGACCAAGGAAGTGCTATCCGCCCTGTCTATGTGGGTACCGATGATGAGTCGAAACCTGTTGATGCAGCCAACTTTGAGCCTTTCCACAACATCATAACGCCATTGGAAAGGAAGTACTAAGCGGCCGAAACTACCCTTCAGCGTAACGCCCTGCTCACCTAATCGGGGCTGGGCGAAACGCTCGAAACATAAAGAAAGTGCAGAAAGATGCGTCGAAAAACCATCGGTCTGCACTTTTTCTATGCTCAAAAATAGAGGCGAACTATCCTCGCCCATACCTTACTTATTCTGCCATACCCACCTGCTCGTTTCACCATTTTTATCGCCTTGCACACATGAAAAACCTTGACAGAAAAACCATACCGATTGTTTTGTATTCTAAAAGCGCCTATATTGCAACGCAAAACAGCCGCTTTTACCGCGCAAAACAGGCGCTTTTGCAAAACAAGGGTGTAGGCATTGATTATCAAATAGTTAGAAAATAGCATCCGAAAGAATATTTGTAAAGAAATTGCAGGCATCTTTTCGCATGGCTCTCCCTATCGTGAAACGCCGTTATGTTGGCGTTCCAGTACGCTCAATCGGGTGCGAATGTTGGGAGGCTGTATTATTTTTGCAGATGCTTTCGGTCAGCGATGCAATACAAAGACACAAAAAGAGGAGCACAAACCAATTGCGCTCCTCGAGTCGTAAGTTAGAGTCTGAAAACCTAAACAATGAAAAATAATGTCTTACAATATATGCCATTCAAGCTTGGTAAAGCGCAATCGCTGCGCCCTTACAAAGCAATTACATTTTCATTTGCTTCTTTCCATTCACGATATACACACCCTTTGGCAGGTCTTCGAACTTGCCTGAAACGCGCATACCATCAATGGTATATATGTTTTGTACGCCGTTCGCCTTCTCTGCGTTAGTTGCAGAGATGCCCGTTGGGTCGTATTTAATTTCTACTAAGTCGGTTATTACCTTGCCACCAGCGTTTGCGAGTGCATAGAACTTACCGTATCCGTCGTTAAACTCCTTCCATTGAGTACCCTTTGGAGTAACTATCGAGCAGCCAGAGAAGGTTGGTATCTTCTCCATATACGAGATACTACCTGCAAATGGGAACTTAGCGTCGCCTCCAGCCTTTACTTTTACGTTGCAACGATCGAACGTCCACTCGCCATAACTAAGGCCATTGACACCTGCATTGCCCTCGATGGTACACTGAACCACCTTCACAATGCCGTGATTTTGTATCACTTGGCGACCTGGTTTGTCCTTTGCTTCAACAGAACCTTGTAGGTTCAAGGTTGCGCCATTGCCTGAAATAGTAAGCATACAAGCGTCGTTGTTGTAGATAGCGTTGTTCAATTTCGATGAAATGCTGTTGGTTCCAACGAGCTTAATGGTTACGCCGTCCATGAAATTCTGTATGCCATAGTATATATCTGTGGTGATAGTAGCGTTCTCAAGCGTCAGTATTCTGGTCTGAGGGTCGAACTGTACGTTTCCTTCCACGCCTTCAAGAGACGAGAGTTTCTTGCAATTATCAAGCGTAACCTTCTTTCCTGCCACCCATAACTGGTACATTGTAGTCGATAACGATTTCTTCTTTCACCAACGAGCCATTTTTTGCCATACCCATGAGCTTGCTATCGTATGCAGCACCCTGTGGTTGAAGTAGCTTACAGCCAATAAGCGAAACGCCTTTGAGGTTCGCCATCGAAGCCATTTTCTTACCTTCGGCTCTTACGGTAGCATATTTTATGGTGAGTCTTTCGTCGTGTTTGCCGTCTTTACCCACGATTCCGTGGTTTCCTCCCTTAGCGATGACGGTACAAGCGTCTACTATCAAGCTGGCAGCATTGGCAAAAATAGCGTCGCCATCAGCGTTTTCAACGTTCAATGTTCCGCTTCCTGTCATAATCAAACGCTCTGTAAGTTGGATAGTAGAGGTGTTATTAGAACGCAATTCGTTCTTTCCTAACACGTGAATCTTCAATCCGTCTATCTTAGAATAGATAGCATCGGCACTTCCTCCATTAATTTTTGCGTTCTTTAATATCAGCATGTTGTTTTCAGGTTCGTACTTCACAGTGCCTTCAACACCCGATATTACGGTAAGGTCTTTGCAGTTGCTCGATGTAACTTGAGTACCTGCAATTGTCAAATCATACTTTGTTTGAGCTTTAGCTTGCTGTGCACAACCGAACATAGCAACCATAATAGATGCCAACATTACTACAACTGCGCATCTGCGGCTACGTAGTAGATTGTTTTTCATAATTATATTATGTGCCTACCCTATTGGAACTCTTGCGGAGCAACGCCGTTTCGGAGGCTTGGGCGTTAGGTTATTTTATTCGTTATTCTCTATTTTATGACTGTCTCAGATGTACTTGCGCCTCGCGCAATAACCATAGTAAAGGTATATTTTTCTTATATTTACCCTATTTATGTGGCAAATTTAATAAAAGACTATGATACTTCCTAATATTTTCCGAATATTTTTCATATTTTATTATTACAGCTATTATGTTCACATTTAGTAAGAATTGCTACCTCTTTTTGCGCTTCCTACTTTCGATTTATCGGACTTTGGGGGTGGAATGGGGGTGAAATTCTGACGAATAAGGGGCAAAAACGCTGCATTTTAGGGCTTCGAAGGCTACAAAAGGACAATGCGATGACAGTATGCTTTTTTACCTATTAGATGATATTTTGCGCCTTATTATAATAGGTGGGGGAAGATTTTGCACGATGTGGCGATAATTTTTATTGTGTAAATTTATACATTTTATAACGTGTATCTACACCTATTACAATAAGAGAGGGGCAAAAAAGGAAGAGAGGCAGATGGGTGTCGCAACACGAAAAGAACAAAAACCTGTAGCCACCTTGCCGCTTCTGCAAAAGAAAAGAAACTAAAATAGGTAGCCAGTGTGCCGCTTCTGCAACAGAAAAGAAACAAGAAAGGAGCGCAAAATATGCGCTCCCTATTTGTAGATTATAGTTTGTTAAAACCTAACAATGAAAAAATAATGTCCTAAAAACATGAATTATTAAAGTTCGGATACGTGCAATCGCTGCACCTCCATGGAGTTTATTTAGGATTCACCACCTTCTTTCCGTTCACGATATACAAACCTTTGGGCAGCTGATTAGGCTCGCCAGCAAGGCGTACACCGCCGATGGTGTATGTGTTTTTAACCATTGTAGCTGTCGAAACAGCTGGATTGGCAATACCAGCAGGGTCGGTTGTAATGGTAACCCAGTCGGTAATAGGTTTCTCGGCTGCATCAACGAGCGTATAGTTGGTACCGTATTCGTCAGAAAATTCCTTCCAATGGGTTCCCGATTGAGCCACAAGCACACAACCCGTAAGCTCTGGCACCTTCGCCAGATAGGCGATACTGCCTGCGAAACGATACTTTTCGTCGCCTTCTGCCTTGGCGCGTACATTGCAACGGTCGAACTTCCACTCGCCAAAACTAAGGGCATTGATGCCTGCGCTGGCCTCGATGGTGCATTGACTGATGCTTGCCGTGCCATGATTTTGGAATGCCTGACGACCTGCTTTGTCCTCCGATGCAGTGGCACCCTGCAGGTTTAGTCGGGCATTAGGGCCAACAACGCTGATCAAACAGTCGTCGTTGTTATATATAGCATTATTCAGTTGGGCTGTAATTGTATTTGTTCCAGTAAGTTTTATGGTTAGATTGTTCATGAAATTGAGTATGCCGTAGTGTTTGTTTGTGTTGATTGAGGCATTGTCTAACGTTAATGTGCGGGTCTTAGGGTCGTAGTTTACCTTGCCTTCTACACCTGGAATGGCGGTGAGGTCGGCGCAATTGTCGAGCGTTACAATCTTTCCTGCTATCCAAAGTTGGAACACGGTGGGGTCGATAGCTATCTTGTCTTTCACCAGTGTACCATCTTTTGCGACGCCATGCAGTTCGTCGCTGAATTCAACACTCTGTGGCTGAGTGATTTTACAGCCCATAAGTGTAAGGTATTTGAAGCACCCTATCGATGCATCTTTCCCACCTTCGGCTGTTAGTGTGGCATATTTAATGGTAAGTTTTTCGTCGTTTCGTCCGTCCTCTCCTACTATTCCGTAGTTGGTTCCTCGTGCGTTTACGGTACAAGCGTCTATGGTTAGGTTAGTGCAATTGGCGTAAATGGCGTCGCCATTGGTGCATACCACGTCTAAAGAACCGCTGCCTGCGATGGTCATAGGCTCGATAAACTGTATGGTTGAGATGTAATCGGACCGCATTTCGTTCTTTCCTGCAACGCGCAAGGTTAGTCCTTCGAGTTTAGAATAAATGGCATTGGCACCTTTTCCGTCTATTTTTGCATTCTTCAAGAATAGTGTTTTCGTGTTCGCATCATACCTAACGGTTCCTTCCACACCCGAAATTGCAGTGAGATCGTTACAGTTTTCCGACGTAACCCATGTTCCAGCGATGGCAAAATCGTACTTTGTCTGTGCTGTTGTCTGTTGTGTTAGGCCGAAAAATGCGATGAACAAGGCTGCGAAAGTAGCGATGGCGGCCTGTCTGCGTCCATATTGTAGATAGTTTTTCATACCTTATGGTGTGCCCACCCAGTTGAAACTCTCTTGGAGCTACGCCGTTTCGGTGGCTCGGGCGTTAGGTTAATATAAGTATTTTTTCATTATCTTACATCTTTATACGATGCCTGTACGCTTTGAGTGTTTGTTGTTTTATTCTGCTTTTTTCTTTTACTTATTAGGTTAATATTGCAAATTTAAAGAAAAATAATTATACTTCCTAATATTTACGCAATAATTTTCATAATTTCTTTCTGGTGTTATTAAAATGTATTCATGTAGTTTGTGTATTTTCATTCAACTTGTGTTGCATTTCGTATAGAACGGAAATAGCCCATTGGCAGTATTGAAACACGCACCGATAGGTGCCATGTTCTTGCTGTCAATGGGCTATGTGGTCGGTTTAAAACTATAATTTGTAAATTAGTCATGCATTTGGTTCTACCACAATACTCGTAGGTTTGTAAGACGAAAGTCTTATTTGCGATTTTTCACAATGTGGCGTTTAAATTTCAATACAAAGTTAATATATCTTTAAAAGATACGCAAACTTTTCGCATTTAATTTGAAAATATTACACAAAGATGTCGCTTTCTTGATTTAAAAACATTTTGTTTCCATCGCCAAATACACCTTATAATATAATAGCAGAGGCATTCGTGAAAGTCATTTTTTTGTCGATTGTTTTGTAAGGGGTGCGATTCGTGAGAATATTTACAATGTGTCGGCAATTGAAAGGTTATTTTCTTGTAGAGCGTTAAAATTGCTTTCGCATCGCACAAGCGCAAACGTTTGCACTCAAAAATATGCAAAAAAGATGCTAATTGTGTAGGTACTTTCAAATATACTGCGTACCTTTGCATCAGAAAAAGGCCGAGATAGGTTGTATAGTTTAAAGGTAAACAGATTTTTCATGATAATTATTAACAGGTAATTTTTATTAAAAGAGACTTAAAAATCAAATGAAATATTTTGAATACTTCATGTAAATAGTTTTTCATAGGTATAAATTCAGATTATATTTTTGGTTCTATGGGTCCCATAAGCTGTGAAGCTTGTGGGCCTTTTTTTTTTATAATAGATTTCGTTACGAGCCTTATCAGTTGGCTTGAGAACTATGACGAATAAATGTTTGTATGTAGAACGAAAGGGGCAAACTACTGCAACGGAACATGAAAAAAGTTTTTACATTTTACTATCCCTTTTATTTCGCGTAACCTGCTGGTTTAAAACACTTTACAATAGGGGTTGTTTTGCATTGTAAAACAAGCTCTTTTGCCGTGCAATATAGGCACTTTTACCTTGCAAAACAGGCACTTTTGCTAAACAAAAGTATATATATAGCTTTTTGTGTAAATATTTTTCATGATTACAGACTACTTTTATAATCTTCTCAGCCAACTTCAGCTATTATCTAAATAACATACACCATGCGAACCTCTGCATATGCGTTTTGCTACCTAAGTGGTTGTTAATAATCTTTCGGTATACTATTTGACTTTGTTGTTGCTTACTTTTGAGAAAACAATATATAAGGGATAAAGTTGCAAGGAGGGTTGAATAATAATATATGAGCGATGAGCGAGCGGAGCAATATTTGTTGATGTTATGGTTGGTTACAGGGAAACAACTTACTGCAATAGTGCATAACTTTAATTGTAACCCAATAAAAAACAGTCCACACACCCGTTTTCGACAAGCATGTGTAGACTGTTCCGTATAATAATATCCTTATGCATAAGAGTGCATACCGCCCAGAATATAGTTTACTCCAAAGTAAGTCATAAGTATACAGAGGAACGACAGCAACATAAAACGGTGAAAATTGGCTGGAGTTTGTAAAGCTTTCAAGCTGTTGGTATGTAACGGAATAGCGTAAACCATAAAGGTTATCAGTGCCCAAGTCTCCTTTGGATCCCAGCCCCAATAATTCCCCCAACTTACATTTGCCCAAATAGCACCAATGAAAATGCCCAATCCGAGTGTAGCGATTGCAGGGTATAGGAATATCTGCGAAAGGTTTGTAAGTTGCGTATTGATATGTTTTATATTCTCTTTCTTGCTGTTGCGTGTGCAGAAGAACGCCACGGCACAGACGAAAGTAAGGGATAGTAGTGCATAAGACACCATGATAATGCTGACATGAATGCTCAATAGCGGACTATTTAGTACTGGCATACGAGGTGTTATGCTGGGGTCCATTTCGCCAAGATGGCTTACAAGGAGCATGAATCCACTGGCAAGAAGACCGAAAGTAGTTGTTATCAGTATCTTTTGCGTTGCAAATATGGATACAATCATAATTAACCACGATAGCAACAACATTGTTTCGTAGCCGTTAGCAATAGGTATGGTGCCATTGATAATCCAACGTAAGGCCAAAACAAAGGTCAGTATGACCCACGATAACCCCATCAGCCATCTGAAATACATGTATCGACGTGGCTTAGAAAGGAAGAAAACAGACAGCAAACCGAGCGTAAGATTGCATATAAAGAGAATGGTGGCGAAAGGAAAGCGGTTGTATATACGTTCTGCCGTAATCTCTGTGCTTGTTGGCATAATTACTCCTCCATAGCGATACTGATATTTTTGTAACTTCTGAACAAGCTCGTTCACCATGTCTATCTTGCCTTGTACAGCCAATTGGCCCGCTAAGGAAAGTATGGAATGTATGTATTGCTGTTGCTCTTTAGGCATTGAGCGAGGCAATTTATCGGTAGGTGCGAACCAATCGACGCTTCCATTCGGTGCAATATATGGAAACAGCTTAAGTGATTGTCCCTGCATTAGGTTCATTATAAGCATCATCTTATCGTCGGTATCGAGTATTTGCTTTGCCATACCTCCTTGTTGTTCCTGTGCATCTTGCAAATATGGACCAAGAATATAACCTTGTCGGGTGAACAAAGTGCTGGGAGCAGTGTATTTGTTTAGACGCATCTTAGTTTGCATTTCACTATCTTTAATGTGCAAGATAGGTTCGTTCATCCATTCTTTTCCCCAAAACATGAAGCCCGTAAGAACCTGACAAGGTGTAAAGTTCTTATAGCTCTTGGCACCATATAGTTTCTTTGTGAAGTCGATGGCATAGGTTTCAATCGGACAAATACGTCCATTGTACACGATAAGCACCTTTCCAAACTCGTCGGCAGTGGCAGTTGGCAATGCCGTTTGTGCCTTAACAGCAGAAGAGAAATCGAATAAAAGAAGTAGCGAAACAATGGATTTCGCAGCATTATTCTTCAATAAACGACGAAAATTTCCTTTGCGTTCGAAAAGCATTGCTACCAATGAGAAGAAGAGAAGTGCATATCCTGCGTAAGTAACAGGAATGCCATAAGGGTCTGAATTAACGGCAAGGTAAGAACCCTTCATATCCTCGTCGAAGCTACTTTGGTAGAGACGAGTGCCATATCCTGAATATATCTTGTTCATAGATATTTGATATTGCTCCTTCTTATCTCCTTGAACAAGGGTTACGTTCGACGCATAGTCCATGGCAGCCATATTGCCTGCGTGGTAGGAAACGCTGAACTTGTTCAACAATAACACGAAAGGCAATTTCTCGTCGTTACCTTCTTTGGTAATATAAGTCGTTATGGCTTTGCCTTGTCGTAAATGTATCATACCTCTTTTTGCAGTTATATGGGTGAGCAAAGCCCCCACAAGGATAACAATAAATGATAGGTGAAGAAGAATAATAATAGGTCGGCGGACTTTCTGTTTAACAAAGTAGACAATGCCATAAGCCGCACCTACCGCCCATAACAGACAGAACCACCACGCTCCGAATATATTATCTAAGACATAATCTAAGCTTTTGTATTTCCCAATGACCGTTCCAACAGCCATTACAACAATTATTAAAACATACAAAAACTCAAGTATTTTCTTTATCTGCATTTGCCAAATAATAAAGAAGAAGATGGGTATCTCGCTTAAAGACACCACCTTCTTCTTATTTTTTAATACGTAATTATAGTTCCATTAAATAGAACGTATGAACTTAACCACCGCATCTCGATCGGCTTTCGGTAGGTTATAGAACTTTATTGCAGAATTATAAGCCTGACTATTCCTGCTGTATGCGTGCCACATAATGGCTTCTATCTCGTTGCGCGCACGTGCATCGTGTAGTCTATCTTCCACTCCTGAGTTTAGAAGCGATAGTCCTCTACCCCACAAAGGAGTGGTTCGGCACCACGATCCATGTATATCATTCTTCATATCAAGCTTATGTTGAATGAAGTCTGAGTATGGATAAATTGTTTGATTTGCATATTTAGGCAATTGTTTGCTGCCCAATATCTTCGAAGAACCATGGTTATCGGCACCCGTTGTCCAAGAAGGACGATGGCAATGAGCACAACCGAGCTGGCCAGTAAATAGTTCTTTACCTCTTTGTACAGCCTTCTCGTTAAGGTTTCTCGCACGTGGAACAGCGATACCTCTATGCCAAACCATGAACGCATGATAGGCATCGTCTGTCATTTCAGGCTTGAAGTTGAAGTAAGGGTTATTGTATAAATCTACATCATCGCTTGGAGAGAGCAGATATGCCACCGCTTTCTTAATTCCTTCACGCGTTCCATCGTTATAATAAGGGTGCACGTAAGACATTGGATTACTACCATTTTGCTGTATGTAATCGATAACTTTTTCGTTTTCAGACATTGCTTTTGCCCACGCTTCAGTAGAGCAAAGGTGCTTAATATCTGAACGAAGAATATTTAATTCGTCCCACAATGCTACGTCGTTCTCAAGACAACCATCAAGCAAATCGTAGTTAAAGCGTTTAATAAACTTATTTCCGAAGTAGTCGCTGGCATAAGCTTCTGGCTTCAAAGTCTTGGTTGTGTTATCCCAAAATTCTGGGTTAAGCTCAACAAATCGGCCTTCCGACTCGTATTGTTTCTTTAAATCTTCGTTCGAAATAGCATCTATCAAGCCCAAACCTTGGAAGTTGCACGATGCAATAAGTCTTACTTCATAGTTGCTTGGCTTTGGATTGGTGTTGAAAGCCGACTGTGGAATGGCCACAGAAGGGTAACGAAGGCTGAACTTTTCACCATCAGGGAATTGCATTGGAAGTCCACTTGGCATGTCAGTAACGTTGTTCCATGTTATCTGAATCTGCTTTGGATCAACTGGAGGTAGGAAAGGTTCCACTGCTTGAAGCATTGTAAAGGTCGTCAATTGTTCGATTGGCGTTCCATTATTGCTGCCTGGAGAGTCTGGATAATACACAGAAACGATGTATCCGTTGCCCTTTACAGGTCCATATTGCTACGACTATGTCCGTGTGCATAGCCTCCTGAGTGGCAATACTCACACGAACGGCGCGAAGCAATGGGTCCCCATCCTTTATAAGGTGGCGTATCTAAAGTGTATTTGGCACTTGCCATGAGGTCGCCACGATTAAAAAGGTCGGTTAATCCTTGTTCGTCTATTGCAGGAGTATTGTCTTCGTAACAGTTTGAAGAGACGTTTTCGGTTGTTCCGAGCTTACCTCCTGGATACCATTCTGACGCAGAAAAGTTGCCCACTGCTTGACCAACATAGGTTGCTTCCGACTCATTGGGCTGTTCAGGAGTATCAGGTACATTGTCGTCAGAGCAAGCTACGAACGACCATAATGCCGCTGTAGCCAGCAAAAAGCTGATATAGGTGTTGTATTTCATAATGCTTTATTACTTTATTATATGTCTAGACGTAGCCTTATCTTTTTAGACAAAGCTACGTATTTTATAAGTTTTGGTAATTAGATAAAGCAAAAATTTTACTTATCTGCTTGTTGATTGATCCATGTACCAGCTTCGTTGAGTGCTTCATTGAGCGCATCTACCTTGTCAATACAGTTCTTTACTTGCGCTGCACCTGGGTTGTCTATGAAGGCAACACCGCTCTTCTTAGCAACCTCTAAAGCGTTAATAGCTTCGTTGAGTGCATTGTTCAAGTCGTTGTATTTAGCGTAATTGTACTTCTTTAAGAAGTTCATTATAGAGTTGCTAACAGGGGTTGAAATGTTCTCTGTGCCACGAACGCCATACAAAGTATTCTTAATAGAGTAGATGTTGTCTTGATAATCCTGGAACGAGCGTTTGCTATAAGGCGATTCTATATAGTTTGCAGCATCTTCAGATGTACCTGTTCCTGTTGCAACGCGGTATGCCTGACCGAGCTTTTGGCTGGCTACTTCTTCGCAAATATTAGAGCAACCGCCCACGAAAATGTTCTGTAATGCTTCGTGCCATGTAGGGAACCAGCCGTTAGCAGTGCCTGAATAGTTCAAGTAATCGCGGTATGGAATGAACTTAGGAGATAGTCCTTGATGTCGTGTACCTGCTATTACCCACATTGCATTAGCGAGTTGTTCTTGGTGAATAGTAGGAGTTGAAAGTCCTAACCAGCCATATTCTAAGAGGTAAACCATATTGCGTAGATCGCCAGCTACTGCTGCTCCGAATGCGGCTTCGTCTATTGTTTTCACTGTAGTGAGCCCTGATTCTGTTTCATTCTCAGCATTAAAGCTTTCGATTGTACGATTTTTACCATTACGGAAGAGTATAAACTCTAATCCGTGGAAGCCCAGCACTGAGTCGAACTTACCATTATTATCGTACACATACTTTGTTGGGTTCTCGCCATTGATACCTGCTATAACGCCTTTATCGTTCAAAGCTTGTGTTAATTGGCTATGGTCGAGTGGCCATGAGTCGATGTGTGGGTCGATTTCATTGTCTGAAGCAGCGCCATATAGGAATGCTTCGCTCTGTTCCCATTCCTTTCGGGCGTCTTTAAAAGCTTCGCAAGCATTGTCTATATCGCTTTGTGTCAGTGTTCCAGCCTTACGCTTTTGATATACTTTTTGGCATGAAAAGTATAGCACGTCCGCTCTTTTTGCTAAGTCGTGATAGGTTGGTTTCACAACTGCATTGAGGTAGTTGGCAACAATTTTGCCCATTTCTGTCTTCTCTGCATTTGTTTTACTATCGCTTTCAGCTTGGTTTAACTTGTTTTGTTGCTCCTCTGTGATGAGTGAACTTGGCACTACTTCTTCGCTACTTCCGCATGAAACAAAACCTGTTGTAAATGTTCCTACGAGCAACAACATTGCTAATTTTGTTACTTTCTTCATTGTTTAAAATTTTTATACAATATTATTTTTAATGTAATATATAACGAATTGGCTATTCTAATCCTCTGTTAGAGGAAGAAACCTTCGTATGCAATACCGATGTTTATAGCAGGTTCGTCGTTGTATGGTTTCTTCAACTTGCGGTAATTGTATTCTGCTTTGATTGCAATTTGTGGGATTGGGTAGTAGTTTATACCTGCTGCGAAGATGGTTTTGTTGGTCCACTGCTTTGTTGTACCATGTATATAAGAGTCGTAATATTCTACGTGGCCAAACAAATATAGCTTTTGGTTGTCGGCATGAAGGCTATTTATCTGCGAGAAAATATCGTATCCTGCTTCAAACATCATAGCGATAGCGTGGCTTCCGAAGTTTTTTCCGTTGCCCGATTCGTAGGGTTTTACAATCTGAGTGTTAGGATATGCCAACTGTGTAATCTCTCTTGCGTTGCTTACATAGCCGTAATCGATGTTGCCTCTTGCTATCCAATTGTAACGTTTAAAGGTGAAATCGAAACTCCCGAGGTATACGTTTCCTTTAATTTTTTTCTTTGTTCCTCTTTCGCTATCGTGTGGAACGTTGTTGTGCATAGATTGTCCGACGTAGCCACTGACACCTATACGTAATCCTGGAATGGTGTAGTTGTCTATGCGTCCGAGCAATCCGTACTTGTTTGCAACTTCAAATTCGAATGGACTTGAGGTACCTTTCTGTATCCAATTTGCTCTACTAAAGTGGTAAGCATCTAAGCCTGCCAACAATTGGGCCTCGTAACGGAAGGCTCCTTTGCGTCCCCAGAACGAGACACCTGTTTGGTGCCATGTACTGGGAAGTATTGTATTTTCGCCTTCTGGGCGATATGCTGTAAAGAAGTTCAAGGGTTCGTGGTGTGCGTTTATCAATCCGAAAGGAACCACTATATGTCCTGCTTTGATATTAAAAGCACGTCCGAACGATTTCTGAAGCCAGAATTGCTCCAGTTCTACCTCTCCTCCTTTCTCGGTTTCGTGTTCGAATTCTATTGCTTCATCGGCCTCGTACTCTATAGATGAGCCTGTTCCACCATGTTCAAACTCTACTTCTGTACCCATACTCCAGCCTTTACCGAAGTCGTAGCCCAGGTAAATAACTGCATGGGGAATATCGAATCTGCCATGACTGGGGTCGTTTTTATAAAGATTTGGTGTTGTGTAACGATTACCATTATCGCTGTAAAAATTGCGCGAAAACACTGCTTCACCATATCCACCGATACTTAGCTTGTTTCCTTTTGCATGATTCATTACTGAATCGGCTGCGTTTACTTGAGCTTTTGCTGGTGTTATTATGCCACCCAACAATGCTCCTACTAACAAGTTTGCAAAAATCTTATTCATAACTCGTGTTGGTTTATATAAGTTAATGTATAAAAACTCTGCGCAAAAATAGATAATTTTGGTTTTTCCTGCAATACCTAATGTTGTGTATTTTTTTTGTAAATATATGGTGCAAAAGCCTTTAAATACCTAAATAAGGGTACGAATAATATCCTTTATTTGCGAATTGACACATTATTATATAATAGGTATTTTTTTATTATACTGAGCATTTAGAAGAGATGGTGATACGTGTGTGCATTCTTTGATAAGTTGCTTTTCTGATGAACTATTTGTAAAATATTTTTTCAGACATATTCTTTCTCTTTGCTATTTCATAACTAACTGATAATCAATACGTAGTATATGTGTTGCAATACCCATTGTTTTGCGTTGTAAAAGTGCCTGTTTTGCACGACAAAAGAGCCTATATTGCAACGCAAAACAGGCGCTTTTGCAAAACGAAAGAATTTGAACGGTTTTTAGAGGGGCATATTATGATAAAATGATGACACAAAAAAGGGTGTGTTCGATTGTGTTATTCGGGACGTTAAACTAACTGATGCGTGTGTGTTTCGCTTAGTGTTTTTTAACTACCCATATTTGGTTATACCACGTTAAATTAGTTTCTTTGTAGACTTAATATGATATTAGTAAGATGTTGAAGGAGAACAAACGATACGGGTTATCATTTTTTTCGTAGACACACAACTAAGCTATAATTTTTTAAAATAGATATAACTTTATGAAAAAAACTTTATTCGCGGCTATCGCTGCATGTTGCATCGCAACGACATCGTTCGCTCAAGAGAATTGGGTTATGAAGGTTCATACCAACTCGGGAGAGGTTAAGGAATTCCAATGCAAAGACGTTAAAGAAGTAACTTTCGATAAACCAGGTAGCAACACATACTATGCTGATGTGGCTGTAACCAACACTTACAACATCTACTACGGCTCTGTAGCTGAAGACCTTGCTGCATATACAATACATTTAAGCGACGGCAACCTTACAACTGGTGGCCTTCCAACTGAAGTAAACAAGCACGTTCTTCGCTTAACAATACTCTCTCACCCATCACAAAACTCGTATAGTGCGGTTATTCCTGATGGTAATTACAAGCTGATTGATAATACCGACGAACTGGGTGTGTACTACAAGCAGAGTGTTTACATCGAAACGAACAAAATGAACAACAGCGGTAAGCCTGACGGATTCCTTGATTCGCTCACCGTTTGCAACCTTAACGTGGAGAAAAGAGCCGATGGCACATACAAATTGGTAGTGGAAGGCGAACTGAAAGCACATGGAAAGGTGCGCTTTACATACGATGGTAAGTTGCAATTCGTAAACAAAGACCCTGAATCGAAATATCAACCAATTACGAATAACGTTACTTTCGTTCCTAAGAAAATGAGCGGTAGATATGTAAAAGCTACAGACACATACTGCGACTATGCTCTTACTTTCCTTAATTCAGAGGTAGACGACGAAGGTTTTATCGTTGGAGCAGGCGAATATCTAAACCTTGTGTTGCTCACAAAGTTCAATATTCCAATGGATATCAACACCATTACAGGTACATACGACATTGTAATGCCTGTTAACGGAGCTGTTTATAAAGAGGGATTGTTCGTGGGTGGTACCATGTTTAAGCGTGGTCAGATGACTTATCCTGTGGGTTCTTACTACAAAGAATTCGACGGACAGGGCGACGAAAGATTTGGTTTGTTCAGCGCTGGTACTGTAACGGCTACTAACAACAATGGTTCTATCCACTTCGTTGGTAACTGGACAACTCCTGAAGGCAAGACTGTTAAGATGGATTACACCGCTAACGTGAGCGACATTGTAGACCAATCGCAACAGCAGGACGCTAAACCACAAGCACAGTTCAATAGCCCTGCTGCTAACTTTAACAACGCTTCGTTGAACCAACGCGTAAATATTAAAGATATTCAGAACGCAGGCAACAAAATCATTATGATTAAACGATAAGCCCGCCAACCTTCTACTGCCGCACCAACATGGTTTCTATGCTTTGCTGGAAGGCAGAGAAAATAAAGACAAAAAATGCTAAAGTCAATCGACTTTAGCATTTTTTTGTGGCTGGTAAGGTTGGTGAGGATAAGCAAACACCCACTGAATATGATGAATGGTGCATGTCTGTGGATTCAAAATAAGCGCATGCACTTTCTGATGTAGGCATTTACGAGGCATACAAGAGTCATTTCTGCATTGAATACAAACTTACTCCACTACTCCACCCTACGCTGATTAAAGTTGATAAAAAGAGGTATTACGAAGAAACTATACGATATAAACGAAACGCAACACCTTCTGATATCGGGTAATAATCAACGACAAGCATTCTCTCGACGTGCATACAACAACGGAAACACAACACTTCTGCTTATCTATATAGTACAAAAAAAAGATTTCTCACTGCCATATAGCAATGAGAAATCCTTATAATCGATTCGGATTTAATATATCCGTGTATCATCAAATAGCAATAACTGCCTTATTCTATTCCAATTTTAAAGGTTCTGAACCAATCTACTCATACAGCCTTGGCCTGGTGCAGAGCCATCGTTAGTATTATGAGAACCGTCTTTCAACAAAGCATGTATGATGCCTTTATTTTTGTATGATGAGGTAAAATAGTTACCATGATTTCCCCACTGAACAAGTGTGGCGTTACCAGGGGACCTGTAAGCCGTTAGCGGAATGAAGACAGCGCCGCTGTTTTTAATCTTTTCGTATGTCGTTGGATTATTATTTGCATTACCACTTCCGAACGTTGGGTTTGCTTTAGTAAAGGCTTTTTTAGCATCTTCAAGCGTCATGTTGTCTGGAAAGATAAGGTAACCGCGCAACTCTGCGGGGTTTGTACCTCGTGATCCATTTCCGTCCTCATCGATAAAACATCTTGCCCATTTCAAAACCTTAGTCCCACCATCTATCCAAATACGATTGTTCGACTTGCTTGTATTCTGTGGTATGAGGTAACCCCATTCGTCTGATGTTAGCACACGTGTCTTTCTATTACCCACAAGCAACTTATTACCGAAATCGTACTGCGTGTCTACGCCCGTACCCCAACTTAACTTAGAGGTATATGGAAGCAACGTTGGGTTGTCGATTGTTCCCCATGATGGAGTGTCAAAATAACGATACGTCTCGGGAGAAATATATTGTTTACCACCTACAGTAACCGTTTCATAAGTATAATTATGACCTCCTGAAACATTTTTAGGCATTGCTAATTTCCACTGTTCAGGTGCTAATCTGTAATAACCAGCGTGTGTTGTGAGCTTACCTTTGAGCTTGATAGGTTCTAAAAAAGTCTTTCTAATAAAGGCATTAGGCTCCAACGTGTTTGACTTCATCTTAGAAGTATATGTGCTAACAGGCATTACATACTGCATATTGCCATTGGTGATGGCTACTTTCTGATGGTCGCTAACTGAGAAAACAGCTTTACTACCTTTATAATAAACGAATGAATTTTCTTCAGCATAGTTGTGCGCTTGTGGCACAGTAGTTATAACACTGGAATAAGAACCTGCATAATAAGCATCGAAAGCTGGTGCAACTGCTCCTGGCACAAACACTATATAGAAGTCTGTAGTACCATTAGGGAAGAAAATATTGGTATCTGGATCTACATCGAAACCTGCTTCAGAAGTTCCTACAGCCTCTCCGGTGTTCAAATCTACACTTGCAGCGCTGTAAACACCTGCACCGCGTAATCCTACTTTGGTCATTACCGTTCCGTCAGCAGTACTCATTGCGAAGTGTGCAATGGCGAAAGAGTTCTTCAATGTGATAGCTCCTTCAATATCAGCCTTTGAATTTTCAACGACAATCTTACCCATTCCAGAGAGTACGCAGTGTTTCTTCAAATCTGCTAACTTGCCACTTTGGCTTGAAAGGTCGATTTCAATTTTACCTGTTTGGGCTTCTGTGGCAGTGATAGTTCCTTTACCTACGTAATAGAAACGATAGGTATTTCCACTTGTTACATTATCTTTTGGGATATTACCAGTAAACTCTCCTCGTGCCTTACCTGCTGACGACGGCTTCAATTTAAGCTCGGTAACAACCTTACTACCAGAAGGATTGGTCGTTATAACTTGTATCTTATCGTTTGCTTCCCACTTCCATGGACTGGTTTTACCTGCCTCTTCCGACAACAGAGCTCTTGTTGTTGTAGTGTCTTCACCTGTTCCTGCAATTACAGTGATAGGTATTGTCTCTACTGCTGGGGCACTTTCTTGTTCTGGAAGATCGGTAAGTTCAGAAGAACAAGACGTTGTTAACATTGATGTTGCCAAGCATATTGCTGACAAAAAGAATATCTTTTTCATTATTGTTTTCATTAATAAGCTCAATTAATTAAGTGTTATAAACTTCATCTAAATAATTTCTTTCTTCAATAGATGCCCTCTAAGATTTAGAGAGCAATGTATTTTTGTGTATTATCGGTATAATGCCCTTAACGTAAACTGATAACAACAACGTTATCTGTTAATCTTCTTCAGAGTGCCAAGGGTCATTGGGATCACCACCAACATCCACGTTGTCGGCATTACTTCTAACACTTCCAGCCATCAAAGACTGGTTTTCTAAATAGAAAGTCTTACATATGGGCTTTACATAAGCCTGTTTCTTTTCACTGAAAATAGTTTTCATTGTCATTAAATATTTTTGTTATCTTGATTCAAAATTATTTAGGAAAATCCTGAAACTCGTGATTCTCATTACAAATGTTATGCAAATATAACATAATAAAATGAGCCTATCGAATTCTTAAAAAATATTTAACAACAATTATTTAATATCTTAACGCAAATCAACCTTTTGAGCTTAAAAGTTTGAAATAGACTATGAATGGCGGCTAAAAAATAGTTCTGTCATGGTGGGTGGCACATTCTCTAATTGCCACAGCACCACGACAGAACTCTTACAATAGTTTTATTTTCTGGAGCAACTTGCTCTTTGCTTTCGCAACATCGCCCGAAATTTCGCCCGTACTACCGTTTTCGCGAAGACCATAGCGAACGTTTGTGAGGTCTTGAAGCACTACAATCATGACTGCTATTACCTCGTCGGCGGTTTCGTTGGCAATATTTTGGCTGACAAATTCCACGATTTTGTCTTTCATTTCCTTGTGTCTGAAGTATATTTGGCGCAGGGCTGAAACAGTAAATGCCCGCAGCTGGGTGTTGGTTTCCAATGTATAATGAGCCGTAAGTAGGTCGATGGCTTCGTTATCGCCCAGCCAGCCGCATGCAATAATGGCTTTATAACGCACCTCTTCGTCCTCTTCGGCAAGGAACGGAGCCACGATGGGCAGGTATTGGCGGTTGTACGACAAGCCGATAAGGTGGATAACGTTCGACTTTTTAAGCTTGTCGGTTTCTGTTTTCAGCTTTTCCGCTAAGTAAAGCAGTCCTTCTTGTCCTCTTTTTAGGAAACCATTGCCTAATATTCGTTTCAGAGTTGCATTATCGGTGTCGTTGAAAAAGGTGTAATGACGCTCGATTCCAGAGGGCGAAACATCTTCCAACAAAAGTTTCAAGAACTCGTTGTGCATCGTAAAACTATCTGTTTCGGAAGCCTTTTGGTATGCCGTTAAAACATTATCGCTGTTCATTTTCAAAGTAATATTTGTTTAAACTCTCTCCTATCTCAGTTGGAGATATAGGTAGTTTAGGGCTTTTAGACGTTCTAAAAGCCCTTTTGTGTATAGAATTCTAATTCGTCCTAACGCCTCAATAAGCCTTAGAACGCCCTGCAATTAAAGTAAACTATCGCCGTAGATGGCTTCTTTGATGTTCTTCTCGTGGTCGAAAACGAAGCGAGCAACGATTGAACTGAGCAGCGCTGTAGATGGCATCTTTATGCTATTTGCCGACTTCAATCGGTCGAGAACGCTCTTTAAGTCTGAATCGATATACACGGTTGCGAGCTTAGAATCGCGCAACTTGTACTCTTTAGCAAGGTCGAGGAACATCTTCCAGCTATCTTCTGTGTCGCCTTGGGCCAACGTGTACTCGCGCGCAAGCTCTTTTCCTTCGGCTTTGGGCAACTTCTTTGCTGCGGGAGCCGAACGGTCTTTCTCGTCAGAAACAGCTGTTGGCTTGGTGTGCAACGTGGGTTCGGTGCGCACGGGTTCAGCAACTGGGGCTGGCGCAGGGGCTACTTCTTCGGCTGATTCGGGCTCGGCTGGAGCACTTATCAATGGTTTCTCTATGCCTTGAACCTTGTTTACTAAGCCAGAAATGCCTCCCGGCATGATTACTCTCGTCTTTTTCTTTACCATAATAATTATGTGTTGTTGTTATTTTCGTTTTGTTTAAGCGGACTATTGCTGCCCTACCCTATCCGTTCGCTTGCCTTTTTCGGATTCCGCTCGCCGTTCTATCTGACTGACTTACGGCTGATACCAACGGGCGAAAACGAAGGGACAAGGACGTTTTACTTCATGCGACGTATCATAAACTCGAAGGCGCCTTTCACTGCTTCGCGCTGTGTAGCAAGGAGTTCGAAGGTGTTGATGCGCTTCAACGTGGCACGACTGTTCACCATTGGCGTTACTTTGCCTATCTGAGAGAAGATGTCGTTGGTGTCGCTCCACATGCGTTGCTCTTCTGATGTTCCTATTCTTGGGTCGATACGGTTAGGCACAAAGAATATCTGAGCGTGCATTTCGGGGTTCACTTCCTTTAAAGCGTTCACCACTTGCACAAAGACTCCCGTTGAATCTAAGGTCTTATCTTCGTATTCGTAGGGGCAAACGATGTAGTCGGCATTGGTGAAAAGTGGTACAAGACCGTCTTCGCTGACGTTACCTGGTGAGTCGAATAGAACGTAACCTTCTACTTGTGAGGCTGAATCCATAAGCTGTTGCATCAGCTCTGGTTCGCTTACGTCGAAGCTTTGCACTACGTATGGCTCTTCGCCTTCGTATATCTGAATATCTTTCTGACGCTGCATTAGAATGGTTTTCTGCAAGTCGGTATCGATAATACACACGGGTTTGCCCTTCCAACTGAGATAGTTGGCAAACAGCATACATAGTGTGCTCTTCCCTACTCCACCTTTCTGATTGGCAAATACTACCTTAATATTTTTCATTACTTTTTACTTTTATGTTGTTTATTGTTCTGTTTTTAATTCTTATGTAAGTCGTTTGTTCCTTACAACAAAGTACTTACGTGCTTTATTTCTCGCTTGTCTTTCTTCTTGCTGCATAGCCATCGCAACGTAAGATTACTCTAAATTTTGCTCGATTGCATCGCCTTTGTACTTCAAAGTACGGCTGAGCATGACGAAAATACAGCAGATGGCGATGAGCGTAATGGCACCTGAAACGAATAAAACGCTGTCGGGCAGACCAGCAAAGACTAAAAATATCACTATCAAAATTAGTGCTGTTGCTACACAAAGTACCACGCTTACACGATTGAGATAGCGACCTAATGCCCTGCCACTATGCGACTTTATCCACGTAAATACAATGGTTATGAGCAAAATAAATAGAAGATATACGATCGTTACTGTCCAATCAAGGACTACGGGAAACTGTTCGGTGCCGTAATAGAATAGCGACAACTTACCGAAAACGATGTAGGTGATGCCTAAAACAATGGCTGCTGTCAGCAAATTCACTCGTGTGGCTACTCCTTTGATGTTTCCTACCCTTTTCAAACCATTGCGCGCAATGACCAGCAAAACTACAATCGACGTGTAAAGAAGTGATTCGCATACTATAGAAATGGTGTCGGAAACTTGTACACTGCCTTCTGTGAGCTTACCTCCGCTCTGATTGAACACGGCAAGAAATAGGCCCAATGTGCAAAATCCAAATACAAACTCCAACACGGTGAGCAGCTGTCGCTCGACAGGACGGAGGTTAAAGTGGTTGATTACTGATTGTTTCATATTTTTATATATTTACTTTTAAAAATCTATTTATACTTAAACAACTGCCAAAACTATTTTTTTACATTTTTAATAGAATGCTTTCGATGTACAGCTGGCTCAAAATTGATTTGCTTATGGTGCGTTATTATGTTTTTATATATTTACGTTTAAATCTTGAAACATACTAAAACGTTGTGAAATATTCACTTGTTTACGCTTTTATATATTTACGTTTTAAAGTCTATTTATATTTAATCACGCTGTAAAGTCGTTATTTTCAATATTCTATATATTTATATTTAAACTTTTATTTCTATCTTTTTATCTACCTTTAAACGTATTTCAGCAAACTTATATTTATGCTTTCAATATCGTTTAGTATCATTTTGATTATTCTTTCAAAGAGATTTGGCAGAATTGTATTTGCGTTTTGTAATGGTTGTTGTAAGCTCAAAACAAATAAATTAACCTTGTTTTCTGTAAATATTTTTGGCATATTATTATCCATTTCAAGCCATATTTTGCAACGTTTGTACCTCTTAATAAATATCTTCCTTCTCCTCTATCGGCTTCATTGTGCGATTTCGAAGCAATAAAAGTGCTATTTCTATCGCTGTTTGGAAAATTAATATCATCGTGTTATAGGTACTCAAAGTTTGCAACGTGAGTCCTCCCACATTATTATATAAGTAGAGATAAAGCTCGCCAGAAAGGAAAGAAAGCACTGGTAGTACTGTTAAAGCAATGCCATATTGGCGAATTCGACCACCAAAACAGCGCACCAAACCAATACCTAAGCACAATTTGGTTAAGCTAATCAGTATATTATTGTAGAAAGGGAGCGCATCTTGGAATCTCTGAAACGTACCGTCTACACCTGGAACAGCATCGGTATCTATCATTTCGGCAGGTACTAACCCAACAAGTAAGCCTAAAACCGTCAGCACCATAATTACTATCTGCGCCAATTGCAACCAAAAATGATTTAATTTATAGAGAGCATGACGAAGCTGTTCCATCGTTAATAGCGAACAAACGATAAAGGCAAAGGAAACCAAACCATATAATTCGGTCTTAAAATCACCAGCTATATTTGTTGCAAGTATATCGTATGAATCGCCATCTACATTGTTTCCCAATGATTCGGATAGCATAATCAATAAAAAAACAATGCCCATGCCAACCGACCAACCCAAGATGGAGATGCGACGCTTTGTTATTTCGAATATATTTATCTTCATATTTTTATATATTTATAGTTTTACTTCTTTATGTTTGTACTTTTATACATTATCGTTTCTTTATGTTTCTACTTATATATGCTTTTGTTTAGTTACGTATTCACATATCTTTTTAATTACATTATATTATATAAAGGTATTTAATGGAATATGTTTAATTCGATTATAAGCATAGAATTAAAAACGTAAGTCTATTTTTATATATTTAAACAAGTGAACAATAATATATTAAAACAATTATTCAAAGAACACGTTTATGGTTATTATAAGTGAGCAAATAGTCTGCAAATAAAAGCGTTTATATTTTTATATATTTACTTTATATATTATATTTCAACGTTTTACAAAGCTATTGATGCATGTACGAGCATCTCGCTGCACTTTAAAACCGACTGCATAAGATTTCAAAGATATATTTATATAAAAACATAATCTTTATAATTCACATGCAAATACAAATATACTACAAAACATTTAAATAGCAAAAGGTTTATACTTTTTTATAAACTAACACACAAAAATAGAAATCTTACTTTATATCTTTATAGGTTTGTATTTTTGTTTTTATATATTTATATCTTTCAACGAATAAGTATTAGTGAGTAATATATTTTTACTGAAAACATTATATCTATCTTTTTGTTTCTTTGTTTTTATATATTTATATTACTTTGCTTTTATCTTTATATTGAAAAAGATGGTGAGTTTAGTAATCATATAATATGGATTACATAGCATTAATATGAGAATTTTAAGACTAAAAAATGAAGATAGATAACAAAGAAAAGAGAAAATACAATGTAAATGGGATTGATTTTTTAATCATAAAATAGAGAAATGAAAAGAAACAAAACGTCAATCAAAGTCAAAAAAATAGACTTCGACAAAAAGAAGAAGATGATTCTGCAAAATAAAATGAACTCAAAAAGGTTGTGCAGAAGGTCCTGCACTTTTTGTGAAATGTGTGCGCAACATTACTGCAGGTATACAGCAGCATTATTGCAATTACAAAACAATAATTTGGCAGGACAGAAGTAACGAACGAAAAATAATTGAACGAATACAGAAAAAAATCTCATAGAAATGGAAATAGGGTAGGGGAGAGATGAAAATATTAATTCGTTCGGCTTCCTTATATATAGATGTGAAAGTGTAAAACACAAATTTTTGTATTATATTCTTGCGTATTATTATTCGCAATGTATATAATTTTATTCAATTTCAGTATTTTGCAAGTATATACATATAGTTTGAATTGTACTGTATAATAATTCTGAATGAAAAATTAAAGATGTTATTTCAGAATTAAAGAAATATCTCGAAATTTTATAATATAGTAGGTTTGATAAGATAAAAAAATAAGTACTTCTACATTTGTAAAACGCAAATGAAATGGGAAAAGTACCAAAGCAGACGAATATAAAATAAGAATAGAAAAGCGGTAATGGTTATTCCAACAAACCAATATTGAGAAATGAAAACCTGCTGGGAAAGTTTTGAAATCTTAAATATAATGATTTGGAGAGGGTGGGGAGCAGTTATTTAAAAACGAAAATGAAAGGGTAAGTATATAAAGATTAGAAAAATACGGTTTAAAGTAGAAAAAAATAGACATTAGAAAATATGTTTTTAGTTAACCAAAATAATGATTAAAAACTGAAAACTCAAATATCTGAGCGACAAATATGGAGGAAATTTTGATGCAAAAAAGTTTGGGTAGTTTGACA
The DNA here is from genome assembly GCF_000614025.1 of Prevotella aurantiaca JCM 15754. Taxonomy (GTDB): domain Bacteria; phylum Bacteroidota; class Bacteroidia; order Bacteroidales; family Bacteroidaceae; genus Prevotella; species Prevotella aurantiaca. Next base: position 161,400 of record NZ_BAKF01000001.1, read on the forward strand.
ACAAAATAGAGAAAAAATTACAAGAAAGTTTAGATTGTAAAACAAAAAAGAAATGTCAAATTAGTGAAATTGTCGGTATGGAAATAAAATAGATTAGTCATTTCTTCGGAATAAGATAGATTTCGTGCGACAAAAAGGGAATAAGAATAGGGTGAAACCTATGTGCGACAAATGGGGAATATACGTTTTAGGTGTGTAAAAGGCATCGTAACTCATTGATATACATAAAGGATAAGCGGTGTATTAAAGGCGAACGGCGACAAAAAAGTGAAAAGTTTTGTGAATACTTTAACCTTTTCTGTAGTCCAAAGCGTTATTTATCTGTATTTAAACAGGTTAAATTAAGTGCAATAACGTACTATTCTGCATTATTTGTTCCTAATATGTCGCGCTTAAAAGCATGGTTTTAGAGCATTAGAAGGGTGGTTTTGGAAGACAAAAGTAGTTTTTTAGACGAGTGAGAGCATATAAGTGAGCGACAAATTAGTAAGATTGGAAGAAACGGTTGCGTTTGTATGGTGCGACAAAAAGGGAAGAATACCTTTTGAATATAAGTGCGACAAATGGGGAGAAAAAACTGAACGGTGTTGCGAAGGTGTTTAAACGGGTGGAGATGGGTGGGAGAAATGGGTGGAAAAATCGAAATTTTGAGCGTGAAAGGGAAATGAGTGTGTGCAGATAAATAGAGAAAATAGTCAATGTATCAGTGGGTTAAGAGAGGAAAAACAGGGCGTAAGAAGCAAATAAAAACGCAAGAGTGGGAATACCCCAACATTAGACTTAAAACGCTTTAAAAGGCAGAAAACTCAATAAATATACACATTAAAAAAGATGAATTAGACCCGTAAATACTTGCAACCAGTCTTGGTTGGAACTTCATTGTTGCTTGTATTCTGTGAAATTTGGACTGTTGGAAAACACGAAAGTAAGAGGTTTTGAGGGCAAAAAACTGCAAGATGAGCGTTAAGATTGAGGGTTATAAACTTAAAACACCGACAAACAGCCTGTTTGCAGAAGGGAAGCAGCATGTAAATAAGAAGCAAACAGTTAGACAAACAGGCACGGGAAGAATAAGTGCAGAAACTGGACAGTTTAATGTTTGTATATCCTTGAAAAGACAAAACAATTAGTATGAAGTCGTAGTTTGTTCCCATTCTGTCGCTAACAATAGTTTTTTAAGGTTCTAAAGTATATTCCTTTGTGTCGCTTTATGGCTTTATTGTTTTATATCTTACATGTTTTCAAAGTGTTACAACATTATAAATGTAAAGGTGAAAAGGCAGTTTAGTGCATCATACTACATATCTGAAGGGGTGGGGGAGGAGCAATTTAGAAACGAAAAGAGCGATTTAAGAGGGTAAAACCGCTCTGCTTTGGCGTCAAAAAAGTGAAAAATTCCCTTTATGTCGCACCAATTCTCCCTTTATGTCGTGCTATATTGCCTCACACTTACATATTTGTCGCAGGAAGATTACATATATGTCGCAGCGCATTTCCATATTTGTCGCGGCTAACTTACTAATGTGTCGTCGTATGGAAGCGGGGGAAATTGAGTGTCAGATAGTTAGCGGTTCCTATATAATCTATATATAATGATAGAGAAAATGATACTCTAAGTGAAGCGATAAAGTTCTTGTTTTAATGTAAGAGATATTTCGTTATTGCGCAATGATGATTTTAACTAAGCGTCATTGCGACCCTCCCTTTTTGTCGCAGATAGGGTTTTGCAGTGCGTTGGAGGCGAGGACTGTTGGCGATGGTTGTTGGGTGAATAGGGAGACTAGGGAGAATAGGGATACTAGGTGGGCGGTGAGAAGTGGGAAGAGGGGGCTTTTGGCGTTTTCAGGTGTATGAAATGATAAAATTATAAAACGGAGGAATTGACATAAATATCCATAGATTGAATGGAAAAGAAGGGGAGTTTGAGTTAATAAATATACAAAAAAGTGAAGTGTTTTTTGTATTTTATAGTTGTTTGAGTGGCGGGAAAATGGGGCGAAAGTACTGCTATGTTTTGGTGTTTCCTGTGCTTTTCAGATGTTTCAGTGGCGAAAAAAAGAAGCGAAAATGTTGTTATGTTTTTATGTTTCCTGTGCTTTTCTAACGTATAAAAGGCGAAAAAATGGGGCGAAAGTTCTGTTATGTTTTGGTGTTTTCCGTGTTTATTCATCAAGAGAAGGCAGGTTCTAACCCCCGTTTTTGCAGAAAAGTCTGCTCAGACGTATGGTTTTTAGAACCTGCCTTCTTCGTTTTTATAGTTTCTTTCTTTGCTGTTCGTCAGCTTATTTTGCTGCGATGCACTCCACTTCTACGAGCGCATTCTTTGGCAAAGTCTTTACAGCGATAGCCGAACGAGCTGGGAATGGTTCGTTGAAGAACTCAGCGTACACCTCGTTCATAGCTGCGAAGTCGTTCATATCCGATAGGAATACAGTAGTTTTCATTACGTTTCCAAGACCGATGCCTGCTTCTTCGAGGATAGCTTTGGCGTTTGTGAGCGACTGACGAGTTTGTTCTTTGATGCCACCAGGTGCGAATTCGCCTGTTGCAGGGTCGATAGGGAGCTGTCCAGATGTGATAACGAGACCGTTAGCTTCGATGGCTTGGCTGTAAGGACCAATAGCTTTAGGAGCTTTGCTTGTGTTTATTACTTTCATAATTTTAGTTTGATAAAATTGTTAAACTTACTATTCTGTTACTCAAAAAGTGCGTTTTCTGGCTACGGCAAATGCTCCAGTCAAGCTGATAGCTACCCTTTTAGCTTTCCGAAAACGTTGGTATCTGCAAATGTACGAACTTTTTTTGAAAACAGGAAATGTGCCGTTCGCTTTTCGTTTTTTTGTCTTCCGTGTCTTCGGTGGTAGGTTATGGGATAGCGACAGGGTTAGTTATATTTAACAAATGTTTTTCTTTGATTGCACATATATTGCATTGTTGATCTCTATTTTTGCAGTTGAGACGAGTTAGAAGCGTGAGCACAGACTTGTTTTCGATGTTGTTTATTGTGGTCGCACAGCCGTTTTAGAACGACCTTAGCCAGGTGTGTGCCACCAGAGAATTATTAACCTTAATTACTTTTTCGGGCGAGCGGAGTGTGCGCCGCGTGTGTTTGCTCCGCTTCCCACAAAATTATTATTAAACAAAATGACGCTATTAACAAAAACTCAGGTAGGCGATCGTCGTTGGACGCGCGAAGATGTAGACAGGATTAGGGCTGTGATTGTAGCCGATTTTTCCGAGTTAATGAACCGAGAACCAGACGAAGGGTTGCGCTGGACCAGTACTAAAACCGACCTAATCGAGCTTTCTCACCTTGTGTGGGAATCGGGTTTGCTGCTCGACGAGCGCGGAATGCCGCTCAGTTTCCTTAGTATTGTGAAGAAGGTTTTCAAGGTATTGAATGTTGTTCCGCCCCAAAATCCGTCGGGAATGTTCGAGAAGACACGCGAGAGAAAGAACATTCGGGTGCGTCCCGTAGCCGAGCGCTACTTGCTGTTGCACCATCAGCAGCATATCATGCACCCTATGCGATTGGACATAAAGCGCGCCCGTCTGCATCAAATCATGCCGAGCGAATAAGTAGGGGTGTATATCTAAAAAAGTAAAAGCGGTTGTTTTGCGTTGCAAAACAGCCGCTTTTGTCGTGCAATATAGGCTCTTTTACAACGCAAAACAGGCTCTTTTGCAAAGCCATTGCTTAGGTGTTGATAATCAAAGAGTTGTGTAGGGTGTGCGAAGATGATATTTGTTGCCATTTTTACAGCATATTATAGGCTTGGAAATGGCAGCAGAATGTGTTTTATGTTAGGTATTTCGTGATGATGAACGACGTTTAAATGTGTTTTGTTGTGCGTGTTAAGTGATGATGAACTACGTTTGAACGTATTTTGTGGTGCGTATTGAACGACGATGAATCGGGTTTATCTGCGTTGCAGAACCGATGAGACAAAAAAGTGAGAACGCCAAAAGTAGCGTTCCCACATTATATAATAAGTAGACAGGAATGCGCTGTTAGGCACACCTGCAAATTCGTTTTACTTCTTTACAACCTTCTTTCCGTTTACGATGTAAATGCCTTTCGGAAGGTCTTTCAGCTCGCCCGACATGCGTGTACCGCTGAGCGTGTAAGTGGCTTTTGCAGTTGTGGTAGCGTCAGAAGAGGTAGAGTTGATGCCCGTAGAGCTGGTAATAACCACTGGACTCGTTACCATTTTACCATCAAGAGCCACGTAATGTTTTGCAGCATCGAACGTTGCGCCCGAAGGTTGGGTGATATTGCAACCCTCCAACGTAAGCGATGCGATATCAACGATAGACCCTCTTTCAGTTCCTTCGGCTGTTACGTTAGCGTTTTTGATGGTAATATGTTCGCAGTTGCCGTTAAATCCAGCAATGCCATATATGATACTCTTAGCCGTTACGGTGCAGTTTTCAATGGTAAGGTCAGCTTCGTTGGCATAAATACAGCACATATTTTCGCTCTCAGTATTCAGTATTCCTCCGCCTGTAATGGTCAGTGGCTTTCTAAAAGCGATGGCAGCGAACTCTGCTGTAACGAAGTTCGATTCGAGAACCCTAATCTTCAATCCGTCGATTTCCGAATAGATGGCCTCGTTCGTAGCCCCTTTAATTGTAACATTCTTCATTGTTAGGGTTTTGGAATCAGGGTTGTAGCTTAACGTTCCGCTTACCCCTTCAATAGTAGAGAGGTCTTGGCAGTTTAAAGAAGTAACCTTTGTACCCGCAATTTTCAGTGCGTACTCGGTTTGTGCCAGAGTGTTTTGTGGCATGGCAAACATTGCAACGAACATCGCAGCTGTGGCTACATACATGCTTTTAAGTATTTTTTTAACCATTGTTTAAGTTGCTTTCCTATTGAAACTCCTTACGAGAGCAACGCCGTATCGAAAGCGTGGGCGTTTGATAAGTTAATCAATCTATGCTTATATGTTGTTATTTGCCGCTATGAATATATGCAAAAATAGTTTATTTGTTTTGTATTATCAAATATTTTATCATGTTTTTCAATAATTATGTCGATGAAAGGAGAAAATAGGAGCGTTGTTGTTCCGACTTCGAACAGCGAAAATTGAAGTTCGAAGTCGGAATGATGGAAGGCAGATAAAGTAAGAAATGCAGTGGGCAGGAGGTATGCTTGTAGCGTTTCTAAACTTGGCAGAAAGTGTAAAGGCATTCGTAATGTAGCGTTTCTCAACTTGGAAGAAAGTGTAAAGGCGTTAGTAATGTAGCGTTTCTAAACTTGGCAGAAAGTGTAAAGGCATTCGTAAGGCAGTGTTTCTAAACTTGAAAGAAAGTGTAAAGGCATTAGTAAGGCAGTGGGAAACATTTGAAACCGTTATGAAAGCATACCCATAAAAAAGGAGCGCAACCTAAGTTGCGCCCCCACGGTGTTTTTTCAGTGTTAATTAATTTTAGTAATGAAAAACGCGGTGTGATAGAGTTCACCGCCATGCCTTGCTTTATTTGCTTAGCATTATGTTATAGTTTATTGTTTGTTTCTGTCTATTGAACGAGCCATCTTGCCCAGCATCATCACACTACACAGTGTATCTATGCTTTGCTTTCCGTCGATGGTGGTCCACTACAATGCAAGAGAGTGCTTTGCTTTTTGGGGGGAATAGCGCACCTAACGCGGTGCACAGAGTTGTCTCAGAGATATTGTTGCAGTGGGCTGCTGCCGTTTTTAGTTTGCCATGCAGTCTTTAAAATCCTGCCATGCTGCGGTTTCATTCCTTCAATGCTATGGTTGAAAGTCTGCTATGCAACCATTTCATTTCTGTCATACAACGCTTTGAATTTCTCAATGTTGCTGTAAAACTTCTGCAATGCGGTCTTTATTAGTCTGCTATGCAATAGTTTCATTGCTGCAACACAACCTTTCTAATTCAGCAGTGCAACCATTTCATTGCTGCAACGCGGTCAGTCATTGTCTGTAACTCCAGCTGTATCCAACTATAACGTTGGCTTTTACAGCCTGCAGCACAGGTTTTTACGGCCTACGTTTTTTTAGTTTTCAGCCTGTGTTTTTGGCACACTGGCCTTTCAGTTTTTCGCTTTGTTGTCTGCAACATTTGCTAATCGACCTACAATTTTTGGCTCAGTGGTCTTGCAACATAAGCTTTTTCAGACTCCATTTATTCACTTCTCAGCTTGCCATTTTGTCTGATTTGGCCCTTTCAAATTTTCCTTTTGTTGTCTGCAACATAGGCAAATCTGCCTACGAATATCTACTCTGAGGCTTCAATGTTAAGCTTTATAGTCTGCAACGGCACTTATGTGTCAGCAACGCAGAGGTCTTATTATATAATGTAAGACGTTGTTGCGGTGGCGCATTGAAAGCGTCTCCCCGTTGCAGCCCAGCTATAATGCCCTGCTCCTAAATGTATTCGAGTTTTTGTTAATAGCGTCCTCTCCATCTCAGACTCCCGTCAGAGATAAACCTTATAGGAGGTTTGGGCTTTTTCTTTAATTACAATAGATTTAACAAATATATTTTAGCTGCCTCTTACTTGTACTGCAAAGATAGATGTTTTATTTGATAATGTCAAATATTTTTGCCGTTTTTTTTAAGTTTTTTTGCTGTGTGCCTTAACAGAACAACACTCTTTTACCTTATAAAAAGACCACCGAAATGTTGCAAGAAATACACTTTTTTACAGCAATTTGCCGATAAACGATAACAATTTGCCGATAAATAGAAAGCGATGTTGTAATTTTTCTTATGTATTTATACGTTTATCAGAAAATAATAGCTATTTTTGCAGCCGAGAAATCTATTATTTTTAAGTTTTACCTAATTATGAAGAAGAAAACTTTATTAGCATTATTGCTGTGCCCTTTGACTTTACAGGCACAAAATGTAAAGCTGCCTTGGAGCCAAAGCTTCATGGACGAGCAATCGATGGAGCGCTTTACAGTGCTTGACGCCAACGTAGACGACCAGGCATTTAAGTTTAACGCAGCAACCATGGCTGCCTCTTGTGTACGTACGCAAGACGCTGACGACTGGTTGGTAAGTCCTGTTATCGCATTAAAAGCAGGCAAAACCTACGAAATTACCTATACCATTAGTGGCGAATCGTCAAACGCTACCGAAAGCTACGAGGTGAAAATAGGTAAGGACAAGACTGTTGCAGCCATGACAAAGACCATCGCTGCCAAAACAACAGCACCTGCCGACTTTATCGAAAAGCAAGCCGTTGCGGTAACATTCAGTGTAGATGCCGACGGCGAATACTATATTGGCTGGCATTTCAACACCGAGATGCAGCTCGACCCAGGTTCGTTTAACATCTATAATATAGAACTAAAAGAGAAGTTAGGAGCCGCTGTGCCAGCCGCAGTAGGCAACGCTAAGGTAACACCAGCGCCTAACGGAGGCAACTCAGCAGACATTATGTTCAACGCACCAGCTACCAATCAGGCAGGCGCAGCATTGTCGGCACTCACCAAGATAGAAGTATATCGTGGCGAAGAACTAATAAAGACATTCAACAATCCTACACCAGGTGCAGCGTTGAACTTTACCGATACCAACGTGCCCAACGGCAAAACAACATATAAGATTACCCCATTCAGTGCCGATGGCGAAGGTTCTTCAGTTGAATTAGAAGCCTTTGTAGGTTTCGACATTCCTGCTGCAGTGGGCAAAATCAGCTTCACTTACAACAACGGAAAGGCAAACGTGAAGTGGGATAAGGTAACAACAGGTGCCAACGGAGCCTACGTAAACCCAGACAACATTACCTATACACTCCGTCGCGGTAAGGTTACTGAAATTGCAAAGGGCCTCAAAGCCACCACATACGAAGATACACCACCAGCTCAAGACGAGCAAGAAGCATTGGCTTATGTGGTATCTCCAGTCAACGAAGCAGGCGAAGGCGCACGCACCTATTCTAATATTGTAGTAATAGGTAAGCCTTACGCTCTTCCACTCAAGGAATCGTTTGCGAACGGAAAGCTCTCTTACTTCTGGTTGGTAGACTACGACAAGCGCAGCCGTTGGTCTCCATTCCACGACGAATCAAGCTATTCTCAAGACGGCGACCGTGGTTTTGCTGGCTTCACACCTATGATGGAAGGCGAGTGGTCGTTGCTTGAAACAGGTTTGATCGACCTCGGTAACGCTAAAGACCCAATGCTTACATTCTATATTAAGACCCACCAGAACTCGGAAGACATATTCAAAATCTGGGTTTCTAAGGAATATGGAACACCTGAAACACTGCTTACTGTAAACTTAGAAGAGGTAAATATCCGCGAATGGATAAAGGTAGAGCTTCCTTTAAAGAAGTTTGTTGGCTCTAAATTCATACAGGTTGGCTTCGACTACAAGGGCATAGCACACAACAGTAACATCTATGTAGATAACATCAACATCTTCGACCGTAAGGCAAACGACCTTGCAATCAAGATGAAAGAGGCTCCTGGCCGCTTGCGAGTAGACAATCCTGCAAAGGTTGTTGTTAACGTAACCAACAACGGTGCAAGCGATGCTAACAACTATAAAGTTGTGGTTTACAACGACAATAAGGTTATCACAAGCGTTAATGGTGTTGCTGTACCAGCTGGAAAGACAGTAGAAAACACCATCACCTTCACACCAGAGCGCAACATTGGCGACCAAGTGAAGCTCTATGCGAAGCTCGAAGTAGCTGCAGATGAGGACGCAACCAACAACACAACCGAAACCATTACCTTACCAGTGAACTATCCTGTTTATCCAACAGCGAAAAACTTGCAAGCTACTGCAGGTGCTAAGAACACCCTAACATGGACCGTTCCAGATGCACCACGCTCTACAAACGAAGTTGTAACAGAAAGTTTTGAAGACTATGCAGACTTCGCTAACAAGAACATTGGCGAATGGTTGCTCTACGATGTAGACAATCACACCACCTATGGCTTTAACGAAAGCACCTTCCCAGGCATGGGAGAACGTCAGGCTTGGACCGTTTTCAACTACTCAACAACTACTCCTGCCAGCGGCAATGGCTGGAAGGGACACACTGGCGATAAGGTTCTTATCTCGTTCGGAGCACCTTATGCCATCACCGAAAACTGGCTTGTATCGCCTGAACTCCCTGCTACTGCACAGTCAATCAGCCTTTGGGAGAAGGCATTCAACGGAGCAGGCAACGAAACTTACGATGTTCGCTACTCTACAACAGGCTTCAACCGCGAAGATTTCCAAATCCTTAAGGCGAAGCACGTAGTACCAACATCGTGGACAAAGGCTGAATACACCTTGCCAGAAGGCACCAAGTATTTCGCTATCGTAGCATCAAGCACCGACGGCTACGCAACACTTGTCGACGACATCAGCTTCCTTCCTGCATCAAAGGCAGCTCAACAGCTTACACTCATCGGCTATAACATCTATCGCGATGGCGTGAAAGTGAATGCAGCACCAGTAGCGGGCACTTCGTTTACCGACGAAATGGGCGGCGCACACATCTACAACGTAACAGCCGTTTACGATAAGGGAGAAGCTCGTTTCTCTAATTCTGCAGAAGTAACAGCTGCTGCTGGCATCGTTGAAGTAGACGCAACAGCCGATACTAACGACGAGAACGCACCACGTTACGATGTATCTGGTCGTCGTGTTTCTAAGGATTACAAAGGTATTTATATCAGTAAGGGTAAGAAACACATCGCTAAATAACGAAAAATTCCAGTTTTTTTATAGAACTCACGTGGGTGCACCAACTGTTAGGTGCACCCATTTTTTGTTTCCCTCCACTTCTTTTCGCCCTCCACCAGCCACACCCTTACACCTTATATATATAAGGGGGACGCTGCATCTATATATGGCGGAACGTGCGAAATCCGTCCTGCGATTTCTTTACAAATATCCTTTCGCTTTCAGTTCTCTAACCTCTTGATTATCAATACATAGCGAATGGCGTTGCAAAAGCGCCTGTTTTGCACGGTAAAAGTGCCTGTTTTGCGCTGCAATATAGGCTCTTTTGCAACGCAAAACAGGCGCTTTTGCAATGCTATATAGAAAACGTAAAGATTATAGATAGTTGGAAGTGGTTTTCATTGCAGCCGAAACCAACCATCGCCAGAGCTGAAACTAACCATCGCTAGAGCCGAAACCAACCATCGCCAGAGCGGAAACCAACTATCGCCAGAGTGGAAAACACCCCTCGCCACAACCCTTTTCGCAGAGTTTCCTTGCCGTTAGTAATAGGTATTAGCCGCCTAAGAGCAACAACTTTTTACCTACATTTAAGTATTGTTTATTCATAAACGTGTGCTTACCTTTGCAGTCCAGTTATTAAAAATAAATATTAAAATAAGTTTAAAAACAAAACATGAGAAGATTATACTTAGCACTTACCCTGTGTGTTTTATTCTTTTCTACTTCAGAAATAAAGGCTGAAGTAGGTCAAGGCGTTATCAAATTCAAGACCGACAAGGCTGTTGGGTCTACCATTAGCATGGAAATCTTTGTCTACGATGGCTTAGACGACGATGGCGATGTAAAGGATGCTAACCCCGAAGAGGGCACTAACATATCGTTCGAAGGTGCCACTAAGAAAGCAATAGTGCAGCAGAAAGTTTATCTAATCGTTACTTCGCCAGAGATAACCATACATGGTGATGTGAACTATTTAACCATTGTTGGACAGGAAATCAAAGACATTGACGTTAGCGGAGCCAGCAAATTGACCACCTTAAGAGTGAACGAAAACCCTTTAACAACACTCGATTTGTCGAACAATGCAGCTCTTACCGAAGTGTGGGCAACCGCATGTTCCGACCTTACTTCCGTAAAGTTCGCACCTGCTTCTGCCCTCATGACACTCTCGTTGCAAGGCACACAGGTTGCAAACCTGAACCTTTCGCAGGCTCAATTCCTTAGAACCTTGCACGTAGGCGATAACCCTAATCTCACAACCATCGACCTTTCGCAGCTTACAGAGCTGGAAGAACTATGGATAAATGGCAACGGAATAGAAGCACTCGACCTTACGAATAACACCAATCTCACCACTCTCGAATGCAGCAGAAACCTGCTTACAACCCTCGACCTGTCTGGAAAGTCAGACCTTAACTATGTTTCTTGTTGGTGCAACAAGCTCAAAGGCGAAGGCTTAAACGCACTTATTCAGAGCCTAACAAAGGAAACAGAAGGCGAAGAACGCGAACTTTGCGTGTTCAACGGTCTGTTTGAAAACGAGCAAAACGAACTTACCGACGAGCAAATTGCAGCCATCAAAGCACGTGGTTGGACCCCTAAGCAGGCAAAAGGCAATAAGGAAATGTTTGCATGGGTAGAGCTTACGTCGGCTGTAACAGGCATCGACGCTATTTCGGTGAAGGCCAACGACACAGACAAATGGTTCGACTTGATGGGTCGCCGCATTGCTAAACCAACAGCAAAGGGAATCTATATCCACAACGGAAAGAAGATACTCCTGAAGTAATCACCCCTATTTCAACTGCCGTTGCACAACGTTCCTGCCTCAAAGGTTGCGAACACAAGGGGCAACAATAGGCTGATGCCGATATTACTAAGCCATCGTGGCACACCGAAAAGGTCTTAGTAATATCGTCATAAGCCTTTGCTTTCATCGGCACCAGCACGAAACAGTATGCAACACAGCAGCATATTACAATTGTGAAGAGAACATTATTTACCCTTATGGGTTGCTTATTTCTCCAAATAGCAGTAGCTCAAATACGATGCAAAGTATTGGAGAAAGGCACCAACGAACCTATAATAGGTGCCACCATCATGGCAGAAGGCACCAAAAACATTATTGCCGTAACCGACCAAAACGGCGTTTTCGTCTTGTCCGACGGCTTCAATAAGTCGGTTAGAATATCCTATATCGGCTACAAACCCCTTACCGTGCGCCCCCAAAAAGATGGCGTTTACCACTTGCAGACCGATGTAAACGAACTGCAAGAGATTGTTGTTACAGCACAAGAAGGGCACGGACTGTCCAGCGCATCGACCATTAGCAAGCAAGCTATGCAGCATTTGCAGCCCTCAAGCTTTGCCGATTTGGTGGAACTTCTGCCTGGTGGACGTGCCAACGACCCTCATCTGAACGTGCCTAACACCATCAACCTGCGCGAAACAGGCATCGGAAGCAGTCAGTACAACACCTCTTCGCTCGGCACACGCTTCGTTATTGACGGTGCACCCGTAAGCACTAACGGCAACATGCAATACCTTTCGGGCGCCCTCGACCGCACTTCTGGAAAGCGAAACTTTGCCAATGCGGGGGTTGATATGCGCACCTTGTCTACCGACGACATACAGGAAGTAACCATAATACGTGGTATTCCCTCCGTGCAATATGGCGATTTAACCAGCGGACTCGTAAAGGTGAAACGTCGCAAAGGTGGCAACGACCTTGCAGCACGCTTTAAAGCCGACATGGATACCAAGCTTTTCTATCTTTCGAAAGGCTTCGAATGGAAACCGTCGAAGCTGTCGCTCAACCTCAGTGCCGACTATCTCGACAACAAAGCAGAGCCTCGCAACCTGCTCGAAACCTACAAACGTGTTACTCTTTCGGCTCGTCTGAACAAGCAATGGACCACCCAAAAGATGAACTACGGAGCCATGCTCAGCTTCGATTATGGCGGTTCTTTCGACAACGATAAGGTGGATTCGCAATTCAACCATGGCGGAGTAGACAAGTATCGCTCTGCCTATAACCGCTATGCAACGAGTCTTTCGCTCAACATGAACAGCAATATCGACCGCTCGCTCTTCCGCAGTTTAGAGCTGTCGGCATCATTTTCGTACGAGAAAAACATACTGGAACGCACCAAAATGGTACAGCTCGATGGCGACACACCAGCCGCAATGACCATGACAAACGGCGAAAGCGATGCCGTATTGATATCGCCTTACAACTATATAGCCACACATACAGTAGACGGCCGCCCCCTTAGTTTGTATCTAAAGGGCAACGCTTCGTTCAGCATTCCCATTGCGGGCGTGTCCAATTCGCTGTTGGTGGGAGCCGATTATCAGATGGACCGCAACGTAGGCGAAGGTCAGATATACGATCGTTTGCACCCTGTTTATACAGGAACGTCGTACCGTCCGCGCAAATACTCAGCCATTCCAGCCTCGCAAATGCTGGCAGGCTACGTGGAAGAACGCATCAGTATGGGCGTCGGCAGCAGCAAACTCGACGTCGAAGCAGGTCTTCGTGCCGAAACAATGTTAGGCATCGACAACCAATTTGCCACACATGGAAAGGTGAATATAGACCCCCGAGCCAATGTAGGGTGGACCTTTCCTTCTTTTGTCGTAGGCAAAAACCGAATGACAATCGGCATTACTGGCGGTATAGGGTGGCACAGTATGTTCCCCACCATCGACCTCTTATACCCCGAACCCGCCTATATGGACATCGTAGAACTGAACTATTACCACCCCAAACCAGAGTTTCGGAGAATGTATTTGCAGACTTACGTCATCGATCCGACCAACTATGAGCTTACAGCAGCACGCAATTTGAAGTGGGAAATAAAGGGAGATGTAGACTGGGCAGGCAACCGTCTCACCATGACATACTTTGTAGAAGACATGAAATCGGGCTTCCGTTCGATGAGCGTTTATGCCCCTTATCAGTACAAAGAGTACGACGCTTCTGGTGTAAATGCCGATGCCTTGACCGCCAAACCCGATGTTTCCACCTTGCCCTATACCCTCCGTAACGTTCTGCGCTCGTATGAACACACGTCTAACGGCAGCCGAACTTACAAGCGAGGCATAGAGTGGATGCTCTCCACCATGCGCTTTCCAGTTGTCAATACACGCCTTACCATCAGTGGAGCATGGTTTAAAACGGAGTATCATAACTCCCTTCCTATCATGTATAAGCCCGTTAAAACGGTGGGCGGAAGGCCCCTTGAGCTGGTCGGAATCTATAAAGATGACGAGGGATTTATACGCGAAATGGTGAACACAAACTTCACTTTCGACACCGCAATACCCAAGTTAAAGCTCGGCTTCTCGTTGTCTTTCCAATGTGTTTGGCACACCGCCGAACAGTCGATGCACAAGGATAACATGCCCATTCAGTATATGGACGACAGCGGAAACATACATGCTTTCACCCCAGCCGATGCAAACGATGTCTATTTACAATACCTCGTGCGCAATTATACAGAGGGTATGTTCGACCGACAAACCGTACCTTTCTATATGGATGTGAACCTAAAGGCAACCAAAAAGCTATTCAAAGACAAACTCATGGTGGCGCTTTTCGTGAACAAACTATGGGACGTGCACCCCGATTATAAACGCAACGACTTCGTAATAAGGCGGTATGTAACACCTTATTTCGGTCTTGAAATGAACATAAAACTATGATGTCGAAACCCTATACACTTCTTTTCGCCCTCTTATTGGCTGTTTTTACCACTGGTTGCGAGCAGATAGAAGACGATTATTATACGCAAGCTGAGGTTACATTGCAGCTCCCCGACAGCATAACACCGCTGAAAGTGCAGGGCACCATAACGCTGAAAAACCTGTCGAATGGCCGTGTCTATGCATCGTCCGACTTCGATAAAACCACCATTAGGCTCGATGTGATGCGCGGAACCTATATGCTTGATGCCGAAGGAACCATGTTGTGCCGCTACCCCGATGGCAGTGAGAGAGTGAAATACTACCGTTCTTCAAAGGACTACGTAGAGATAATAGACCACCCAACACGCTTTACAGCAACGGTTATATTTATGTAATGATGCGTAAAAGAAAAATAATTTGCACATTGTTGGCAGTCTTCCTCGTGTCAATAGCCGCCCAAGCGCAAGACAAAGACACGATTGCAGCAGCCGAACACCTACACCATTGGAACCAAGTAATGGCTCCGTTGCAACAGAATCCCGCCTTCTTGCAGTCTGCTTTCGCCTCTTCGATAACGCAAGCGGGCCTTAATGCAAGCTATAAGCATGCCAATCAGGCCTTCATAGCGCAGCGGGGAGACGGTCATACACTGTTTTCTGCTGGCGTAAAATCCTACCTTCGCCTCGACGAAAGCAATACAGTGTGGGGCGCAGCAGCCTATCAGACAGGGCGAAAGCGCAATGTTCGCTACAACTCCACGTCCGATTACGACCTTCTTTATCCCTATGTGATGGCTGATACGTTGGGCGGTAACATGGAGAACGAACGCTATACGTTCAATGGCGGCTATGCTCTGAAACTGAAAAAATGGAGCTTCGGTGCCTTGATAGACTTTAGAGCGGAACACGAATACCGCACCATCGACCCCCGTCCACGCGGTATTGCCACCGATTTGACGCTCCGTTTGGGTGCAAACTATGCATGGAAGGACTATAAAATAGGCGCTGGTATCGGCACAAGAACCTATAAACAAACCAATAACGTAGACTTTTACAACCCTTTAGGCGTTATTCCAGAGTATCACATGACGGGTCTCGGAAGCGATTACGTGCGCTTTGCAGGAGCGGTAAGGTCGGCTTATTATAAAGGAACAGGTATCATTGCCGACTTACAGTGGGCGCCTGACGATGGTAAAACAGGGGCTTATGTTTCGTTAGAAGGGCGTTTCATGCCTTACGAAAACATACTTACCGAACTCAATGCACTGCCAATTACACGATTAGAAACCACTACTTTCAACGCAAGAGTAGGGTGGAAGCACGACAAAAATATAGGTTGGACCGCCTTTTTGGGGCTTGATGGAGAGCGAAGAAACGGCAAAGAACACATCGCAGGCAGCTCTTCCAGCACCGAATATCGCTCGCTTATCACCCTATCCATGTTCTCCGACAACCGCTACGACTACTATTTAGGAGGCATTATCAACGTCGGAAGTAAGCGAGACCTAACCTTTTCGGCTCGATTCGGGTTCATTGACGACCTCGCAACCTACGTAGATTTAAGGCGAGAAATGGCATATACAAAGTCGTACGGCACACTATCATGGCAATGGATGTGGCATCATGCAAAGTCGTGGTTCGTAGAATGGAGCGGCAACGCAGCCTATTACCACAACCGTTCCAAGCGAATCGTAATGCCATACGCAGTGATGGACAGTAAGATAACCGAACTCGTGAACTCCACCTATGCGGCTTTAACAGCCCACCAATGGACCTTCGGCACCGCCATACACACCTATTATTATCCTAAAAAGTGGGAAGGCGTGGGCTTATACCTTAATGCTGGCATACAATTCGACCATAGTTCGATTATTCGCCAAACCCTTCTTAATGCGTCGGTAGGTGTGTCTTTCTAAATAAGATAAAACAAAACGTAATTCAATGAAACATATAATAAAAACAAAATATAGGCTAAACAGGCTGCTATTACTGCTGTCTGCCGTTCTGTTAGTATCGTGCAACGAGTATAAAGAGGTAGAAGAGAGAGGGCAATTCGTGGACCACGAGATAAACCTTCAACTACCCATAGATATCCAGAACGCCCAAATAACAGAGGCAAGAGTAGTGATGACCAACGTAAGCAGCCGACAAGAGTATGCCGTTACCGTCTTCCGTTCCGAGCAAGACAAGTACGTTGCCAACATCACACTGCCTGAAGGAACCTACAACTTAACGGTGAACGGCGTTGTAAACTATCAGCTAAACAAGAAAGAAATAAAGGCAAAGGTGAAGGCAAAGCGCGATAATGTCGTTATTCAAGCCACATCGAAAGCCACCAATATAGGTCTGAATGTGTTTGCAGCAGAGGAAGGTTTCGTTATCACAGAGCTGTTCTTCACAGGCACAACAACCCCGCAAGGCTTCATGTACACCGACGACCAATACATAAAAATAGGCAACAACAGCGACACTATCATGTATGCTGACGGGCTATGCTTCGTCGAAAGCTTCTTCACAAGCGATGATAAGCACGACTATCAGCCCGATATCATGAGCCAAGCCATCACCATTGATGCCATCTATATGGTGCCTGGTACAGGACAAGAACACCCTGTTAAGCCTGGCGAAGAGCTAACAATAGCCCTCACCGCCATCGATCATAGACCCATAAACCCCAACTCTTTCGACCTGAGCCGTGCCGATTTTGAAATCTTTGATAAAACTTCTAACCCAGAAGGCGACCAAGATAACCCGAAGGTAACGAACCTTTTGAACTGGTATGCCAACTTTGAAGGAACCTTTGTAATGCACACTCGTGGCGTAAAAAGCTATGCTTTGGTACGTCCAATGGTGGATATGGCAACCTTTATGAAGGACTATCGCTACAAGTTTGGCTATACTTTTAAGCAGGGAGAGTACGTTATTCCGATGGACGAAAACGAGTATTTCATACCCAATTCGTGGGTCGTTGATGCTGTTAATCTGGCTGTTCCGACTGTCCATGAGTGGAATATTATATCGCCAATCCTCGATAAAGGATTCACTTATTGTGGGCATGTTGATGCCGACGAGCAACGTTATAACAAAGCCGTTGTACGACTGAAGGAGGGCAAAAAGTGGATAGACACCAACAATTCGACCCACGATTTCCAGCCCAACGCAGTGCCTACCTACCTAAAAAATAAATAAAATAAGATATAACATGAACACAATCAGACAATTCCTATTATTGTTTTTTATGCTTGTTCCCACCTTGTTGCCAGCTCAAAACAGGGTGATTGAACAAGACAAGACCATCAGAAAGGGCAAACTTCCGAATGGATTGACCTACTATATACGCCATAACGATAAGACAAAGGGTGTGGCTGACTTCTACATAGCGCAACATGTAGGTTCTATTTTAGAGGAATCGAACCAGCGAGGGCTCGCTCATTTCCTCGAACACATGGCGTTTAACGGAACGAAAAACTTTCCGGGCGACGACCAAAAGCCGGGTATCGTGAAGTGGTGCGAGAGCGTTGGCATTCAGTTTGGCACCAATCTCAACGCTTATACCAGCGTAGACCAAACCGTTTACAACATCTCTGCTGCCCCCATAAAGCGCGAAGGGATTATCGATTCGTGTCTTCTTATCCTCCACGACTGGAGCCATAACCTCTTATTAGCCGATAAAGAGATTGACAAAGAAAGGGGAGTGATAGAAGAAGAGTGGCGCACACGCCGTATGGGACTGGCCATGCAACGCCTTGCCGAAGCCTCTATGCCCGTGATATATGCAGGGTCTAAGTATGCCGATTGTATGCCAATAGGCGATATGAACATTGTTAGAACCTTCCCATATCAAGCCCTTCGCGACTATTATCATAAGTGGTATCGCCCCGATTTGCAAGCCATTATCGTGGTAGGCGATATTGATGAGGACCAGATAGAACGCAAAATTAAAGCCCTTTTCGGTAATATAGAAATGCCGAACAATACCGCCGAACGCATATTCTACCCAGTGCCCGACAACAAAAAGATGATTCTCTTCACGGCAACCGATAAGGAACAGCTACAGTAAACTTTACTTTGTACATGAAGAGAGACGTTACACCACGCCAAGAACGAGGCTTTTGGCAGCCGTTTGCCGACAATTATATGACAAGTATCTTACGAATGGCTATCAACGACCGCCTGAACGAACTCTCACGCAAGGCAGATGCGCCCTTTATATCGGCCTCTGTGCGTGATGGAAACTTCTTTATGGCTTCCACGAAAGAGTCTTTTGAAGTGTCGGGAGTGCTAAAAGAGAACTCGATAGCAAGCGGAATACAAACCATTATAGGTGAAGTTGAGCGTGCAAGGAGTCTCGGTATCACCGAACAAGAGTTGAAACGTGGCAAAGCAGAGCTGCTTTCGTATGCTGTAAGTGGCTATAACGACCGCTTCAAGCGTAGCAACAGAGAGCTTGTTGAGGCTTGTGTAGACAATTTTCTGGAGGAAGAGCCGCTTATCGACCCTGCTGTTGAGTTGCAATTGGTGCAGGAACTCGACGCAAAAGTAACCCTTGAGGAAGTTAATAAGTACATGCGCGAAGTCATAACCAATAGAAATCAGGTGGTAACCCTATACGGACCAGAGAAGAAAGGCTTTGCACTGCCCTCTAAAAAGGAGGTGGAAAAGCTCGTACTTACGGCACAAAAGAAGCGTTATGCGCCTTATAAAGAGAAAGATATGGCTTCGGAACTAACACCAAACCTCCCTGCTGAGGGCCGCATTGTGGCTGAAAAGGAATACAAGTACGGCTATACCGAGTTGCAATTGTCTAACGGTATGCGTGTATATGTACGCCCAACGACCTTCGCCGACGATGAAGTAAGGTTGAAACTCTTCAGTATGGGCGGCAAAAACATGTACGCTGACGACGACATGCCGAACCTTTCGTACCTTATTTCGGGCGCTACGGTAGGCGGAGCAGGCCAGTTTGACGAGCTAACATTAGAGAAAATGATTGCAGGAAAGCCTATTTCGATTGGTCCATACATCGATGATGAGACCGAAGGAATGGAAGGTAGCTCGAACGTAAAGGACCTTGAGACCCTATTCCAGCTATTGTATCTCTACTTTACACAGCCCAGAAAGGACGTAGAAGCCTTCGAAAACATGATGAGCCAGCAAGAAGAGTTCCTCAAGAATGCCCATGTGAACCCGCTGATTGCCTACAACGACAGCCTGCATAAGGTTGCTTACCAAAGCGATAGACTACATTCGATGAACAGCGAACTACTAAAGAAGGTGAACTACGACCGCATATTGCAGATATATAAGGAGCGTTTTGCCAATGCAGCAGACTTTAAACTCATACTAACGGGCAACATCGACATGGCACGACTGCGCCCAATGCTCTGCAAATATGTGGCTGTGCTGCCATCGAACAACCACTTTGAAAAGGTGGGAACGCTTGGACCCAACCTCGTTGATGGGCAGGTGAAGAAGCTATTTACCAAAGAACAGAAAACACCATCGACCACAACGACCATCGTTATAAAGGGAAAGATGGACTATAACAATCGCAACGAACTGCTTTTAGATGCTGCCGTGCAACTGCTCCGCTTCGTTTATACCGACAAAGTGCGCGAGGAAAAGGGCGGAACATACGGCGTTTCGGTGTCTGCAACACTGCAAAAACACCCCTACAACGAGGCTGTTTTGCGCATCGCATTCCAAACAGACCCAAGCAAATACGGCGCTCTTATTCCGATAATATACGAACAATTGGAGAAGTTAGCCACTGATGGACCCTCTCAAACCGACCTCGATAAGGTGAAAGCCTACGAACTTAAGGTGTACAAACAGGTGCAGGAACTAAACAATTATTGGGAACTTGTGCTGTACAACGACCTGTACAACGGCACCGATATAGATACAAACTTCGTAGAAATAGTGAATAGAATGACCACAGAGGACGTCAGACTGATGCTGAAACAGCTACTCGACCAGAAAAACCGCATAGAGGTTACGATGTCGAGCACTGACTTATCTAACCACTAATTTGTTGTTTCAAGGAACATAACCACCATAGCTTATAGGCTGTTTCAGCAAGCAGGCAACTTAAAAATTATGCCGTAGCTTGCTGCAAACAGCCATTTTTCGTCCCTACCCATGCTTTTCTGCCTACCATTGCCACGCCCCTATACCTTATATATATAAGGTGTGAGCATCGAAAAACCCCCTGCGATTTCTTTACAAATATTCTTTCGCTCTTCGTTTCGTAACACATTGATACACAAGGCTTATACCCCTACTTTCTAAAAGAGCCTGTTTTGCGTTGTAAAAGCGCCTATATTGCACGGCAAAAGCGGCTGTTTTGCAACGCAATATAGGCTGTTTTGCAAT
This sequence comes from Prevotella aurantiaca JCM 15754, assembly GCF_000614025.1. Taxonomy (GTDB): domain Bacteria; phylum Bacteroidota; class Bacteroidia; order Bacteroidales; family Bacteroidaceae; genus Prevotella; species Prevotella aurantiaca. Next base: position 182,133 of record NZ_BAKF01000001.1, read on the forward strand.
GCGAAAGCATATACCCCGCTTTTTCTGTCAATATTTCCGAAACGAGAAAAGCAGCTGAATGGTGTTCGCAAATAAGTTTTAAGACAATGTTGGTGCAGTTCGCAAATAAGTCATTACCTTTGCATTCAGATTACCAGTCCCAACGGAACAATGCGTTAGTAGAAGGTAACAACCCTACAAAAAGCATTTTACGATAGAATAAAAAACAATGAACAATATGCTAAGTCGCAAACTCTACTATCTCCTTCATAGTGGAAAAAACTCGAAATTGAAATACTATGTAACGTCCTATCTGTGGATACTTACACCGCATTTCGTGCTTTCGTGGTTGCGAAAGTTCTTGCTATCGGGTGTCGAAAAGCGCAAAGACTGGTCGGAAATCGCGCAGCGCGTAGCGTATTACAATAAGTTGCGCCGTGCCGACATCGACCTTTCGCTGTTTCAGCAAAAGGCTATCAAACTATCGGAACAAAAGAAAACCAGTCAATCGGTCTACTATTTAGACTCTTTCCGCTACGCAAAAGCCTTTCCGCTCGACGCTAAATGGCGTTTAGATCCAGGCGATGTAACATGGGTTTCCGACGTCCCTTCCATCGTAAAAAGTAGGCCCATACATGGCAACAATGCCAATTCGGTGTTGCTAAACCTCGACCGTGTGCGCCATTTCCTGTTCGTAAACGACCGCACAAAGTACACCGACAAGCAAGATAAGGTGGTGTTTAGAGGACTGATAGGGCAATACGACTGCAACAATCTAAAGCAAAACAGATACGATTTCGTAAAGAAATTCTTTGGAAATCCGCTGTTCAACATTGGCGTTATCGACAAGAGTTTCAAGGAATGGCATACCGAAAAGATGACCATCGGCGAACATTTGTCGTACAAATTCATCATGGCACTCGAAGGAAACGACGTAGCCAGCAACCTAAAATGGGTAATGTCGTCGAACTCAATCGCCGTTATGCCGCGCCCAACCTACGAAACATGGTTTATGGAAGGCACCCTCATACCCGATTATCACTACATTGAGGTAGCCCCCGACTACTCCGATTTGGAAGCTAAAATCAGCCATTACATCAACCACCCCGACGAGGCGCAAGCCATAATCGACCACGCCCACGCCTACGTAGATAGGTTCCGAAATCCTCGCCGCGAGTATATCGTTGCACAACTCGTGCTGGAAAAGTATTTCAGAGAAACCGCCATCGAATGCGAAAGGAAGTAGGGGAGGGGTGTAAAGAACGCTTCTTACAATCTATAACAACTTTTCCGAAAGTTAGAAAACTGCTCAATCGTCAGATTTTCAACCCCTTACCCCACAGCAAACCAATTGTAATTATGTTTTCTTTACTATTTGTTTGCATATTTAAAATAATGTTTATACTTTTGCATAGGCTGGTAAACCAGTAGCCAGAAGAATCAAAATCGAAGCATATACAGCCTAACACCTTATATAATATAGAGGCAAGAGGCAAAGAAAACCAGCAGAAACAACCTAAAGAATTAAAACAATCTGAACAACAAACAACTAATATATTGTACGATGAAAAGACTTATTACTACACTATTTGCAGTCATTGCCATCTTTGTAGCAATGCCTGTAACTGCACAAACAACCGAAACAGAGTACAATTTGTACGGACATCTCGTTGGAACAAGGGAGAATAACGGCATCTATAAGTTCACAACGGCAGCTACTTCATACTTTACCGAAGTGCAAAAAATACCCTATGCACCCGACTACGGCATTGTAAAGGTGAAAGACCGCTACTATTTCTTTGTAAAAGACGATTCCGATTACGGCTCAGATATGTACATGTACATCTACAACGCCAACGATTTCACCAACATAACACGACACAAAGTGCCTGCCGACATGGTATCGATAGGTTGTCCAATCGCCTACGACGAAACCACAGACAAGGTATATTCTGTCTACAAAGACGGCACAACATACAAGCTTTGCACCCTCGAACTCACCCAACACGAACGCAAAGAGGTGGGCGTACTGGGCAATAACTTCCTCGCAATAGCCTTTAACAAAGAAGGAAAACTATACGGAATCAACTCAGCAGGTAGGGTAGGAGAAATCTCAACAACCGATGCTACCTTCACAGAGATACTCTCTACGGGCATGAATCCGCTTTATCAGCAGTCAGCAGCCTTCCCCGCAAACGACAATAACACCCTTTATTGGGCGGCAACGCTCGACGATTGGGGCGGAACACCGGGCATTTACAAGATTGACCTAAAGGCTAAGACCAGCACAATGCTACGCGAATTCAAGCACGAAGAGGAATTTGGGTGCCTCTGGATAGGCGATAAGGTGGTGGCTCCGGGCGCTCCTGCAAAGGCAACCGACCTTGCTGCCCACTATACCAACGGCGAACTGAAGGGCAAAATAAGCTTTACAGCACCCACAAAGACTTACGACGGACAAGCACTTACGGGCGCTTTAACCTTTAAGGTGCTTGTTGATGGTGTGGAAAACACCAGCGGCACCACACAGGCAGGACAGGCTACCACAGCAGAAGTAACCACAACGCAAGGCTTACACAGCTTTGCTGTTATTGTGATAAATGCAGAAGGCGATGGCGACAAGGCAGAAATAAAGAACATTTACGTGGGACACGATACACCAAAGCAGGTGAAGAACGTGAAACTAACACAAGGCGAAGATATTAATAAGCTGATATTGACATGGGACGCAGCCACAGAAGGAATGTACAACGGCTACGTAGACCCAACAGAAGTGAAATACAAGGTGCGCAAAATGCCTTCAGGCGAAATCGTAGACAACGCTGGCGCATCGCCATACACCTACAACGTTACGCAAGAAAAGGCTGAAAAGTGCTTCTTCGACGTTACTCCTTACATCGACGACGACCACAGAGGCATTCCAACAGCATCGAATAAGATAATGATAGGTAAGCCTTTCGAAGTGCCTTACACCGCCACCTTCGACACCAACGACGAAGTACTGCTCTTTACAACAGAGCATATCGGCGACGGAAATGCCTATTGGGACTGGGACAACGACTACAAATTCATGAAGATATACAGCTCTTCATCTCCTAAAAACGACTGGCTGTTTACACCATTCATAGCCGTAGAGAAAGACATGCGATACGAATTGTCGTTCGATTTACGCACCATCGGCACCGAAAAGTACGAAGTGATGTATGGTTTGCAGCCCCAATCCACTGCAATGACCGAACAATTGGTGCCTGAAACACAAGAAGACACCGACAAGTTCGCGCCCCGTATCGTAGAATTTACTGCCCAACAGACGGCAGCAATATATATTGGGTTCCATGCTAATACTACTGATGTTGAGAAAGGAATGAACCTTTACCTCGACAATATACGCTTAAAGAAGGTCGGAACAACCGCCATCAGCAGCGTATCTGCCCTTGCAGCCGATGTCAGCCTACGCATTGCCGATGGAGGAATCTATGTTCTTGGCGTTGATAACTATATCAGCGTAGTGCGCATCGACGGCACTCACCTCTTTAGTGGCGTTGTTCAAGCTGGTCAGCACATCGCCCTTGAAAAGGGAATCTACCTTGTGCGCACCGCTAAAGGCACACAAAAGGTGGTAGTAAAGTAAGGTTTAACCACACAGTAGCTGTATTATTTTGATGCAGTAACCCACTTTCGAAGGAGTCTTCACCCCATGGTGAGACTCCTTTTCTTGCTTGATGACCTTCCTGTTGCCCACAGTTTTTCTATTATTCATGGTCCTTTTAATTTCCATCAATCCCATTGCTATACCGAAAAAAATGTTATCCACAATATTATTATATCACAAATAAACATTATCTTTGCACACAAAAACAAAACGTATGGACTCAAATAACAACCAAACACTGTGGCAATTAGTTAAGCGATGCTTCAATGTCATGCCCGGTAAAGCCTCTGAAGACGACGTAATAGCACAGATAACCGAGGGTGTAGACTTCCATGGAGCAAACTTATGGATACTTATTCTTGCTATCTTCATTGCTTCCTTAGGACTCAATGTCAATTCAACGGCAGTCATTATCGGTGCTATGCTCATCTCGCCACTGATGGGACCAATCATCGGAATGGGCTTAGCGATTGGAACAGCCGACCTGAATTTGTTCAGGAAAGCTATCATCAACTACCTCATTACCACCATTCTCAGCGTTGTTACAGCTACCATTTACTTTTTCCTTTCGCCTATCACAGAAGCACAATCAGAAATTCTTGCACGCACATCGCCCACACTTTACGATGTGTTGATAGCACTCTGTGGCGGTGCAGCTGGTATTTTGGCAGTAGCTACAAAAGGCAAAAACAACGTGATACCGGGTGTTGCGATTGCTACTGCCCTAATGCCACCACTCTGTACGGCGGGCTACGGACTTGCAATGGGCAACACATCTTACTTCTTGGGTGCCTTTTATCTTTACTTCATCAATACTGTTTTCATCGCTTTCACCACCTGCGTGGGCGTTCGTTTAATGCACTTCCATCGTAAAAAGATAGTCAATCAGGAGAAGTTGAAGCGTGTAAACTACTATATTGCAAGTATTGTTATCATCACAATGATACCTGCTGGCTACATGACATGGCGCATTATTAATCAGAGTGTCATCGAAAATAACGTAGAAAACTTCCTGCGCAACGAAATAAAAGACAATGGAACTTACATTCTTTCGCACACTTTCGACAAAGAAAACAAAACGTTGGATGTTGTAACAATAGGCAATTCTATTTCTAACAGCAACATTAAGAAGGCACAGAAAGCCCTGTCCGACTATCAGTTAGCCGACTATCGACTTCGCATTATACAAGGTGCTAATGCTGATAGTCTTATGGCTATGCAGCAAAAGAAACGCGGTTTGGTTGCAATAGGAGAAGGAACGTCTTCCGATTGGAAGGAACAAGTGTACAAAAACGATGCCTTACAGAAGCAGTTAGCGGCTTATACACGTTATCCAGAGTTGGCTAAAGAGATGAAACAAGAGCTGAAAGCCATTTGTCCGGAAGCTAAAAGTATAGCCCTTTCGAACACTTCCGAAGTCTATTTAGATTCTGCTCTCACCCAAAAATACGTGCTTGCGGTGGTGAAAACCAGCAAAACACTTCCTGCAAACGATAAGCAACAGCTTTACAAATGGCTTAAGGTGCGCGTAAAAACCGATAGTCTTCAGTTGGTGGTATTGCCCCAATAGGTTGCCACAGAAGCATAACGAGAGCTTCGAAACAACTTTTTTTACCCCCTTACACCCCTTGCGTAAAGATGCAAGGGGTTGTTTTTGATGTGTTATCTCCCAAATATTGAAATCTTAGCGTTTCTATATTGTTAAATAAGTTTACCCCTTCGTCTTCCCCCTTATCGCTCTACCATAACGTCATATCATTGATTTCATTTACCGCTAATTTCCTTTTTTTTGTCGCAACAACAGCTTACAAAATGTTGAAAAATATTGAGATTTTTCTTCTTTTTCGTTTGTGTAGTTGAAATAATATATTTATTTTTGCAAAACTTACATAACCTTTGAGAAGAAGAAAGAGAAGTTAAAATCATATTCTGCCGTCCACCTTATTATATATAAGGGCAGCAGAGAAGACGTTACAATCGGCAATCTAATAAACGAAGGGCAATCTTGGGGCAGGCAAGCACAGCCTTCACACACCAGAAAACTGATGCAGAAATAATGCCAATACCACACAGCAGGTGGCTGAAAAGCAAGGTTGTACAACCATATGCAGGCACGAAACGATAGAAAAAAGCTTTCCACAACATCGTGATAGCATATTGAACACTAAATTTATTGCTTATGAAAAAGAAGTCTTACCTTATGTTCGCTGGCATCATAGCCTTTTTGCTATGCTGGTCATCAGCCATGATGGCACAGAACAACAGCCAGCGTGAGAGTTCACTAAGAGACGCCTTGTCGGCAAGACAAGGTGGTATGGCGATGGGTTCAACCTCAAAATGCCTGTCGCTCAGCGTCCAAGTACAGACAACATGCTATTGCAGACAGTGGCTTCACCCCTGCAAAAGCCATTTGCTGCGCCACTCTTGAAGACTACTGGAGGCATTGTGCTGTGGGGAAACGTCATTCATCAAGAAGGATGGAAGGTGGGTAACGCTGCCTACGGCATGTATTCGGTAGGCACAACAGTCCCTATTGAAGTGAAACCATTAGGACTTATGAACTATATGGAGGTGAATGCAGGAAGCGGAATAGTCGGCGACGTGTTCCATGCCATGTATTTAGACCTCATAGCATACTCGGAAGGCAGGGTCAAAGTGCATCATTATACTTACGATATAGACACTTGGGAACAGCTTTCTGACGATAATCTCGGCGAAGATGGATTGTCGCTGTGCGCCATGGAAACTGCACAAGACCGCAAAACTGGTAAGATTTACGGCGTATTCTGGGACGAAAGCGGTACGAACCTGCAATGGGGAGTGATCGATTATACCAAGATGAAACGCGATTTCATCGGTTGGGCAGAACATCAATACGTTGCTTTGGGTATCAGCAAGGAAGGAACGCTTTACGGAATATCCCTCGATGGCGACCTATATGCCATCAGTACCACCGACGGAAAGGAAACTTTGATCGGTGCAACAGGCGTTACGGTGAAAGATGAGTACGGCAAATACTTCCAGCAAAGCGGCGAAATAGACCAGAATACCAATACTTTCTATTGGGCAAGCATAGACAAAGACGGCAAGTCGGTGCTATATAACGTAGACCTTACAACTGGAAAGGCGAACAAAATAGGCGATATGCCTATCGAATCTCAGGTATTGGCGCTTACAATACCTATATCTACGGCATCTGCCGAAGCCCCCGCACGGGTGGAAAACCTAAAGTTTGTATTTGAAAAAGGTAATACAACAGGACGCATTCAGTTCACTGCTCCAAGCAAAAAGATAAATGGTGAACCGCTAACAGGCAACCTTACATATTATGTTGTGGCTAACAACGACACCGTAAAGAAGGCTGTTGCCATGGCAGGAACTAAGGTAGATGACGAGATAACAGTGACTGGAGGCGACACAAAGTTCCTCGTTACCATTGCCAACGCTGCAGGCTCATCGCCTAAAGTAAGATATACTGCATGGGTAGGCTACGACATTCCTGCTGATATAGAGCGTGTAAAGTTCAGCTACGACGGCACAACAGCAGTCGTTACATGGCCTTCTGTAACGCAAGGAAAGCACGGCGGATATGTTGGAGAGGTGATTTACGACGTGAAAAGAATGCCAGATGGAGCCCAAGTGCAAACCAATGTAACAGGAAATAGTCTGTCTGTACCTTTCACAACTACCGAATTAAAGAAGTATAGTTTCGCTATTACACCGAAAGCGGGCAACCGTCAAGGTAATGAAGTGGCTTCTAACGGAATCGTTATAGGTAAGGCCATCGTGCCACCGTTTAAGGAAAGCTTCTACGATGAGGAATCTTTCAACAACTTTACAGCCATAGATGCAAACGACGACGGCCAAACTTGGGAGTGGGGATTGGCTGATGACTGGAAAGGAAGGGCTCAATCGGGTTACAATCCTAAGGGAGTAGCTGACGATTGGCTACTATCTCCACCATTCGAAATGAAGGCAGACCGACTCTATACGGTTTCTTTAGAAGCCTATAACACGCTTGCCGAACAGTTTAAAGAGGTGTTCCAACTTGCTTGTGGCGAAGGTTATAACCCTGAAAACTATGCGAAAGTGGGGCAGCCAGTACTTGTTCCGAAGGCACAAACAAAGTTTTCTTACGAACTGAAAGTACCTAAAGATGGCTCATACCACCTTGCCATTCACGACAAGAGTGGCTTTAACCAATGGCGTTTCTATGTTCGCAACTTCCAATTGGTGCCGGGTGCGCTCTTCACAGCGCCTGATGCAGCGACCGATTTCCACGTTATTGTAGACCAAACAGGCGGAGAAAAGGCTACATTATACTTTAAAATGCCTGTGAAAGCAGTCAATGGAGACGCCCTTACTGCCCAGTTAGACTCGGCAGTGGTGTACCGCGACGATGTGAAACTCGGTGTTTTGAAGAACCTTATGAGTGGTCAGGCAATGACATATCAGGACAATAATGTGGCAAAAGGCGCACATATATATAAGGTGGTAGCCTTTAATGCATCAGGAGCAGGTCGAGAAGCAGTGGCAAAAGCCTTTGTCGGATTCGATATGCCAGCTACTCCTACAGGTTTGAAGGCGTTAGACAAGAACACAGTGGCAGCCCTTTCATGGGATAAAACGTCTACTGTCGGAGCCAATGGTGGCGTTGTTGTACCAGAAGATGTAACCTATTACGTCATGTCCATGAAGGATTCGAAGGAGCCTACCGACACTTTGGCTTCGTTTAAGAATAAAAACAACTTCGATGTAACGTCTATTGACCTTAGCGCTGGCGAGCAACAACGCTTCGTTTATTGGGGTGTTGCAGCACAAAACCAGTTGGGAAGCAGTGGCATTGCTACCACCCGACTCATCGCTGGTAAGGCTTATAACGTGCCATTCAAGGAGAGTTTTGCCAACGCATCGCTTTCTTCGTTGGTTTGGTTGGCCGATACGAAAGGCACATCGTGGAAGATTAGACGTGGCGTAGCATACGATAATGACGGTGGCGCACTCTGTTTTGAACCTGCACACACAGGCGATGAAAGTACGTTAGGCACAGGAAAGATTTCGCTTATCGGCACAACCAATCCGAAATTGATATTCAGCTACGGACGAAAGAACTTCCCTGACACCAAACTTATAGTATTTGCGCAACGTCCAGACGGCACCCGCACCGAACTAAAAACGATAGATTACTCTCTAATAAATAGCAATCAGGCATGGTTTAACGAGGTTATTCCATTGAGCGGGTTCGAAAATGAGCGCTTCATATTTATTGGATTCAAAGCTGTTGGCGGCACTAACCACGAGCCAATCTTCGTCGATAACATTCGTATCATGGAGGTTCAGCGCAACAATTTGGCTGTTACCGTATCTGGAACAGGCAAGATTATCAAGGGACGCAAGGCCAAACTCAACGTAAAAGTAGAGAATATAGGCGAGCGCGAGGCAGAAAACTTCACTGTTCGCATTAAGACTGGCGGCAAAGAAGTAAACTCTTACGTATGGAAAGATGCACTCTCACCATTCAGCAACTGCACGCTTGATTTCGAAGTTCCATCATCTGCCATCATTAAAGACGCAAAAGAGATGAAGGTTATCACAGAAGTTGAATACGATAAGGACTTAGACAACACCGATAACAAAGCAGAACTGACCGTCAGACTCGAAGATTCTGAAAAGCCAAAGGTACAGAATTTGAGCGCAAAAAGGGAACAATCGAATGTATCACTCGTATGGGAAGCGCCCAATACAGCCCCTGAAACCGTAACAGAAGACTTCGAACGCTACGACGCATGGTCTACAGAGTTTGGCGATTGGACCCTCATTGATGCCAACAAGGGCTACTCTGGTGGTTTCTTCGACGACCTTTGGTATCCTAATCAGTTCACTCAGTTCGCCTATATCATATTCAATCCGTTTGTATTAGGGGAGAATGTGGCACGCCTTAACCCTTGGTTGAAACCGTTCTCGGGCCAACAATACGCTTCAGTTCCATACGAACTCGATGCCACAGGGCAGGTTTACGTGAACAGCAACAACTGGATTATTAGTCCAAAACTATCAGGACAGGCGCAAACAATATCGTTCTATGTGCATAATATGACGGTAAATGATGTTGCATATATTGAAAATTACGACGTACTTTGTTCTACATCGGGTAAGGAAATAACCGATTTCACCACCGTTCTTGCCGAAAATCGTCAGGCAGTATCGGGCGAATGGGAGAAAGTAAGCATCAATGTGCCAGCTGGAACAACCTATTTTGCAATCCATCAGAAGACCCCACAAACTGGTCTTATGTTTGGAATAGACGACGTTACCTATACAAAGGAAACGCCTACGCCAATTAGTTACGCTATCTACAAGGCTGGCGAACGCATCAATACGGTGCCTGTTACCGTCCGCCATTGCGTAGATGTCAATGCTGGAGCGAATACCCAGTATGCCGTTACAGCCATGTTTGCCGACGGAACAGAGTCTGCTCCAGTGGAAGTAAATGTACCAACAGGTATCGAAAGCGTCATTACCGACGGCCAACCAGTAGATGTTTACACCATCGATGGCAAACTTGTACGTCGCCAAACAACTACTCTTCGTGGTCTACGCAAGGGAACTTATGTTGTTGGAAATAAGAAAATAATTATACAATAAAAGCTCTTTTGTCGGTGTTCGCTCCCATATCGGGTAGCGGACACCGATTTTTTTTAATATCAATCGTGCAGACGAGCAACCTTTCGCAAAGTAAAATGCACAAAGACAACCTCGTTAGCGCATCGTCAGAGCGAGACAACGCACCTTCTAAGGAAGGCAGAACGAGCAGCAAACGCAGTTCGTTATCAATGCGAGATATTCAACTTTAAAAACATATATCTATATGAACATGAAACAAAACCTATTCGTAGCCTTTGCGCTACTCATGCTTTTGCCGGCTGTAGCATGGGCTAAGCCACGCACAAAAGCTGAAATGAAGAAAACTGCCGCAAGTGCTATCAACCTGCAAACCACGCTAAGTAAGCACAGACTGAACGCTCCGAACCAGAACGGAACACGTAGAACAGCAACACAATTGCGCGAGTTGAAACAAACAAACACGTACACTGTGTTCGGTTATACCAATGGTGCTTCGCCGTAATATCGGCAGATGACCTCGTACCAGAGGTTCTTGGAGTTTCGGAAGCCGACTTCGTACAGAACGATAACCCTGGTTTCAACTGGTGGTTAAAGGCAATCGACGAGGTCATTACCGATGCAGTAAAGAACAATAAGAAGCTCGGTATCACCAAACCAGACCCTAATAAGTATAAAGCAGAGGTACCAACGATGGTTACAACCCTCTGGGGACAGCAGTCGCCATACAACAAATTGTTGCCCAATACCAAGAAAGGACACATCATTACAGGCTGTGTGGCAACAGCAACAGCACAGGTTCTCAACTATTTTAAGTACCCATTGCGAGGCGTTGGCTCTCGTACGCTTTACTATCCAGCCAACGATACAAGCGGAGATGCCATTGTTGCCGACTTCGGAAATACCACTTACGACTGGGCAAACATGAAAGATGACTACAGCGGAACCTACACTGAGGCTGAAGCAAACGCTGTTGCAACCCTTATGTTGCATTGTGGTGTAGCATCAAACATGGCGTATGGTACTGCAAATGTGGGCAGTAGTGCTTTCATGACCGACTGCACCGAAGGTTTGCGCGACTACTTTGGCTTTGCTGAAGCCGAGCATGTGTCGCGTGCAGACTACACTACTGCACAGTGGATGGACATCGTTTTCACCGAACTTTCTAACGGACACCCACTTATTTATGGCGGTGTTAGTCCTGGTTCTATGGGTGTTGACGCTGGCCACGCCTTTGTTATCGACGGTTATAACAAGGATGGCTTGGTGAGTGTGAACTGGGGTTGGAACGGAGATGTGAATGGATACTACAACATCGACCTGCTGAATCCAGGCAATATGTACTCGTTTACGCACGACCAAGACATTATTAGAGGTATCCACGGTAAGGCGAAAGACCTCGTGAAGCGCACCATCAACTTGCCAAAAGCAGGTGTTTTGGCAGACAGTATTCCTGCCAGCATGCGCGAAAACATTGGCGAACTCACACTCAAAGGAGATATTAACGGATCCGACTTCCGCGTTATCCGCGAGATGGCAGGTAGCGATTACGAAGGAAAATTCACTCAAGGAGCGCTCTCTGTGCTCAATATTAAGGACGCAAGGATAGTAAGTGGCGGCGAAGCATACCTTAAAGCAGGACAGCTAAAGACCTCTAACGACAACCTTCCAGAGCGTGTTTTCTATGGTTGCAATAGCTTACGACAGATCGTTCTGCCTTCTGGACTGAAGACTATCGCCGATGGCGCATTCGCATTCTGCCGCGCTCTCGCTGCAATCGACAATATTCCAGCGGCTGGCGGCGACAATTTCGTTTACGATGGTGGCGTTTTCTATACAAAAGACCGCAAGGAAATCATCAGCGTTATACCTTCTATGCAAAACGAACTCGTTGTTGCTGACGGCATAACAAGTCTGCACAGTTATGCACTTGCTGGCTGTATCGCTATTAAGCGTCTTGTTTTGCCAACATCAGTAACCTACTTAGGCGACGAGAGTTTGGCTGGTTGCAGCACGCTTAGCGAGATTAAAATCTTCTCAACAAAGCCTCCAAAGTTGGGCAAAAACCCACTTCTCAGCAGCCGTGTCAATGGTATTCTCTTGCGAGTGCCTATCGATACCAAGAAGGATTATAGAGGTTGGGGCGGTATTCCAACCAAGAACATCAAGGAATTTGGTAGCATCGTAACCGTAAGAAACACCATTCGCGAATATGGCGAGGCCAATCCTAAGTTCGGATATACCATCAGAGGAGAGTACTTCGAAGGTCGTCCTGAAATCACATGCCAGGCTGATAAGACTTCGGCAGTGGGCAAATACGATATTCATATCGACTATGGCACCATCAAAGACAAGAGTATTAAGCTCGTGGGCGGTATCCTTACCATCGACAAGGCAACCCTTACTGTAAGCACCGACGATGTTACTCGTCAGGCAGGCGCAGCCAATCCAGAGTTCGTACTCCATTATAGAGGTTTCGTAAACAGCGAAAACGAATCTGTGCTCACCACACGTCCTACCGCTACAACTACTGCAAACGAAAGCAGTCCTGTGGGCGAATACGACATCATCATCAGTGGTGGAGAGGCTAAAAACTACAAGTTCACTTACAAGAAGGGCAAGCTAACGGTTGCTGCTTCAACAGGAATAGCACACACCGATGCTGCCGATACTACCGAACCACAGCCAGTTTACACCGTATCTGGTACGAAGGTAGGCACCACCGCAACTCTTTCTAAACTGCCTGCAGGTGTTTACATCGTGAACAAAAAGAAGGTTGTAGTGAAATAAACAACAGACAATATCCCTCAATAGGTGCTGCTTTTCAACGCAACCTATTGGGGACGATATAACGAAAACACCCCTCGCAGCTTGTTTTATAGTTGTGAATGCCAATTTATCTGAAAGCAATATTGGTGTCGGCAAGCTCTTTTTGTTGGCACCAATATTCTTTTTTAAGTCAAAACGGTCGTTAGATTCTTAGCTGACAAAGCTGTTACAATCTAACGACCGTTATCCTTTTCACACCACAGCCACCCCGCTTTGTTGCCTTATTTCGGCTCGCAACAAAGATAAAAATACGTTCGATTGAATCAGAAAAAGAAGGATAGAAAAGGCAAGGCGATGGTTTTTGTCCCTTGTTCGCCTTACGTTCAGATGGCAGCAAAGTGCATAACGGCATATCCAACGAGTATGGCGATGGTGAAACTGATAAGCGTTCCAATCATTACATACTCTGTAATCTTGATGTCTTTCGCCTTGTTCAAGTCGCCAAAGCGGAATATCGACTTTGCAGCCAATAGGAAACCAACGCCTTCAAGGTTGCCCGTTAAGATGAAAGTAAGTATCAATATGCGCTCCAAATAGCCTATCCACTTGCCCGCATGAGGCAGTCCTAACGATGTCAGAGCCGTTAAATCCCACCGATTTAGCAGCAAATTCATCACGATTGACGTAGGTTTCAGCACCAACGCATAGCCAATAGCATAGATAATCAACTTGTTGCTGTTGAAAAGGTTAGGCATAACAGCTTCGCAAATCGCCCCACCTGTTAGTTGGAAAGCTACGAACAGAATCACCGAAATATGGGCTATCTGGTCCAGAACAAACGCTGCCACCGACTTGCTGCGTATGCTTGTTTTTATCGTATCGATGATAAAATGCGATAAAAAGATAATTGCAGGAACGGAAAAGTTGGTCCATTGCGCCACAAAAACGTAAGTTGCAACGGCGTGCGTGAAGCTATGAAGCAATAAGAATAACCATTTGCGCCCGTCCGCAGCATTCTTTCCAGAGTTCATCTTGTCCGTTTGCAGAAAGAAATCAGCCACGATGTGTGCCAAAATAAGGCGAAATAAGATATTCATAAATTACCTTTTATAGTGTGTTATAAGTTGATGGTATCTGTTAATATACTGTCTGATAAGCTTTTCCTTCGCCAAAAGCGAAATCTTACTTATGTTTTGTGCCGACTGTTCCTGTGCTTCGGCAATTTCCTTCTGACTCTTCTCAAAGGCCAACGACTCGAAAACCACGAACGATTGTGCAGGAGTCCAGTTCGAAATTATATCGTCTGCAAACATCGTACTTACCTTTAGTTCCTCGTTGATAGGCTCCGATTCGGTTTTAACAACGAGGTTTTGCTTGCCCAATTCGTCGAAAGCACGTCCCGAAAGTTGGAAAGCTTCGCCGTCGGAAGCCACAATCTGGTCGGCAACAAATTCAACATTGCCAACGCCAACAGCTACTCTTGCGTCCCAAATCAGCTTCGAATTCTTCGGAGTATTCATTCTTAACCCTGCCCGAACCAGCACCGCCACCAGCAGCGCCCATTCAGTTTGGTCTATTAAAATCTGAAAACTATCACCCCGAAACACCTCGTATTTCATCGAACACAAGTGTTTCAAGTCCGATACTATATTATCCAGCACCTGCAACAACTGCGGTCTTTGCTCGATAGGTATAGCCGTTGAGTTAATAATATCGCCAGTAATAACTGCCTTCATCATTGTTTTAATCGTCTTTTTGCAAAGATATAAAGAAAAGTTTGAGTAGCAAAGCAAACCCAGTTGTTTTTAAATAACAACCTATTCAGCTTGTTTCTGTAAAAACAACCCATATAAGTTGTTTCTTAAAAAACAACCTATTTAAGTTGTTTTTCTCCTCCTTCGTCCCCCCTTTTCGTCCCAATCGCCCAGTCTCGGTCGCAACCTTTCCCATCAAACCCACCTCTTTCTATTTCCCCTATAATCTATCGAGCGCCAACAATCCCCCTCGTTTTTTCTGCAAAACCATAGTTTTCTGGTTTTTTCAACGCCCTCCAACCGAACTTATTCGACAAAGATGGCATTATGTCGGAGCAAATAAGTATATTTGCAAGTGTATATTTTTTACGCACAAAAATGAGGTTCGGGCGCATCGTTGAGGCTCGAAAGTTTAATATTTAAGGCATAAAACAGATGAGTAAGATATTGTTGATAGTAGACCCACAGGTCGATTTTGTAAATGGTTCGCTCCCTGTTACAGGGGCAGCAGAGGCTATGGACGCACTGGCAGCGTATGTGAAGGAACATGGCAACGAGTATGTGGCACGGCTGGTTACGGCCGATTGGCACCCTTACCACCATTGTTCGTTTGCCGATGAGGGCGGTATGTGGCCACGACATTGCGTGCAACACTCGGCTGGAGCAGCCATTTGGCAGTCGTTGCTCGAGGCATTGAACGAGACACGGGGCGGTTTCACCTTATTATATAAGGGCAACAACATTACGAAAGAAGAATATTCGATTATGCAAAACGAAGAATCGGCAAGCGTAATCTGTCGGTTGGTCGAAGCAATGAAGATTGAACAACTCGATGTTTGCGGTTTGGCGGGCAACATTTGTGTGCTGGATACGGCGAAAGACCTCAAGAAAATGCTGCCCAATATCAAGCTGAACATCTTGGAAGAATATGCGCCTTCGCTCGACGATGGGTCGATGTTGAAGGACTTTATTAACGGTTTAATTTAAAATTTTGACAACGGGCAATGCACACAACAAGCGGCATTGCCCTTTCTTTTTACCGAAAGTGCAACACATTTTATAGCACTGGGCAATAGACTTTCGGTGCCTTCATTTCCCTTTATTCCTCCTCTTATTTTGTAAAGAAAGTACATGCGAAAAGCGAACCAAATTGTTTCGCTTCGCAAAAGTGCCTGTTTTGCGCTGCAATATAGGCTCTTTTGGCGTGCAAAACAGGCACTTTTACAACGCAAAACAATGGGTATTGCAAAGCGTTGTAGGTCAGATGGTTACGAGAGTGCATTTATTTTACAAATTCTTTGCATTTTTGTGGCGTTAGAAAGGGGCGTATATGGTGGGTGGTGCAAATGGCTTTGGCGCTCTTTCAGCCTATCTACCAACTTTTAAAACAAAGCAAATAACACTACCCAACATACTACCCAACGATTACTTGATATGGCTTTTCAGATGTTGTATCTTTGCAAATGTAAACGAACAAGGGGTGTAGGACGGTACGAAAGTGCCAAGAACGCTACACATTATTTATATATATAGATAGATAAACCTTTGAGAACTTAAAAACAAAGATATAAAAACATATAATACGACAAAAATATGAAATTAACGTTTGAGCAACATTTGTCGCCTCATTTCACGGTGGGCGAGTTCTTTCGGTCGGGTACTGCCATTCGATTGGGCATCGTAAACGAGCCTGATGCACACCCAGAAGAAGGACTAACCAACGAGGAGGTGGTGGAAAACCTGCGGAAACTGTGTACCGAAGTGCTGGAACCGCTGCGCAAAAGGGTGGGGCGAGTGATAATAACGAGTGGGTATCGCTGTCAGGAACTGAACAAAGCGGTGGGCGGAGTGCCTCATTCGCAACACTTACGGGGCGAGGCTGCCGACATATATGTGCCGAATCAGGCAACAGCCCTGCGCTACGAACACATTCTCGAGGCCCATTCTGCCGTGCAACAACTGTTGTTGGAACCGCTCGGAACTGCCAATAAACGATGGCTGCACGTCAGTTTCAGACAGCAAAAGTAGTGCTGTTGGCGACAAAAAGGGAAGAAATTTTGGAGCCGAAACGATGTGGCCACATTAGCTCTGGCATGGCATCGACGAGCCACCGTACCACTGAGAAAATAGAAAAAGAAGGGTTTTAAGAAACCTTATTATATTATTAACCAATCAATTTTATTAACCTTTTAAATTTTAAGTATTATGTCTATCAAGTACAAATTGTATCAATTAAAGAACAAAACCAGTCAACGAAACGGTTATTGGTATGCCCGTGCCGCCTACATCGGTACTGTTGGCACCAAGCAACTGGCTACACGCATCAGCGAACGCTGTACCGTTACCGAGCCAGACATCTTGGCTGTGATTAGCGCTTTGGTGAGTGAGATGTCTCATAACCTGCAAAATGGTATGCGAGTGAAGCTCAACGACTTTGGAACCTTTAAGCTTTCCATCTCGTCAGAGGGTGTAAAGGAGTTGAAAGACTTCTCTGCTGTGAAGCATATCAAGCGCCCTCACGTTCTTTTTCAGCCTGAAACGCACGTCGGAGCCGACAAAGTGCGCATCAAAAACTTTATTTCGGGCGTGAAAGTAGAGGAGCTTGAGAGCTACGAAGGTACTCCGAAGTCGAAGAAGAACGGCAAGAAACCAAGCGGCGGAGGTGCTGAAGGCGGTCATCAACCCCACCCATAAGCAGGGTAGGCGAAGGCCTATTGCAGGGGACGGAGCGCGCTTCGTTCCCCTGCTCTCACCACTATCGATGAGCGAACACCTAATTATTAACCTTTTAAAACTACAAAATTATGAAGAAAGAAAAATGGAAATTCATCATCCAGATCGTCCTTTCGGTCCTCTCAGCCATTGCTACCACGTTGGGAATGGGCTCGTGCAAGTAAGTCGGAGAGCGAGTAGTTCATAGAAAGAAAGTCGGTATAGCCCAACCGAAACACCCATCGGAGGGACTTAGACAATCATTGTTAATCTATAGTACCGATTATTTAAGACCGTGCAACAGTCTGATGCGTAACACTTTACAAGCGCAATGGCCGACAAAATAGTAGGTTGCAGCCGACAATAACGGAGGTAGTAGCCGACAAAAGAGTAGGTTTGATGCGACAGGAAGGGAATGATTATCAGATAGTTGCGACACATTGGGAAGTCGGCAGCGACCGAAAGGGAAAGTGTTTGTTTGGCAATCGTCTTTTCATCGCACTTTCGGTAGTTTCTTAAGACAGCGTTGTAGCTGTTTCAGAGAGGAACAACGCTGACCGACTTTCCTTTATTTTATGCTGTTGTCGTGCGTTTATTGCATAACAAACTGATTACTAACGTATTGCAATATAGTGGCAACAAAAAGGGAATATGTTTAGAAACGAACAACAAAACAACCGCGACAAATAAGGAATATGCGTTGGAATGCTCTGCTTATACGAGTGTTTAAGCCTGCATTTAACATCTTTTTTCACTTATTTGTCGCGGTTTATATATTTATATAGATAGGCAAGCATTAACCCATTTGATAGTTAATACCTGCCTATTTTGTTTTAGTTTGTAGATAAGTTTACCCCAGTGGGGTACTCTCAGAATCTGTTCTGTCCCATATAGTTCTCTCTCTTTCACTTAGATTCTGGGAATAGTCGTGGATGTTTCAGTATTAAGGGACTTCTAATATGCTTTTTTCTGTTATCTTTACAAGGAAGTTTAATGCCGTAACAATGTACAAGCAATTCTGTCATTGCTTGTAAGTTTTAGCAGAATATAACTTCTCTTGTTATCTTAAGAAAGTGCGTTTCTTCGCTATTTCTATATATTAACTGGTATGAATTTGCTTTTTTCTATTAGCGAAAACGTCCCTTTTCCTCAGATGTTACCCTTCTCTTATGAGACTTTCTCGGCCTTTTTCTCTAAGCAGTGTGCGCAGATTCCTTTGTAGTAGAGCTGTGCGTCGTCTACGCGGAAACCATTAACAACCATGCTTTGTGGTACTGGAGGCTGCATATCGGGCATGTCAAACACGTGTCCACACTCCTTACAGCAGAAGTGAGCATGCGGTGTTGTATTGCCATCGTAGCATACGTGATGCTCGTCAATGGTAATCATGAGTGCTCCGCCCCTCTCAGAGAACATTCTGAGGGTGTTATATATGGTGGTGCGACTAACGGTTGGGATGTGCTTTTTGAGTTCGTTGAATATCTCATCGATGGTCGGATGAGTGTGATGCGTCTGTAAATAACGCATAATTTCAATACGCTGCAGTGATGGACGAATGCCGCAATCAAGCAGTTTTTGATAAGCTGGATCTATATACATAACTGTTTTGCATTTTAATTATTTCGACAAAGGTATGCAAAACAATGCAATTCTCCAAGAGAAAATTGGAAAATTGTCAACTTATTACCTAAAAATAAGAATTACACAGGGTATAAATGGTTCCTTTTTTAAACTTTTTACATTTCCCTGTATCGTTAAAATTATTTTACATTGTTATATATTCGACCTCTCTTTTGTATTTATTACATGCAGCGTCATGGTGCATTTTTTAGTCTTATTCCTCTATGTAGGCTGCGAGATTGGGAGGTGGTGGGAACGAATCGCAGTTAATATGCTCCATCTGTTCCAATCCTTCTTTGGTGATAGAGCATCGTTGGCATCGGCTGTCGTTCTTACAAGTGTGACGTTCCAGATACCCTTTTCGTTCGAGAGCGGCTATCACTTTCGATGCATTCGAACGAGAAAGGCCCATCTCGTTGGCTATTTCGCCAGCGAGAAGGCTTTCGTTATTAGCGAGCATACAGAGCAACATGAGTTCGTTTATATTCATTTCGAACTTGGTTTCCAATGCTCTTTCAAATTCTACTACTGCTCTAAAGATGTTATGCACCTTGTGTATGCAGTTGTTATCCATACCTTTTATGTTTGTTGTTCTTACTTCAAGAGCGTTTCTTTAATCATCTTTTCCAATTCAACTTTCGAGTGCGCACCTACCGACATAGTGGGTTTGCCCGTCTTTGGAATGAACAATAATGATGGGATAGAGCGTATATTGAAGATTGCTGATAGCTTTTCGTTCTTATCAACGTCTACTTTATATATGTCAATCTTGCCATCATACTCTTGTGCAAGCTCTTCAAGGATAGGCGCTGTAGCCTTACATGGTCCACACCAAGTAGCATAAAAGTCGATGATGGCAGGCTTATCGCCCTTAAATTTCCATGCATCTGTTGCAGCACCGAGGTCCATTACCTTTTCATTGAACATTGTTTCGTTCATTTCAATTGTCTTCATCTTGTTATCCTTTTTAGTTTGTGCAGTTGCCTGCTCCTTTTTTTCTGGTTTACTTTTAGCCGATGTATTGCAGCTACTGAGCGTAAATGCCAGTGTAGCAACGGCTATGAATATATTTATTTTCATCGCTTTTCTTATATTTTAGTTTGACTTTTGTTTTCTTCTCTCTGTTCCTTTCTTTTCTAATACCTTATATTTTATTTCTCCAGATGTTTATTTTTGAGTTCTATTCTTATTTCTCAGAGGGTGTGTTATCGTGTCAGCGAACTTATTAAATATGTCCAGCTATGTTCTTCCGACTTTCGTATTACTGCCTCTCTCCGTACTTCTTAAAATGCAATTGTTATGTTTCCGTTGGAAAGTATTGCAAAAATAAGCTTTATTTTCCAATGGAACAAATTTCCAATGGAAATAATATCACGGTATAACATAGTTTAACAAATAATGCAAGAATATGCGCAAAACAGAACACTTATACGATTTTTATACCACAAAAGTAATGAAGTGTGGAAGTTAAATGAGTGTTGTGGCGTCCTGTTCGTTGCTTTTCGTTTCTGTGATAGGTAGCATGAAACGGCACATTTTCGTTTATTTTGCGGTCTTACATTATATATAAAGGTGTGTTGTTGTACTGAAATAGCGTTTTTAAGTAGTTCAAAACGTGGCGAGCCATAGTCGATTTTGTTTCTTCAGAAGCATACTTTCTTGTGGATTTTGTCTGATTCCATTGAAGCAAAACGATGGAGTGGAGCGGATAGAACCCCATCTGCGACAGACAGAAAACGGCCCCTACGCCTTATGGAAGTGGAGTAGGGGCCATGTGTTTTTAACGAAATAGTTGAGTGTTTACAGTCTTTTAATCATGTGTTTGACATGTAAAATCAGCACGTTAGTTCTTTCTACGCGTTGCTTTTTCAATATTGTAGAAATGAATTAGCCGTATTGGCGCATTATTTTTTAACCACTTTTTTACCATTTACGATGTATAATCCCTTTGGTAAATCCTTTATTTCTTTAGACAAGCGCATGCCGCCGATGTTGTAAATGCCATTGGTAGCCGTGTTTGTAGTCGTAATATTGTCGATTCCAGCAGGGTCTCCTGAAGTGATAGTAACCCATCCTGTAACCACTTTCTTGTCTGCTCCGTAGAGCGAATAGTATGTGTAGTTGCCCTCTTTGTACTCCTTCCACTCCGTACTCGTAGGCGAAGCAACGTAGCAATCGATAAGATAAGGCTCTTCGTCCCATAGCCAGCAGATACTACCGAAGTGCTCATCGCTCTCGTCGCCATTCCCTTTAGCACGCACTGTGCAGTTTTCGAACTTCCAAAGTCCGCTATACAGTCCTGCCGCACCGCCTACAGCTTCCACTGTACATTCCTTAATTGTGATGCGTCCCCAGTTTCCGATGCCAATCATCGCATCTAATCCGTCCGACTCTTCCGCCCCTTTTACCGAAAGCGTGCCACCTTTTCCAGTGATGGTAATGTCGCCACTGGACTGGTTGGTAAGTCCCGACCGTTGTTTAGAGATAATGGTATTGTTACCTATCAGCACTATTTTCATGGTAGCGTTGGTAATCATTCCAGGGAATTCGTTGGTTTCTATGGTAGCGTTTTCCAGTGTAAGAGTTTTAGTTCCAGGTTCGTACGTAATGTTTCCGCTAACTCCTGCAATCTTCGAAAGGTCTTTGTAGTTGTCTGAAGTAACCTTTGTGTCTGCGATTTGGAAGTTGTAACTGGTTTGCGCCTTGATGGTTGTAGGTTGTGCAAACAATGTGATGACCATTGCAGCAGTAGCTGCGTACGTGTTTCTGAGTAGGTTAATATTCATTGTAATCATAGCCTCCCTGTTGTAACTCAATCAGAGCAACGCCGTTTCAGAGGCGTGGGCGTTTTGTGGATATATTAGATTTTTCTCTCGTTTTTTATATGAAATGTGATGAATGAGTGCAAATATAACGTTTTTATTTTATATTGTCAAGTTTTTCATAGGGTTTTCTTTGCTTTATGAAATAAAGGTGGTTGGGGTGTAGAGATAAGTCGAACAGATTGTGGTAGTGGTCCGAGCGTGAAGTCTAAAAACGACTTCCATTTTGCAAAGAAAGTGCATACCGAAAGCGAACCAAATTGTTTGGTTTTGAAAAACAAGGACTATTGCAAAATGGTAGGAGTAGGGTGGTACTTCAGTAGCTATTTTAGTAAAAGAACCTTCTGCCGTGTTATTGGCATAACAGACTATAAAACGCGAGAAACTTTTACCTCTACTTTATGCTTTATTATTTGTTTAAGGTGTCTAACCGAGTATCTATGAGTTGCTTAAATTGTTGTTTTTGCGCATCGCTTATGAATGATGCGTCGATACACTCAAACCACTTGTCTCTAAATTTACCAAAGTCTGATAATATTCTATTAGTAACAACGTCAGATATTCCAGTAGCTAACATTGCATCTTGGAAGTCGTATACAAGTAGTTTCTTCTGAAAACCGTTGAGTACTAACGCCATTTCGTCCGTATCTTCTGGCATAACCAGCTTTGTAGAAACCTGGTCGTAAGTAGGTGTAAGAATATATTTCCCCTTGTTAGGACTATACAACGAGAAGTTTTTTAGGTGCATATCGGCATTGCCAATCAGCCACGAGAACACCACTTGTTGCCAGTAATTAACCTTATCTAACTGTGCTGCGCTGGAGTATTGGTCTATGATTCGTGTTATCATTTCGTAACTTCCTTGATACTTTTGTTCCGTTAGTCTCCCCGCAAGTTGGCACATATCCTCCATAGGAAGCTTTCTTCCGTCAGCCTTTCTATCTATTCTTCGTGTGATATAGTTCAGCTCTCCGTCGGTAAAACGAATGAGTGCATGCGGCACCGTTGGTATTTTTGCAATCTCAGCCAAGTGCATTGAAAGGTCTTCTACCTCTGGTAGCCGTTCAAATCTGTCGGTTTGAGGTTTTAAGATGTATCTTCCCAAAGCGCCAACTATGGTCAGCCGTTGCGTATTTCCTGCTCCGTCGTGTTCAAGGTCCATAGAAAGTTTAGCTTGAACCCCCGTTACTGTAGTTCGCTGCCCTACTACTACCTGTGCCAAATCGTTTATATTCTTGCGCGTATATGGCAAAATTGGTGCGCCAGCACTGCCGAACATCTTCTTGGCACAGCGTGCATGATAGTCTAACTCGCCAGCATTAAGCGGTTTATAGCAACACAAACACTTTTTCATCTTTCCCCCTCCTCTTGGTTAATCGGTATGATACTCACGTCGCCGATGCAGTCGCGACAACAAGAAAGTAGTAGTCCCATGCGGTCTCTTCGATTGATTTTCCAGTTTCGTTCGGCAATATTAAGCATCCACCCCTCTGGAATGAGGCCGTCGAAGAACGAAAATAACACATTGCTACGATATGTTTCAGCTTGCAAAGGCAATGTAAGACTAACGGGAGTAGGGTTCTTCAGTTCCAAATACTCTCGAAGGTAAACGAAGCTATAGCCATTTTCATCTTCTGTTACGATGCCTGCCAGCTTGTCTTTAACATATACTTGTGCTTGTCTCATAGCTCTTCCGTCTTAATTTTTTGTTCTTTGGTAATCCGAATGGGGCCCAGTTCCATGTTAAAAAGTTCGAGAACCTGGTTCACTTTGTCCATTCTTAATGTGGGTTTGCCCTGTTCCATTTCTCTGACAAAGCGAAGACCGACACCCGACTTGAAGGCTAATTCCTCTTGCGTTAGGTGGTATTCCTTTCTCAGTTGTTTGATAGTAGACGATAATTTGCTTACTTCCATACCTTTTATACCTTTTCGGGTACAAATATAAAGAATATCTTTGTAAATAGAAACAAATACTCCTTATCGGGTATAGATTTACAATTATTTAACCATATTATACCCTAACGGGGCTAAAACGAGTGTTTTAAAAGTCAAATCATGGTTGTTTTACATTCCGCAAATAGGTTCAGCAGTAGCTGAAAGCATTGCAAAACGCAGTTGTGCGTGCGCATCTTATGGTGTTTTTCGTATCATGTAAAAGTGTTGAGACGTATTTTATCATGTTGCAAACAATCCGTCAGACAAGGAGAAAGTAGGCAGAAAGCAGGGGAGTAGTGGTCCGAGCGTGAAGCCTGAAAACGACTTCCATTTTGTAAAGAAAGTACATCCCGAAAGAGAACCAAATTGTTTGGTTTTGCAAAAGCGGTTGTTTTGCGCTGCAATATAGGCACTTTTACCGTGTAAAACAGGCACTTTTGCAATGTAAAACAATAGGTATTGCAAAGTGCTGATAGTCAGGTGTTAAGGAGATTGATATAACTTTACAAATTTATCCCGCCTTTTCAGTGTTCGAATCGCATATTTCCAAACTTGCGCTCGTGAAGTTGCCGCCTTGAGAGAGTGTTTTTTAGACACAATAAAAAAGTGCAGAAAGTGTTAAGTTCATACATCTTTCTGCACTGAGTGGTGGTATTCGGAAAAGCTAATTAAGTTTTTCCTAATTCAGAAGAGCACCCCTTTGTAGGGTAACTCCTCTGCTATGTGGTTCTAAGTACCTTAATAAAATCTTGCGTTTGGCTTAATAATATGCTGGAACGGTTCGAAGTTTGCAGCATCAACAGGTTTGCCCTCAACGTCTTCGCCGATATATATAGGGCGGATAGGGCAGGCTTCAAACTTCTGTGGGTCGTTCAAGACATGAGCAAATGAGCCAAGTTTAAGTCCTCTTGTGGTTGTTATAGCCGTTGCATAATCTGAAAGATAAAGAGCATAAAACTCGCTTCCTTTGCCCATATAGCGGAAGATTACAATAGAAACATTGTCATCTCTATGTCCTGTGATAGGTAAGAACAAGCCTTTATTCGCCAAAACAAGTCCTGTAACATCTTGAAACTTCCATAGTTTTCTACCCGTAGGGAACTTATATTTAGCCCCATGAAACTCTAAATCGCTAAAGTATGCACCATAAATCTTATTGCCTTTATCAGTATAACAATAGCCAGGCATGAATGTTTTGCTCTTTTCTATGAGAGTTTTGAGATTTTTTATAGTTGGATAAGCATAATGGTAATTCTTCGATCCATCGTTAGTCCAATACGTAACAATATCTCCATACTTTGCTAAGCTCCTATTAGAAGTCTTTGTATTGCCTCTATCTAAATAGTAAGACCCGCTAATTGTTATTGCTGTGCCTAACTTATAGGCTTGTGTTTTGTCTAATTCCAAAGCGTTTTCAATATCTCCCCATCGGAAAAGATCTAAGTCATTAGAATGCTGTATGTACTTGCCTTCATTCGTGTTAATATACCAAAACTGCGAACCAGGAGTGTTTTCATCATTGTTAACCATATTTCCATTAACACTATTTGCCAAAGTAGGTTTATCTGCATAGTTGCTTATCCACCATTGAGCAGGTGCTATTCCCCAGTATTCTTTGCTTTCTGTCTTGTAGTGAATGAAGTTACCAGTTGCCCATTTCACATTATTCACCACTACATACGGCTGCGGTGTAATCTTTTCCATCGTTATATTAGAACGATAATCATAGTCTGTTAGGAACGTTTTCTTTGCCGTTTTGGTGTAAATACCGTCTGGTGTGTACACCGTAATGGTGAAATTGGTTTCTGCATTGGCTGCTAAGAAAGCAACCCAGACATAGTCTTGTTGTAGCTGAATAGGCGAATTGTCTTTGTTCGCAACGTCAATTATGTATTCCTTTTCGTCATCTGTGCCTACAAAAGTACCATTGCTAAGGTCCAAAATATCGTACGACCGCAAGCCGTTTATCTTTACTTGTTTGATGTTGTTGATGATATTGCCTTGCGAATCTTTGAATTTCATACCCCAGAAGGTTACTTTACGCTCCAATGAAACGTTTAGTTTTGTTATCGTACCTTCTGTTCCGTTAGTTGAAACCTTCTCTAGCGTAGCAACAGCCCAGTTGTAATCAAACTTCTTATCGATAGTATTCAATGTTCCGTCTTGCTGTTTCATGTCGAGCGAGACCTGGCTTGTAATCGTATTAGAAGCATCATGATAAACTCTTGATACTCCTTTTTCAGTTTCTGTAATCTTATTTGGATTGACCAACCCCACTGTTTTATCTCCTTCTAACGCTTCGGCAGGATAGAAGAACGCCAGTTTGTCGGTGGTTTTCATTTCTTTTTTGCTTGTAATAGTACCCTTGAATGTTGCCTTTTTCCCACCTTCGGTTTGTGTAGACAGCGTACTATACGCAGTGGCAGTACTTGTGTTATTATCTGAAAGGTTATAGGCGAAAATCTTATCGCCCTTTGCCCAGTTAGAAACAACGTTTTTGTCGTTGTCGAGTCCCAGTGTGCGCGAGATGGCTTTTGCCGAGTTGTTATTGTCATCAGCGCCATTTCCGTTTACCGTTAGTTCTATTTGGTAGGTGTAACTTTGTGGTTCTGTTTCTCCACCATTCATGTTCTCATTGTCGCTGCACGCCCCTAATGCCAAGAGCAACATAGCCATTGTTGTAGCTTTTAGTATGTTCCTTTTCATCAGTTTTAGTTGTTTTCTAATCTTGTAGTTTCATAGTCAAAGTCCCAGACCTGGTCGTTAGGTTTAGCAAGATTGTCCTCTCCACCATGATTTGGGTCAGGTTTCTCTAACGTATTTCCGAGGAAAGGCTCCTCATCTACGCACTGAATGACTTTACATTCAGGCTTAATGTAAGATTTTTGTTTCATTTTTAATGGTAAGTTAAAGTTATTCTCTTAGTTGTTAATTACTTTCTTTCAGCTCTGTTATCGTGTCAATAGCGTTTTAATTGGTCCTTTTCTCTATTCATTTCTTACAGAGTGGTTGCAAAATTACAATATTATTTAAAATTATACAAGTTTATATTGAAAAATTTAAATATCTGTTCTAAAACACATAATAAACTGCAAAAAGATAAAATATTTGCTTATTTATGTTCTATTTGTGGTATTATGGTTTTGTAAAGAAAGTACATGCCGAAAGCGAAACAAATTGTTTGGTTTTGCAAAAGAGCCTGTTTTGCGCTGCAATATAGGCGCTTTTACCGAGCAAAACAGGCTCTTTTGCGTTGTAAAACAATGGGTATTGTAAAACGTTGAAAGTCAGATGGTAATGCGAATGTATTTTCTTTACAAAATATTTACACCTATTGTGTGTTTACAAGGTATATTTTCTTATTTGTTTCCCCGATGTCGTCGCCTGTGTGTGAGTGTTTTAGATAGAATAAAAAAGTGCAGAAAGTGTTAAGTTCAAACATCTTTCTGCACTGTGTGGTGGTGTTCGGGATTAGTATTAACCTATCCCAAAAGTTTAATACAACCTTGCTGTTGTTGTAATGATATGATTGAACGGAGCAAAGTTTGCTGCATCTACAGGCTTGCCAGAAATATTTTCACCTACATAAACTGGGCGAATACAAGATGCTGCCTGTCTTTGTGGAGTTGCCCACTTCTTAGAACGCGAACCAAATTTGAGGCCTGTTCCGGTTGAAGTAGCTGTTCCATGGTCAGACCAGTATATAGCATGGAACTCACTACCCTGTCCAACGTAGCGATAAACCAAGCTTGAGCTTCCATCTTCGCGGTTACCTGCTATTGGCAAGAACAAACCTTTGTTAGCCAAAACAAGTCCTGTAACATCTTGATATTTCCACAACTTCTTACCAGTAGGGAACTTAGCGCTTGAGCCTATGTATGGTTTGTCGCTGATGTATGCACCATATATCTTATTACCCTTATCTGTATAGCAGTAGCCTGGTATGAAAGTTGTACTGTTAAGCAACGCTTTAAGCTGCGTTTCATTAGGATATGCATAATAGTAATTATGGTTTCCGTCTTCCGTCCAGTACTTTACTATGTCGCCATACGTAGCTTGACTTCTATCGTTAGTTTTGTTAATGTTAGGATAAAGTCTGCCTTTATAATATTTACCACTAATTTCTATTCCTGTGAAACCAGCGTAAGCAAGTGCCTTTGTAAGGGTCAAGGCATCTACAATATCTCCATATCGGAAGAGATCAAGGTCGTTAGGGTTCTGTGTGTACTTACCACTGCTGGTACCAATGTACCAGAATTGCGAGCCAGGATTAGCTGCATCGTACTTAATAGCTTGAGTTCCAACCTTGTTATCAGCTGTTGGTGCATCAGCATAGTTGCTTATCCACCATTGCGCAGGAGCTATACCCCAATACTCTTGTGCGCCTGTCTTGTAATGAATGAAGTTACCTGTTGCCCATTTAGTGCCATTAACTTCAACATAAGGCTCTGCTATGATATCTTTTACAGTAATGTTTGTGCGGTAGTCGTAGCCTATATTGAACATCTTAGTAGCTGTTTTTGTATAAACTTTGTTAGGTGTATAAACAGTAACAGTGAATTCAGTAGACTTGTTTTCACCAATGAATGCTACCCAAACATAGCCACCTTGTTTGCTAAGTTCAGAACTATTAGCTATCGATACATTGATGTTGTACTCCTTTTCGTCGGTTGTTCCAACAAACGAACCATCTTTAAGGTTAAGTACATCGTACGATAAAACACCATTTATCTTTACCGTTTTGATGTCTGTAATCGCATTTCCGTTGGTATCTTTGAACTTCATTCCCCATATTGTAACCTTACGTTGGAGAGTTGAAGTAAGTTCGATGTCATTGCTGGTTGCTGGAGTTTTAGCGAGAGTAGCAGTACCCCAGTTATAGTCGAACTTCTTATCGATAGTAGAAAGCATACCATCTTGCTCGTTCATATTAAGCGAAACAGTGCTCTTAATCTTTACTTTCTGACCGTCTATTTCCGAAGAATGGTAATTAAGATCCACCTCTCCGTCTTTCTCATTAACGATATTTGGATCTACTTGCTCTACTGTTTGCTTGTCTTCGAGCGCTGTTGCAGGATAGAAAAGAGCAAGCTTATCTCCTTGTTTAATAGGATTTTTACTCTTAACTTCGCCTCTGAAGTTTGCAGTATGGCCACCAGCATCTTGTGTTGTTACCATACTGTAAGTAGATTCAGTACTCTGTTCTTTGTCTTCAAGGTTGTAAATGAAGATCTTATCGTTTGCTGCCCAGCTCGATACTACATCGTTGTTGGCATCAAGACCGAGCGTACGAGAAACAGCTTTAGCTGAATTTGCATTATCACCAGCGTTTTCGTTATCCACTTTCAAGCTAACATTATAAGAGTAGCTTTGCGGTTTTGTAACGCCACCATTGATATCTTCCGTATCGCTGCAGGCTGCTACTGCGAACAACGATATCGCTACGGTTGTAGCTTTCAATATGTTCTTTTTCATTGTTTTTTTGTTTTACCAAAATAATTGTTATCCTAATAATCTAAATCCCAAGTTGTAGGCTTTGCCAATTCTTCGTCTGCGCCAGGTGTCCCGTGTGTTGGATCGTCTTTAGTTGTCTTTTTATCACCAGGGCTTCCTGCAAGAATAGCTACCTCTTCCATGCACCGAATGACTTTGCAATCGGGCATAACATAATTTCTTCTGTTCATAATGATATGTCGTTTAAATGTTATCCAAAAAGGATTAAGTTTACTTTATTGACTTTGTTAAGCCTTTTTTGTAAATAGTTTATTTATTAAGTATAGTTTAAAATATGTAATCCGATGCAAAGTTATGTATTTTCTTTGAAATAAACAAGGATTGTGTTCTAAAGTTTTAAGTATTATATGAAATTATTTAATATAGGATAAGAAAACACATTATTTATTATTAAGAGAACTAACAACAATGGTTTAGTTTTGTAAAATAAACAGAAGAAAAAAGTAATCGTAATTGTTTTGCGTTGCAATATAGGCGCTTTTGCCGTGCAAAACAGCCTCTTTTGTGATGCAAAACAAGGGGTATTGTAAAGTGTTGGTAATAAGGTTATTACACATCAAGGTGCGTTTGGAGAAATATTTACAATTTTATGGGGTGTGAATAAGGTGTTTGCTTGTTTGTTAGTCGCCATTAACAGGCTTTAGAAAAGGTGTGTGCGGTAAAGTTCTTATATGTTTATTATTGTGTATTTCTTTAATTGTTTAAATATAAGCATATAGAAAACCCACCATAGTTGGACAGATTTCCTACTATGGTGGGAATATTTTAGAATGCTTTTAAGCTTATAAAAGCACTGCGTTTGTTACTTTCTTGTGCTTCAATGAAGCCTTAAATCGCCATTTTCTGCTATTATTTCACATTGGCAAATGGTGCGAAGGCTCTGTCTTCTCGACCATCGTCGCTGTCTAAGACAGGGCGGATAGCAGAGGCTTGAGCCTTTCCAGAATAATTAAAATTCCATTGTGTTGGTCCAAAAAAGAAAAATTCTACTTGAACAAGCCCCCCAGCTTCACCTTGCAAATATTGCCCATACGCTCCAGAACCCCATGTCATATCTCTAAGTCCAATGTGGTTATTACCTAATATTCGTCTACCTGTAATAGGCAAGAATAAACCTTTATTAACACGAATGAGTCCTGTAACATTCTTATATCTATCGTATGCTCTTACGCCTGTAGGGAACGCTTTAACCCTATTTGTTCCACTTTGAGAGTTGGTTGTAAAGTAGGCGCCATACACAATCGTACCTTTGTCAGTATAACAGTATGCTGGTTCTACATTCGCATTATTATATAATGTTTGTAATTCAGCTTTAGTTGGGTAGCGATACTTCTTGTGGTTGTTCATTGTATGGTACCAAACAAGGTCTCCATATTTTGCTTTTGTGCGGTCATGGGTTTCTGGTCTTAAAGGACCATCGCCCACAAAGAACTTCTTCACAATATTTTTTACTCCACTTTTGAATCTATTTGAACTAAGATTTAGTGCATTTTCAATATCTCCAAAACGGAAAAGATCGACATCATCATCGGTCTGAGTAGGGGCGTCTTCAAACTGTGACGATTGCAAAATGCCTCCAGAAGCTACTGGTTTGCGGTTAGATCCTAAGCTAACGGCACGGCGTGATATCCACCATTGTGTAGGAGCGATACCCCAATACTCTTGACCTCCTTCTTTATAATGAATGAAGTTACCTGTTGCCCACTTTATTCCTTGTATCTCAACAAAAGGTTTTTGCTTAGCTTCTTCCATCTTTAAGAGGTCGCTTCGATATATTTTATCCTCGTCGAAAGCAATAGAACTAAACTCCTTATAATAGCATTTATTGCCCACATAAGCTATAACCACAACATCGGTATATCTACCTGGAATGAATGCAGCATAGGTATAGTTTCCACCAACAGAGCTAAGCTTCTTGCCTTGGGCAGGCTTTAGCACAATGTTTGTTCTCTCGTCAGTTGGATTATTGCCCACAAATGCACCTGTTTTAAGGTTGAAAACATCGCTACCCTTAACGTTTGAGATATAGATAGAGTCGATATTTGCAAGTGGAGTGTTGTTGTTATCAGTGAAACGCAAGCCCCAGATTGTAACGATACGCTTCATATTACCAATATCTAAGGTAACTTTCTTGCCGTTAATGCTCTTTGGTTGCTTCTTTGCCCACTGGAAATCGAAACGCTTACCAATGGTTTCTGCAGTACCATCTTGGCGTGTAAGGTTTAGTTCAACAAGCTCTTGCGTCTTATTAGCCTCGTCATGGTAAGTTTCTTGTCCGCTGGTTGTAGCCGTAACAGGTATAGCTGTCTTATTATTACCAGTTAAAGCGCTACCCGGATAGAAGAAAGCTATCTCGCTATTTGTGCTAAGCTGACTCCTTGAAGAGATGTCACCATCAAATCGATTGAGCGAACCAGTTGATACATTCGATATCTGGCTGTAATCGTTGGCTTTAAGATTATCGTTTAATACATAAGCCATGATTTTGTCGCTTGCTGCCCATTTAGAAGTCAGATTGTGTTGTGCATCTTCTATTAAGACACGACTTACAGGACTTTTAGCCTGTACATCTGATGCATCGGCAACTAAATTATATGTGTAAACAGTTGAATAGTCTTCGTTAGAGTCCTCAATACTGTCATTACATCCTGTCAATAAGGGTGCTGACATAAGGATGCAAGCTACGGGGAAAAAGATGTTTTTTCTCATTTTTCTATCAATCTTATTAAATACTTCTTAGTTTTCTTCATCGAACCACTGGAATTTTGAAGGCGACGCACCGAATGGATTAGGTGTGTTTCCGTTGCCTCCTGTTGGGTCTCCTCCCTCCTTTGGGTTTGTAGTACCTGCACTAATAACCATCATGTGCGATTCAGTTTGCATCTTAATGATGGTGCAAACTGGTTGAAGATAAGTTTCTTTTTGAGCCTTTACTGATGCTTTCATACTTTTTTTCCTTTAAATTCAGATTTGGTTATCCTAACTATTAAACCACGATCTATGTATTTTTCCTATTTAACTGGGTGCAAAATTACTCTCTTTTTATTGAATAATAAAAAAATAAACGAGATTATTTTATAAATTTCAATTTATAGGAACATTTTTTGATACAGGTCAAGTCTAAACTGAAAATCAGTGTGAAAATGCAGCAATAAAATACTTCTTCTTTTGTAAAAGAAGTACATGCAAAAAGCGAGAAAAGTTGTTTGGCGTTGCAAAAGCGGCTGTTTTGCGCTGCAATATAGGCGCTTTTGCCGAGCAAAACAGGCTCTTTTGCGATGCAAGACAAGGGGTATTGTAAAGCGTTGTAAGTCAAATTGTTACACGATAGTTGTAGCTTGAATAAAACTTTACATTTATATCGCTTCATTTTCCCTCTTGCTTTAAATGTAATGTAGCCTTCTTTAGTGCCTTTTTGGTACTATCTTCATACTTCGAAATATTTTGTCTTATAGTTTTAAAGTTTCTTAAAGAAGTTGCGTTTTTCTTTCTAAAACACTATCTTTGTTTTTATAATACATAAACTTATGCGTAAAACTATTTTCTTTTTACTACTTTTTTGCTTCAGTACAGCATGTCTTTATGCCATGGATATGGTTAACGATAATGAGTGCTTCATTATTAGAAAGAACAGCGATAACCATGTTACAAGCAAGCAAAACGATAATAAAACAAAGCATAACCCTAAAGTATTAGTAACTCGAGAAGTAGAGGATTGTAATCCAAGATGCATAGAAGTATTGACCGAAAATGGTCCTTACTACTGTGATAAGAAGGGCAAAAAGTTAGCAAATCCCACTGAAAGAGATGTGTCTTATTGTGGTACAGTTGCTCATTGGAGATATACGTTGCAGCAAAGCAAAGGACTTTATCAGTTGCAAATCTATACTTTTGGGCCAGGAGCACCCGACGAAGAAGATGAACGCTTTATACTTTCAGATTGCCAACCTACCGATTTTGTTTCCTTCCTGACAGGAGATAAGGAATTTGAACGTGATGAAAATAGTAGTATCCGTGGCGACATAGAAATGCATCAAGAATGGATAAGGGTAGGGAGAAACGGCAAATATGGTATCGTTGCCTATGATTATAAGCAGCCACAGGGTGTAAACCCCAAGAGAACAGTACGTCGCTCGAAATATTGGGAAAGGAATATTCTAACCTATCCAGTCCTGAAGCTTAAAGGTAAAACATTGCTTCCAATAGTGCACGACTCCATTATTATGCGCCGTGATGGCCTTATTTATTTCTACAAAGATGGCAAGGTGGGACTCTTTCCAAGTGATAAAGCACCTGTGTACGACAAGTTAGAGCAACGCACCCTCTCGTTTTATTACATTAAAAAAGATGGTATAGAAGGTTGGCTTGATATTAAAACCAACAACGAATATTTCATTTCATCAGACGAATAATATATTTAAAACTTATACAAAACTGTTTTCCAGAAGGTATAACCAACTGTTAGGGGTAAGCAAAATGGTTTTATAATTTTATGGCATGCAACGAACTACGTGCCCATATTCCCCAAGTTGTTACATGCCGAAATCGTTATAACTTTGTAAAGAAAACGCTACAAAAAAATGATGTAGACATTTTTACTTTCCAAAAGCGGTTGTTTTACGCTGCAATATAGGCGCTTTTGCCGAGCAAAACAGGCTCTTTTGCGATGCAAAACAAGGGGTATTGCAAAGCATTGGATATCAAATGTTTATGCGAT
The DNA here is from genome assembly GCF_000614025.1 of Prevotella aurantiaca JCM 15754. Lineage (GTDB taxonomy): Bacteria > Bacteroidota > Bacteroidia > Bacteroidales > Bacteroidaceae > Prevotella > Prevotella aurantiaca. The sequence goes on from NZ_BAKF01000001.1 coordinate 216,230, forward strand.
TGTTGTGCTGTGGATAAATCTTTACAATATTATGGCACTTATTTTATGGACTTGGCGAACTCTTTTAGAGCGTTTAGGATAGAACATTCTTACTAACGATAGCAGGTCTTAATTTGCTTTTGGTAGATATGAAGGGGTGGGTTGGGATAGGCGTTTGTTACTCTTTAAATTGAATAACAGAATTAGACGAAACAGCAACGATGTACCAACTATGTTTTAGAGGGCTTAGATGGACTGGGAGTTTTAGTATTTTTGGAAAATAAAAAAAGCCCTAAATAGTCCTCCCTTAAAAACAATATTTCAGCATAAA